>CANFST010000027.1 GCA_947449695.1 Chitinophagales bacterium
GGCCCCCCCCCCCCCTCCCACAATAGTAGAATCAGAATGAGGATAAACATGTTTTGTAACAGTAGTATTATTAGGCAAACCTCCTGGATATGGCAGATGCAACGACCATACATCGGGTAATTGACTAATGCTAATCCAATTTTTCAACCAACAATAGCCAGAAAAAGGTATTGAATCGTAGTAGGAATCAAATGAAACTCCATAAAAAGGACTACATCCATTTCCCTTAAACTCTTCAAAACTTGGATTAGAAACCAAATTGGGTTGTGCATAGGATTTATTATTTAATCCAAAGACAACTAAAAGTAGTAAAAAAAGAAGTAATGCTTTCTTCATGGAAGTTAAATTTGATTAAACAAAAATAGTCATTAAATCTATAAATGTAATTCGGGTTATCGCAAAAGGATTTCTGGATGCGACAATAGGAATTCGGGATACAACAAATGCAATTGATTTGTCTTCGCCAAGGTTCGTGTCATCAAGAAAAGAAATCTTTTCGGTTAGTAAGAAACTAACCGAAGCAGCAAAAACTTTTTCGGATGCCTTTCCGAAATCTGGGAATAGGGTAAAAACATTTTCCGATGCCTTTCCTAAAATTGGGAATAGGGTAAATGATTTTATTTAAGGAAGTAGGGTATTAAAGGCATGATTCCAATTAAGGAATTGCATTCGGCAGGTATTTCAGTTATTCTTATCTGCTCATCGTGCATCTCTTAAGCTAATACCAATGCTCTGAAGCAAAAAAGTATCAGTAATTAATTGAATGGAAGTAGTTTCAGCTATGTTATTAACGTAGCAAACTCACATTACCCTGAAAATTTTTCAATTCGCCATTGGCTTTGGTGACTGATAAATAATAAACAAACACACTGGAAGGTTGCGGAACACCATTGAATGTGCCATCCCAAGCATCATCTATGCTTTTTGATTCAAAAACTTTTTGCCCCCATCGGTTATAAATAGCTAAATCATATTGTGAAATAATGCAATTGGCTTCTGCCCTGAATTTGTCATTAAATCCATCGCCATTGGGTGTGAAGGCAGATGGCACAGCAATTTTACAAATCTCACAATCGTCAATAGTTAAGTTGATAGTCACAATACTATCGCACCCAAATTTGTTTTTGTAGGTATAAGAGTAAACTCCTGGTGATGTTACTGTTGAGCCATTGGGTAATAAATAATTCTGATCGCTGCAAATAGCAGCATCAATAGTTTTAGATTGAAGTGGGAATACTTTTAATTGAATCACTATTATGCTATCATAAATGCCGTGATAATCAATTAGTGTATCGGGATAATTACCTGGTAAATTAATCTTTTTTCCGTTGGATAAAGTATAATACGACCCATTGCAAATAGTGATTATTTTTTTGTTGCATTGTAAAATAAAATATACCGTGTTTGATACTATCTGACATGGTGAGTTTCGGACGACAGTAACTTTAATTATTGAATCAAGATGAATACCAACCAATGTATCATGTAAGGTGCCTAAAGGTTTTGAATGCGACTGAATGATATTTCCGCTCAATGAATCAATCCAAGTAAATGTATAAGAATAAGCTGATGCACCTGAGGTTACAACAGAAACTATGGCCGAATCGGGGCAAGAGGTAGTAATGGCCAGATGAAGAGCGGAATCAACGCAGATTGATTGTGGACTAACCACTGCCACAAAACTATCACCACATGCATATAACATCTGATTTGAACTGTTATACATAATGTCATGTATTTTACGATTCGATTGACCAGGAATGTTAATTGAAGACAAAGGGGTAAAAACGCTTCCATTGAACTGATATTTTAAGATATCGCCGTTATCACCACCAACAAAAACTTCATTGCAGTCATTTGCTACAATCCCAGCCTGATACATTGCCTGAAAATTATTGGATACAATTATTGGGGATCCAACAATACTTCCAGTGGCAGCATTTAAAGCCTCCAGATTATACCCATCATAATAAAAGATGTACTGTTTATTTACAGCTAGCACATTAACACTGTTTCCAAATCCAAAACCATACACGTAAGGTTTATTATTGGCTTCAGCCAAAGTGGTAAAATTTGTTGGACTATTCCAGGTAACAGTGGTGTAGGTACTATTCAGTTTGTAAATATAATATTGGGCTGAACACCTAACCCGTCTGCAAAAATCAAATAAGGATTCCCACTATTATCAATTACTGCGTTTGCAATATCCTGACTGCTGCCTGATAAACCAGTTACATTTGAGGTAGTTAATGCTCCAGTTGTAGTATCAATGATGCCAAAATTCGAATTAGATACAGTTGCACCACCCATTCCAATCAACTCTCCTGTACTACAATTGAATTTTAATTCCCAGATTTCAAGAAATGATGTGTTTGCTACTGAGATAAAATTGTCATAATTTCCAGCAGCATTTAATCTTATTACTTGTGCTCCATTAATATTAAATCCTTGGCTGACATACACTTTGCTTGATAATTTATCTACAACAAAATTTCCGGCATCGCCATTACCATCATTTCCTAAACTATACCAACCTGCCGATGCTACTGCCCCCATAAATGTCCAAAGTAAATTTCCAAGATTATCATATTTAGCAACCTTTGATAAATATATGGGTTGAGTTAAACTTCCTGAACCACCTCCCCCTCCATATACAAACAAATTATTATGTGAATCAAAATCAACATCATAACACATATCGTAAGCACCACCAGTTCCTGACAATGTTGTAACAGGCGCTACCCAGGGATCAATAATTATTTTTTGGTTTTCATTACCTGAATTAAGAATTTCGAAAGCAATCTTGTTTTTATTCAGTTGATATTGAATTTTAATATTATTGCCAGCCTCATCATGCGCAATCAACTCAGTCTCTAATAAAGTATCGCATTGATTAATCAAATACAATTGATTATTGATTAGCTTAGTAGTTAAATATTTATTTGCTGATGAATATTGGAATTGGTATTGTTTTAATGCTGCTGCCGAATTAGCAATCACACTATATTTTATTCCCCCTTTTGGATGCAATTCAATAATTACATCAATTCCATTGTATAAGTTTTTGTAAGTAATTTTTTTATAGCCATAGCTATTAAAATCGGGTGCACCATAAGTGAAATAATGATTGCTTTTTTCATCTGCTATCACATCTACATTAGGATTTGCATTCAACCAATTCATTTCTACCCACTCTTCTTTTCTGTTTTTCAAAGCCCTTGCCCTCTCCTTTTCTTCTTCTTCTTCGCTTTCTTTTCCGGCTACTTTTTCTTTTTCTATTTTGGGCATTTTTACCAGGTGAAAAGTAAATCCCGTTTTAGTAAAATATATTTCATCATGATCTTGAAGTGAGTAAAGTACATTTTTTACATGATGTTGAAGATCGTCAAATTGCCCCTTGTTTTCAATAAAATAATGGGTCCCAAAAGTTCCTTTTTTGCTCACCCATCCATTCCTGTTTTGAGCAATGATGGAATTACAAAAAAAAATCAAAAAAGACAGAAGTAATAAATTTTTCATAAGGTTAATAATAACTGCAAATATAATCAATTTGAAATTATGCAAAAGAGTTGTTGAGTTTTGCAAACCTTCCAATTTAATTAATACCAACTCTTATCTTCGCCCTATGCAACAAAAAACATGGAAATGGAATCTGGCTCAAAACATTGAACTGCGATGGTGGAAGAATTATTTGCAGGATAAAAATCCAACCGAATATTTAGTCTGGAAAAAAGAATACTGGAATAATCTGTTAGCACAAATCAATGATTTAAAATTTGAAAATGGTTGCGAAGTACTCGACTGTGGCTGTGGGCCAGCAGGTGTTTTTATAATCCTTCCTGAAAATATTGGACTTGATGCCGAAGACCCGTTGCTGAATGAATACGAAAATAATTTACCGCATTTCAAAAAAGCAATGTATCCGAATGTGAAATTTCATGCCTTGCCATTTGAAGATTTTACCACCGAAAAAAAATATGATGTGGTGTTTTGCATGAATGCCATCAATCATGTAAGCGATTTGGATTTGTGTTATGATAAACTTTCTTCGTTGTTGAAACCTAATGGAAAATTAATTATCACGATTGATGCTCACAATCATCCATTCTTCAAGCATTTATTCCGATTGATTCCGGGCGATGTGTTGCACCCTCATCAATTTGATTTGAATGATTACGAACAATTGCTCACCAAAAGAGGTTTGAAAATTTTACAAACCGAAAAATTAAAACAAGAGTTTTTCTTCAATCATTATTTGCAGGTGGCGCAGAAGCTATAATTTTTGCCAATTCAGCAGTTTCAGTTCTTCCCATCCGCCACTCTTTCATTTACCTGTAGTGATTTCTGTCATTCTTTCTTGTTAATTGAATTGGTTAATTTGTTGCAGAAAGCCAATGAGCAAATTAGTAGATGAGTAAATTGATTTTAATTGTACTCACATCTTCTAATCTGCTAATTTTCTAATCATCTAATTTTAAAAAATGAATTTAAACAACTTTACCATCAAAGCCCAGGAAGTTGTGCAGGCTGCACAACAAGAGGCTTTTAATTTAAAAAATCCGCAGATTGAAACATCGCATTTGCTCGATGCTTTGTTGACTGAAAGCGAAGACACGATGGAATATTTGTTGAAAAAAAACAACGCCAATATTGTTTCGATTGAAAAACGAAATCAAGATTTGGTGAACAAATTACCAACCACTTCAACAGAAGGTGGACAAGCATTATCAAGAGATTTGAATTCGGTTTTGATGAAAACCAATTCTTTTTTGAAAGATTTTAAAGATGAGTTTGTAAGCGTTGAACATTTATTGTTGGGCTTATTATCCAGCAATGATGCGGTTTCTAAACTGTTGAAAGAAGAAGGCTTAAACGAAAAGAATTTAAAAACTGCGATTTTAGATTTGCGAAAAGGCAGCACTGTAACTTCTCAAAACGCTGATGCACAGTATAATTCATTGCAGAAGTACGCAAAAAATTTAAACGAATTAGCAGCCGCAGGAAAGCTCGACCCAGTGATTGGACGTGATGAAGAAATCCGTAGAACGCTTCATATTTTATCACGAAGAACAAAGAATAATCCTATATTAGTTGGCGAACCTGGAGTGGGCAAAACAGCGATTGCAGAAGGAATTGCACACCGAATTGTGAATGGCGATATTCCTGAAAATTTGAAAGGAAAAATAATTTACGCACTAGATATGGGCGCATTAATGGCTGGTGCAAAATATCGTGGTGAGTTTGAAGAACGATTAAAAGCGGTGGTAAAAGAAGTAACCGAAAGCGATGGCAATATCATTTTGTTTATTGATGAAATCCACACACTAGTTGGTGCTGGCGCAACAGAGGGCGCAATGGATGCTGCAAATATTTTAAAACCTGCATTAGCTCGTGGTGAGTTGAGAGCTGTTGGCGCAACTACATTAAATGAGTATCAGAAATATTTTGAAAAAGATAAAGCCTTAGAACGCCGATTCCAAAAGGTGTTTATTGATGAACCAACAATTGAAGATGCGATTTCAATTCTTCGTGGATTGAAAGAAAGATATGAAACGCATCATAAAGTGCGAATTAAAGATGAAGCGATAATTGCTGCGGTTGAATTATCAAGCCGTTATATCACCGATAGATTTTTGCCTGATAAAGCCATTGACTTAATGGATGAAAGTGCCGCCAAGCTTCGATTAGAGATGGATTCGTTGCCCGAAGAGTTGGATGAATTGGAACGAAAAATTCGTCAGTTAGAAATTGAAAGAGAAGCGATTAAAAGAGAAAAAGATGAAAAAAAATTGAGCGAATTAAATGAAACAATCGCCAATTTTTCTGCTGAAAGAGATTCGTTAAAAGCAAAATGGCAAAACGAAAAAAAGATAGTGGATGCTATTCAACAATCGAAAAAAGAAATTGAAGCATTCAAATTAGAAGCCGAGCAAGCCGAGCGAAGTGGCGACTATGGCAGGGTTGCAGAGATTCGTTATGGAAAAATAAAAGAAACAGAAAGCAAGCAGCATCAATTAGAATTAGATTTAGAAAAACTGGATAGCGGCAAAAGAATGTTGAAAGAAGAAGTGGATGCCGAAGATATTGCCGAAAGTGTGGCGAAAGCAACGGGCATTCCTGTTTCAAAAATGTTGCAAAGCGAACGTGAAAAATTATTGCATTTAGAAGATGAATTGCACAAACGTGTGGTGGGGCAAGATGAAGCGATTGTGGCAGTGGCAGATGCTATACGCCGCAGCAGAGCAGGTTTAAACGATTTGAAAAAACCGATTGGCTCGTTTATTTTCTTAGGTTCAACAGGTGTGGGCAAAACAGAATTGGCAAAAGCTTTAGCCGAATATTTGTTTGATGATGAAAGCATGATGACGAGAATTGACATGAGTGAATATCAAGAGAAACATGCTGTAAGCCGCTTGGTTGGTGCTCCTCCAGGATATGTGGGTTATGATGAAGGCGGACAATTAACCGAAGCTGTTCGCAGAAAACCTTATTCAGTTGTGTTGCTGGATGAAATTGAAAAAGCACATCCTGATGTTTTCAATGTGTTGTTGCAAGTGTTGGATGATGGACGATTGACCGACAATAAAGGTCGTGTGGTGAATTTTAAAAACACCATTATCATCATGACGAGCAATTTGGGTAGTCATATCATTCAGGAGAATTTTGAAAAAGTGGATGAAACGAAAATGGATAAAGTATATGCTGCAACCAAAGCTGAAGTGATGGAATTGTTGAAGAAAACTTTGCGACCTGAATTCCTGAATCGTGTAGATGAAATTTTAGTTTTCAAACCATTGTTGAAATCAGAAATCCGCCACATTATTGAAATACAATTGGCTGATTTGAAAAAGAAATTAGCTGAGCAAGATTTGCAATTGGAATTAACCGATTATGCTTTGAACTACCTGGCTGATAATGGCTTCGAACCACAATTCGGTGCACGACCATTAAAACGATTGATTCAAAAAGAAATTACCAATGCCTTGAGCCGCAAAATACTGGAAGGCAATATCGACAAGTCAAAACCTTTGTTGGTGGATGTGTTTGATGGATTGGTGGTGGTGAGGTAAACAATGTGCTGATTTGATAATAGGCGCCATGTGCTAATGAAATAGAAAAACGCTCAATCAGAAATGATTGGGCGTTTTTTTGAAATGAATTGGAAATAAAATTTAATTTTGAAAATGGAAACAGTAAAAGATTTTTTCAAACAAATAAACATTCGGATTTCGAATCCACTCATCTTTTCATTTATCATTTCATGGTTAGTTTGGAATTGGAAAATCGTCATTGTACTAATTTTTTACAATGAAAAATTCCTTAATCAAGATGGGTATAAAAGTTACTTAGATTTTATCACTAAGAACACTGATAAATGTTATTCATTTTGGTGTCCAATATTTTTTGCAGTTGGGTACACATTTGCTTTTCCATTTGTTTCTACTGGAGTAAAAGCATTTCAAACATGGATTGACAAAAGAAGTAATGATTGGAATTTAAGTATTTTAAAAAGTGGTAAAATAGGAATTGAAAAATACATGAGCTTGAGAGAATCATTAGATGTTAGAAGAGATTTTATTGAAAAAATAATTGAAAAGGAAGGTTCTAATCTTGTATTATTAGAAGAAGCAAATGATAAAATTAATTCTTTGGAACACCAATTAAATGAAAATAAATTAGAGCATCAAAGAGAAATAAAAAACTACCAACAACAGAGGGGTATTTTAAACACAGAATTATTGCAAGGCAAATGGAAAATGCAAACCTTTATGAATAACACGGTGCAAAATGAATACATAGTTGAGGTTAAAGACAACTATTACTATATAATTCAAAATAACAAGCCGCAAAAGGTAGCAATGATTGAACACTATAAATACATCATTGATTCGAATAATCGTGACAGTAATTCTATCTTCTTTATTAAAGCCATGCTTGCTGAAAATGGAGCAATTACATCAAAGGTTGTAAATGAGTTAAAATATAATTACAACACGAAAGTTATGGAGGGAATAGAAAATGGTTTTACTCAAATTAAATATACTCCAATTTCTTAGTCACATATTCACAACTGCTGCATTTCCTTTTATATTACTGATTTACGAATCAACAAAACAATTCTCAAAAATTTATTTCGAGGAATTATTATACACATTACAAATGAAGAGTCATTTTTTTATTGATTTCATTATATGCAATGTTGGATAAACTTATTTCATGTTAGTGATAGTCAAGTTGTCACCAAAGAAAATGGAGTGAACATGATTAGCCGTAAATTCCGAAAATTTCATATAGTAAAATTATTAAACTATTTCCTCTTGGAAAGTAGCTCATCCACAAATAAAAAATCCCTCAACAATTGTTCGTTGAAGGATTTTTGAAATTAATTTCTGAAAAATCATTTAGCCAATTTCACTTTCAGATTTTGATCTAGAGCATCTAAAAATTCTTCGGTGTATAAATAATGTTCACCATGATTTACTTTATTGCCATGAATACAAACCGCTAAATCTTTGGTCATTTTGCCGCTTTCAACGGTTTCAACACAAACAGTTTCTAAAGCATGACAGAAGTTAATTAACTCTTGATTGCCATCCAATTTGCCTCGGAATTCTAAACCACGAGTCCATGCAAAAATAGATGCAATAGGGTTGGTAGAGGTTGGTTTTCCTTTTTGGTGGTCGCGATAGTGACGAGTTACAGTACCATGTGCTGCTTCAGCCTCCATCACTTTTCCATTTGGTGTTACTAATGTTGAAGTCATCAAACCTAAGCTACCAAAGCCTTGTGCTACTGTATCGCTTTGCACATCGCCGTCATAATTTTTACAAGCCCACACAAAATTTCCATTCCATTTTAATGCAGAAGCAACCATGTCATCAATCAAACGGTGTTCGTAAACGATACCTGCTGCTTCAAATTTTGCTTTGTAATCTGCTTGATAAATTTCTTCAAAAATATCTTTGAAACGACCATCGTATTTTTTCAAAATGGTGTTTTTGGTAGATAAATACAATGGCCATTTCTTTTGTAAAGCTTGGTTGAAACAGGCATGAGCAAAGCCTTTAATAGATTCGTCAGTATTATACATAGCTAACGCAACGCCATCACCTTTGAAATTGTAAACTTCAAATTCTTGTTTAGTTCCATCTTCGCCTTCAAACTTAATCGTCAATTTGCCTTTACCTTTTGTAACAAAATCTGTTGCACGATATTGATCGCCAAAAGCATGACGACCAATGCAAATAGGAGCAGTCCAGTTAGGCACTAATCTAGGTACATTACTACAGACAATTGGTTCACGGAAAACAGTTCCATCCAAAATATTTCGGATAGTACCGTTTGGTGATTTCCACATTTGTTTCAATTTGAATTCTTCTACACGAGCTTCATCAGGAGTGATCGTAGCGCATTTAATTCCAACACCATATTTCAAAATTGCGTTAGCTGAATCAATCGTAACCTGGTCGTTGGTTTCATCACGATATTCAATTCCTAAATCGTAATATTTAATATCTAATTCCAAATAAGGAAGAATCAATTTTTCTTTGATAAACTTCCAGATAATTCTTGTCATTTCATCACCATCCAATTCTACAACTGGGTTGGCTACTTTAATTTTGTTTGCCATGTTTTTTAATAAATAAATTTTGTTTGATTGAGAAAAATAAGCGGCGCAAATGTAATTAAATGAGTTTGAAATAGATTTCTTTTATAATCAAAAAAATAAACAATTCATTCTGTCATCGGTTTTAATAGTCATAAATTTGCAACAATGAGTAAGAGAGGAAAAATTTTAGTGGCGATGAGTGGCGGCTTAGATAGCACTATGGCAGCTTTAATGTTGCATGAAGAAGGCTATGAAGTGGTAGGTGTCACTATGAAAACTTTTGATTATGCCAAGAGTGGCGGCAGTAAAAAAGAAACAGGTTGTTGTAATTTAGATACCATCAACGATGCCCGTGAAGTGGCTGTGCGCAATGGTTTTGCACATTATATTTTGGATATAAAAGATGAATTTGGCAAAGCGGTGATTGATGATTTTGTTTCAGAATATTTATCAGGGCGAACACCAAACCCTTGTGTGCTGTGCAATACGCATGTAAAATGGGATGTGCTGTTACAAAAAGCTGATGCGATGGATTGCGAATTTATTGCCACTGGGCATTATGCAAAAAAATCGGAATTGAATGGCAGACATTTTATTCAAAAAGCGGTGGATGAAACCAAAGACCAATCGTATGTTTTGTGGGGATTGCGACAAGAAAGTATTGCAAGAACAATTTTCCCATTAGGCGATTTACGCAAAACAAATGTTCGTGAAATGGCTGTGGATGCAGGTTATGATGCCGTGGCAAACAAACCAGAGAGCTACGAAATTTGTTTTGTACCTGATAATGATTACCGTGGTTTTTTAAAAAGACAAGTGCCAACTTTAGAAAAAAAAGTAGCTGGCGGAAATTTTGTGAATCACGATGGAAAAATTTTAGGCAAGCATGAAGGTTTTCCATTTTATACTATCGGTCAGCGCAAAGGATTAGGCATTGCGCTTGGAGAACCGATGTTTGTTACAAAAATTGATGCCGAAAAAAACTTGGTAGAGCTAGGAACGATTGACGAATTGAATCGCAGTGAAATGTTTGTGCATCAAATTACTTGGCAAAAATATGATGGAGTGCAACATGATTTAGCCGCTTCAACAAAAATCAGATACAAAGATAAAGGTCATGCAAGCATCTTGAAAACTGCATCAGATAAGGTGTTGGTACATTTTGATGAAAGAGTGGCTGGAATTGCTCCAGGGCAATCAGCTGTTTTTTATGAAGGCGATGATTTGATTGGCGGCGGAAGAATTCATTCGGCTTGGTAATTATTGAATCCCATATTGCTTTACATATTTTTTTCTTTGCAAAAATGAAATTCCAGCTCTAAAAAAATTAGTGCAGTAATTCAAATTTCCAATCACAAAACCCCAATGCTTTAACATTACTTTACGCTTTTCTTTCACACTTGCTTTGCGATGTTTGGTAGAAAAACCTTCGGTTAAAAATTTTGCTAAAACCTGATTTGTATGGATAGCTGTTTTAGCATTTTTTGTGCAGGCAATTTCCCAATCATAATCCGAAACATATTTGTATTGCAAGTCGTAACGTGCCGCCAAACTGCGTTTCATGATAAATGCCTGATGGCAAATCACCATGCCAAATTGAAATGAATCAACCGATAATTGCGCTGGTAATTTTTTATTGGTGATCTCATTTCGCAAACCAATTGGTTCATAATTTCCATTTACATACAAGGTGTCGCCATAATAAATATCAGCATCGGTGGGGTTTTCGGAAAATATTTTTTCGGTGGTGGTGTTATCAAAAATCAAATCACCACTGTTAATGTACCACACATAATCGCCGCTTGCTAACTGCAAACCCTTATCCATCGCATGATACAAGCCGTTATCTTTTTCGCTCACCCAATACGAAATCTTATCGTTGTATTTTCGGATGATGTCCAAAGTACCGTCTTTACTGCCGCCATCTATAATTATCAATTCAATATTATGATAAGTTTGCGACAAAATATTTTCAATCGTTCGCTCTAATAATTTTTCCGAATTATAGACCACCGTAATCACACTCACCACAGGCTTTTGCGGCGTTGAAACTAATTTGTAAGTACCTAATATTCTTTGTCCGCCTTCTTGTTTCAAAATAATAAATGCTAGTTAAAGATATTTTTGATCGTTTAAATAATGTTGCACATAATCTTTTACACCTGCTTCAATGCTTGCAAATGCTTGTTGGTAGCCTTGTGCCATCAACTTTTGCATATTGGCTTCGGTGAAATATTGATACTTATCACGAATATCAATCGGCGTATCAACATATTCAATTTTGCTTTTCAAATTCAACGCCGCAAACAAAGCATTTTCTAAATCATTAAAAGTTCGGGCTTTGCCAGTGCCTAAATTATAGATGCCATTCTTCGCCGTTTTATTCATCAAAAATAAAATTACGCTGCACACATCTTTCACATAAATAAAGTCGCGAAGCTGCTCTCCATCCTTGTATTCGGGCTTGTGCGATTTGAATAATTTCACAAAACCTTCTTTTTTGATTTGATAAAACGAATGAAAAATTACACTTGCCATGCGCCCTTTGTGAAATTCATTTGGCCCATAAACATTGAAAAATTTTAAGCCAGCCCAAAAAGGTGGAGTTAATTTTTGTTGTAACGCCCACACATCAAAATCTTGTTTCGATTGCCCATAAGGATTCAAGGGTTGCAATTGATTGATTTTTGATTCGTCATCATCATAGCCAAACTCACCATTGCCGTAGGTTGCAGCCGATGATGCGTAAATCATTGGGATATTTTTTTCGCTGCAAATTTTCCAAATGGCTTTGGTGTAATTCAAATTTAATTCATCAAACACTTTTACATCAAACAAAGTGGTATCGGTTTTTGCGCCAATGTGCAACACGAAATTTATTTCTTCTTGCGTTGTTTGCAACCAGTTTATAAAATCGTTGCGATGAATTTTTCTTTCAAAATTTTTGTCAGCTAAATTTTTATTCTTCTCTTCATTTGAAAAATCATCTACCAATACTAAATGCTGAAAGCCTTTATCATTAAGAGTTTTAACCAAACAACTGCCAATAAATCCTGCTGCACCTGTTACTACAATCATGATTTTGTATTTTTTTCTTTTGTAAATAAAACTTGTGCTAAGTAAATTAAAAATGGAATAGCTAATGTTAAAATAAAAATGTGATAACGAAATACTGTTGGGGCAAGCAGAACTATAAAAATAAAATTAGTGCTAAATAATCCCCAAAAAAGTAACAGAATCCGATTGAATAATTTTGATTGGGTATTGTATCTTTTAAAAATCAAAAACAATACAGATACCAATAAAATCAAAACGTTGATTAAAGTAAAAAAGAAAGCCTGAGAATGAATAAAGCTAGTATAAATGGAATTATGAGATTTATTAATTTTGTTTGATGGAAATTCATAATAGTTTTTTACGACTGGGCTTATTGTATCCATGTTTTGGCAGTATGTTTCAATAGCTTCGGTTGTTGGTATAAAATACTGCTTAGCATTATTTGCAACAAAATATTTTATGTATGCGACTGGATTATGAATAATAACTGACTTTCCAAATTGATTATAAATGGGGCCTAATTCTTGCCAGGTTTTAAAATAATTTTCACGTTGATTAGCTGTAATATAAAACATCAAATATTTTTTCAATGGGCTGTTTTTATTCCATAAAAAAGTTGGAGATACATTATCAGTTTTTAATGGATTTTTTGCTGTATCATAATAGTTTTGAATAAACTTTAAAACCTGCACACTTTCGTCGTCGTCAATTACATCATTATCAATTTTTTGATGTTGCAAAATATGAACAGCATTGTTTGCCATTTGCCAGCCGCTAAAAGCTGAAAAAGTTTTTGTGCCTGCCACTTCATCATTCGTATCAGTAGTTTTATCAACAATATAATAAATAGAAGCAATGCTCAATAAAATGGTAAGTGCTTTTTTCCACCATTCCCATTTTATAAAAAAAAGTGCAAAACCTAATACAACTGGCAAAATAACCCCTTGATAGCGTAGTTTAAAAGCAAATAATAAAAATACCCATTGTAACAAAATAAGCATAAAATTGGGTCTGTAAATTATCCATAAAAAAAGGGTGAACCATATCACCGTTGCAGCATTAAAAAAAGAATCGCTTAATATCGAATTGCTATACAATACATACAATGGATTGAGCAACAATAAAGCATAAGCCAGAAATTTCAAATATTTTTTTATTTCGAAAAAATAAACAAATGAAAAAAATAAAAACAAATTGGCTAAAATATTTAAAGCAAATTGAGCCATAGCTAAAGCCCAATCTGATTTTGAAAAATCTTTAAAAAACTCAATAAAACTGCTGTATTCAACTGGGCGATAACTGACCTGCTGGTGGTCACGAGCTACTTGAACATAAGTAAATGAATCGGGCCAAAGATTAGGAAAAGGAAAAAGATTTTTACAGATTAAATAATATAAAATCCCAATCACAACGCCACCCAACAAATAAATTCTATTTTCCATTTGCCATAAAAACCTGACAAAAGATATTTGGGAATTAGCAATAGTTGGTTGATTTTTTTTCTGGCTCATAAAATTTAAGAAGGGGTTTGAAAAAAGCAAAGTTATGCGATTTTATTGGGGGACTAAAATGATATTTTTATTTTTAAAGACTGAAGTCAAACTCTGTTTGGTTATAACAAATAATAAATTACATTTTTTTATGTAGGTTTGCGGCTCTCAATTTTTTACATATGATTTACAAACGAATATTGCTGAAACTAAGTGGCGAAGCATTAATGGGCGACAAGGAATTCGGAATTGATAATCTTATTATTTCGCAATATTGCAAAGACATCAAACCTTTAGTTGAAGCAGGAGTTGAAATTGCAATAGTGATTGGTGGAGGTAATATTTATCGTGGTTTAAATGCTGCAGAAACTGGTATCGAGAGGGTTCAAGGTGATTATATGGGTATGTTAGCCACTGTAATTAATGGTATGGCCGTTCAAAGCGGATTAGAAAAAGAAGGTGTTTATACTCGTTTACTTTCTGCTATCAAAATGGAACAAATTTGTGAACCATTCATTCGTCGCAGAGCAGTTCGACATTTAGAAAAAGGTCGTGTAGTAATTTTTGGTGCTGGCACCGGTAATCCTTATTTCACAACAGATACCGCTGCCGCTTTAAGGGCTGTAGAAATCAATGCAAATGTCGTTTTAAAAGGAACAAGGGTAGATGGAATTTACACTGCTGATCCAGAAAAAGATGCTACTGCAACCAAGTTTGATACACTAAGTTTTGATGAAGTAATTTCTAAAAACTTAAATGTAATGGATATGACAGCTTTTACACTTTGCAAGGAAAATAAAAAACCGATAATTGTTTTTGACATGAATACAAAAGGCAATTTACTTAAAGTTGTTCAAGGTGAAAAAATCGGAACAATTGTAAAATAATCATTTTATTAGCCGAAAATTCTAATCGCCAAAATTAATCTATTTGCTTAATACACTATTCATTGCTGAGCTTTTACAATTACATGATTGTGTCATAATGCCTGACATAGGTGCATTTATTGGTCATCATCAGGCAGCTACTGTTCATATAATCGATAAACAAATTTTTCCTCCACATAAAACTATTTCATTTAATAGCAGTTTGCAACATAATGATGGTTTATTAATTCATTTAGTGGCAAGAAAAATGAATTGTAGCTATGAACATGCACACACCTTAGTAATTCAGCAATGCAGCATTTGGCAAACAAAAATGATGATGGGCGAAGTTTTGAAATTTGAAAATGTTGGTAGTTTGTGGATGGATTTGAATAAAAAAATTCAGTTTATATCAAGTGGCAATTTTTTAAATAGTATAAATAATTTTGGTTTACCTAATTTGAGTATTGAACCAATTACTCGAAATGAAATCAAAGAAAATTTAATATCAGATTATGTTAGAAATGAAGATAAAGGGTTACACCCTCAGGGTTATTTAAACGATTTCATTAAAGAAGAAAAAAAATCAAAGCCATTCAAAAAACTTTACAGATCGGCTATTGCTGCAATGGCTTTAGGTGCAATTGTTTTAGGCAGCTGGATGTTAGTTCAGCAACAAAGCAATTTTAATTTGGCAGGTTTAATTTCTTTAGATTCATTTTTCAGAAATCCTAAAATTTCTTTACAAAAAGGCAATTCAATTGATGACAAAAAAACTAAACCTGATTTAGTTAAACATCCTTATACTTACTATTTGAGTAATCCTGAAGAGCCTTATTATTTAATCACTGATACAAATTTAAATGCAATGGAAGCCAATAATAAAAAGTTGCATTTCTGGAAAGAAGGCTATGATGCTCGTATTATTCAAATAGATAGCACATATCAAATTGGAATTTATGAATTTGCAACACAACAACAAATTGAAAAAATCAAACTTTCTACTGATAGTGCATTGCAAATTGAAACTAAATTAATGAAGATTTTAAATTAGTATTTTTTTTAACAGATTGGTTGTTCAATTTATTATGAAGCATAAAAAAAAGAAAGTCGGTGACTTTCTTTTTTTTATTAAAGTTTTATATAAATAAATAACTAACTATAAAAATTGAATTTATTAGAATACTGGACAAACAGGCTTACGTTTGTTACCCAATGAAGCGTCCAATCCACCTTGATAGGATACAGACAATTCAACACCACCTTTAAGTTTAGTAGTAGAGGTTAACTTAGATACATTCAAATCATAGCTGATACCGATTGAATATTGATTGAATTCTAACTTATTAGATAAATTGATGGCATCTTGAATAAAAGCATTTGAACCATTTGCTTGCCTAAACCATACGCCGATATTATAAGCCATTAACTCTTTTGATTTTACTTCCGTCAAAAGGAAACGAATATATGCTCCTTCATCAAATTCCATCCAAGCTCCTTGGCGCATAATTAATAACGTTGGGGCCAATTCGATTTTATAAGCTATGGGCATTCTCATTCCGGCATGAATAGTGAATTTTCGATATAACTGATCACTTGGTAAACCAAAGAAAAATGAGTTTTTAGGTTGGTTAATATGAGCTATTGCAAATCCGATATTTACCATTCTTTTCTTAGTAGAGGTGGCAAAATATTTAACTCCCATTCCCATATCTGTATAAATGTAATTATTGTTTACAGGTAAATTTGTGACATCATAAGGATGAAAAGGATCGGTTGGATTATATTGGTCGGGTAATTGCAAATTAGTGTAATCTATTTTGCGTTGTTCAAATCCAATCGTAAAGCCAGCTGAAATCCATCGGTTTTTTACAGCATCTAATTTTTTCCAATAAGCTAAATTGATTTGACCAAAAGTAGAATTAAGCGCTACTTCCCCTGCCCTATCACTCAACAACTGAATACCTAAACCAATCATATCAGTAGTATTTTTAGAAGGCTTAATACTCATATCATAGCCTGCAGCAAATGTTGTGTAGCCTGTATTTGGAGCGGCAATACTATTGTTGTTTACAAAACGATAATCCCATTGATTACGAAAATTGCCTGTAAACCGATACATTCCTTTGTAAAACCCAGTGTTGGCTGGATTCACCAACATTGGTGCATCAGAAAATTGAGTAAAATGAGGATCTTGCGCAAAAGCAAAAAACGATGCACAACTCAATACAATAAAGAATAAAAATTTAATTTTCATGGATTATAAGATTATAAAACACTCTTCAAAAGTAACACTTTCTTACTATAGACAACTAAAATCATTAAAACGTTACTAACTTAGCGCAAATTAGTAGTTCAATTTTAAATACAAAAAAATAATTACATGATTTTTTGTTGTGCTGTGGCTACTGCTCCGCTTCGTGCCGAGCCTGAACACAAAGCTGAAATGGTTTCACAATTACTTTTTGGGGAAGAAGTAAAACAAATTACTTTGCAAGATAATTGGATTAAAGTGAAATGTTTAAATGATAATTACGAAGGTTGGGTTGAAAAAAATTCCATGATTCCTTTTGAAGAACAAAGCATTGATAAAAAATTCAAAAAACATATAGCAAGTAAATTATCTTCTTTAATCAACAGCCAAAATGCAGTAATAGTAAGTCTTTTACCAGGTTCTGAGATTTATTTAGACTCTGAAAACAATGCCTTATTCAACAACCATTTATGCTTATTTTCTGGTAATACACTTTCAATCAATGATAGTAAAACAATTTTCAATAAAACAAATTTAGTCTCAGATGCATTTCAATTTTTAAATACTCCGTATCTGTGGGGTGGTAAATCATTATTTGGTGCTGATTGCAGTGGTTTTACACAAACTATTTTTAAAATAAATGGGATTAACATCCCCAGAGATGCCAATCAACAAGCTGAATTAGGCAAAATTATTGAATTTAATAAAGCAGAAAAAGGTGATGTGGCATTTTTTAAAAACAATTCGGGTCGTGTAACTCATGTGGGAATATGCTTAGATAATAGAATGATTATTCATTGCAGTATTCAGGTAAAAATTGAAAAATTAGATGAATCTGGTATTTGGAATGAAGACCAAAAGAAATATTCTCATCAATTAGCATTTATTAAAAGGATAATCTGAAAAAAACACATGAAATGAATAATAAAGTAACTGAACAAACTTCTTTACATCGTCATCTCGAAAAAAAAACTACATTTGAATTATTACAACTCATTAATGAAGAAGATGTTAAAGTTCCGCAGATCATCAACAAAGTTTTGCCATCAATTGAAAAATTAGTTGATGCAGTGGTTGATAAATTGTTATCTGGTGGAAGATTATTTTACATAGGTGCAGGCACAAGCGGCAGATTAGGAATAGTTGATGCAAGTGAATGTCCGCCTACATTTGGAGTTGATCATAGGTTGGTTATTGGTTTAATTGCAGGAGGTGACAAAGCAATTAGAAAAGCAGTTGAATTTGCAGAAGATGATACGGAACAAGGTTGGAGAGATTTGCAGACACATCAAATTTCTGAAAAAGATTTTGTAATAGGTATTGCTGCAAGTGGTTCTACGCCTTATGTAGCAGGCGCATTGAAACTTTGCAGAATAAATAATATTTCTACTGGTTGCATTTGTTGCAATGAAAATTCATTGGTGTCAGCTGAGGCAGATTTCCCTATTGAAGTAGTTGTTGGGCCTGAATTTATTACTGGAAGTACAAGAATGAAAAGTGGTACAGCACAAAAATTAGTTTTAAATATGGTTTCTACTTGTGTAATGATAAAATTGGGCAGAGTTGAAGACAATAAAATGGTGAACATGCAATTGAGCAACGAAAAATTAGTGGATAGAGGAGTAAAAATGGTAATGGAAAAAACTAGACTTAATTATAATGAAGCAAAAAAAGTATTGCTCGAAATGGGCAGTGTGAAAAAAGTTGTGGATGCTTTTAACCAATAATTATTATTTCCGAAATCGAAATGCAGTTTCTTTACCTACCTTTGCAGGCTTTTAACGATAATTAGTTACAAGCAAAGTAGTTTATAATTGGTTATCTAATTTTTAAATCCACGTTTTCATATGGAAATCCTTATTCAGATTATTCATCTCATAATGGCTTTGTCTTTGTTGGTATTCCTGCACGAGATGGGGCATTTTTTAGCAGCACGTTGGTTTAAAATAAGAGTGGATAAATTTTATTTGTTCTTTGATTTTCTTTTCCCATTACCTAATATTTTAAAATTTTCTTTATTCAAAAAGAAAATTGGGGATACTGAATGGGGTTTAGGTTGGTTTCCAATGGGAGGTTATGTTCAGATAAATGGTATGATTGACGAAAGCATGGATAAAGACACCATGGCTCAACCCGAGCAGCCATGGGAGTTCAGAAGTAAACCAGCTTGGCAAAGATTAATTGTAATGATTGGTGGTGTGGTAGTTAATTTAATTTTAGGTTTTGTTATTTTTAGTTTTATAATGTGGAAATGGGGCGATATGTACATACCAACAGCCAATTTAAAATATGGCATTTATGCTGATTCACTTGGGCAACAAATGGGGCTGAAATCTGGAGATAAAATATTAAGTATTGACAATAAAACAGTAGAAAACTTTAATGCGATTGAAAGTGAAATTGTATTAAACAATGCTAGCACCATTCAAATCATTCGTGATTCCCAAAAGACAGAGATTGCCATACCAAAAGGAATGATTGGCAAACTGACTACAAGTAAAAATGAAGGTTTTATTGAGGCTCGTCGAAAATTTATTATTACTGACATTGCTGCTGGAAGTGGCGCAGCTAAGGCTGGATTAAAACCAATGGATAAAGTGGTTAAAATGAACGATAGCGATATATGTTATTATGACCAAATTGTACCCTTTTTAAAAAAACATAAAGAGCAAACAATACATATTCAAATCGAAAGAAACGGAGAGATAATTAATAAAGATATTTCTGTTTCTAAATCAGGAACATTAGGGGTAGTTTTAGCAGATACTTCTGATTTGAAATATAATATGCAAAAATACTCGTTGGTTTCTGCAATTCCAGCAGGGATTAATCGTTCATTTAATATTCTAGGTAATTATATCAAAGGGTTAAATCAAATTTTCAAATCTTTTTTTGGCAAAAGTGAAGTAAGTGCAAGTGATAATGTTGGTGGATTTGGTAGCATGACTAAAATGATGCCTAATATTTGGGGCGATTGGTATAAATTCTGGACGTTGACCGGAATTTTATCTTTGGTATTAGCATTTATGAATATGCTTCCAATACCAGCTTTAGATGGCGGACACGTAGTATTTTGTTTATACGAAATAATTTTCCGTCGCAAACCAAGTGTCAAAGTGCTTGAGTATTCACAATATGTGGGTATGGCTTTATTATTAAGCTTAATGATATATGCAAATGGCAATGATATTTATCGCCATTTTTTTAAATAACATTCTATTTTTTTCAAAATTAAAAAGCCCAAATCAATTCAGATTTGGGCTTTTTTTATTCTGTTTTTAAAATAAATTAATCGTGATGCTGATCGTTTGGACCACCGCCATTTGGTAATTTATTTTTTCTTTCAGCTTCTTTTTTCAAGTACTCTTGATATTGTTCTGCAGTTAAAATATTTTTCAATGCATTGTCCCTTTCCATTTCTAAATCTTTGGCCTCTTTTCTAAAATCTTCCTTTTTTATAGTGCTTTTTTTACTTTGTAATATTTCTTTTTTTGAGTAAAAATTAAATAAGGCCGCATTGACTTTACTTTGTTGTTCGGCTGACAACTTCAAATCTTTTGCCATATGCTCAGCTTTTTTCTTTGCATGTTGGTCTGGCGGCAACATTTCTTTTTTGGGTTGTGGCTTTTCTTGACCAGATGTTGTCGGAACTTGTGGCGGTTGATTCTGAGCCAAAATAACCGAATGTGTTGAAATAATAAATACTACGGATGCTAAAAATTTTTTCATGATTAATTTGTTTTGTTTGGTGTAAAAATACTAATGTCTTTTTGACTATTCATTTTTGATAAAAGTTTAAACCGTCAACTAATTAAATACTAAAAAAAATCTTAGCCTAAATTAAAATAATTTTTAAAAAGTTATTTTTTATCTTAGCATTATCATTAAAATAAAATTTATGCTTAAAAACACAATTACAATCCTACCATTTTTTGTTTTGTTACTGTCATTTTGCAACAATACAAATGCTCAGAGTAAGAATGATGAAAATAATTACTATAGGCGAAGGACCACTAATACCGAATCAAAGATTTACCCAAAATTAATTTTTTGTTACTATCCTATTGCTGCTATTACCGGTAATTTTAAAATTGGAGTTGAACGTAAATTAAGTGATCTGCAATCCATTAAAACAAATATCCGATTTGGATTTGGCGATAAAAGTTCAATCTATAATTATCAGACTCCATCCAATAGCTATTATAATAGTAATATTAGAAATTTTGTGATGGCTATGTTAGAAATGCAATTACGTTATTATTTTTCTGATAAGGCTCCAAACGGTTTCTATGGAGGTTTTTATAGCTATTACAAATTAGCCAACTTCAATTACGCAAACTATAATAGTTATAATTATACTACAACTGATGCATCACAATTCTTAAATGGCGGTGGATTAGGGATATTAGTTGGAATACAAAATGTGTCGCTTCAAAAAATAGCTCTTGATGTATATATGGGCAGCGGCATGAGTTTTACATCTCCTGAAGGGAACAATCTGCAATGTTTAAGCGGTGTTGCTGATAGATATTTTAATGGTATTGGTTTTATTGTAGGAGCCAATGTTGGTTTAAGTTTGAGAAAATAAACTTATCTCAAACTCCTATTCGTCTTTAATCGCTTGCTGTTTCATTTCAGTGGCTAAAGCACTTCCTAAATATTTTTCAACAGTATTATGAACCAAATACAAAACTGGTGTCATCAATACGGCAACAACAAATTTGTAAATATAATTACCCACACAAATAGTCATTACCAATCCAAAACTCCATTGTGATTCTGGTGGATAATTTGCCCAACGTGGATATAAATAGAAAGCAATAAACAACACCACAAAACTATCAACCAACTGCGAAACAATTGTGCTGCCTGTGCTTCGCAGCCAAATCAATTTTTCGCCAGTAACTTTTTTAATGCGATGAAAAATCACTACATCTACCACTTGACCAATTAAAAAAGCAGTTAGCGAACCAATAATAATCCCCAAACCTTGCCCAAAAATTTGATTGTAAGCAGCATTCATATCAGGCACACCAACTGATTTTTTGCTCCCTATCCAAAACGAAGCAGGCGTTAATTTTATCCCAACATACAACATTAAAAAAGCGTAAGCTAACAAAACAACGGCCATGTAAGAAAGAAATTTGACACCTTTTTCACCAAAATATTCATTGATGATATCGGTCATTACAAATACTACAGGCCACAACAGAACACCCACTGTTAAATTGAACGAAAAGTTATTGCCGAATATCATCAGGTTCATAGGATGCAATCCCAATGAACCTTCTAAGCTGAATAATTTTACGCCCATAAATTCAGCAATAATAGCATTGGCAATAAAAAATCCACCTAAGATTAAAAAAAGTCGGCTGCCTTTGTTGTGAACCGGAGATGTAAGCATCTTGAAATATTTTTTGTTCAAACAAAATACATCCAAAAAATGTTTTGGTTAAATTTTCTTTTTGTTTCTTTATCTAATTAAAATTTTTGAATGGAATTTGATGTGACAATTTTGGGCAACAGTTCTGCTAATCCTTCTTATGGCAGACATTTATCGGCGCAATTTATTCATCATGGCAATGATTATTTTTTGGTGGATTGTGGTGAAGGAACACAAATGCAATTGAATACATTTGAATTAAAAAAAAGCAGGATTAATCAAATTTTCATTAGTCATTTACACGGAGATCATTTCTTCGGATTAATAGGATTAATCAATACTTTTAGCTTATTGAAGCGAACACAAACTTTACAAATATTTTGTCATGAACCATTGCAAATTATTTTAGAAACACAATTAAAACATACAGGTGCAATTTTATCCTTCCCGATTGAATATAATTTTTTGCCTAATGAACATCAAACTATTTTTGAAACTAAACATCTTACAGTTGAAGCTTTCCCCCTCTCTCATCGAATAGCTTGTTGTGGATTTATTTTTAAAGAAAAAATTGGCGAACGAAAAATCATTAAATCACAAGTTGATAAATATAACGTACCTATTACCCAATTAAAAGATTTGCAACAAGGAAAAGATTTTACAAAGCCTAATGGTGAAATCATTGCAAATGAACTACTGACAAGTGCTCCAGCACCAACAAAAAGTTACGCTTACGTTAGCGATACCTGCTATTTAGCATCCATTATTCCGATTATTCAAAATGTAAATTGTTTGTATCACGAATCAACTTTTAAAAACGAAGATGCACAACGAGCTACTGATACATTTCATTGCACAGCTTCGCAAGCCGCTACAATAGCCCAATTGGCGAACGTGAAAAAATTATTATTGGGTCATTTTTCAGCAAAATATAAAACCGAACAATTGGATGAATTGCTCATTCAGGCAAAAGAAGTTTTTGCTGAAAGTTATATATCAGAAGAAGGATTAACTTTTAATATTGAATAAACTATTGGAATTTTTTCCTTGTAAAATGTTTCTTTGCAACATGAATTTTATGCTTGAAAATTTTCATCAGTTTTGGAAAAGATTTATTGTAAGTCTATTAATCTTTTCATTGTGCCGCTTGATTTTTGTTTTATTCAATCACTCCTCATTTCCAAATTTGAATTTTAGAAATGTAATTCAATTTTTCCTATTTGGAATTCGATTTGATATGGTGGCAGCCATATATTTAAACGCCCTTATTCTATTAATTTGTAGCCTGCCTAGTAATTTTATTTTTAACAAATGGTATCGAAATTTTAAACAAATTTTATTCATTGTACTTCATATTCCTGCCTTGATTTTAGAATTAATTGATGTCGCATTTTTTCCTTACAATTTAAAACGTTCTACTATTGCCATTACAAAAGTTGGTGATGAAGTTGCAGGACAATGGAAAACCTATTTAGTTTCATTTTGGTATTTGTTTCTAATTTTGTTTTTACTGATTTATTTATTGAATTTTATTTCCAAAAAATGGTTGGCGAAAAATGAAAAAACAATTTCATTTTCATCCATAAAAAATTATTGGATAAAATGGTTTGCTGGATTTTTAGTTAGTGTTGGATTGTGTATTTTAATGGTTCGAGGCGGATGGCAATACATCCCAATATCAGCCACCAGCGCTGGTGAAATGGTTGATGAAGAATTTACACCTATTATTACAAATACCACTTTCACTTTTTTTCAATCTGCATTTTTACCGCAGATCGAAGCAAAAAGATATTTCTCGGATGATACTTGTAAAAGCCTTTTTACCAATCAGTTTTATATTTCAAAAAATGATACCCTCGAAAAAATATTGCATCGCAAACCTAATGTGATGATAATCATTTGGGAAAGTTTAGCAAAAGAATATGTTGGCTATTTCAATCATTATCCAAAAAGTTATACGCCATTTTTAGATTCTATCTGCTCCAACTCATTAGTTTGCACAAATGCATTTGCCAACGCCAAACATAGCCATGAAGGTATGTGCGCCGTGATGGCAGGCATTCCATCATTGATGGATTTTTGTTTTTATTATTCTTCTTATCAAAGCAACAGAATAAAAGGTGTGGGGGAATATTTGAAAGAAATGAATTACAGCACGGCATTTTTTCATGGTGGAAACAATGGCAGCATGAAATTTAATTCCTTCAGCAAATTATGTGGCTTCGAAAAATACTATGGCAGAAATGAATATACTGAACCGGAAAGAGATTTTGATGGCACTTGGGGAATTTGGGACGACAAATTTTTTCCATTTGTTGCCGATAAAATGAATGACATGAAAGAGCCATTTTGCACTGGTTTATTCACTCTATCATCGCATCACCCATACATTGTTCCAAATTTTTTTGAAGGGAAATTTCCTAAAGGGCAAATAGAAATTTTGCAAACTGTTGCTTACACAGATTATGCTTTGCAACAATTTTTTGCAAAAGCAAGTAAAATGAAATGGTTTGAAAACACATTGTTTATTATTACTGGCGACCATACTTCACAAAATTCCAATCCGATGTATAACAATACAATCGGGGCTTTCAAGCTACCATTGGTTTTTTATATGCCAGGTAAATTAAAGGGGCGAATTGATTTGCCAACTCAACAAGTGGACATTTTGCCAACTGTTTTGGAAATGTGTGGTTATGAAGGAAATGCGGCAAGCTTTGGCAGAAGCGTATTTCAAGCCGATTCAAATTCAACAATTGCAAGTTGGGTGAATGATAATTACTTAATTTGCAATAATAAATTAGGTGTAATTTTTAATGGTAAAAATGTAACCAATTGCTTTGAATACAAAAAAGACACGGCCTGCAAAACCAATGTGGCTATGAAATACAGCAAAGAAACAAATGAATTAAGCATAAAAATAAAAGCAGTAATTCAAACTTATAACAATGCTATGCTGCATAACAAACTGTATCCATCAGTAAAATAAAATGACAAAGAAAAACACATATCTGCTTATCATTTTCTTTTGCATTTTTCTATGCAGTCTGTATGTGGAATTTAGTTTTTTCAACGCCTCAGTTTCTAGAAAAGTATCTTCACTTCAAAATAAAGTAAATGCAATTGAGCAGAAAGAATTTGTAGTTGCCAATCATTTATCCGAACAATTCAATCATGCAAATAACTATAAAATAAATAATGAATCTGGGCTCAATTATGGCATTTACAACCACGATAGTTTAATCAATTGGAGCAACCCTAATTCAGTTTTGTTGCAACATATTGATTCGTTGCCACCCAACCATTCTATTCATTTTTTTAACAATACCTATTTTTTAGTGTATAAAAAGGTGTTTAATCAAATCACTATTGTAGTTTCCTATCCGATTTATTTTCATTACAATTTTCCAAATAAATATTTACGAAATGGTTGGAATGGCTTTGATTTTTTAAGTTCACTTGAATTAGAAGAACAGCCGAATAAAAGTGATTTTGAAATTAAAAGTAGTGATGGCAACCTATTATTTCGTGTAAAAAACACAAATGAAAAAAGCATTCACAACCATAATTGGGAAGAATTTTTTGTAATGGTGTACCTTTTTCTTTTTACTTTTTTGGTTTTCCTGACTTTTCAATTTTTCAAAAATATTGTTCATAAAAAAACAAAATTATTTTTTGCAGCGGTTACAATTAGTTTACTGATTGTGATTTTTTATTGCTGCAATTTATTCCAATATCCATTTAGCTTGCATCAACTTGGATTTTTTAACCCAGAGATTTATGCTTCAAAATATATAAGTTCATTTGGCAATTTGTTTTTCGTGATTTTGCTTTGGTTTGCCATTTGCACTCTGCTAACCAAATATTTGCAAACCACTGAAAAGCTTGATTTGATAAAGCTTTCAGCACTATACAGCTTTCAATTTATTTTCACTTATTACACTTGTGTTAGTTTGGTGAATGATTCTTCTATCAGTTTTTCAGTGTTTAATTACGAAGATTTTAATCTGAATTCTGTTGTAGCACTTCTGGCTCTGTGTTTACAATTTGTGAATTTATTTTTATTGCTGTTCAGAAGTAATAAATTTCTTGAAAACAAAAATAATTTATGGATTGGATTAAGTGTTGTAGCCATTTGCTCAACATTTCTTGCACTTAGTTTTGATTATTTTTTAGAACTAAATTTTATTCTTACTAATAGTCAATTAATTTTATTGAGTGCTGGATTTATAGTGGCTTATTATTTTTTGCAAAAAGTATTCAAAAACAATTTTCTATTCTCAAACACAGCTATCATAGCTACTTTGGCGTTTTTTGGTGCATTTGTATTAAATCAAAGCATTCAAAAAAAAGAACTAAACAATCAAATTTCTTTAGCCAATTATTTAGGTAAAGAACGCGATGAAGCCACTGAATTTTTCTTTGATGATGTTTATAGAAAGTTAGAACAAGACCAGTTTGTAACTAGTTATTTTAGTAATCAAACTTTTTACAAACAAGAACTTTTAAACCATTTAAAGCAAAAATATTTCATCGGATATTTTAGCAAATACGATATAAAAATTGCTGTATTCAAAAGCAAAAATTCGTTTTATTGTGGCGATAAAAAATTAAAAGATACACTTTCGCAAAAGGCTGATAGTGTTACTAATGGCTTATTTTATTTTACCAATTCAGCGAATGAAACAAAATATTTTGGAAGGATTTTATTCAAGAGCAAAAATGAAATTGTTGGAAAAATAATTGTTCAGTTCAGCACTCGGGCTTATAAAAAAGAAACAGTTTATCCATCATTAGTTTTAAATTTAAAGTCGAGTAATGATGCAACGGAAGAACAAATTAATTATGCTGTTTATAATAAGAACATTTTAAAAAAACAATCAGGCAGTTATCCATTTCCTTTCAATTGCAAATTAGAAAGCAATAAAAGTTTAACCTATACAGAAAACGATTACCATCATTTTATTACCACCACTTCATCTGGGAATATTGTATGGATAAGCACTCTGGACCATAACACTTACCAATTCCTTTCTTTTTTCTGTTTGTTAATCATTGTGATTTCTGGCATTTTGATTTTAAGATTAGCTTTATATCATTCAGCAGATTTCGTTTTCTTCAATCGAATGTCATTCAGAAATAAATTACTAAGCATTGTTACTGCTTTGATATTTTTCACTTTGTTCATCACTGCATTTTTGTTTGTTTTTTATTCTAAAAAAGAATTAAACAATCTTCTTCATTTTAATTTATCTAACAAAATTGAAAACGTACAAAAGGACTTGATGTTAAGTATCGAAAGTTTATCCTCCAAAAAAACATTTCATAAACACAATGAAAATTCGATAGAAGATATTATTCAGCATTTATCAGTTGTTCACGATGTTGATATAAATTTATTTGACTTGAAAGGAAATTTAATTTCGTCCTCACAAAATCTAATTTTCGACAATAATATTTTAGCACCAAAGATAAGATTTGATGTATTAAAAGCAATTTCAGCACAAAGCAACTCATTGATTTTAAAAAATGAAAGAATCGGGAATTTAAGTTTTCTTTCAGCCTATATTCCAATAATTAACGAACAAAATAGAGTGCAATACATTTTGAATGTGCCTTATTTTTTCAGAGAAAAAGAGTTGACAGACAATTTTAACAACTTGATTATTTCACTCATGATTGTTTATGTTTTGCTGATTTTATTTGCAGTTTTATTGTCTTATTTAATCTCCAATAATCTAACACACTCATTTGAAATAATCAGCAAAAAAATGAGTGCGCTTAAACTTGGAAAGAAAAATGAATTGATTGAATGGAACAGGAATGATGAAATTGGTTCTCTAGTAAATGAATACAACAAGATGATTTTGCAATTGGAAAATAGTGCAGAGAAACTGGCTCAAAACGAACGTGAGTCAGCCTGGAGAGAAATGGCAAAACAGGTGGCTCATGAAATCAAAAATCCTTTAACACCAATGAAATTAAGCATTCAGATGCTTGAACGTGCAATAAAAGATAAACGTGATGATGTGAATGAATTGTCATTAAAAGTTTCAAAAACTTTAGTTGAGCAGATTGATAATTTAGCTCAAATCGCAACCCAATTTTCGCAGTTTGCAAAAATTTCATCTGCTCATGCCGAACTATTTAACTTGATAGATTTATTGGAAAATGTTACATCATTGTATGCAGAACAAAATCCTTCTATCAAGATTGAGTTGATAAAATACGATAATAAAGTATTGGTGTTTGCTGATAAAAATCAATTCTTAAGTGTGTTTAATAATTTGATTTTAAATGCAATTCAAGCAATTCCGGAATACGTTGAGGGCAAAATTGTTATGGAAGAAAAAATAATTGAAAACAAAATTAACATCACAATCAGTGATAATGGATGCGGAATTGATGAGGATAAAATTGAACGAATTTTTGAACCCAACTTCACTACCAAATCAAGCGGGACTGGCTTGGGACTTGCAATTGCTAAAGCCATCATTCAAAATATTGATGGAGAAATTAGTGTTAAAACAAAATCAAAAATAGGAACAATATTTACAATAAAAATTCCTACGAAAGTTAATTTATAATTTAAATTTGAACTAACTGGCGATACAGACTTCTTACCAATCCATCCGCCAAGCCAAACTTTGGAACGTAGATTTCATCAATGTTTGCCCAACGCATTACGCTGTTATAAATTTGCAAAGCAGGCATAATTACATCTGCTCTGTCTTCACGAAGATTATATTTTATCATTCGTTCTTCCACATTCATTTTTCCTAGCTCATCAAAATAATCTTTCAAAACACTTGATGGTAAAGGCTTCCCATCTTTTCGTTTGCTTAAGCCAAATATTTTATTGATGTTACCACCCGAACCAATGCCTTGTAAATTCTTGAAATTTTTTGTTTCTGATTTCACGAATTCTTTAAATCGTTGCCATTCTTTATCGCTCACTTTGTTCTTCAACATTCTGATAGTGCCAATGTTAAATGATTCTTCAAACATCATTTTACCATCGTTAAACATCGTCAATTCGGTGCTTCCACCGCCAACATCAATGTATAAATAAGAATGTTCTTTATCTAAAAAAGTTTCAATGTGGTTTTGAAAAATTGTATCTGCTTCTTCTTTGCCACTTATTACTTTAATATTGATGCCTGTTAATGCTTTCACTCTGCCAATAATTTCCTCTGAATTGCTAGCATCTCTCATTGCCGAAGTAGCGCATGCGACATAGTTTTCTACCTCATGTACTTGCATCAAATATTTATAACTGCGTAAAGTGTTTACAATGTCTTCTTCTTTTTTAGCCGAAATAAATCCGTATTCAAATACATCGAAACCTAATCGCAGCGGCACTCTCACCAAATTCAATTTAATGAATTGCGGATTGGCTTTGTCATTATCGAGCACCTCACAAATCAGCAATCTTGCTGCATTACTCCCAATATCAATGGCGGCGATTTTCAAAATTTAGTTCTAATTTATTGTTGCAAGATATTTCATGATTTCAACTTGCGAACGATTTTTTTTCTGTCCGTCATTTAGCTTATAATCATTACTCAAATGATTATCCAATATACGAGCTTTCACATTATCTTGCCATTGCAATCTTAATATTTCCTTTAATTCTTTTTTCAAAGAAACATTATTAATTGGGCAAGTAGCTTCAACACGATGGTCTAAATTTCGCACCATCCAATCGGCCGATGAAATAAATATTTTTTCATCGCCACCATGATAAAACTCAAACACACGGGCATGTTCTAGGTATTCATCAACAATACTAATGGCTTGTAAATGATGCTTTAATTTTGGTAAATCAGTCATCATACAAAAAATCCCACGAACAATTAATTTGATTTTTACGCCCTGTTTTGCAGCGGCATACAATTGTTCTATCAAAATTTCATCCGACAAAGAATTCATTTTCAAAATCATTTCAGCATGCTTTCCTTTCTTTGCCTGTTTGATTTCAAACTCAATTAATTCAGTAATTTTTGTTCGTAAATTAGTTGGACAAGTAATTAATTGAGTGCATTCATTAATCACTTTTGCATACAATGTGTGATTTCCTAAGTATTTAAAAATTCGCTCCACATCAGCCATTATAGCGGAATTGGAGGTAAGCAAACAAAAATCTAAATAAATTTTTGCTGTTTTTTCATTCAAATTTCCAGTGCTCACAAAGCCATATTTTTTACTTCGAGTTCCAACTTTCTTTTTAATAACACACACTTTTGCATGTACTTTCATTTCAGGAATTCCTAATAAAACTTTTACACCTTCTTCTTCTAAAACACTCTTCCAGTATAGGTTTGCCTCCTCATCAAATCTGGCTCGTAGCTCCAGCATCACAGTTACCTGCTTGCCATTTCGAGCGGCATTAATCAAGGCATTCATCACTTTTGAATTTGATGCTAAACGATACGCCGTAATTTGAATACTCTGCACATCTGCATCCATTGCGGCTTCACGAAGTAAATCTATTAATGTATCGAATGAATGATAAGGAAAACTAAGCAACACATCTTTTTGCAAAATCACATCAGTAACCCTGGGTGTATCTTTGAAAGCCTCATGGGTAATGATTTTGCGCTGCGATTTTTGTTGCGGAAAAACATTTGGAAAATCCATAAAATCGCGGAAGTTGTGAATTCTACCACCTGGTATAACATTGTCTTTTGAAATCACAGCTTGTCGGGTAAACAAATAATTCAGCAATCGTGCATCCATTTCTTTATCATACACCAATCGCACTGTTTTTGCTTTTTTTCTTTTCTTCAATCCATCTTCGATTTTTTGAATCAAGTTGGTATTTACATCATTATCCAAATCAATTTCCGCATCTTTAGTTATTTTAAAAATCCAAGCATCAAATTGGTCGAAATCCATGTGAGCAAAAATGTATTTCAAGTTAAATCGAATCACATCTTCTAACAAAATAATTTGTGTTTGATTGGGCGCAGAAGGAATTACCACAAAGCGATTCATCACTCTTGTTGGAATTTCAATCACCGCAAATTTATGCTGATACGCATTGGTACTCGATGACATTTGCACCGCCAAATAAATTGATTTATCACGAAGATTTGGGAACACGGGAATGCTCTCTACCATCAACGGAATAATGTTGCTGCGCACTTCGGTATCAAAATATTCTTTTACAAATTTTTGTTGAGCTGCATTTAATTGTTTTTCAGTTTTGATAAACACATTGTTGCGCTTCATTTCTACAATGATGGATTGCCAAATTCTATTGAATTCATTTTGTTGCAGCAACACTGTTTGATGAATTTCTTCCATGATGCGTTTTGGATTTTTTTCCAAATGCATACGCAAATCTGCTTTTTTTCCAAACTCTAACATTCGTGAAAGTGTAGCAACTCTTACCCGAAAAAATTCATCTAAATTGTTGGAGAAAATTCCTAAAAAACGAATGCGTTCTTTGAGCGGAACGCTTTTGTCTGCGGCTTCTTGCAAAACTCTACCGTTAAAAGACAGCCAACTTATATCGCGAACAATAAACTTTTTTTTCATAAAAAATTAGAATTTAAAAGTAATGCTCAAAATATTTTATGAAAAATGATTTGCGTTATGTTTTGGTTAAGTTTCGGTAACAATTAATTTTATTTATACTTAATCATTCGATTACAATTCAGTAACAATGCACTACGACCTTTGCAAAAACTAAAATGAATTTCAAAAGAGAACTCGAAGTAGTTGTAATCAGTGATGTTCACTTGGGCACTTATGGCAGCCATGCCAAAGAGTTGCTGCGTTATCTAAAATCAATTCGCCCACACACTTTAATCCTTAATGGCGATATTATTGACATTTGGAATTTTCGTAAAAGTTATTTTCCTGCTACTCACATGGATGTTTTAAGACGCATTATGAAAATGGCAAGCAAAGGTACGAAAGTGATTTATATCACAGGAAACCACGATGATTTGCTGCGCAAATACACTGATTTGCAAATGGGTAATCTACAAATTGTAGATAAATATTTGCTAGAAATTGAAAACAAAAAAGCTTGGATTTTCCATGGCGACGTTTTTGATAACACCACCAAAGGTTCTGCGAAATTACTGGCGAAGCTTGGTGGCAAGGGTTACGACTGGTTGATTATTTTAAACAGAATGATTAATTGGATAATGGAAAAATTGGGAAGGGAAAAAGTTTCATTCTCGAAAAAAGTGAAAGACAGTGTGAAAAGAGCAGTATCGTGGATTAATAATTTTGAAACCATAGCCTCGGAATTAGCAATTGAAAAAAAATATGATTATGTGATTTGCGGACATATTCACAAACCCCAAAACAGAATTATCAATACCGAAAAAGGAAGTGTTCAATATTTGAACAGTGGCGATTGGGTTGAAAACCTTACTGCATTAGAGTTTAACGAAGGCGAATGGAAAGTATACCATCATGAAGACAATCAGATTGAGAATAATTCAATTGATGCAGAAGAAGAAAATGAAATGGATTTTTTAACTAAAATTTTAGCATCCTAATTACCATGAAAATATTTTATGCTGTACAAGCCACTGGTAATGGCCATTTGAGCAGAGCAACTCAATTGTATCCCTACTTAAAAAAATTTGGTGAAGTTGATTTTTTTGTAAGTGGAAGTAATTCAACTTTAGATTACCCATTTCCTGTAAAATATCGTAGCAAAGGCTGGAGTCTTCATTACAGCAAATGTGGTGGATTAGATTATTGGGATATTTTCAAAAGCACAAAACCAACAACACTCTATAAAGATGCAGCAGCTCTGCCTTTGAAACAATATGATGTAGTGATAAATGATTTTGATTTCATAACTTCGATGGCTTGCAAAATGCAGAAAATTAATTCGGTGCAATTAGGTCATCAAGCAAGTTTTCAGAGTGATAATACACCACGACCAGAAAAGAAAAGTAGAATTGGTGAAATTGTTTTGAAACATTATGCAAAGGCAACTCAAAATATCGGATTGCATTTCCAATCCTATGATGATTTTATTTTTCCTCCTGTAGTCAAACAGGAATTGATGAATCAAGATGTGTTGAACTTAAATCATGTAACGGTTTATTTACCTGCATTTCAACATCATTGTTTGTACGAAACTTTTAAAAAATTAAAAGATATACAGTTTCATTGGTTCTTGCCCGAAGTGATTCAACCTTATTCTGAAAACAACATTACTTATTATCCTGTGAATCAAAATATGTTTAATAAAAGTTTGCTCACTTGTCATGGATTAATCACTGGTGGCGGATTTGAGACCCCTTCAGAAGCTTTGTTTTTAGGAAAACGATTGATGAGTATTCCAATAAAAGATCATTACGAACAACAATGCAATGGCGCTGCAATGAAAAAAATGGGTGTTGCTGTTTTAGATGGTATTGACGATAATTTTTCGCAGCAAGTTGAAAGTTGGTATTTGCAAAATGCCATCAAAACAAATGTGAAAGCAAACAACATTCAAGATACTTTGCAATTTCTTTTTGATACATACCCTTACAATCAAGCAAATGTTGCCGAAGAAAGTTTCATGTTTTTGTGAAGTTAAAAATGGGAATTAAACAACTTACACTTACTAACTATTCCAAAGTATAATATTTTAGAAGAAAAAACTGCCCCCATAAATTCAATGCTAATGGAGACAATTAGAGATTTTAAAACTTTGAAAAAAAAACTTAACTTGGTAAATTAGCTTACTTCTTTATTCAATAATTTTGCGGCAATCATTGCTACAAAGATTATAGCAGCAATAAAAATAGTAGCTAACGGAGAAATTAATTTGTGTTGCATGGTTATTTTTTTATTGCCACAAAATTCAAAAGACAACATGAAGAAAATATTAAGCCCAAATTATTTTACTATGAAACATCAAATAAAAAAATTCTCAAGCAAGTCTTTCTTAGAATTGAATCAATAATTATTAACCCACAAAAACAGCACATTATTGCCTAATGTAAACAGTATTTACTTTTATTAATAAATTTTCTGTTCTAAAAAAGCCTATTTGGAAACTTTAAGTTAACATTAAATTCATCTATTTTTATTCTTCCCATAAACCCAAAATCATTTACCATGTAGACTTTTGCAATCAGGTAAAATCATCAAACAAAATCTAAATCAAAATGAAGTCAACCTTTTACTTTCAAAAAAGTCTTTTAACTGTGATGTTATTATTTAGCATCGTTCAATTAAAAGCGCAAACAAGCTTTACAGCAGGCAGTTTGGTGGTTTTACGAGCCGACCAAACTACAGTAACTACATCGGGTAATGGTGCAAAAGTTTACATTGATGAGTACTCTACAGCAGGCACATCAATCGTTAGCACTCGTTCGATGCCAACAGCAGTAAGCGGAAATAATTTACGATTTGTGCAATCGAGCAATGCCTCATCCGAAGGCAGAATGGCACTTTCGCCCGATACAAAATATTTATTGTGTACGGGTTATGATGCAGCCGTAAACACATCGGGTATTGCTGCAACAGCTTCTACAGCAGGCAACACAGCAAGGGTGGTAGGCATTTTAAATAATGCTGGTGCAATTGATACTCGAACTGGTTACATCGGTTCGGCTGGTCCTTTTACTGCAAATAATATTAGAGATGCGGTAACTGATGGCACAACCATTTGGTCATCAGGGGCAGGTGGTGCAGGCAAAGGTGGTGTGTTATCTATTTCGTTTCCATCGGGTACACTTGGCTCTGGTGTTGCATCAGCAAACACAGGCAATGGTACGGTGATTTCAAATGGTACATCAGGCACGGTTACAAATGGTAGAGTTGTTGGAATTTATAACGGGCAATTATACATGAATTCAGCATCGGGTGTATTTGCGCCATCGGCTGTTGGAAGTGGCTTACCAACTACAACTGGGCAAAATGTAGTTACTGCTTCGGGCTTACCAACATCGGGGACAAATGGATACGATTTTGTTTTTTTTGATAGAGACCCGGCAGTAACCGGATTAGATTTATTATATGTGGCTGACTTAACAGCAGGTATTCAAAAATATTCATTTAATGGAACAACATGGACAGCAAGAGGTGCTGTAACTGCTACTGGTATTGGTGTTGGCGGATTGATTGCAAAAGTAAATTGTAGTGGTTATATTGAAATGTATGCTGTAACTGCTACAGGAACTGCTGTAAATAAAATTTACAAATTTGTTGACCAAGCGGCTTATAATGCAAACATTACAAGTAGTGGTTCCGACATTACAACAGTAGGAACTTTAATTGCAACCGCTGCGGCTTCGCAAACATTTAAGGGTATTGCATGGGCGCCTACACAAGGCAATTTAACAGTAGCTTCGGGTAATACCAATGCGGCTGGAACATACAACAACATTACTGTTACAGGCGGTACACTTACTTTAACTGGCGATATTTATGCTGATAATATTACCATTCAAAATGGTGGTACAATTGATTGTAGCACATTTAAAATATTGAGCAATGGTATTGGCAAAAGCACTTTCGATTTGCAAAGCGGTGCTACATTAAAAACTGCAAACACAGCAGGCATCACAGCTTCGAGTGCAACAGGCAGTGTGCAAACTTGTGTAAGAAATTATTCTTCATCGGCTACTTATATTTATAATGGTTCATCGGCGCAAGTTACAGGCGATGGTTTACCTTCATCAGTTACTACTTTAACAATTAGTAATGCGGCTGGTGTTACGCTTACAGCAAGCGTTTCAGCCACTACATTAAATTTAACATCGGGCATTTTAACAACAGGTTCATCGAATGTGATGACAATTGCAAGCGGCGGAAGTGTAAGCGGAGCAAGCACTTCGAACTTTGTGAATGGAAATTTACAAAAAACAATTGCAACAGGAACGAACGTAAATATAACTTTTGAAGTAGGTAGCAATTCCAACTACTCTTCTATCACTTTAAATTTTCCATCAGTTACAACAGCTGGAACAATACAAGTGTCAAGCACTTCAGGCGATAGAGCAAATCTTTCTTCGTCATGTATTACTACTACAAAAAGTGTGAATAGATATTGGAGCATCTCCTTTCCTTCTGCTCCATTACCTGCAGTTTATGATGCAACTTTAAATTATCAATCAAGTGATGTTGATGCAGGTATTACTTCTGCAAATGTTATTGCTGGAATGTTTGGCAATTCTTGGACCTACGCTTTAGCAACAACCAACTTCACAACTTCCTCTATTTCAGTTACAGGCATTAACGCTACTTCAACATTCGATTTACAAGTAGGCGAAGGAAATGCAGCAGCACCAACCGTTACAAGCCCTGTAACTTATTGCCAAAACAATACAGCATCAGCATTAACAGCAAGTGGAACTGCTAATTTGTGGTATGCTTCAATAAACGCAACGGCAAGTACTGCAACTGCTCCAACTCCTTCAACGGCTACAGCAGGTACACCTATTGCAACTTATTTTGTAACACAAACAGTAAGTGGTTGTGAGAGTAATAGAAGTATTATTGTAGTGAACGTAAATGCATCTCCAAACCCTCCAACGGTTTCGAATGTGAATTATTGTCAAAATGCTACTACTTCACAGTTAACAGCAACAGGTGTAAGTTTGATGTGGTATACAGTTGCAACAGGTGGAACTGGCAGTGCAACAGCACCAACACCAAGTTCATTAACACCAGGCACTACTAATTA
>CANFST010000028.1 GCA_947449695.1 Chitinophagales bacterium
AAGTAACGGTTACAAACCCAAGTGGTGGCACAACACCTTATTCATATTCGTGGAATACTTCACCAATTCAAAATACTCAAACCGCCAATTCCTTGCCAGCTGGCACTTACATGGTTACTATAAAAGATGTTAACAATTGTTCGCTTACTTCTTCAACGATTGTAACCCAACCAGCAGCACTGTCAAACGTAACGGCATCAACACTTTTAAATGATTCATGTTTTGGATTCTCAAAAGGAAAAGTGGCGGTTACAAACCCTACTGGTGGTACGACACCTTACTCGTATTCCTGGAATACTTCGCCAATTCAAAATACTCAAACCGCCAACTCCTTACCAGCTGGCACTTACACGGTTACTGTAAAAGATGCGAATAATTGTTCGCTCACTTCTTCGACTGTAGTAACTCAGCCAACCGCATTGTCAAACGTAACTGCATCAACACTTTTGAATGATACTTGCTTTGGTGGAACAATAGGAAAAGTTACGGTAACCACACCGAGCGGCGGCACATCCCCTTATTCTTATAGTTGGAATACCACACCTAATCAAAACACACAAACCGCAACAGGCTTACCAATCGGCACTTACACAGTAGTTGTGAGAGATGCAAATAATTGTTCGCTCACTTCTTCTACCGCAATTACACAACCATCAGGGCTTTCAAATGTAATCGCTTCAACGCTTTCCAACGATTCATGCTTTGGAAGTAGTAATGGGAAAGTAACAGTATCCTCACCAACAGGTGGCACTGCACCGTATAATTATTCATGGAATACAACACCCATTCAAACGACACAAACGGCTGTGGGATTGACTGCTGGTACTTATACTGTTACTATCAGCGATGCACATCATTGTTCAACTGTAATTGATTCGGCAATTGTAACACAACCATCACCTTTAGCAAACGTTGTAGCATCAGCAGTTTCTAACGTTTCATGTTTTGGAGGAAGTAACGGAAGTGTAACAGTTTCAAATCCAAGCGGAGGTACAACACCTTATTCATTTATTTGGAATACATCACCTATTCAAAATACACAAACTGCCAATTCATTGCCAGCAGGCACTTACACGGTTACTGTAAAAGATGCACACCATTGTTCACTCAACTCATCCATCAGCATTTCACAGCCCAACGCTTTAAGTAATGTGATAGCTTCGACATTAACCAATGTAAATTGTAATAGCAAAAATACGGGCAGTGCAACAGTTTCAGCGCCAATAGGCGGAACAGCACCTTATCATTTTAGTTGGAATTCATCACCCACTCAAAATACACAAACTGCCAATTCATTGCCAGCAGGCACTTTCACGGTTACTGTGAAAGATTCAAACAATTGCAGTTTAACTTCTTCAACAACGATTATCCAGCCTGCACCGCTTGCAAATGTGCTTGCATCGGTAGTTTCTAATGTTTCATGCCATGGCGGAAACAACGGAAGTGTAACTTGTACAACACCAACAGGTGCAACTTTACCTTATCATTTTAGTTGGAATACAACACCCATTCAACTCACACAAACCGCTACAGGATTGGTTGCTGGTACTTATACTGTTTCAGTGACCGACTCTTTTAGGTGTGATACTTTAACTTCAACGATTATTGTTACTGAACCGGCGCCGTTAGCAAACGTAGTAGCATCAACGCTTTTGAACGATTCTTGTTTTGGTTACTCCAAAGGAAAAGTAACTGTAACAACCCCAACAGGTGGAACAGCACCATATTTTTATAGTTGGAATTCTTCACCGATTCAAAGTACTCAAACTGCTATAAACTTGCCGGTCGGCACTTATACAGTAACGGTAACCGATGCACATAATTGCCCTGCAATTTTAGATTCGACCATTGTAACACAACCTAGTGTACTCTCAAACGTAGTGGCATCAGTAGTTTCAAACGTTACATGTTTTGGTTTAAATAATGGAAGTGTAACAGTTTCAAATCCAAGTGGTGGCACATCTCCTTATTCTTATAGTTGGAATTCTTCACCTGTACAAAATACACAAACTGCCAATGCCTTGCCAGTAGGTACTTTCACGGTTACAGTAAAAGATGGCAATCATTGCTCTTTAACTTCTTCAGCAACAATCACACAACCAAATACATTAGCAAACGTAGTAGCATCAATGACTTCAGCCATTTCATGTCATGGTGGAAGTAATGGAACTGCAACTTGCACCACACCAACAGGTGGAACATTGCCTTATCATTTTAGCTGGAATACATCGCCCATACAAACCACACAATCGGCTACCAACTTGAGCTATGGCATTTTTACTGTTACTGTGAAGGATTCAAATAATTGTTCATTAACCGACACCGTATTAATTACGGAACCGGCTGCGATTTCAAATATAACTGCAGCAACTATAACCAATGAGTTTTGTTTTGGTGGTCATAATGGAAGTGCATCAGTAAGTACCCCAACAGGCGGAACACCGCCATACACTTATAGTTGGAATTCATTACCAGTTCAAACAACACAATTGGCAGTGAATTTATTACCAGGCACTTACACAGTTTCTGTTGCCGATTCACATAATTGTCCGGCAATAACTTCAACAGCAACAATCACCCAACCACCAGCATTGACGGGTATTACAGCGTTCACCATCAAAAATTTAACTTGCAGTAGTGGCAATGATGGTATGGTTTCATGCACCACCCCAACAGGCGGAACACCGCCATATAGCTATAGTTGGAATTCATCCCCCATTCAAACTACGCAAACTGCTATAAACTTGCTAGTCGGCACTTATACAGTAACCATAACCGATGCTCATCAATGCGCTTATTTCAGTGCTTCGACTGCTGTAACTGCACCGGCTGGTCCGATTAATTCTTTAACTTCTATTGTATTAAAAAATGTAAGTTGCTATGGCAATAAAGATGCTGCAGCAACTGTGCTTACACCGCTTTATGGTAAACCTCCTTTTTCATATATCTGGAATTCTATTCCATCACAGTTAACACAAACCGCCACTCAATTAGCTGCTGGCAATTATAGTGTATCTGTAATAGATAGCTTAGGTTGTGTTCAGATGGGAAATATTATAATAACCCAGCCATTCCCTTTAAAAATCAATATTCATCAAGCAATTAATATAAGTTGTTATGGTGGAAATGATGGATATATTGTTGCTAATACTGCATGGGGGGGAACCTTACCTTACGCCTATAAGTGGAATACAACACCGCCACAATATTCGAATTTTGCAACTAATTTAAAGGCTGGTCAATATATTATTGAGGTTACAGATTCAAACAGATGTACTACTAGTGATACCGTAATTTTGAATCAACCCCCTATACTTCAACCCGGAATTATTTCTACATTCAATAATCCTTGTAACTCAGTAAGCGGTGGTTGGGCAGATATTTCAAATACAACTGGAGGAACATCACCATATCAATATTTATGGAATTCAACACCAGCACAAACAGGCCATAAAGCTTTGCATTTACAAAGCGGCAACTATACAGTTACAATAACTGATTCAAATTTTTGCTCAACAACTCAGTCAACAACAATAAATACTGAACCTAGCGTTCAGGCTATTGCTTACACTGATACAACAATTAATTTAGGTGATAATTTTACTTTAAATGCTTATCAAAGCATTGGAATTAATTCTGCTACTAACTACCAATGGTATTCATCTTCGGATGTTTTATTAGGTAGTTCCAACACATTAAATATTTCACCTATCAAAGATGATTACTATTATTTGAAAATATTTAATGACAGTCTTTGCCCCTCAATTGATAGTGTGTTTATCAAAGTTGCCCAATGCGGAATTGTTATTTTACCCAATGCGTTTTCTCCAAATGGTGATGGCTTGGATGATGTATTTAAAATAATCAATCCCGAAGATATTGAATCAATTACTCGTTTTGAAGTGTTTAACAGATGGGGAAATCCTGTTTTTACAACTTCTAACAAATATGAAGGTTGGGATGGATTCATTAATGGCAAACCTCAACCACTTGATACGTATGTATATAATTTACATGCAAAATGCTTTGGAGGCAAACAAATTCACCTAAAGGGAGACGTAACACTAATGCGATAAATTCACAAATGATACTATTTTTAAATTAAAAAAGCCGAATCAAATTTGGTTCGGCTTTTTTAATTTTAGCTGATGCGTTTCAAATACCCGTCCAGGCCTTCGGTAATCATTAATTTATTGTCGATATTTTTATCAATCTCAAAATTTTTATTGTGCTTCAAAAACTCCCAAACCGCTGTCATCGGGTTGTTGCCCACATCCCAAGGTCTATCCTTTACATAACCTTTCGGAAAAAATTCAACAAAAGTATCCGGGCATAGAATATAACTTCCAACCGTAACCATCGGCGAATACATTTCCAATTCTCTCAAAACATGCTCGTGTGTGTGGTTTGAATCTAACGCCACCAACACAGTTTTTTTGCCTTCGGTGTGTTTGCGAATTTTCTCCACAATGGCTTCATCAGTGCTGCTACCTTCATACATCGTGATGCGTTTCATCATAGGATGTTTTTCGATTTCATCACGATTGTGTTTGCGAATATCAATGTCAACCGCTACCACTTCACCATGCCCAATCAATTCTAACATCGAAGCTGAAAAGATAATACTGCCACCATGCGCAATACCTGTTTCAATAATCACATCTGGCTTTAATCGCCAAATTATTTCCTGCATAATCACAATATCGCTCGGATATTTAATAATGGGGCGACCCATCCATTCGAAGTTGTAAGTATATTTATATTTGTCGGCATGCAACATCCAGTCCAACGATTTTTGACGTAATGCAGAATCGTTGCCCATTTCAGCGATTGCCTCTTTGCGTTCTTTTTTAAATTCTTCTATTGGATTCATTTCAGTTTGTAAAATTTTTATTTTATGAAAGATGTAAAGATAGAATTGGAAAAACTTTATTTCAGCAATTCGATAATCTTTTTGATTTCGGTTTTAATCGCATTTTCATCATCCACATTTTCAACACCCAAGTTTTTAATTTTTTCGATGCTAATATGGAAACTATTGGCAGCATTGGGCTTGTCACTCTTCACAACTAATTCAACCTGCCGATTAAATTCACTTGCAAAAACTTCTTGCGTAAATTTTGCAACCTCCACAATCGAAAAATTGTTTTCAGAAGCAATGTTATACAGTTGATAATCTATAGATAAATTATTCAAAATCGCTTCTGTACTTTTTGCTACATTTTGCAACGAAATAAAATTTCGCAACTGCTTGCCCGATGATAAAAGTGTGATGTTATTTTTTTCAATCGCTTCTTTTATAAAACAATTGGGCACCAAACTCCAGCGTTCAATTTGTGCATCCATCATTGCACCATACACGTTGGAAGGGCGAACTGATGAGGCTTTCAAGCCATTTTTTTTCGATGCCATTGCTACATATTCTTCGGCAATTAAATGATTAAAGGCATAATCATTTACAGGTTTTGAAATCGTTTGTTCATCATAATTTCCATTCAACTCCGATTCATACACTTGCATCGTTGAAAAGAAAATGAATTGCGGAATGTTATTTTTCACACAAACATCGATTGCATTTTTTGTTCCGATTAATGATAACTCCACTCCATTTTGGAAATTTTTAGAAACGATATCATTAGCACTTGCTAAATGAATCATGTTATCAGCCTGTATTTGCAAGTTTTTAAAATCATCACTCATCACATCCATTTCCAGCAATTCACAATCGTGCAATTGTTTTTTTACTTCCGTAAAATATTTTCGAGAAACACAAATCACATGATATTTTTTTTCAGAAAAATATTTCGCTAAATAACTTCCAATGAAGCCATTAGCCCCCGTAATGATAATAGTTTCAGGCATTTATTAAATTTCTATAGGTTCAAAATTTTCATCTACAAATGGAATAGCTGCATCTTTTTCGGAAGTAAGCAACACGGGTAATTTCCATTCAATGCCCACCTTAGGGTCGGCATGATGAATACCACCTTCAGCTTGCTTGTTGTAAAATGCTCCTACCAAGTAAGTGATTTCCGTTTCTTCTTCCAACGATTGAAAACCATGCGCAAAGCCTTCTGGCACGTACATCATGTTTTTCTTTTCGGCAGATAATTCGATGCCAACCCATTGTAAAAAAGTAGGTGAGTTTTTTCGACAATCCACAATCACATCAAAAATGCTGCCTTTGATACATTTCAACACTTTTACTTCCGCATATGGCGGACGTTGAAAATGCATACCTCTGATAATTCCTTTACCAAAAGTGCCGCTATGATTGGCCTGTACAAAATGTTGTTTCAAATTGTGTTGTGCAAACTCATTTTCACAAAATGTACGAGTAAAAAAACCACGTTCATCTTTAAATGGCTCCACTTCAATATGGTAAGCACCTTTCAATTTTAGTTCGGTAAATTTCATTGTATTTTATTTATTCCAGAATAATTGTTCATTAATCAAATGCTTATCCATCAATGCATTTAACACATTTAATCGCATAAAACGACCTTTGCGAAAATCAGCATCGTTGAATTGAATAGCTTGCAAACCGCTTACCAAATCTTTAATAGTTTGTTGCAAATTATATTTGGGTTGATGCAATGGTGCTAACTTTTCGAACAAACTAAAATCAACTTTATAACTTCTTTTATCAGGTGCAGCATTTGGATTTACAGTTACCGAAACGCCTGTTAATTCTGCAGCTACGGCTTCTGCCAATTCTTTCACTTGATAGTTCCATACATTGCTGCCAGCATTCACAATCACAAAATTTCCACCAGTATTTTTATCTCGAACTATCCCCCACTCCATTGCCAACGGCATATCTTTTACATTAATTAATGGTCGCCAAGGTGTACCATCGCTCAAAATAGAAATCTGCCTAGCTGTGATTGCACCAGCCACAAAATCATTCAACACCAAATCTAATCGCAATCTGTCACTCATGCCGCAAGCGGTTGCAAAACGCAAACAAGTAATCGTGAAATTATCATCAGCAAAAGGTTTCAGTGCTTCTTCTGAAAATACTTTTGATTTGGCATAAGCCGTTAAAGGATTTAATTCAGAAGTTTCAGTTCGCGGTTTATCATCAGCAAAACCATATACACTGCAACTGCTGGCAAATATGAAGCGCTTTACTCCTGCTGCTTTTGCCATTTCAGCAATTGTTTTTGTAGAGCCAAAATTGGTATCCAAAGTTGGCGTTTCAAATTTATTCCCCATCGGGTCGTTACTAATAGCGGCTAAATGCACCACAGCATCTACGCCATTCAATAATTCTTTTGGGAAATGTCGCACATCGCCAAAATATTGTTCGTTTAATAAATGCTCTGCACCGATTATTGGATTAGTGAATTGCACATTAAAAAATGCGGTATCAAAACCAAGTAAATGTGCTGTGGGAAACACTTTGCGAAAGTGACTGATAACACCTGGACCAACATAACCAAGATTCCCTGTTATTAATATTTTCATTGATTAATATCCTATTTGTTTTTTGAAAATTACTGCAAATCTACAAAGGAATATATTAGCTAAAAGAAGTAATCAAAAAGAAAATAATTGACGAACTAACAAATTGATTTCAATATCTTTGCAACTGAGAGACATGAAAAAAACATACTTAATAGGATTAATTTTAATTGCAATTTGCATAGCAGTAATTGTAACATTGGTGGGCGATTTCAGCAGTTATGAAACATTTGCTTCAGCACGAAAAATGCCTGCTACACAATTTCACATTGTGGGTACTTTAGATACTTTACACAAAACAGAATACAATGCTTTACAAAATGCTAATCAGTTTTGCTTTTATATGAAAGATAAAAATGGTGAAAGTGTAAAAGTGATTTACCCTGATGTAGAACCAAAAGATTTTAAACGAAGCGACCAGATAGTTGTGGTTGGAAAGATGAATGGAACTGATTTTCAGGCTTCGTCCATGGTGTTAAAATGCCCGAGTAAATACACCGATACCAAAAATGCTCAAAAAGAATTCAGAGCTACTGGCAAGATGCCTACCTAAAAAAATTGCCTGCTGCGAATTTCACAACAAGCAATTTTAACATAAAATATTTTCTGAAGCAATTAGCAATATTGTTCGAAAGCGCCAATTAAATTTTGCGCAATCATTTCGGGGCTTCTGCCTTCAATATGATGACGCTCAATAAAATGAACTAATTGCCCATCTTTAAACAAAGCAATACATGGGGATGATGGTGGATAAGGCAAAGTATAAGTACGGGCTTGTTTGGTTGAAGCAATATCGAAGCCTGCAAACACCGTAGTAATATGGTTTGGGCGTTTTGGATGTTGAATAGCCATTTTCACACCCGGACGGGCAGTACCTGCCGAACAACCACAAACAGAATTGAAAAACAATAAAGTGGTGCCAGGTTGTTGCATCGTAGCATCTACTTTTTCGGGAGTTAATAATTCTTCAAAACCTACAGCCGTTAATTCGGCTTTCATGGGGTTCACAATTTCTGCTGGATACATTTTTATTTATTTTTTTGAGTTAGCAAAGTTAATACTTGTAAAAGCAATTTGAAAACAACAGGCGCATCAATTAGTTCACAACAATTCTTTATTTTCGCTGCATCATGCAATTGCAAACAATCGTTCCGCAGCCCTCCTACCCTTTTCAAATCAATCATTCAGACCAATTGATTACAATGGGGTCATGTTTTACCGAAAACATTGGTAATCGATTTTCCGAATTAAAATTCAACACATTTGTCAATCCATTTGGACAACAATACAATCCTGCTTCTATTGCCAATGGCATCAACAGAATTGTGCGGCAGCAATGGTTTAGCGATGATGATGTAATTTATCAGGATGAATTATTTCATTGCTGGCAGCATCATTCTGATTTTTCGAAACCAACAAAAGAAGAACTAATTACTTCAGTAAATTCAATTTTAAAAGAAACTTTAGATTGGTTTAAACATGCAGATTATCTGATGCTCACGTTTGGCACATCGCATATTTACGAATGGAAAAAGGATGGAAGAATTGTTTCTAACTGTCATAAAATTTCGGGTTCCGAATTTGATTTACGTTTTCTTTCGCCAGATGAAACTGTTGAAAGAATAAACAATAGTTTGGATGCTTTAAAGAAATTAAATCCTAACCTGAAAATCTTTTTAACCATCAGCCCAGTGCGTTATCTGGCTTTTGGTTTCTATGAAAACAATTTAAGCAAAGCGAATTTGTTTGTTGCCATAGAAAAATTACTGAGACACCGCACCGATTGTTTTTATTTTCCTGCTTATGAAATTGTGATGGACGAACTAAGAGATTATCGCTTTTTCACTGAAGATTTATTGCACCCTACCCGATTAGCTTCTCAAATTGTTTGGGAAAAATTATGCAACAGTTTGATGAACGACGAAACAAAAAAACTGAATGATGAAATCACGAAAGTATTAGCAGCGCTGGCACACAAGCCACGAAATCCAAATTCAGTGGCGCAAGAAAAATTTAAAAAATCTACTTTAGAAAAAATAAAATTGCTGCAATCGAAATTGCCCGAAACGAATTGGGAAAATGAAATTTTGAAATTAGAAAATAGTATTTTTTAGAATCGATTAATACCCTTGCCCTCTTTGATGATTGGAAATTGCTTTATCTCTGAAATCATTAAACTCATCTTCAAACAAGGGAATATCATTGTAATAATTGCCAACACAAGCAACATATTTATAGAGCATATCAACATAAATAATTTGCAGTTTTAAAATAGTGCCCTTGTCGTTGTATTCAACTATTTGTCCTTCGCTGCCGAGCAATTTATTTTCGCTAAAACTAAAAGTAAGCGCCTCATCATAAACTTTATAATAAAAAGACTGCTTGCTCATTGCGTACAATTTAATTCAAAAAACTACTCTGCCACTTTCAACCATTTTTCAGGATATTGTTCAAAGTTAGCAGCAGCTTCATAATCAGAATAACTGCATGGTACCATTTGATGCATGCCTTTATTTCCTTTAGGCACTTTCATCCACCAACGGCTGCTTTTGCGGCTTTTATAAAAATCAATATTCTGATTTTCACTTTGGAAATGAACAGTGTATTTCAAGAAATCCTTTTCGCTGATGATAGGATAATCACCTACTCTGCCCATTACACCATCCATAAAATACCAGATAATTTGAGCAGCTAATTGTGTGGTTTGATTGCGTAAATCTAAATGAGGATTCACTTCATACAACCCGAAACTACTTACTTTATCGCTCATGCCAGCATATCGAGCTAAGGCACAAATTTCATTTCCAAACAAACCATTAGGTGAAGCATTGCCATTACCTGGTGCTTCGCTGCAACGAACAATACTCATATCCATCGAAAACAAATCGGCATCACGTACAAATGGTTCCATCTCTCTGTAATCTTCTTGCAAAGCACCCAGGCGAACTTGGTCGAAATTCATTTGTCCTAAAATTTTCAGCAAATTAAAATCAACCAGATACGATTGATAACCCAGTAAAGTAAAATTCTTTAAAAAATTAGGTGATTGTGTAAAAACCTGCGACAGAAAATTGTTTGATTTTATTTCTTCCTGCAAAAAACTTACATCCAATCGGGCATCAGCATGAACCATGTTGATTTCCATTTCCATATCTTTATAACCCATGAATTGCCCATACAGCAAGTCATTCGAGCCACCAATGATAACAGGAATAATATCATTGCGTAATAAAAAAGCAACCACATTGCCCAAAGCAAAATAAGTATCACGAGGCGATGAGCCTTCTTTGATGTTGCCTAAATCTGCAATTTTTACTAAATAATCAAATGAGGATAAAGCATACAATTCGCTGCGAACCAAATCAGGCGCATCCATACAACCTATGTTATTAAAAGCATTGCGTTCTTCGCCTACACCAATAATAGCAATTCTCACATCTTCCAAATCGGGCAATTCCTGTTGATGAATCAACATCGTATTACCTAATTGATAAGGCGAAAAATTATCGTTCTTAGCAAGAATAGTGTCTTTTACAGGCACTAAAAATTCTTTTATTAAATCGAAATCACTCATTCGGAAAAAGTTAATTGTTGTTTATTTAGTAGCCATTTGTTTTTCCCAATTCCAGGCTGAAAGCATCATCTGTTCAATGTTTCGCTGTGGTTGCCATTGCAAAATGTCTTTCACTTTATCAATGTTGGCATACACTGCAATCACATCACCATCGCGTCTTTCTCCCACTTTATAATTCAGTTTTGTACCACTCACTTTTTCAAAAGCGTTGATGGCTTCTAACACTGTAACACCATTTCCACTGCCCAAATTAAATACATCCACATTTTTTTTCGGTGCATCATTTAATAAATATTTCATCGCACAAGTGTGGGCATGTGCAACATCCGATACATGTATGTAATCGCGAACGCAACTACCATCACGTGTATCATAATCACCACCAAACACAGTTAATTGCTGCATTTTTCCAATAGCAGTTTGTGTAATGATAGGCACTAAATTATTAGGTTTATCATAAGGCACTTCACCAATGATGGCCGATTCATGTGCTCCAACCGGATTAAAATAACGCAACAGAATGAAATTGATATCGGCATGAATGGCTGCAAAATCTTTAATCATTCTTTCGCCAATTTGCTTGGTAAAGCCATAAGGCGATTCGGCATATTTCAAAGTGGTAGCTTCAGTTACAGGCAATTCATCTGCATTGCCATACACCGAACAACTGGATGAAAAAACAAATTCTTTAACACCAAATTGAGCAGTTGCTTTTAAAATATTTACCAGCGAAGCTATATTGTTATGATAATACAACAATGGCTCTGCAACTGATTCGGGAACAGATTTCAAAGCAGCAAAATGAATGATGCCATCAATGTTTTTTTCTTCTTTAAAAATATTTTCTACCGCATCCCAATTGCACAAATCAACCGCATAGTTTTTTATTTTTTTGCCTGTGATTTTTTCAACGCCATCTAACTGTGTGGCACGGCTTCGCAAATGATTATCAACGCTAATCACTTCAAACCCATGTTCGATTAAATCAACCAAAGTATGACTACCAATATATCCGCAGCCGCCAGTCACCAATATTTTTTGCATCTGAATTTTTGAATTGAACAACGAAAATAATAATTAATCTACAACATATTTAGTGGCATTTTTCAAATGCGCCAAAGCCATTCTGATTTCGCCAAAAGTAAAATCATCACCCAATTCTGATTTGATTGGACTCATTTTATCGAAACCTATTTTTTTAGCAACGGCTGCAATTTGTAATAATTTATCGTTTGAAATAAATTTATGAATATCCAGTTCACCACTTTCAATATAAACCGCCAAATGGCTTTCAATAGTAGTTTTGGAGAGACTTCGTTGTTTTGAAATATCCTCTACACTCATTCCAGCTTTATAAAAATTGTAAGTCTCTTTATGCGTATCGCCTTTAGCAGTTTTGCGTTGAATTTTTTCTTTCAGTTCGTTGGAGGTTTGCTTTCTTTCAAACGAATCGCCTTTGTAAAAAATGGTTTCGTTGTATTGCAACTTTTGCAATTGCTCAATTTTATTCCACCACAGGCTTTCAATTTCAACAGCTTCTTTTAAATATTGTTTCACTTTTGGCTTGCCATACAAATCGGCAATATGAGCATTTAATGGCTTGATAAATTTAGTGTGCAACTCGTTGCAATAGTATGGTATGGCTCGTTGCAACAAATCATTCAACTTCTCAAAATCATCTGCCAGCAAGGCTTTCTGCAACTGCGGCATAAATTTATCAGAAGTGTCGGATAAATTTTTATTGCTATCAGCAATTAAATTTATCATGGTTTGTGCTTTTTCTTTTTCAGGCAATTGTTTGTTCTCCACCAGCATTTTCAATTCATCCACACTTTTGTTCATTCTGTTCCAGTCAAAAGTTTTCACCAAAACAGTTTTTTGATACACCTTCTTTTCGTCTTCCAGCAAGTGTTCCAGCTCTTCTGTCTGGTTTTGCAATTGTTCAAATGCAATAATGCGTTCGTCGGTTGTTACAGCCGATGCTGAAATATTCGAACTCAAAAATAAGCCTTCTATATCTGTGCAACGACTTAAAGCAACATACACTTGCCCAGGTGCAAACGATTGACCAGCATCAATCACAGCTTTTTCAAATGTTAAACCCTGACTTTTATGAATAGTAATTGCCCAGGCTAATTTGATAGGAAAATGAGTGAAAGTACCAATCACATCTTCTTCAATTTTATTGGTTTCGCCATTCAGTTTATACTTCACTTTTTTCCACGTTTCGGTTCGCAATTCAAAATCCTGATTGTTGTCTTTAAATCGTACCGTTATTTTATCATCGCTTATTCGCTTGATGGTGGCCAATTTGCCGTTGTAATATCTTTTTTCAATGTCGCTATCGTTTTTAATAAAAATCACCTGTGCACCAACTTTCAAATGCAAATCGTATTCCATCGGAAATTCACGAGCTTCAAAATCGCCAGTAATTTCACCTTCGAAAGTGTGCAGCTCGGCATCTAATCTTTGCAATTGTGTCTGATTAATTTTATCAGCTTTCCAGTTGTGTGTGGTGAGTGTGATATGATTTTCCAATCCTTCCAAAGCCTCGGGCTGAAAGCGATTGTTGAGCATTTTATAATCATCCTCTTCCATTTTATTGTTTCTGATTTTATTCAAAAGAGAAATAAAACGCTCTTCGTTTTGCCTGTAAATTTTCTTCAACTCAATATAAACCGGCATGTTTTCTTCCAACACTTTGGCACTAAAAAAGAAAGGTGTTTCGTAAAAATCTTTTATCTCGTCCCACTCTTTCACCACCGGTGGCAACTGAAACATATCGCCAATAAACAAAACCTGCACACCGCCAAAAGGCTCATTGCGCTGCCTGCGGAAGCGGCGAAGAATGGTATCAATACAATCCAGATAATCGCAACGCAACATACTCACCTCATCAATAATCAACAATTCCAGCTCACGATATAAATCAATTTTGAGTTGATTAAAATGTGTTCGTTGAAAAAAAGAATTGGCATCTACCGAATTGTTTTCACCCCCGAATCCACGGGTATATGCTTCAGGAATAAATGGCTGAAATGGCAATTGAAAAAAAGAATGCAACGTCATGCCGCCAGCGTTGATAGCTGCAACGCCAGTAGGTGCAAGCACAACGGTGTTTTTTTGTGAATGCGATTGAATGTATTTTAAAAAAGTAGTTTTGCCTGTGCCTGCTTTGCCTGTGAGGAAAATATTCTTGTTGGTATGCAAAACAAATTCGGCAGCCAGTTTAAACTCTTCATTAAATTCGGTGAAAGTTTCTTGCATGCAATGGTTTGATATGACTTGTCAAAAGTACGATGCAAAAAGCTAAGAAATTATCATTCTGAGCGAAGCGAAACATCTTTACACCAATTATTTTCAAGGTTGCACTTTTAAAATCAATGCCCGAATGGATAGTTTTCAAAATTTTCCTGACCAGTTTCATTGTTGCTGTGATTGAAAAAAGTTTTGAACTGATTGATTTCAAATTTTTTTCAATTGGTTTGTAATTGAAATAATGAATGCGAAATCTGTTTTAATTGAAAAAATTATTGAGCAAATTAACTTGATTTTTGAACCAATCATTTTTGGTTTTGAAATGATTGTTTGCATTTTGAAATCAATTGTTTTAAATTTTTTTCAAGCGTTTATATTTTGAAATTGATTGGTTTAGAAACTATTTCGATTGAAAAAATTGTTGAGCAAAAGTTCGTCGAACTTGTACTATTATGAAACGCTAACATTTCAATGTTTCTATGATGCTAACCTTTAGAAGTTCGACGAACTAAAAGCAATCGACCAAAGTTGGTTGAACTTACATAAGTAAAAGGCAAAACACTTGTATGTTTACTGGTGCTAATTAAAAAAGTTCAACGGACTAAAACACAACAACGCAGCCAGAAAAGTTCGTCGAACTTATTTCTATTAAGAGTTGTGAAAATAAAAAATAGCACCACACTTTATTACCAAAGTTCGACGAACTAAATTAATGCAAAACTTTTTTATTTTTGTTTATGGCAAAAACAAATCACTATTACACCAAGTTAGAAGCCAGAGGTATTTATCATATTTATAACCGAGCAGTATCCAACGAATTGCTTTTTCGTAATGATGCCAACTACAATTTTTTTCTAAAAAAATATGAGCATTATTTATCCTACTATGTAGATACTTATGCATGGTGTTTAATGCCCAATCATTTTCACTTCATGATTCAAGTAAAACAAAAAATAGCTACCAATTTATCTGTTGAAGAATTTATTAGTAGGCAATTCAAAAAACTTTTTCAATCTTATGCCTTGGCATTTAATAAACAATACCATCGACATGGTTCGTTATTTCAAAACCCATTTAAACGCAGTGAAGTAAAAGATGAAAAATATTTTTCACAGTTACTGTTTTATATCCACAGCAACCCTGCACACCATGAGTTGGTAAAAGATTTCAGAAATTATAAATGGACATCGTATCAAACCATTTTAAGTTCATCACCCACTAAATTAAATCGGGAAATAGTTTTAAATTGGTTTAATGGCATTCCAGATTATATTAATTTTCATCAACAGACTGTAAAAACAGAAAATACAGATGAATGGGTGATAGAGTAATCGTAGAAAAGTTTGCTGTAAAAGTTCGTCGAACTTGAACTATCAGAAGCACTAACATTTTAATATTTTCATATTGCTAACCTTTAGAAGTTCGACGAACTAAAAACAATCTCCCCAGGTTCGTTGAACTTACATAAATAAAAAAGCAAGACACTTGCATGTTTACTGCTGACAATTAAAAAAAGTTCAACGAACTTAAAAAAACTTACTGCAACTTAGATATAAATAAGTTCGACGAACTTGTGTAAATAGAAAACACTGTTATTTCAATTTTCATACTACTAACCTTTAGAAGTTCGACGAACTTTAAAAAACTACTGCCAATAATTAGCCAGCACTTGCTATTGATTTTGTGCTTTTAGATGGTTTATCTTTACTGAAATTATTTTTAAAAACGATTTTTTAAAAACAGGAACGCCGAAAACTGTGAGAGTAGGTAAAAAATGAAATTTAAAGAATTTAAAATAAAGAATTTCAGAGGGATTGAGAATATAATCGTCAATCTTGATAAATCACCTAACGCCAATATTTATACGTTAGTGGGATTAAATGAAAGTGGAAAAACGACTATTTTAGAAGCGATAAATTTTTTCAATCCGAGTGAAAATGGAATAAATGCGTTAGCATTGCCAGGAGGACTAATTGACGATTTAAACAGTTTAATTCCAATTAGTAGTAGGGATAATTTTAATGGCGCTGTACAGATTGAAGTCACAATTAAACTTGACGATAATGATTTGCTTAAAATTAATGAATTTGTAAATTCGAACACCGAATTCAGAAATATAAAACCATTACAAGAAATAGTCTATTATAGGAATTATAATTTTAAAAATTCAAAATTTGTAAATAAAGAATTCAAATGGACTGGATTTACGGGCTACTTGAAAACCTCCGAGAATGATGATGAGATTAGAATTGCAAAACATGACATAAAATCTAATTACAAGGTATATGATTTTTGCAGCAAATTAATTCCTAGTATTCTTTATTTCCCAAATTTCCTGTTCGACTTTCCCACAAGAATTTATTTGGAAAGTAAAACGGTTTTAACACCGAAAGAAAAATTTTATCTTGAATTGATTCAGGATATACTTTATTCGTTAGATAATGATACTGATTATAACACTCACTTGATTCAAAGAGCCAAAAGCCATGACAAAAATGATAAAAGAAATTTAGACAGCCTATTGAAAAAAATGAATAAACAGGTGTCTGATGTTGTATTTGATGCATGGAATAAAATTTTCAAAAGAGATATTAAGGACACCCAGGTTATTATTAAATGCGATATTGATGAGGAGGGAAAAACATTTTTAGAATTTGAAATTGAAGCACAAGACGGCATTTATCAAATAAATGAACGCTCTTTAGGATTTCGTTGGTTCTTTACATTTCTATTATTTACTCAATTTAGACCTTTCAGGAAAGATGCACCCCAAAATGCAATTTATCTTTTTGATGAACCTGCATCCAATCTCCATTCCTCTGCTCAAAAACAACTATTAAGAAGTTTTGAAAACCTAACAACAAATAGTAAAATAATTTATACTACACATAGCCACCATCTAATTAATCCAAATTGGTTAGAAAGTACTTATGTTGTGAAAAATGAAGGCTTAAAAATTGAAGACACTGACACATACAACATCAAGAAAACAAATATCAAAATTGAATCTTATAGAGATTTCGTTATAAAACATCCTCACAATACGGCATACTTTCAACCAATACTAGATGTGCTTGACTATAAACCAAGTAATCTTGAACTCTTACCCAATTGTATATTTTTAGAAGGGAAAAATGATTATTACACAATTGCTTATTTTCAAGATGTTATCCTAAACAAAAAGGATAAGTTAAATCTATCACCAAGTACTGGTTCTGGTAATCTTGAAACATTAATTAGTTTATACATCGGATGGGGAAAGGAATTTTTAATATTACTTGATTCGGATAAAGAAGGAAATAAACAAAAACAACGTTACTTAGATATTTTTGGACCAATTTTGGAATCAAGAATTTTTACGATTGAAAATGTTAATCCTATTTGGAAAAAACATGCTTTAGAAAAACTATTTACTAATAACGAAGCTTTAAATTTCCAAAAGACTTCATACCCAACTTCTGATAAATTCAATAAAATTCACTTTAATAGGACAATTCAAGAGTGTCTTATTAATAAGAGAAGTCATGATTTTGACGAACAAACTAAAGATAATTTTGATAAAATATTAACCTTTCTAAAAAATAAACTTCACAGCAGAAGTTAAGCTGCATTAGTTGTTTCTTCGCCAATGTTCGTGTCCCCACGAAAATCAATTATTTATTTCGGTTAGTGAGAACACTAACCGAGGCAAAGAAAAATCTTTTTCAGAAAAAGGACGGAAGTGTTGAAATACACAACCGTCCTTTTTTTTTATTTTTACTCCGCCTAACAGATGTTTTTGAGTACAAGAAACTCGGCAGCAATAACGGCGGCAATTTCAATTCAATAAAAAATGGACAACCTGATTTTACAAATAAGAAACTGTAAAGAATGCCTGCCTCATCTTAATGATGGTGTAAATCCAATTATTGCAGCCAGCTTAAAAAGTAAAATAATAATCATTGGCCAGGCACCCGGGCGAATAGTTCATAATACAAGTATTCCATGGAATGATAAAAGTGGTGATAACCTTCGGAATTGGTTAGGCATTGATAAAACAACTTTTTATGATGCTGAACAGATAGCTTTAATGCCGATGGGGTTTTGTTATCCGGGAACAGGTAAAACAGGTGATTTACCACCACGACCTGAATGTGCACCTTTGTGGCATAATAAATTATTAGCCATGATGACGAATGCCGAACTCACTTTATTAATCGGCAATTACGCACAGAACTATTACTTAAAAGACAAAGCAAAAAACACGTTGACTGAAACTGTTCATGATTTCAAATTATATTTACCAAAGTACTTTCCACTTCCACATCCTTCGCCACGAAACAATATCTGGCAAGCAAAAAACGAGTGGTTTGGAAAAGAAATATTACCCGAACTGAAGAAGAAAATTAAAACCATTTTAGCTGCCTGAATATTTCAAACTCTGCTGGCAATCGTTTGTAGCAGAGGATTTAGCCAAGAAAATTTTAACAATTCTTTTATTGTTAATGCAACCTCTTTTGAAACTTTTTCGACTATAGTAATGTATAAAGGTTCATTATTAACAATGCTTGCAAAGCAAGTATTTATCTGTTCACCGAAGCGATAACTCGATGGCAAAGCAGAACAATAAAAGGAGTAGCTAACACAACATTTTGTTTCACTCATTCATCAAAAAAAACAACTGCTTGCCCCTGCCACTTAAGCGCAACACCTAAATAAAAATCTATTGCTGGGTAAGTGCAAAAATTTCATTCAAGATGAAATCAGTTAAATTTGGTTTGGGCGGATTGCCTGTTCCGTTATTAATTCAGTTTTGCCGTGAAGTGGTTACTAAAATGACTGGTAATGCCAATTTCACAACTCCAAGCCCAACATTGGCAACTATTACTGCTAATATAAATGCTTTGGAAGCCGCTTACACCAATGCTTTGGATGGTGGTAAATCATTAAAAGCTTTGGTTCGTGTTAAAAAACAAACACTGTTGGATAGTATGCGTTTGCTGGGTAATTATGTACAAAATGCAGCAGGAGGCGATGAAACAAAAATTTTGAGCAGTGGCTTTGCTTTGAAAAAAGCTGCTGTAAAAAACAATGAATTGCCTGATGCGCCAGTTGGGTTATTAGTAAAATCAAGTGTTGCAGGTTCATTGGATATTAAATGGGCTCCGGTAGCTGGTGCTTTAGTGTATGAATTGCAAGCTACTACAGTTGCTGATGCAACTACTGGTTGGGTACATATTGGTAACAGTTCAAGTACAAAATTTACTTACAGTGGTTTAGTTGCTGGCACTAAATACTGGATCAGAGTAGCTGCTATTAACAGAAACGGACAAAGTGCTTATAGCGATGTAGCACATGGTATGGTAATTGGCTAATAAAAAGAGTGGGTTTTGATTTTTCGCATAAAAGAAAACGGTTGCACTTTACTGAAAAGTAGCGGCCGTTTTTTTATTTTAAAAATATTGATAGCTGGTATGCCAGACAAAGTCAGCAGCCGGATTGAATTTTCAGTTGAAGTCAATTGTTTGTGCGCCGTTCAATTTTACATAAGTGAATTTAATTTCAAATCTTCACATCCATCAGCAGGCTGAATCATTTATTTTTATCTTCGTGCACCAAAAATAAATCATGTACGACTTTGAAGCCGGAGAAATCATCTTAATCAATAAACCTTTACGCTGGTCATCATTTGATGTGGTGAGAAAAATTCGTTCTACTATTAAATTCAGAAAAATTGGTCATGCCGGCACATTAGATCCTCTGGCTACTGGCATATTAATTTTAGCTACCGGAAAAAAAACAAAATCAATTTCAGCATTGCAGGCAACCACAAAAGAATATACCGGAACAATTACTTTAGGCGGCACCACACCCTGCTTCGATATGGAAATGCCGATTGATAAAGTATTCCCTACCGAACATATTACGGATGAAATGATTTACGCAACTGCTAAAAAATTTGAAGGCGAACAAACACAATATCCACCTATTTATTCAGCAGTAAAACAAAATGGAAAACCATTGTATCTGGCTGCCAGAAAAAATGAAGAAGTAGAGCTAAAAAAGAGAAACATTACTATCTCAGAATTTGAAATCACTAAAATAGAAATGCCCGTTGTTCATTTCAGAGTAGTTTGCACAAGTGGTACTTATATCAGAAGCCTGGCTAATGATTTTGGAAAAGCATTAGAAAGTGGTTCGCATTTATCTTCATTATGCCGCACAAAATCAGGCGACATAAGCATTGCGCAAACTACGGATCTGGAAAAATGGATAACGGATTATAAAAATATGATGGAAAGTTCTATTCAAAAATCTGAATAAAATCAGTTCATCATTTTTTCTTTTTTCTTGATAAGCTGTTTTTTGATCTGATCAATAGCTAAATCCAAAGCAGCTTCAAACATATTGCTCGATTGGCTGGTAAATAAATCAGCACCAGGAATATGCAATCTTATTTCAATTACTTTTTCTTTCACTATTGCATCATTATTATCTAATTTCAAATAAACATCGGCTCTTTCAATTTTTTGATGAAAATGCTCGAGTTTGCTGACTTTTTCTTCAATTACTTCTTTCAATTTTGTGTCTGGAGAGAAATGGATGGAATGAATTTGAATGTTCATACTTCACGTTTTTTTTGTGGTTATTAAATATTGTTTCAAAAAATCTATTCAACGAAATTACATTTTGAACCTCTAAAGTCAATACGTAAAATCATTTATTTTTATGCTCTTGGATGAGCTTGTTTAAATGCCTTTTTTAGTTTTTCAATGGTGTTATGTGTGTAAACCTGCGTTGCTGCCAAACTGGAATGACCTAATAATTCTTTTATAGCATTCAAATCTGCGCCTTCATTGCTAAGATGCGTAGCAAAGGAATGGCGAAGCACATGAGGGCTTTTTTTATCAATAGTTGTAACTAAATTCAAATATTTTTTGACCAGTTGGTAAACAAATTTGTCATACATTTTTTTGCCATTATCCATCACCAACAAAAAATTATGAGCAGTTGCCATTTCGATAATATTTCGTTGTTCTAAATATCTGGATACCATCTCTTTTAGTTTAGGATTTAACGGAACAATTCTTTCCTTATTGCCTTTTCCCAAAACTTTTAATTGCAGTTGTTCTAAATCAAGATTTGGTATTGTTAGATTAATGATTTCACTTCGTCTGAATCCGCCACTATATAATAGTTCAATAGTTAGTTTATCACGTAAGCCTGTAAAATTGTCTGGGAATCCAATCTCATTTAATAGCGTTTCCATGTTTTTCTCTTCAACAAAAACAGGTAATCGTTTGGATGGTTTGGGAGACACTACTTTTTGTAGCGGATTTTTAGTCAGGATATTTTGTCGGATCAAAAATTTATAGAATGATTTCAAAGATGAAAGTTTGCGCCTCACAGTTCGGGCTGAAGATTTGTCTTTCATTAATTCAACTAACCAAGAACGAATATGTTGATGGGTTATTTCTTTTTCAGTGGTTGCACCAAAAGCAGATTCTATAAAAAAGAAAAACTGCTTAAGGTCTTCACCATAAGCAGTTAATGTATGTTTTGAATACTTTTTTTCGAATTCTAAATATTGCAAAAATTGTTCAATCATCTCTACCTACAAAAGTAAGGATAGATTTTGATTGAAAAAAATTATGCATTCTGAGTGCCGTAAGTTTCTCTAACGTAAATTGCTTTTAACACTTCTTTTCTACGACGAACTGAAGGTTTAACAAATGCCTGACGACCTCTTAATTCTTTTACGGTTTGAGCTTTGTCAAATTTCTTTTTGTACTTACGCAATAATTTATCTACTGTGTCGCAATCTTTGTTGGTAATAACTAACATATCTGTTTATAAAATTTTGGAGGGCAAAAGTAAGTATTTTTTTGAAAGTTGCAAATAAAATCTTGCAAATTCTTTATTGATTAAACCCTGCGAACGCAATCATTTTTTGAACCGCATTAGCACAATTCTCTCCATCTATAGCTGCACTTACAATTCCGCCTGCATAACCAGCACCTTCACCACAAGGAAATAAACCAGTAATTTGCGGATGTTGTAAGGTTTCTTTATCTCGTGGAATACGCACAGGTGAAGATGTTCGGCTCTCGGTAGCAACTAATACAGCTTCATTGGTATAATAATTTTTCATGCGTTTGCCCCATTGTTTAAATGCACCTTGCAAACTGTCAGCAACAAATTTTGGCAATGCCTTTTTCAAATCAATGCTTGCAATACCAGGCTGATAGCTGCATAAAGGCAATGAAGAAGAATTTTTGTTTTGTACAAAATCAATCATGCGTTGTGCAGGTGCAACTAATTTTCCACCGCCCAGTTCAAAACATTTTTGCTCTACAGATTTTTGAAAATGTAAAAACGTTAAAGGAGAATTTACATCAATTGACAATCCGCTACTGATTATTGACTGTTTTTCAACTTGCACTACCATGCCCGAATTGGCAAATGGATTATTTCGTTTAGATGGACTCCATCCATTAACTACCAGTTCGTTTGGAGCTGTTGCAGCCGCAGCAATAATTCCACCCGGACACATACAAAAAGAAAATACACCAGTACCATTTATTTGCGCTACCAACGAATAAGAAGCTGGCGGCAAATTCTCATCTCTTATTTTGCAATGATATTGTTGTGCATCAATAATGTGCTGCGGATGCTCAATACGAACGCCTAATGCAAAAGGTTTTGCTTCAATCAAAATATTTTGCTGGTGTAATAATTCAAAAATATCTCTTGCGCTATGACCAGTTGCTAAAATTAAAGCATCAGCTTCAAACTTAATATTATCAGCACATTCAACACCTTTTAATTTATTATCGGCAATTAAAAATCTGGTGACTTTTTTATTAAAATGTACTTCACCTCCACAAGCAATTATTTCCTCACGAATGTTTTGAATAATGTTGGGCAAATGATTAGTACCAATATGAGGATGAGTATCAATCAGTATTTCGGGCGTTGCACCATGTTTTACCAAGCGATGTAAAATTCGGTTAATGTCGCCCCTTTTGCTGCTTCGGGTGTAGAGTTTTCCATCACTATAAGTTCCTGCACCACCTTCGCCAAAACAATAATTCGATTCAGGATTTACTTCGCCATCCCGATTTATTTTTGCTAAATCTCTTCTTCTTTCTCTAACATTTTTTCCTCTCTCTAGCAAGATTGGTTTCAGCCCTAACTCAATCAAACGCAATGCAGCAAACAATCCTGCTGGTCCGGCACCTACTACAATCACTGATTTTTTTTGCAAAACATTTTGCTCTACAAAATCAATTAATGGTGGTAAAGTTTTTGGCTCATCAATAAAAATCTGGATTTGCAACACATAAAAAATTTGTCGGCTTCTGGCATCAATACTCCTTCGTAAAATGCTGTAATCAGAAATTTTCTGCGGAGGCAAATTGATTTCTTCAGCGATTAACTGTTTTAAATGCATAGAATTGAAAGCCTCATTAGGTGTGGCTTTTACCGAAATTATTTTTTGCATAGTGTCAGGTTTTTATCCTAAAATTTATTACATATTTAAACCACAAATGTTATTTAAACAATCTTTTGCATGCTATCATTTTGAGCAAATTCTATAGTATTATTTTTTAAAATTTTAATCACTGAAAAATTGATATGCTGCTTTATTTCATTAAAAGTTTTAATATCTATTTGCTGAACTAAAAACACAACCTGAATTTCAAACGAAAAAGTATTGATAGCATTGAACAAAACTGTAAACTCAGGTTCAATAAGTGCTTCGGAGGTTAAAGCTATTTTAATTTCTTCCATAGCGTTAGTTAATTTCGCAGCATCAGTATTTTGATTGAGTTGTAATTTTATTTCAACTCTGCGATGGGTTCGTTCGGTAATATTATCTAAAAATGAATCTACAATTTGTTTGTTGGGTACAGTTACGAAAGTTTTATTTTCTGTTCTGATTCTTGTACTTCGAAAACCAACCCTTTCAACAATACCTGTTACGCTGCCTACCTGCACCATATCTCCCACATGAAATGGTTTATCAATAAAAATTGTGAATGAGCCCAGTAAATTTTCTAAACTTTCCTTCGCTGCCAAAGCCACTGCCAATCCACCAATTCCAATACCAGCAAGAATACCTGCTACATTTAATTTATATATCAAACTCAACCCTAAAATTATTGTGATAATAACCACCACCACTTTTGCGCTATCTTTTACAAACGGGACTATCTGCTCGTCAATTCCTTTTTCGTGTGTTGAATACTTAAGATGAAAAATATAACTCATAAAATCAATTATCCGCAGCAACACCCAGGTAATAGCTACAGCACCAATAGTTTTCATGAGTTTATTTAAGATACTTTTCAGATGTAAATCTTCATTACCCAATTCGAGCGATGAAGGATAGTGTAAAGTTTTAAAAGCCAGATAAACCGTGATAAAAAGAATCAAAAGTTCCATTGGTTTTCCGAGCAAAGCCACAAATTTTTTTCCTTCGTTATCTGTTGAAAATTTTCTAAATGGCTGATACAAGAGCGTTCCGAGGATATTGGAAATATATTTTTTCACCAGATATGCCAGCAACACCAGTAAAATAAATTTACCCCAACGTTCAACACTATTGTCCCAAAAAGTAAAATCTAAAAAGTCGTGCATTTTCTTTTAAATTTTGTCCAAAAATACTTTAATAGGATGAATAACTTTTACTAAAAACTTTTGTTTAGCAAATTATCTTTTAACAAGAATTTTTTTTGATGCACTTTTGCACTAAGATCAATACTCAACAATGAATACCATTACTTTTAATTTTGAAGAAAAAAACAAACAGCCAATTACTTTAAATTGTCCAAAAGGTGAAACCATTTTAGAGATTGCATTGCAACATGATTTAGGCTTGCATCATAATTGTGGGGGTGTTTGCGCATGCAGTACTTGTCATGTTTACATCAATAGTGGCATGGAAGTATTAGAAGAAATTACTGACAAAGAAGAGGATTTTATTGATAGAGCTAAAAGCCCTAAGCTGAATAGTCGTTTGGCTTGTCAATGCTTATTACTCAGTGAAAACAAAAGCGTTTCAGTTACAATTCCTGACCAATCTGTGCTGCTCGGAGATTAATTTTTTACATTTCAATTACAAAAAAGAAATTTAGCAACGTAGCCTTTTGCACTAACTTTATACAATGAAAAAAATATTTTTATTCATTGTTTTAATCAGTGCTGTAAACACTTTAAAAGCGCAGGAGTATGAAAAGCCAGTGTTCGAAGTTGACTCATTGAAAGAGGCAGATACTTTGCCCAACTTCACTTTTTACACTGTGAAAGACAGCCTGAAATTTACACCCAAAATGCTCAAACGAGATCTGCCGGTGTTATTCATTTCCTTTAATACCGATTGCGATCACTGCCAAAACGAAGTAGAAAATATCAAAAAATATATTGATGAATTTAAAAATATTCAAATCGTAATGGTTTCTCGTCAGCCAAAAAAAGAAGTTCGTAATTTTTATTTTTCAAAGCGCATTAATGAATATCCAATCATAATGTTGTTTGATGCAGATAATCAATTACACAAACTTTTTGATTTTGATTACATTCCCATGATTAGGCAATATAATGCTCATTGGAAAAGAATTGCAGCGTTTAACCAGCAAGCGCCTGTTATGCTATTGATTGAAAATTTTAAAAGGAAAAAAGGGAGATAGGAAAACTTATTTTTAGAAATTAACCCCGACACTCTAGTATTCAAATAGTCTGTAACTAAAACCAAAAACGTTAAAAGCAAAATTACTTTTTTCGTCGAAAATATTTTACATAAAACAAAAAATGCTTCCTGAAAAATTCAGAAAGCATTTTTTATGCTAGTTAACAAAAACTCTACCTCAACAAAGTAATTGTTCCTATTTTACTAAAATTTTTGCCATCATAACTCATTCCTTTCCATACGGATTCATTGGTGAATTGTGCTTCAATTTTCCAGACATAAGCATCTTGCGGCATTAACTCTCCTTTAAATGTTCCATCCCAGAATTCAGTTGGAGAGCCATGTTCATCCAATGCTGTGCTTTCCCACAATTTTTCACCCCATGTTGAATATACCCACACATGGTAAGTTGCTAAACCATAGCCTTTGGGTTTGAAAACTTTTACATCATCGTTGTTGCCTGCATTTGGCGACATGGCATTTGGTACATACAAGCCTGTTGTATATTCTGTGTGAATTTTTTTGAGTGTAGTATCCATACAACCATCAGCATTCACGGCAATCAATTCAACTTGATAATCACCCGTTGTTCCGTAGATATGGGTTGTATTAACATCATTTGTGGTAACTGATGCAGAGCCATCGCCAAAGTTCCAGATGAATTGCGAAGCGAATTGTGAATTGCTTGTAAAGTTCACATTTACCGCTGGTGGTGGGCTATTGGCATCATCATATATAAATGAAGCAACAGGCGTTTGCAATACATTAATATAACCAACTCTGTGAATACTATCAATACACACATGATTCAAACCCTCCACTCTTAGTGTTACATCATACAATCCGGCATTTTGATAAGTATAATGCGGTGTGAAATTATTTGTTGCATTGCCGCCATCGCCGAAAGTCCAGTATTGATAATAGCTTGCAGTTGTTGTATCACTGAATGTTACAAACAAAGTTTGACAACCTGTTGCAGGTGTTGCTGTAAATCCTGAATGCAATGGTGGATAGTCAGTTATTTTTTTTGAAGTTGTGTCATAACAACCAAAAACATTTCCAGCAATTAATTGCAAATTATAATTGCCACCTGCTGTATAATTGAAGGTTGGATTAGAAATAGTTTGCGTATTTCCTTGTCCATCATTCCAAGTATAAGCATTTGCAGCAATTGAAAAATTATTTGTAGAAATTGTGAATGGCTCAACACATGGTGCTGAACCCGTTATGCCAAAAGCCGCTGTAGGCTTAGGATAAACAGTGATTGTAAAATTAGCTGTATCAGCACAACCAAAATTATTTGAAGCAATGTATTGCAAAGGATAATTTGCAACCGAATAATTTACGCCAGCATTTGTATAAACATAATTGAAATTAGCTTGTGAAGTATTGCTCGTGTTTCCATCACCAAAAGTCCAACTATGAAATGTAGCAGCAATAGTATTATTGGCAATTTGAACGGATAAAGGCTGACATCCAAAAACAGGTGATGGTGTTACATGCAATACAGGGGTTGGTAAAATATGTATTACTTTTTTTGCCGAATCTGTACAACCATAAGTGGATGATGTACCAATCAAAGTTACGGTGTATAAGCCACTAGCAGTGTATTGATGTACAATTGGATTCAACAAACTTGTTGTGCCATCACCTAATTTCCAATTAAAACTGCTCAAAAAATTATTAACAAAAGAAAAAGCAATTGGTTTGTTTGCACACACCGAATCTTTGGAATAAATAATACTCAAAGATGGATTTGGTTGCACAGTGATAGAAACCGCTATGGGCAAGCCTGCACAGCTATTGGCAGTTGGAGTAATGTTATAAGTTGCTGTGCCAACTGCATTTCCTGTGGTGGTTAATATTTGATTGATAACATTCCCAATGCTATTAAAGCCGCCAGCAACGCCACTTTGCACAATTGTCCAAGCGTAAGTGGTTCCACTCACTGCACTTGTTAAATTGATAGTTGGTTTTGTTCCCGAACAAATTGTTTGAGCCGAAGGAGTTGTGATAACAACTGGGATTGGGTTCACTGTTGCCACTACATTCAAAGGATTTCCAGCACAACCATTGGCTGTGGTTGTAATAGTATAAGTTGCCGATGCAATGGTTGTTCCCAATGAATTTAAAGTTTGTGCAATTACACTTCCACTTCCACCTGAAGCACCGCTTACATTCGAATTGGCTACTATCCAGCTAAATGTTGAACCTGTAACCGATGATGTTAAATTAATTGAAGTGGCTGTGCCCGAGCATATAGTTTGATTGGCTGGCGTTGCTGTAACCACTGGAATTGGATTGACTGTAATTGTAACAGTAATAGCATTTCCAAGGCAACCATTTGCTGTAGGGGTGATGGTATAAATGCAAGTACCTGTTGAGTTGCCTGTGGTTGAAATGTGATGATGAATCAAACTGCCATTGCCTGCAACTGCACCACTAACGCCATTTTGAGCCACGGTCCAGCTGAAAGTTGTGCCTACCACATTGCTGCTCAAAGAAATGTTGGATGAATCGCCAGAGCAAATTGTTTGTGCAGTTGGTGTTGCAGTAACTAATGGAATTGGACTTACTGTTATTGGAACATTTATCGAAGTGCCTGTACAGCCACCAACAGCAGGCGTTACAGTGTAAGTGGTTGAACCTGCAACGGTTGATGTGGCTGTTAATGTTTGATTGATGTTTGCCCCTGAAGCATTAGATGCACCTGCTACCTGACTTGATGATTGTGTCCAAGAAAAACTTGTTCCAGCTACATTACTTGATAAACTGATTGCAGTTGAATTGCCTGAACAAATTGTTTGTGCAGTTGGTGTTGATGTAACTGTAGGAATTGGATTCGCAATTACAACCACATTTATCGGTGTGCCAATGCAACCATTTGCAGTTGGTGTAATCGTGTAAGTGGCTGTACCACTGGTGTTTCCAGTCGTTGTTAAAGTTTGACTGATGATAGTTCCTGAACCACTTGTTGCGCCTGTTACGCCTGATTGCACAACTGTCCAACTGAAACTTGCACTGGTATCAGTGCTAGTTAATGTGATGTTTGGAGCAGTGCCAGTGCAAATAGATGCAGAGCTTGGAGTTGCTGTAACATTCGGTACATTGTTCACCGTGATATTCACTGGAACAGCTGCACCAGCGCAGCCTGCATAATTTGGCGTAACTGTATAATTTGCAAATCCAACATGAGGATTTACTGTAAATAATGTTTGATTAATCGTTGAACCAATGGCACTCGATGCACCTGTAACATTGTTTTGCGTAACTGTCCATGAGAAAGTTGTTCCTGCAATCGAACTGCTCAAATTCACTGTTGGCGCACTTCCCGAGCAAAGTGTAACCGCCGCAGGTGTCGCCGTTGCAACTGGCATCAAACCAACATTCACTGTGTCTTTTATTGAAGAACCAACGCATCCATAAGTAGATGGAGATGGTGTGATTAAATAAATGGCGCTGCCTGGTGTTGCGCCTGTCAAACTCAATGCCTGACTGATTCCCAAGCCCGAACCATTGCTTGCACCTGTAACACCATTTTGTGTAACCGTCCAACCGAAAGTTGTTCCTGCTACTAAACTACTCAAACTAATATTGGTTGCATTGCCCGAACAAATGCCTTGTGGCGAAGGTGTTGCAATCACATTCGGTACTGGATAAACTGTAATCGCAGCAGTTGCTGTATCGAAACTACAACCATTATTAACGCTCAAATAAATTGTGTAAGTGCCAGCTTGTGTGTAGATAGTTGAATCAACATTTTTGTTAGAATAATTTCCATTGCTAAAATTCCAACCAATATTATTTCCACCAGTTGAAAAATTATGAACTACTACTTTCAAAGGCGCACAACCGTTTGTAGGTGTAACATTAAAGAATGCATTCACTGTGTTTGGATGAACCAAAATTGTGTGTGAAGTCGTATCATCACCACAAGCATTGTGAACGATTAAAGTAATGATGTAAGTGGTATCTAGTGTTCCTGTATGATAGACATGTACTGGAGGAGTTTTGGAAGTATCAGTCGCACTACCATCACCAAAACTCCATAAATAACTTGTTGGATTTCCAACTGAAACATTTGAAAAATGAATTGGTAAAGGTGAACATCCAACACTTAAATTGGTTCCGAAACTGGCATGTGGCGAAGGATGCACCAAAATTGAATCTTGATAAGAAACATTGCCACAAACATTTGAAGCAATCAAATAAACATGATAAAGTGTATCGCCTTTAAATGGTTCGGGATAAGTTGTTGTTGGAGGAACTGTACCAGTATATTGATTGCCGTTGTAGCCTAAATCCCACAAGTAGCTTGGATTGTAGCCACTTCCAAAATTTTGAAAATTCACTACCAAAGGTCCACAACCCACATGCGGATTCAATGTAAATGAATCTTTCGGCACTGTAACGGTTGTTATGGTGTGTGTGATGGAATCAATGCAACCATCTGTAGTGGTGCAAATTAATTTCACCTGGTAAGTGCCAACTGCCGTATAACCATGATTAGGACTGATGATTCCAGTATGTGCGCTACCATCACCCCAATTCCAATCATTCGTTACAATTGAACCTGTTGATGTATTGGTGAATAATGCACCTACATTCAAACAAGCAGGAGAAGGATTGGTGAAATTCACCACAGGCAATGGTTTTACGGTAATGACAACATTGTTAGAATCAATACAATTGTGAATATCCGTTTCAGCAATGATGTAAGTTGTTGTTACAGTTGGTGTAACCACATCATTCGGAGATGTAGAGCTATAGCCGCTTGGGGTACTGTGCCAAGTGTATGTGCTACCCAAAACTTGTGCCGCACCAATATTTGCAGATTGATTTTTACAGATGGTTTGATTGATGCCTGATAACGCAGCAGGTCGAGGGAACATGTGCACAAACACACTATCAAACGGACTATAACATCCTCCGATAAATTGTTGGCAGTAATAATAACCAGTATCAGGGTATAATGAATGAGGATGATTTGGATTTTGTAATGATGAAGAAAACCCATTTGGTCCATTCCAAGTATATGTTGCGCCTGCATTTCCGCTTGCAGTTAAACTAATAGTTGAATACCAACACACAGGGTTATTACTTCCTAAAGTAGGCGCAACAGGCAATGGTACTACTGTTACAAGCATTGTATCTTTTTTATAACAACCAGTGATGTTGTCCGTTTGCAACAAAATATAAGTTGTTGTGGCTGTTGGTGAAGCTGTTGGAGTGGCTGAAGTAGCAGTGTTTAAGCCTATTACAGGACTCCATGCATAACTATAACCAGCGGTTGCACTCGTTCCGATGGTTGCACTTGTTCCAAAACAAATAGTTTGGTCAAGCCCTGCATTTGTTGCTGGTAGTGGATTTACAGTTACCAAGGTGCTATCTGTAATTGAGCAACCTTGTGTATTTACAGCCGTAACAAAATATTTTGTAGTTACCGTTGGTGAGGCAATCACCACTGCGCCAGTTGTAGTGTTTAAGCCTATTGCAGGACTCCAAACATAACTCGAAGTTCCACCCGAAACATGAATCGTATCCACAGTTTGATTTTTACAAACAGTAGAATCAGAATGCATAATTGTCAAATCAGCAATTGGTTTTACAACCGCCACCACATATTGTGTATCCTGGCAATTCGCTCCATTTTGTCCAGTAACAACATAAGTTGTGGTTACGGTTGGTGAAGCAATTACAACCGAGCCAGTTGTGGTATTCAAGCCTGTTGCAGGACTCCAGCTATAAGTTGATGCACCCCCTGCTGTTAGTGTATTTGGATGTCCTGGGCAAGTAACAGGCAGAGATGCTGATGCAGTAACGGTTGGTAACCCATTCACATTTACAACAACAGCAATGGAATCTTTGCAATTGTTGATGGAAGTGCCAATCAAAGTGTAAGTTGTTGTAGTTGTTGGTGATGCTGTTACAGTTGATGAAGTGGTAGAACTTAATCCTGTAGTAGGTTTCCATTGATAAGTATTTGCTCCAAATGCAGTTAATGCAACTGAATTTCCTAAGCAAATAAAATTATTTGTTGATGGTGAAACGGATAAATTTGGTAAAGGATAAACTGTAACATAAGTAGATTGTGTACTGCTGCACGTATTAGGAGCAGTTCCTGTAACTGAAAAATTTCCTGAAGAAGTTGGAATTGCTGAAACATTTGCTCCAGTCGTACTTCCCAAGCCCGAACCACTCCATGAATAAGTTGTTCCAGCAATTGTACTTGTCGAATTTAAAGCAACTGAATTTCCATAACATACTGCATTAGGTATTGCGCTGATAGTTACAACTGGCGCAGGTTTTACGTTTACAATCACGGAATCACTTCCACTACAACCGTAATAATCTGAAACGGATAAATAGTAGGTTGTAGTAGTTGAAGGATTTACTGATGGACAGCAATAGCTTGACGCACTCGGCGACCATGAATAATAATAAGAAGGTGTTCCGCTTGAAACACTTGAATTCAATATAGTTCCGCCAACATTATCACAAATGGTTTGGTCAGCGCCTGCATTTACAACAGGAATTGGATAAGCTGAATAACCCACAGAAGCAGATGAGCTGCCACATTCATTCGTGGCTGTTACTTGAATTGAATGACTGCCTGATGTATTAAATGTAACATTTCCTGGTGAAGCGCCTGTTGCTGTTGCTGGTGTTCCACCAGAATAGGTCCAAGCATAATTAGATATAGTTCCCCCACAAGGAGAAATGCCAAAATAACTAGCTGGACTTGTTGTTGCAGGAGTACAACTACCGTATGATGCATATGTAGTGATGTAAGGAACATCTTTTACCACCGTCGAGTTTGTTGTTGAATAAGTTCCACAAACATTGGTAACACTTAATGTGATGGCATAATTACCTGGTGTGCTGAATGTTAAAGATGGATTGGCAGAAGTATTGGAGCCGCTGCTAAAAATATAACTTCCCGAACTATAATAAACACAACCTGATGTGTAGCTAAGTGACCAACTATACCCCAACGAACTACAACCTGCACTACCCAACGAAGTATTAGTAATATTGATGACTGATGGCGAACATGCATTTGGTGGAGTCATTGTGAATGAAGGCGTTGGTGGCGGCACTACGCAAAGTATTTGCACCACAGTATCCAATCCGCATCCATTCGTTGAGCCAGTAATCATTGTAATGGTATAGCTGCCAATGGTGGTGAAAGTTGCACTCAATGAATTTGAACCTGCTGACCATAAATTTGGGTCAGTCAACCCGAAAGTATTTCCAAAAGAACTTCCAGAAGTCCAGCCAGTTGCTGGAGAAATACTCCAAACTGCTGGTTGTGTGTTTTGATTACATATTCCTGAAATTGGATCAATATCATAGCCAACTGTTGTATTGGTAAATGTGTTAGAACTATTTACACAAATCACTGGTATATATGAAAAAGAACCGACAGGTGGGGCAGAAACATAAATCGGAACAACCGATCCAGCACTTGTTCCACAAGGGTTTGTAGCTGTGATTGATGCTGAATAAGAATTCGGATAACTATTGGTTCCATTTGAACTTGTTGTACCACATGATGAAGTGTTGAATGTGTGTGATACAGTTGTTGGAGGTGGATGGGTAAAATTTACAGGAGCACTTCCATCATTGAACACCACAGTATATGTAGTTCCTGGTGGATTATTTGCAGTTCCTGTAATTGGGAATGTTAAAGTATTTGGTCCGCAAATGGTTGTATTGCCTGGGTTTCCGATACCTACTGCAGGATTTGACCCCACGAAAACATTATAGTTAATTGTATTCGTACAACCATTTCCACCTGTAACAGTATATGCCAAAGTATAAATTCCGATGGCGTAAGAATGCGTTTGTGTTGGTCCCCATGAAGTTGTTGAAGTAAAATTTGGCGAACCATCCCCCCAATTAATTACATAGTTGGTATTTGTTGCAGTGGTTGTTGAAGTATTAGTAAAGGTGAATGTTGCAGTTGAATTGCTTGTACATTGTTTGAAATAAGGTTGCCCATTAATTGTACTTGAGCCGGTGCCACCCATTGCTGCGCTTGGTAATTGCTTCACAGTAACATTATGTGAAACTGTTGCAGAACAACCATTCGAACTAGTTACTGTAAATGTTGCTGAAAAAGTTTGATTACTATTTCCAATGGCTGATGAGTACGTATTGGTAGGACTCAACAGAGTAGAAGTATTACCATCGCCAAAAGCCCAAGCATAATTTAAACCAGTGCCTGTGGCAGTTCCCGTAAATACAATTGGAGTATTTGCACATGGTGGTATTGTTGGTGTGAATGTAAAAGCTGCAGTGGGTAAAGGTTTTACAGTAACCACGATTGTTGTCGAATCTTTGTGATTATTGGCACAAGTACCAACTACTTTATAAGTTGTTGTTACCAGTGGTGATGCAGTAACAGTTGCGCCCGTTGTGCCACTCAATCCTGCGGCTGGCGACCATACATACGTAGAAGCTCCACTGGCTGTGATGGTGGCTGTTGTTTGCAATCTGCAAATGGACGCCGAAGTTGGTGAAACATTAACTGTGCATTGCGCCGTAACAAAATTTCTAACACAAAAAAATAAAAAAAATCCAACTAATAGTTTTTTCCAAAAAGACATAAATTAAACATTCAAAGGTTGAGGAATTAGGTTTTGATTTTTTCAAATGGAGAAATTTCTAAAATGAAAAGCAATTCATTCTTTTGTTGCTATTCTTATTTTTATGCATATAAATATCTTTAAACCAAAAGAACAAGCCAATTTCATGTGCGCCAGGTGCTGAACTTCCTAATTTGTTAATCGTAATATCGTAACTATAGCACACTTTCATTAATGTTGCATCACCCATCGGCACTTCCAATCCAATATCAGCTACCAAAGCATCAACATCTTTTGATAGCCCAGGTAAACTTCTACTTCTAAAAAATAAACCTCCGAAAATTGGACTTTTCACAGCATTCACTCCGACTACAACCTGACGAAATTTATCTTGCGCTTCAAACAAAAATGCAGGGACTAACAAACCTGAATATTTTCCTGACAAAGAATAGTTGAATGGAATTATCACATTGCCTTGCGATGAAAATTTAATCGGCAATTTCGCATCAACACCCATCAATGATTGATCAGGACTTGTAATGTGATGAAAAGCAATTGCAAAATTAGAGGTGATTTTATATCGCTTATTCATCTTTCTGAAATAGAAATTCTTGACCATCGCACTGCCTACACTAAAATCAACAAAAGATTTACTTTGGTCTGGAGTTGGCACTGTACCTATGTTTGTTGGGGTAATCAAACCATATCGAGCATCTAATTGGTCAGCAAAAACTAATTTACTAAAGTCTAATCTTTGAGTAAAAACGGTAGTTTGAAAACCAACTTGGACTATAAAATCTCGTGGTTTCAATGTGATGCGATAAGCATAGGCACCGCCTATACTTTGCGTTGTTAAATATCCTTCACCTTCTAAATCGCTACTTGCTACAATGCCCAAACCGCCGCCATAGTTCAATGCTTCCACATCAGCAGCACAATCAAATGTGTTAAACTTGCCTGGTACTTTTGTCCAAAGATTTCTATATAAAGCACCAATTCGTAAGCCATCATTGATTCCAACTAATGCTGGATTATTTTGAATAGGTTGATTATAAAATTGCGAAAAATTAGGGTCTTGTGCATACAACAATTTGTTGCACAACAAAGTTAGAACACTTATGAGGATAAGGTGTTGAAGTAGATTTTTTTTCATGATAATCGGGGGAGTAAATTTACAACAAAAGTCTAAAAAGTAGAAGTTTTGCCGCCCGATTATCACCTGTTTAAACTTTCATTTTTTACAAGTAACCAGAAAGAAGTTACTCAAAACTGTTTACGCCATCGCTCTGTGCCCAACCCACACAAATCTGCGGTTCACAAATTCAGCATTGGTGAAAGTAGCGTTGCCAGCAGGATTGCCGCCTGTAACATGGAAATCACTAAAGCCAGCATGTTGATTCACCCATATAAATCCTGTTAAATTCATGCTTACAGGAGCGAACACCTGACTCATTTCATCTTCAATTTTTGCTGCTATATTTTCATCAGTTGTATACGCAGCACAAGTAATTGCTCCATGATTAGCACACATTTCTTTTGCTAAAGCAATTGACTGGTCAGTATTTTTTGTTTTGATTAAAATCACAATTGGTCCGAATAATTCTTGTTCGTAAACGCCTTTGTCTGCTGCATCGCAAATGATGATAGAAGGCGAACAAGTTCTTGCTTCAGGAAATTCTTCATTCGCCACACGAATAGAAGCCAACTCTACTTTACCTCCAACTTTTGAAATATTCAAAACTCTATTTAATGTTACTTCATTCTGAATGGCACCTAAAGTTCCAGCAGCCATTTTCGGATTAGTAACTAAACCATTTAAGGCAGTTTTGAATTTTGTAACGGCTTCTTCAAAAGTGATTTCAGCATCACCATTTTTTATTTTTTCAGGAATGAAAAAGTTTTGCGGCGCAGTACACATTTGCCCTGAATATAAAGAAACACTGAATGCTAAATTTGAAAATACATCATCCAGATTTTTTGCAGAATCGATGATAACGCTGTTCACACCTGCTTTTTCGGTGAATACAGTTTTGCCTTGTAAACTTTCAACATAATTGCCAAATGCTGAACCACCAGTGTAGTCAATCAATTTTACAGCTGGATGTTCGCATAATTCTTTTGTAATTAAATGTGCTGAAGTATCACAAGCCAATTGCACAGTATTTACATCAATACCTGCAGCTTTGAATGCTTTTTGCATTTCAGCTACTGCAATTGCAATTGGTAAAATTGCTTTTGGATGAGGCTTCACAATGGTTGCA
>CANFST010000029.1 GCA_947449695.1 Chitinophagales bacterium
CATCTTACCGAAAATTTTGAAACAAAAAATAAATCTGTAATCAAAGGCGTTGGCGATGATTGTGCTGTGATTGATAATGGTACTGATAAGTTCACATTGGTAAGCACTGATATTTTAGCTGAAGGAATTCACTTTGATTTGATGTATACTCCTTTAAAGCATTTGGGTTACAAGGCTGTTGCAGTTAATCTGAGTGATATTTATGCCATGAATGGAAAGCCTTTATACATAACAGTTTCAATGGCATTGAGTAGCAAATATACAGTAGAGGCAATCAGCGAAATTTACGAAGGAATGAAAGCTGCTTGTGAAAAGTATGGCGTTGATTTGATTGGAGGTGATACCACAAGTTCATTGAAAGGACTATTTTTAAGCATCACTTTAATTGGTGAAGTGGAAAAGGAAAAAGTAGTTTATCGTAGTGGTGCAAAGCCTAAAGATTTAATTTGTTGCAGTGGCGATTTAGGTGCGGCATTTATGGGTTTACAATTATTAGAACGTGAAAAGCAAGTATTCATAGCCTATCCGGGCGCTTCAACGGATTTGGAAAATCAAAAGTATTTATTGCAGCGTCAGTTAAAGCCTGAGCCACAAAAAATGATTATTGATATTTTGGCTGAAAAAAATGTAGTGCCTACATCAATGATAGACGTATCAGATGGCTTGAGCAGTGAATTACATCATTTGTGCACAAACAGCAAATGTGGTGCTGTGGTTTATGAAGAAAAAATACCAATACAATCTGATACTTATGAAATGGCAGTGAAATTGAATATTGACCCGGTTACCACAATGATGAATGGTGGAGAAGATTATGAGTTGTTATTTACCATTTCACAAAATGATTATGAGAAAATAAAAGATGAACCAGAAATTCGTGTAATTGGCTACACAACTGAAGAAGTTGGGGTGGTTGACTTAATAACCAAAGGCGGCAATAAAGTAAAAATTGATGCTGCAGGTTGGAAAGCATTTAATAAGGAATAAATATTTTACTGATGATTGCTGCGATAAAAAATAATTTTGAAAACGTATTTCATTTATTTTTTCCAAACCCATGTTTGGGATGCGGCAAGCAATTATTTAAAGGTGAGGAAATTCTTTGTATGGTTTGTGAAAGCGAATTGCATATCACTCCGTTTCATCAACACCAATACAATTTTGTAAGCGAAAAATTTGTTGGCAGAGCGAAAGTTGAAAACGCAACAAGTATGTTGTTGTTTGCAAAAGAAGGTATGGTGCAACATTTAATGCACCTTTTAAAATATCAGAATAAGCCTGAGGTTGGAATTTATCTTGGAAAAAAATATGGTGAATTGATTAAAAAGGAATCGGCTTACCAGCATATAGATTGCATTGTTCCAGTGCCTCTTCATGAAGAGAAGAAAGCAAAACGTGGTTATAATCAATCAGAATATTTTGCAATCGGGTTAGGTGAAGCTATGAATACACCTGTGTTGGCAAATGGTTTAAAAAGATTAAATCTGAAAGAGTCGCAAACCAGAAAGAAAAAATTTGAACGCTGGAAAAATGTTGAACACGATTTCGATTGCCCCAATGAATCGCTTTTAGAAAACAAGCACATATTGTTAGTAGATGATGTGCTCACAACAGGAGCAACGTTAGATTCTTGTTGCAGCGTTTTGAATCAAATTAAAAATATAAAAGTGAGTATTGCAACAATCGCAGTGGTAATGCGATAGTTTGCTTTTAATATTTCCTCATTTTGAACAAGCGAATTCCAAAATAAATCAACACTAACAAAATAAAAAATACAGGCGAAAAGCCCATTAACAATAACGATAAGCTGCTTTTATTTGTATATGATGTAAGGTTATTGCTTTCCTTGATTAAATCTTTTGTTAGTTGGGCTGATAAATCTTTTTGCAAATCTTGAAATACTTGAAATGATGGCCGCAAACTTTGCAAACGATAATCAGCAGCTTTATCTACCTCCTTGTTATTAATCAATTGCATAAAAGTATCTAATCTGATTTTGTAATTGCTATAAGATTCATTAATAGAATTTATTTGGTCTTTATCTCTAAAAATAGCAAAAGTTGAGCTGTCGAATTTTTTTAAATCTTCATTAGTCAATTGGACAAAATTCCAAACATTTTTTTTGAATTTATTTTCCTCAATTTCATCTTCTTTTACTATAAGATTTACCGCATTTCGTTGAATGTTGCTGGAGTGAACCAACATGCTGTTTACCGCTTTAATGTCATAGGAACTTGCAGCAATTAAATCAGAATATTTTTTGTCAATTTGCCGAGAATTCAGGTATTGTAAAGATTGTGCAACAAAAATGATAAGCGCAAAAAACAAGAAAACGAATAAAGCAATTCTTTCCTGATTGAAAAAATTTGATTTGTTGTTTTCTGAATCTGGTGTTTCCATGTTGTATAGTTTGTTGACAAATGTAAAACTTTCTATCAAAAAAAATTAACCGATTTCACTCACCAATTCTTCCCAACTATTCATCAAAGCCAGCAATTCATTTTTTAATTTTTGGTGTTCAGCAAACAATTGCTTGTATTCGTTGCCATTGAAATCAGCCATGCTACCCATTTTTGATTCGATTACCGAGATTGCATGTTCAGTGGTGGCAATTTTCTTTTCGCAATTTTCTAAATCTTTTTTGCGACGTTCTTTCTCTTTTTCATCAACACGATTATCTGATTTTTCTTCTTTTGATTTCTTTTCTTTGGCTTTCAGATTGGCAGCCATTTGTTCTTCAAAATCACGAATGTTGCCTAGTTTTTTCTGCTCTAAGAAATAGTTGATATCACCCAAATATTCTTTCACATTACCATCTAAAAATTCAAAAGTTTTGGATGTTAAACCAGCTAAGAAATCTCTATCATGACTGATTACAATGATGGTTCCGTTAAATCTTTCCAATGCGTCTTTTAATACTTCAATGCTTCGGATATCTAGGTGATTCGTAGGTTCATCTAGAATCAAAACGTTGTGTTCTTCCAACATCAATTTTGCTAAACTCAATCTACTTTTTTCACCACCACTCAATACTTTTACACGTTTGGTTACATTTTCACCACTGAATAAAAATGCGCCAAGCAAACTTCTTGCATTCATATTAGCACCTGGATGCATAGCATTTTCAATAGTTTCAAGTACCGTATCGTTGCTTTGTAATTTTTCAGATTGATGCTGAGCATAATACCCGATTGAAACATTTGTTCCAATATTTAAAACGCCTTCAAAATTTTCTTCACCCACAATCATTTTACCCATAGTGGTTTTACCCATTCCATTCTTACCTACAAAACCAATTTTTTCACCACGTTCTATTTTTAAACTTACGTTTTTCAGAATATTTTTTTCACCAAAACTTTTGCTTAAACCAATAACTTCAATCACATTTAAACCACTTCTTGGCGCATCGGGAAAAGTGAATTTCATAGAAGAAGTATCCTCATTATCAACTTCCATCACCTCCATTCTATCCAGCTTTTTAATGAGTGATTGAGCCATGGTGGCTTTACTTGCCTTGGCTCTGAACTTATCAATCAATGCTTCAGTGCGTTCATATTCTTTCATCTGATTTTTTTGCGTAGCCAGTTGCAACTCACGTTGGGTAACTCGTTCAATCAGATAGTCATCGTATTTGCATTTGTAATCATAAATTTTTTGATTACTGATTTCAATAGTTCTGTTGGTAACTGTATTCAAGAAAGTTCTATCATGACTTACCATTAAAACAACGCCGCTATAATTATTCAACCATTCTTCCAACCATTGAATACTTTCAATATCCAAGTGATTGGTAGGTTCATCCAATAAAATTACATCGGGATGTTGCAATAGAATTTTCGCCAACTCAATTCGCATTAACCAGCCTCCACTCAATTCTGAAGTATGACGGTCGAAGTCAGTTTGTTTAAAACCCAAGCCCTCTAATACTTTGATGGTGTCTGCTTCGATAGTTTCAGCACCAAGTAAATCCAGACGTTCTAAAATATCGCTTTGTTCCACCAACCAATCCATGTATTTATCATGATTGGGATCGGTATTGATAATTAAGTCGGTAACTTCTTCCAAGCGTTTTTGTAAACGCATAATTTCATCAAAAGCAGTTTTAGTTTCAGCCAAAACTGTTTTATCTAAATTGACTTTTAAATCTTGTGGGAGGTAGCAGATTTTAGTTCCTTTTGCTACATCAATTGAGCCTGTGGTGCTGTTTTGCCAACCTGCAATAATTTTCATTAAAGTGGATTTGCCTGCACCGTTTTTGCCAGCCAAACCTACACGTTCACGTGGGTTGATAACAAAACTGACATTGTCGAAAAGCACTGTGGCTCCGAATTTTACTGATACTGAATTTACCGTTAACATAAGGGCGGCGAAGATAACAAGAAGAAATAGTTTAATTGCAAGACTGATGAAACAATAATTATAATTCTATTTCAATAACGATCAATCCTCCAAATGCAATTTCCACAATTTAGGCGCTAGTTTTATTGTGCTTAAGCATACGCCAATATTTACTGTTGCACCTGCAATTACCGAAGGCACTAAACCCAGCAAACGAGCCGCCATACCCGATTCGAAGCTGCCAATTTCATTGCTGCTGCCAATGAAAATAAAATTAATTGCCATCACCCTGCCTCTCATTTCGTTAGGTGCATAAATTTGGTAAATCACGCTTCTCACAATCACACTCACATTATCAAATGCGCCACTCAACAATAAAAATGCAAGACTTAAATAAAAAATTTTCGACAACGCAAAGCCAATCATACACACACCAAACAACAACACATTTATCACAAACCATTTGCCAGCATGGCGTTTGATAGGATGATATGCCACCCACAAGCTGCACAATACAGCACCCAATGATGGTGCAGCTCTCATCAAACCAATTTCAATTTTGCCCACATGCAAGGTTTCATAAGCGAACACAGGAATCAGCGCAACTGCGCCACCAAACAGCACTGCCAACATATCCATTGCCATTGCTGATAGCATAATTTGATGATGAAAAACAAAATGAATTCCTTCTTTCAATCGTTGCAAAGTTGTTTCCATCGGCTTCTTCACTTCAATATGTTTGTAGCGAACGCTGATAAAAAAAATAAATCCGATGATAACTAATGCTACCACAATCAGCATCGAAATTTTTTCGCCAATGATGCCATACAATAAGCCACCCAACGCTGGACCGGCTACTGTGGCTGAATTCCAAACAATACTTCCCCAAGTTGCTGATTGACCGTACATTTCTTTTGGAACAATTTGCGCCATCATTGCACTTTGTGCTGGTGCAAAAAATCCACGAGCAATGCCCGTTAAAAAAATGACGCCGTAAAAATATTTTACCAGCAAACGTGGCTCTGATAGTGGATTCCAAACTAATGCAGCAAATAAAATTGCACAGAATAAATAACCGCCGACTGATGCTAAAATAATTTTTTTTCGATTGTATAAATCAGCTACGTTACCCGAAAATAATGCCACAGCCATAAATGGAATAGCTTCTGCTAATCCTGTAAAACCCAATGCCAATGGGCTTTTGGTGATTTCATACACAAAAATGCTGATGATTACACTTTGCATTTGCAATCCTAAAATGAACAAAAATCTGCCCAATTGGTAATTACGATAATCTCTGATTTTTAAAATATTGAAAGCTGTTAACAAGAGAAAAAAATTAAATAGTGTAATGGTGTTTCAAAGGAATTCTAATTACATCGAAACGAAAAATATTGACCTGTTATTTTTTGCACAATGAAATTTTAACAACACTATCCCAAATAAAAAGTTTGATTTACTATTTTTGAACTCTTTAAAAAACCTTCAATGCCAAGAGTTTTACGTATCATTAATCGACTGAATTTAGGCGGACCAACTTACAATGCCGCCTATCTCACTAAATATTTAGCACCCGAATTTGAAACGCTTTTAATTGCTGGAAACAAGGATGAAACCGAAGCCAGTAGCGAATTTATCGTAGATAGTTTGGGGTTGAAAGCTCGATATGTAAATGGTATGTATCGCAGTTTGAATCCGCTGAAAGACAGAAAAGCATTTGCCGAAATCAAACAAATCATTCGTGAATTTAAACCAGATATTGTGCATACTCATGCGGCAAAGTCAGGCGCATTGGGGCGTTTGGCGGCAGCGCAATGTAAAGTGCCAGTGATTGTTCACACCTTTCATGGTCATGTTTTTCATTCTTATTTCAATTCGATGGCAAATAATGTGTTCATCAATATTGAACGATATTTGGCAAAAAAATCAACAGCCATTATTGCTATCAGCGATTTGCAAAAAAAGGAACTGACAAAAGATTTTAGCATTTGTGCGCCAGAAAAAGTTCATGTTATTCCGCTAGGGTTTGATTTACATCGTTTTCAAAATAATCAAGCGGAGCAGCGAAAACAATTTCGTGAGTTTTATGGATTGGATGAAAACACAGTAGCAGTGGGTATTATCGGTCGATTGGTGCCGATTAAAAACCATGTCATGTTTTTGCAAATGGTAAAAAACATAAAGGATGCTGTTACACAAAAAGTGAAATTCTTTATCATCGGCGATGGCGAAGACCGAATGAAAGTAGAAGCAAAAGCAACTGAATTAGGCATAAACTTTTCATCGCATCATTGGATTGAAAATGAAACAGAGCGAAATAAAATTTCAACCAAACCAAATCTTGAAAGCGAAATTATTTTTTGTAGCTGGATGCAAAATATCCCAACAGCTTTAGCTGGCTTGGATTTGGTAACGATGACATCTTTCAACGAGGGCACACCAGTAAGTTTAATTGAATCTTTAGCAGCCAACAAACCAGTTGTTTCAACCAAGGTTGGTGGTGTTGCAAATGTAGTGCAGGATAATGTTACAGGATTTTTAACCAAAACTTCTGAAATAAATATTTTCTCACAACACGTAAAAAATTTGGTTGCTAATCGTGGGCTTCGTGAGCAAATGGGTCGGAAAGGTTTTGAAAGTGTAAACCAAAAATTTGGTTACGAAAGATTGGTTGAGGATGTAAGACAATTGTATTGGCAATTGTTGAAACAATAAAAAATGGTATATTCGCATTCTTTTTGAATTCAATGTTTCCAGTTTTAGAAAATATCGCCATTCTGTTAGCCTATTTTTTGGGCTCAATTCCAACTGCAGTTTGGGTAAGTAAATATTTTTATGGTATTGATATTCGTCAGCATGGAAGTGGAAATGCCGGTACCACCAATACTTTACGAACTTTAGGTAATGTACCTGCAGTGTTTGTTCTGTTAGTGGATGTTTTAAAAGGAATTGCTTCAATTAAGTTAGCTTACTTGTTCTCAACTTATTCACCATCTTCTGATGCTTTTATTAATTTTCAAGTGATATTAGGTATTGCAGCTGTTACTGGGCATGTGTTTCCGATATTTGCGCAGTTTAAAGGCGGAAAAGGAATTGCAACTATGTTTGGTGTTTTATTGGGCATTCATACTGAAGTTGCTTTGCTCTGTATGTTAGTGTTTTTTATATCTTTAGTGTTTTCGAAATATGTATCTCTTAGTAGTTTGATTGCAGGTGTAACTTTACCACTCTTGATATTTATTGCCTTTAAACATGATGATCAAATATTATTAAGAATGTTCGCAATAACAGCTGCCTTCATTGTGATTGCAACACACCAAAAAAATATCCAACGCTTGATGAATGGCACTGAAAGTAAAACGTATATTTTCAAAAAGAATCGTAATAATAATCAGTAGTTTTTTAATTTCCCATTGAACATCTCTTTTGCAAGATAAAAACAAGTGAGAGCTTAAACATCAGAAGTTGGTTTTAGATTTCGGATGTGGAACATATGTAGAGTTGATTTAACCTCTTCTTCATTTTTCTTTTCTACTTCAACCATCTTTTTCGTTTATTTTTATCGCATCAAAATTTTATTTCAATGAAGAAAATTTTCATTCTCTTTTTTTCGTTTAGCAGCTTTTTTGTTTTTGCAGAAAAAAATAATTCTGTTCAAAACCAACGCCCAAAGCTGATTGTAGGCATTGTGGTTGACCAAATGCGCTACGATTATTTGTATCGCTATTACAACAAATTTGGCAATGGCGGTTTTAAACGATTGATGAACGAAGGTGTGAATTGTGTTAATACGCATTACAACTACATGCCCACTTACACAGGTCCAGGGCATGCCAGTATTTTCACAGGCACAACGCCTGCGGTGCATGGTATTGTGGGTAATAATTGGTGGAGCAAAATCAACAATGCGCCAATGTATTGCGCCGATGATAGCACTGTTCAGACTGTTGGTGCTGCTGATAAAAACGGGAAAATGTCGCCACGAAATTTATTAACCACAACTATCACTGATGAAGTAAAATTGTTCAGCAATTTTCAATCGAAAGTATTTGGCATTGCATTGAAAGACAGAGGTGCAATTTTGCCAGCAGGACACACTGCTAATGCGGCTTATTGGTATGATACAAAAAACGGAAGGTGGATTAGCAGCACATTTTATTTGAAAGAATTACCTCAATGGGTAAACGATTTTAATGCCAAGCATTGGGTTGAATTTTACAATGCCGATTGGAATACTTTGTTGCCAATTGAGCAATATACTGAATCAACTTTTGATAATGCTGATTGGGAAGGTACTTTCAAAAGTGAGCAACAGCCTACGTTTCCACATTCAATGACAAAAATTATTACTGCCGATTCTTCTTTAAAATTTAGTTTGATTGCTTCAACACCATTTGGAAATACTTTAACAAGACAATTTGCAGAATCGGTTTTAGACAACGAAAAGCTGGGAACTGGCTCTTCCACTGATTTTCTAACAATTAGTTTTTCTTCTACTGATTACGTTGGTCATAAATACGGACCCAACAGTATTGAAGTCGAAGATGTGTATCTTAGATTGGATAAGGATTTGGAAATTTTATTGAATGACTTAGATAAAAAAATTGGCAAAGAAAATGTGTTAGTATTTTTAACAGCCGACCATGGCGCAGCACATTCACCTAATTTTTCTGTTGCTCATAAATTGCCAGGTGGCATTTGTGACTCAAAAAAAATAAAAGACAGTTTGCAACAACAAATGAAATTGAGGTATGGTGAAGGCTCATGGATAGTAGGTTTGGAGAATCAACAAATTTATTTGAACAGAAAATTGATGACGCAAAAAAACATCAATGCTGATGAAGCGATTGCAAAATGTGTGAATTATTTGAATCAAAATTTCAGCACCATTCAACAAGTTTTTGCTGCTTCATTGTTTCAAAATCAAAATTTAAAAACACCTTTTTTTAAAGAAATGCAAAATGGTTTTTTTGAAAAACGTTGTGGCGATATTTACATCACTTTAGAAAGTGGATGGCTGGAAGATATGAACAAAGGCACATCACACGGCACCTCCTACGCTTATGATACGCATGTGCCATTGTTGTTTTGGGGAAATAATTTGAAAGCGCAAGAAATAAATTCAGTGGTTGAAATAACTGATATTGCACCAACAATTGCTAATCAATTGCATATTCAAGAACCAAGCGGTTGTATCGGAAAAGTAATTGATTTAAAAAAATGATATAGAATATATTGTGATAAAAAAGAGCCAAACATTAATTTGTTTGGCTCTTTTTTTGAAAGTTTAATGATGTAATACAGATAGCTTCTGATAATATTTTCTATGTTGTGCATCAATTACTTCCAACTGATAAAGTCCATTTGGTAAATCACTCACATCAATGTTGTTGAGTTTTTGATTCAATTTTTCCTTTAATAAAATACTTCCATTTAAGGTGATAATTCTAACTTCATTCATTGAAGAGCTAGAAACTTCAATTTGTAATTTTTCATCTGTTGGATTGGGGAAAATTTTGAAATAGTTGTTGTTTGAAAAACTTTCTATACCTGTTGCAATGCTGATGTGATAACAGCTACCAGTATCCAAACAACCATTGTAGTTTAAAACTAATTGATAATCGCCTGTTGAATCAGCTACAAATTTTCGTTCGGAAATAATATGGATGGGTTTTTTAGTATGACAATCTATCCAATAGAAAACAGAACCTAAACCGGTTGCATAAAGTGTATCAGCAGTTCGAATCACTGATGTATCTGGATTATTTACAGTTAATTGCAATTTATTTATAGTATCACAATTTATTCCCCCTGCTAATGCTGGAATGGTATCTAAAATATATGTACCCGATGTATTAAAAGTATGATTTAGGATGCTGTAAGTTTGTCCATTGCAGATTGAATGATAAAGTGTTTTTACATTTAATTGGTAAACAGTTAAATAAAGTGAAATAAAAGAATCACAACCGAATTGATTGATGGTGGTATCATAATAAACACCAGTTTGATTTAAAATCTTACCCCTGAAGTTGTAGAATTTGTTGGCACAAATTTGTCCGAAAATGGCTTTAAAAGTATAATTATGAACTTTTAGATGCAGAGTAATAATCGAATCACAGCCTTGTGCATTTGTTAGCGTATCATAAAAAACACCTGTATGATTAAATAAATGTCCGTTCAGATTATAAAATTGATTGCTACAAATGGTATCCCAAATTGCCGATGTGCTTGGATAACGTAAAGATAAATTTAGTGTTACGATTGAATCGCAACCTAAATAAGATAATACTGTATCAATAAAAATACCTGAAGAATGTAAAATTTTATTATGAAAATTATAGGAGTAGCCATTGCAAATAAAATCGTTGCCGGTGCCGTATACTGGTGATAGCACATTTAAATGAAGTGTTATAATTGAATCGCAACCTAAATAATTCAACATAGTATCATTGTATGTTCCACTGTTTGTGAGCAATGAAGCATGAAAAGGAAAATAGCTTCCAATGCAAATGTTTTGATACAAGGTATCATATGATTTTTTTATTACATGCAATGTGATTTGTATAATTGAATCGCAACCAAAATGATTAGTAAAAGTATCGGCATAGATACCTTGATTATACAAATGAATACCATTTAAATTATAATAATTTCCTTCACAAATAGTTTGATTGTAATTGTTGAAATTATAGGGCAGAACGCTTAAAACCAATGTATTTATAGAATCGCAACCTAATGAATTTGTTAAAGTGTCGAAGTAGGTTCCTGAATTGGTTAAAATTTTACCATTGAAATTATAATAACCATTACTGCAAATCTGTTTATTGAGCACAAGGCCATAATGTGGAATAACTGTTAAATGCAAAATTCTAACTGAATCGCAACCTAAATAATTAGTAAAATTGTAAGAGTAATTACCGCTACTTGTTAAGGTGTCATTATAGATAATATAGGATTGTGTGTAGCAAATTTTTGCTGGAATAATTACATGAGAAGATGAACGAACTGTTAAATTGAGTTCTGCAATAGAATCGCATCCTGCAGCACTTAACAAGGTATCAGAATAAACCCCGGTTAAGTGTAATTGATTATTTCCAAATTGATATGTTGTTGAATCGCATATAGATGCAGTAAGCTGAGTGTATTTATTTGCACATTGAACAAAAATTCTTACTGTGGCTGTATCGCAGAAGTTTGTTGTGCCATTGAAATAACATGTAAAATATTTGAAGGAATCAACGCCACTAAAATTTACATTTGGATGGTAAACTATTTCATTATTTAGTTGATTGATGTAACCATGTGCAGGTTGATTATGGTTAAACTGCATGGCATAATTAAATTGCGGAAAATCATTTTGAAAAATATTTAATGTATCGTTTAATTGATTGGTATTAAACACATAATAATCATCTACTGCTAAATAATTATGTGATCCAATATTTACACCAAAAGATAAAGTATCAAAGCATGTAAGCGAATCGCCACTTATTCTAAAATTCTTTACAGTTACTTCAGTGATATTGAAATAATTATATTGACCATTATTGAGGGTAATAATATTGCTATAAGATAAATTTACTGGGGATAGAGAATAGTAGTTAGTATAGAAATGCTGATTATTAAAAGAATCAACTAAAAAATTAGAACTGAAAGTGTAGTCGGAAGAATAAAATCCTAATTTATTGGTGATTGGATATTTTCCAAAATAACTTGGAAAACTATCTGTAACAGTTAATATATTGCTTTGTATCCGATAGCCGAATAATTTTGAATGCAAGTTTTTTATTACATCGCAAAGCGTTTCACCAACAAAAATATACATTTTTTGAGTGTCAGTAGTTGATGTTTGTGTGTTGAAAATAGAATATAGGATTGTATCAATACCGATAAAATTAGGATTGGGTGTATATTCCAACGAATCATACTTTGTGGAAGCTGTAAAGTTTGGTTGGCTTAAAATGCCATGTGAAATACCATGCAATGTGGCACTAAAAGTTACATTGCAAGAGAACAAAACAATGCTATCATTTGATAATGGTTTTATCTCGTTGTTATTGCTATTTGCAGCAAAAAAATAAATATCACGAGTTAAAAAATTTTGCGCATTTACTTTTACAAAGGCAATCAACAACAAAAAACAAAGAATAAATTTATTACTTTTCATAATCTCAAAATTACTTTAATCATAGAATAGACAATAATTTAAGGCATTTCGTTTCAGTATTATTAACTAACAAAACGATGTTGTCATTCTTTCTTTCGCTACAAATAATTTTGTAATTGAAAATTTGCTTGATTTACAAAATTACCTTTCTCCATTTTTTTCATTCGATGAGCCAAATAAATTTGCTCGGTTTGCCCAGGCGTTGGAATAAAAATAGCTGATTTGCCAATCGCATCCAAATCCATGATGGTGCTATAGCCGCTGCGGCAAATAATTTTTTTTGCGCCTATTAAATAACTTAAAATTTCAGAGGGATTGACGTAAGGAAAATATTGAACTAGATTAGGAAATTCACCCAAAAGAGCCACATTTCTAACTTTTCCACCAATCACAATTATTTTTTTGTCCAGTTCTTTTTGATGAGGTAACTGGGAGAATACTTTTTCTTCTAACAAAGTTCGTTGCGGTTCAGGTCCCGAAATCAGAATTAAAATGTCAGATTCAATTTTTGAATTGCTAAGGTTCAATTTTTTAAATCTGCTCAAAGGTTCAATAAATTTGATGTTTCGCAGCTTTGAATTGCAATGCGATAATTTTCCACTCAAACTTTTTTCTTCTGATTCATAATCTGGAATCCAACATTCATCAAAATTTTTGATTCTTTTTTCAATCAAATTTTTAGTGATTGATTCTGCCCATTTAAAACCTTCAGGCATTTGCAATTGCAATTGATGTGTAATGAAAATGCTACTGCATTTTTTTGTAAATAAACCATACCGATTATCAGAAATCACTACCTCAATTTTTTCTTTTTCAACAATATTATCCAACCATTGATTTTCTTTTTTAAAGCATTTTAATAAATGTGGAATTTGCTTCAAAAGCTTCCACCAAAGCCATTTTCCATTGTTTGAATATTGAACATTGTAGTTAAATAACTTTAAAAAATTCAGATTTGGAAATTCGTTATTCAATAACTTTTCAATCGCTCCATCAGCAGCAATCACAACTTCATTATTTTGTTCTAATAAATTTTGAATTACAGGAATGCAACGAGTTGCATGTCCCAAACCCCAATCTAATGGTGCAATTAATATTTTTTTATGACTGATTTCTGTTTTCACTTTTATTAAACAACAAACAAAGAAAAGTTAAAAATAAATGCTTCTTTAAATAATATGCGGTTTATTTTTGTCGGAATCAAAGTATGAACAAACTCAGTATTTTATGGGAAAAATTACCAAGCATCATTAAGAACAAGTATTTGCTTGCGCTTATTTTGTTTGCCGTTTGGATTATTTTTTTCGACCACAATAATTTAATTAATCAGTGGCAAACCGATAAAGAATTGAATTCATTGCTACAAAAAAGAAATTTTTACAACAATGGCATCAAAGAAATTAATCAAACAAAAGATGCTATGTTTTCTAATGCTGATAAATTAGAACGCTTTGCCCGTGAACGATATTTGATGAAAAAAAACAACGAAGATTTGTTTATTATAGAACGAGATACGGTTCATAATTAATTCCATTTTCCTCACAATTCATTGCTGACAGGCCTTTTGAATATAACGTAATTGTTTATAACAATTTGCACTTTTATTATTTTAGATTGTTTAACTTTGAATAACCAATCAACTATTGCCATGGAAGAATTTGAAAATGCAGAGCCAGCGGATGTGGAGTTAAACATTGCCATTGAGCGATTTGAAGAAATGTTGCGCCGCAACAAAAGATATTTTTTCGACCAACATATTTTAGTGCAGATAATCGACCATTTTATTGGTTTGGATGATATGACCAAGGCAACAGAAGCGGCGAACTTAGCTGTTGAGCAATATCCGTTTTCGATTGAATCGTGGTTGAAACGAGCACAAATATTTACCGAAGAAGGCAAGTATGAAGCGGCTTTGAAGATTCTGGACAAAGCCGAAAGTATAGAACCTAACGATATTAATGTGTTGCTGATGAGAAGTGATTGTTTGTTGCTGTTAGATAAATATCAGCAAGCAGTTGAGATTTTGCAAACAGGTTTAGAAAAAGCAAATGAAGATGAAAAAGATTTGTACCATTTAGAAATTGCCGATGTGTATTTTGAGTGGGACAATATGGATAAGGCTTTTGAGCATGTTGTAAAATCATTACGTGTAAATCCTACCAACGAATATGCGCTGAACAGAATTTGGTATTTAACCGAAGTAACCAACAAATATGAAGAAAGCGCTGCTTTACACAATTGGATTATAGATGAACATCCTTTTTGTTATGCAGCTTGGACAAATCTTTCGCAAGCATATAGTGGTTTGAATTTGCTTGAAAAAGCATTGGAATGTTGCGAATATGCTATGGCAATCAACGAAAATATAGATGTTGCTTATCGTGATGCTGGTGAGATTTTGATTGAATTAAAACGATATAAAGATGCACTCGAAAATTTTTCAAAAGTGCAATCGTTAGTTGTTCCGGATGCTTTTTTATTGTTCAATATGGGTTTTTGTTTTGAACGTTTAAAAGATTTTAGTGCAGCCCGAAATCATTATCAACGGAGCATTCAGACTAATAAAAATTTTTCTGATGGCTATTTTCAAATTGGCGAAACCTACGCCAAAGAAGGTGATTGGAAAAAAGCAATTCCATATTATCGCACCGCGACAAAGTTGAATGAAAACTATTTACCATATCGTGGTAAATTGGCAAAAGCAATGTTGATGAGTGAATATTATAGAGAAGCAGGAAAATTGTTTATTGAATTATTAGAACACAATCCAAAGAAAAAAACTTGGTGGCAAGGTTTGATAAAAGTTTATTTAGAATTAGGAAAAGTAGAAGATGCTTTTTTTGCTTACAATCAAGCCATCAGTTATTTGGGCAACACTGCCGATTTTAATTATATTTCAGTTGCAATTTTTTGGGCTGGTGGTCAGCAAATCGCAGCTCTATTGGCTTTGGAGAATGCATTGGCAGAAAATAAACGTAGATATAAAACGCTTTTTGAATTAATGCCTGCCTTGTTGAAAGAACCAAAAATTTTGCATGCTATAGCAATGGCAAGAAAATAATTATTTCATGACATTTCATTTAGTTTAACTCCCATTAACGGCAATGCTTTCAAGCTGTTGAATAATTCGTTAGCTGGTTCCACTTTTATTGAAGTTGATTTTAGCAAAACATTGTAATTGGTATCAGGGTCTAGCAATCTTACTTTCAGTTGACATCGCCCAGGATATTGATTGCATATAGCTTTTAGTGATTGAATAAATTTAGCATCTACATCTTTTAAGTTGACAAACACCGATAAGTTTTTTGCTTCCTGGTCTCTTACTGTACTCAACAATTGCATCGAACTGATTTTAAATTCATACTGGTCGGCATTTCTAAATCGTTGCTTGTAAACACCTTTGATGTACAGTGAATTTCCCAATTCTAAGTACTGATTGTACTTCACATAATCTTCTTTGAACAACATAAATTCAGCCGTGCCTTTAAAATCTTCCAATGCAAATCGCACATACTTATTGCCGTTTTTATCTAATCGCACATCAGCTTTAGATACAATGCCAGCAATGCTTACAGCCTTATCTTTCACATTGGTGTAAGTGGTTAAATCAGCATTAGTAAAATTTTCAATTTCCAATCGGAAAGTATCTAGTGGATGTCCGCTCAAATAAAAACCTGTTACTTCTTTTTCTTGTCGCAAGCGTTCCATCAAGTTCCAATGTGGCACTTCAGGAAATGTTGGTTCTTTGATGGTCATGGATTGTGATGTAGCACCAAACAAACTTGATACACTACTTACTTTTGAATCTTGTGCTTGCCCAGCCCAACGAATAGAACTTTCAATAAATGATGTGCCTTCATTTTTTCCAATCTCAAAATATTGCGCCCGATGCCCAGCATTAAAATCATCCAAAGCACCAGCCATAGCTAATGCTTCCAGACTTTTTTTATTTACAGTTCGCAAATTCACACGTTTCATCATTTCAAAAAATGATTTAAACGCACCATTTTTATTTCGTTCGTCAATAATACTTTCTACCGCTGCATCGCCTAAACCTTTGATGCCACCTAATGCGAAGCGAACTTTTCCTTCTTTGTTTACTAAAAAAGTTTTTCCGCTTTCATTAATATTTGGTCCTAACACATCAATTCCACTGCGTTTGCACTCTTCCATGAAGTAAGTAATCTTATCAATACTTCCGGCATTGTTCAACAATGCAGTCATGTATTCTGCTTGATAATGTGCTTTTAAATAAGCCGTTTGATAACTCACCACCGCATAGCAAGCCGAATGCGATTTGTTGAAAGCATATTGTGCAAACTTTGTCCAGTCTTCCCAAATTTTTTCCAATTTATTTTTCGGATGACCTTTGTCTGTTGCTCCTTCAATGAATTGTGCTTTCATTTTTTCCAACACACTCAACTGCTTTTTTCCCATTGCTTTTCGCAACACGTCTGCATCACCTTTGCTGAAGCCAGCTATAGACTGACTCAACAACATCACCTGTTCTTGATAAACTGTGATGCCATAAGTTTCTTTTAAATATTCTTCTAACTCTGGTAAGTCGTATTCAACTTTTTCTTTGCCATGTTTTCGGGCAATATAATTCGGAATATATTCTTGCGGACCAGGACGATTCAACGCATTCAATGCAATCAAATCCTCAATGGTATTGGGTTTCATCTGCCTTAGAATCGAAGGTACATGCTCGGCTTCAAACTGAAAAATGCCGACCACATTTCCACTTTGATACAATTGAAAAGTTTTTTCATCGTCTAAAGGAATGTTATCAATGTCAATTTCAACACCATGATTTTGCTTGATTAATTCCAAAGCATTTTTTATGATGCTCAAAGTTTTTAAACCCAAAAAGTCCATCTTGATTACACCAGCATCTTCAATCATAGTGCCTTCAATTTGTGTAACCCACAGCGGAGAATCTTTTTGAATGTACACAGGAATCAACTCTGTCAAGTCTTTTGGTGCGATGATGATGCCTGCAGCATGAATGCCTGTGTTACGAACTGAGCCTTCTAATTTTTCTGCTTCTTGCAAAACTTTTGCTTGTAAATCGCTACCAGAGCGTATTTCACGAAGTCGTTTGGCATTTGCAATATCATCTTGCTTTAATTCTTCTTTTTCTTCTAGTGAATCTTTTCCTGTCAAAGGCGCATTCAGCAAACGTTTTAATGAGATGCCAGGTTTTTCTGCAACAAATTTTGCTAAAATATTCGATTCGTTTAATGGCAATTCCATCACCCTTGCCACATCCTTAATACTTGATTTGGCAGCCATTGTGCCGTAGGTAACAATTTGTGCCACCTGATTTTTTCCGTATTTATCCACCACATAATCAATCACACGTTGCCTTCCTTCATCATCAAAATCTGTATCAATATCGGGCATTGACTTACGGTCAGGATTTAAAAATCTTTCAAACAGCAAATTGTATTTCATTGGGTCGATATTGGTAATCTCAATACAATAAGCCACCACCGAACCAGCAGCAGAGCCACGTCCGGGACCAACCATTACACCTATTTCTTTTCCCTTGCGGATGAAATCACTCACAATTAAAAAGTAACCAGCAAATCCCATTTTCAAAATAACATCCAATTCGAAATTGATTCGCTCTTCTGTTTCGGCATTCAAATCTTTGTAGCGTTTTTTTGCGCCTTCAAAAGTTAGATGACGCAAGTATTCATCGGCATTTGCAAAATTTTGTGGAATTGGAAATGCAGGTAGCAGAATATCTTTTTTCAATTTCAGATTATCTACCTTATCTACAATTTCATTAGTATTATCAATACTTGCAGGCACATCAGAAAATAATTTTTCCATTTGCGCTGTGGTCTTGAAATAAAATTCGTTGTTAGGAAAACCAAATCTTTCATTCTTAGCATCGCCAATTTTTGTGCTTTGATTTTCGCCAGTATTCACACACAACAAAATATCATGCGCATTAGAATCTTGTTGTTCAACATAATGCGAATCGTTAGTAGCAATAATTTTTACGTTGTATTTTTTTGCAAATCGCAACAAGACTTCATTCACTTTATCTTGTTCGGGTAGGCTATGGCGCTGCAATTCCACATAATAATCTTCTCCAAAAATATTCAACCACCATTTGAATTCTTCTTCTGCTTTTTCTTCACTTTCGTTCAAAATCATTTGTGGAACCATTGCACCTAAACAACAAGTTGTGGCAATTAATCCTTCGTGATATTGCTCTACCAATGATTTATCAATCCTTGGCCATTTGCTATACAAGCCTTCAATGTAGCCAAGAGAGCAGAGTTTGCTCAAATTCTGATAGCCAGTTGTATTTTTAGCTAACATCAATTGATGATAGCGTTTGTCTAAATTTTCTTTTGTGAAAGTTTTTTTATGACGGTCTTCTACCACATAAAATTCGCAGCCAATAATAGGTTTAATATTTTTCTTCTGGCATTCATTTACAAATTTGAAAACGCCAAACATATTGCCATGGTCAGTGATGGCAATTGCTTTCATGTTGTCAGCAACGGCTTTGTCAACTAACTGGCTGATGCCACTTGCACCATCAAGCAATGAATATTGAGTATGAGAATGGAGGTGATTAAAAGTCATTAATTTGAGAATGAGGAAATTTGAAAATTTGAAAATGAAATACAATTTCACTTCTTACTGCGAATGTAAAAATATTAATGCAGGCTTCAACTCTTTATTTTATTACGTTGCAAAAATGTGGATGGATTGTGAAGAAGGAATTTGGAAGATTCCAAAATATGCTATGTGAAAGCTATTTTAAAGCAATTTCTTTTTTTGAGCAATAAAAAAATAAATCACACCAACTAAAACCAGTATCAGCGCTATTATTTCGGCTTGTGTAGGATGAAGACCGAAAATTGTGTAGGTACTATTCACCCGAATTAACTCAATCAAGAATCTTTCGCAGCCGTTTACAATCATGTAAAAAGCCATCACTTGCCCGGGATATTTGAATCGATTTCGAAATTTCCATATCACAAAAAATAAAAACAAGCACATCAAAATTTCGTATAGTGGTGTTGGAAAAACCGGTAATGGCAAAACGGCACAATACTTTCCCGTACAGTCTTTCATAGCAATTCCTTCGTTGCCCACGTTATGCGGATAGTTGTAAGCAAATAACCAATTGGGTAAAAAACTAGGTCCTTTGAAAAATGCATGAGGGGCTTGTGTTGTATCGCCAAAATGATTGTTGAAAAAATTTGTTTGTGTTTGAAATGTGGTGTGATAATGATTGGGCGAATTTGCCACAATTACTTTTGAATTTTCATTTACAGCATAAGCAGTGTTAAAAATTCCCCAATCACCATCGCCTGCAAACTGACATCCCATGCGACCTAGAGCATAGGCAATCATTAATGAAGGTGCAATAATATCAGCCATTCGATGGAATGAAATTTTATTTTTTATCACCCAATAAGTTACTGCAATTGCTCCAACAATTAATCCACCATAAAAAGTTAAACCTGCGCCGCTGAACAACATACCCAATGGGTCGGCAATAAATGCACTCCAATTTTCAAAACAATCAAACAACTTTGCGCCAATAACGCCACCAATGGCAGCACGAATAAATATTTCGCCCACCAAATCTTTTGGTTTCAACAAAATGGTTTCTTCTTTTGGATCGGCTAATTGTTGTTTTTTCTTTTCGGCAAAAACCCAATACATCATCAATGCTGCTAAAATTATAGCGGTAATAAAATTTCCTTTTGATGAAAAAACTGCCGCTTGAATATCGGCAGTGGTGTTGTTGAAATCTGTAATCAATAAGCCCAGTTTATAACCCAATGCAAAACCAACAATTCCGTTGAAAGCCAATTCCATAGCCGATGCTGGCTTGCCGATAATTTGTTTTCGAATCAATGGTTTTAATATGCCAGCAGCTTCTTTTTCTTGCAATCCTTTTTTCAAAATGTAAACCGCTGCCAAAAAAGACAACGCCAGCATTACACCAAATGTGTTGAATACTTGCAACAATTGGCTTAAAAAATTTGGTAGATGACCACCAAATAAATCGTTGAAAAAATAAGAGAGATTAGGATACATACTTCAAGAAATGAGAAGTTAAAAGTAAGCAGAAATGAATGAACGATAGATTTGAAGTTAAATTTTCCCCAACACTTGCATGGTGGATAGCGTCGGGATGCTTGCACCACCAGTATTTTCAATGGTTACTGCAAATGCTTGTGCTGTGTCAATTTCTTTCATCGCTTGCAAACCATTGTTGAAAGTATTTTTATCAAAAACACCAGCATCAACAGGTTTGCCATCTTTCATTGCCCACAACTGATAAACTTTTCCATCGCCAGGATTTTGCAAACCGCAATTATCTAAATAAACTTGATGCGTAACTGCATTCCAATAAACACACACCATTTTATGTTCGCCCGAAACGCTTGCCAATCCTACTCTTTTAAAATCATGCGAACGAAAGACTTTCAAATCGGAAAAATCTTTTTCTACACTTTTTTGCAAATTTTCATTTTGCCATTTCAATTGCTCATCATCACTTTTCAATTGAAAAAGTGAAGCATGTAAATCGCTTCGCTGCTTCATCAGATTGCTTATCAAAAACCCTGAACCAATCAATAACAATAGCATTGCGGCTGCTGAATATTGCCAAAAGAAAGATTTTTTTTGTGGTGTAAATTCTAAAATGTTCGAGTTGGTTAAATTCAATTCCCTCAAAATATTTTCTTTCACAGCCAATGAAGGAATTTTATTCTCATGCTCCAAAGCCTCTATCATAGCTTGTTCTATGCGTTCCACTTCTTTTTGCACTTCAGGAAATGATTGCATGGCTTCATACACCAAATGGGTATCTGCTTCGTTGAGATTTCCTGCAACAAACAGTTCTAAATTACCACTTTCTATTAATTCTTTTCGTGTCATTTTGTTAATCGAAATATTTTCTTAACTCCATCAAAGCTGCTCTGCATCTAGTTTTTACCGTTCCAATCGGAATTTTCAACCACTCTGCTGCATCGCTTTGCGAAAAGCCTTTGTAATAAACCAAATCAATTACTTCGCGATATTCGGGTTTCAATTTATCCTGCAATTTTAGCAAGCCAATATTTTCGGGTTTGAAACTATCTACACTTTTACTCCAAACATTTACGTTGTTTTCAATCGTTTGGTTTTGTTGTGCATTTTTAAAGCCTTTGCTCCGAGTGGCATCAATGGCCTGATTGCGGCACACATTCAACATCCATGTAAATAAAGTTCCTTTTTGTTTGTCGTATTGCGCTATGTTTTTCCAAATTTTTACAAACGATTCTTGCAATACATCTTCGGCTAAAATTTGATTTTGCAACAACCGAAACACAACAGCAAATAAGGCTTTCGAGTAATTGTCATACAAATAATTAAATGCCTTTTCATTACCCATTTTTAGTTGAGCAACCAATTCATCTTCGCTAAATATTTTTGTAGTTGTTGGCAGAATGCTTTGTTTTTTTGATGCAATTTTAAAGATTTTTCATCACTAATGCACGAATGTTTTTGATTAAGTTTATGTTTGAATTTTAAAATCAAAATAATGAGAGCAGTTATTCAACGGGTAGCAAAAGCATCCGTAACTATTGATGAAACCTTAAAAGCTAATATTAGTAAAGGATTGCTTGTTCTAATAGGAATTGAAGATAGTGATAAGGAGGATGATTTGAATTGGCTTTCCAACAAAATTTGCAACCTCAGAATTTTTGATGATGCTGACGGTAAAATGAATTTAAATGTGAAAGATGTTGGCGGCGAAATATTGTTAGTAAGTCAGTTTACTTTATTTGCAAAAACAAAAGGCAACAACCGACCGAGTTATATCAAAGCGTCTAAACCGACTTTTGCTATTCCGATGTATGAAAAGATGATTGTAGCATTAGAAAATATCTTAGGTAAACCAATTGCCACTGGCACATTTGGAGCCGACATGAAAATAGAATTAATCAACGATGGTCCAGTAACAATTTGGATGGATACAAAAAATAAGGAGTGATTTTACAAATCTACTTTTACTAATATGGTTTTTTCCTGTGCTGGAATCATCCGCCCAATTGGCTTTGCAAAGGTTTCGCCAATTTTATTTTTCAAGAAAATTTCGAATTCATTTTTTGCTTCATCATTTACTGTAATCAACAAACCACCAGAAGTTTGTGGATCGGGTAAAAAATTAAAAGCATCCATCACTGGTACATTTTCAAGAAACTGAATTTGTTCGCCAAAGCTATTCCAATTGCGACTTGTTGCATCAGGACGAATACCTTTTGCAGCTAAAGTTTTTGCTTCAGTTAAAATTGGAATGTTATTCCAAAACAATTCAGCACTCAATCTTTTTTTATCGCACATTTCCACCAAATGCCCAGCCAGCCCAAATCCTGTAACATCGGTCAAAGCTGTGATGCCTGCAAGATTGTGTAATTCTTCACCCAATTTATTCAGTTGGGTCATCCAGTACACAGCCGTTTTATAGTCATCTTCATTCAACAAACCTTTCTTTTCTGCTGAGGTTAAAATGCCCAACCCAAGCGGCTTAGTAAGGTATAACCAATCGCCAACTTGTGCTGTATTATTGCGCAGTAAATTTTTGTTTTCTACCATACCACTCACTGCCAAACCAAAAATTGGTTCGGCAATATCAATGCTATGTCCGCCAGCCACTGGAATATTGGCTTCAGCACAAATAGCTCTTGCGCCTGCTAAAATTTGTTGTGCAGTTTCCGAAGAAATTTTTTCCGTAGGAAATCCTAAAATAGCCAGTGCCATCAAGGGTTTCCCACCCATAGCATACACATCGCTGATGGCATTAGCTGATGCTATTCTACCAAAATCAAAAGCATCATTCACAACTGGTGTAAAAAAATCAGTGGTAGAAATCAATGAAGTTCCATTGCCTAAATCGTACACCGCAGCATCATCAGCACTTTCGTTGCCCACCAATAAATTTGGAAATGTAACAGGTGAATTATTTTGCAAAATTTCTTGCAACATTTTTGGTGCAATTTTGCAACTGCAACCAGCATTTTTGCTAAAAGAAGTGAGTAATAATTTTTCGTTTTTCAATGCTTACAATTAAGCAGAGTGAATACTGATTTCAAAATGCTCCATCACTTGATTGGCTAACAATTTCTTGCAAGCCGCTTCGGCAAAGGATTTAGCTTCGCTTTCGTTGGCTGCTTCCAATTCTAAAGTAATATGCTTGCCAATGCGAACATTGCTGATGGTTTTAAAATCTAAATTTTTCAAACCGCCCAAAACAGCTTTCCCTTGAGGGTCTAATAGTTCTTTTAACGGCATCACATTTATTTCGGCTTTGAATTTCATGACAATATTTTTATCAGTTTTTGTTTAAAAAAGAAAATTCGATTTTGCTGCAAATCAAATAAGTAGGCAAAATTACTAATGCTGCTGCCCATTTCAAAACGATTATCGCAATAATTGAAACGCCAATTAAAATCCAGCGCATTATAAATTGTTTACCTATCATAGCCTTGGGGCTTAATTTGAACATTTCAATGCCACTCACCATTAAATAAGAAAGTACTACGATAAGACCCAATAAATAATTGCTGTTTAATATTTTACTACTCAACATTGAATTGTTATCGTACAACAAAATCATTGGCAAACAAGCTATAAACAAAGCCACAGCAGGTGTTGGCATGCCTTTAAATCGGTCAGGTTTATTTTCTGTAGTATTAAAAATAGCTAATCGCAAAACTGCGAAAGCTGTTACCAAAAATGCTGGATAGAAAAATGCTGTGTTTGTTTCGATGGCATTTGTTTTTTGTGCAAAAGCCCAAGCCAGCAGTTGAAATAAGATCATACCAGGCGCAACACCGAATGTTACCGAATCTGCTAATGAATCTAATTCTTTGCCAATGCTGCTTTGTGCATTTAATAATCGGGCAACAAAGCCATCTAAAAAATCCATTACAGCGGCAACAAAAATCAACAGGCAAGCAATATGTGTTCGCCCCGAAAATACTTGTACGATGGCAATACAACCGAAAAGCAAGTTGCTAATCGTCATTAAGTTGGGCAGTTGTTTTACTATTTTAATCATGAATTTTTAATGAAAATATTTTTCAAAAGTAGAGATAATTTAAGACAAAGATTTTTTTGAAAAGGTAAGGGAAGATAATTCGCCAAAAATTCCTTTGATGGAAACTATGTTCAGTGGAAATTCTAATAACACATGCAAAAAGCTAAGAAAATAAAGCCATTGAAAGCCTAATGCATAATCTTGCCAATACAAAAACAAGGAAACGAGCCACAAAAAAATCACGATGGCAAATCGCTGTTTGGGCACTTCATGCCAACGAATAATTTTTGTTTTTGAAAACCAATTTAAATAATGATAAGTGTAAGCATAGGCTATAAACCGCATCACTACTATACCTATAGATGAATTGTAAACATGATTATGTAAATCATTAGGTGCTACTTTAAAAAAATTGTAAAGAATGATTTGATTCAAAGCCTCAAAATTTTGATAAGCATTAAAACCATAATTAGTGATAGGGAAAAATGTTTTTTCGGGCATAATACTGAACAATAATACAGGGCAAAGCATCATGACAAAAAATGAAAAATATCCGCTGCTACTGCGGCTTTTCAACGCCCCATACAACAAAAACAAAGCGGTGAAAACGAACACATGAATTAATGTAGGCAGAAAAACTGAGAGAAATAAAACGGCATGGTCGGCCAAATACATAGTAAGGCAGACTAAAGCAATGCCAGCCAACTTATACCAATTATTTTTTACAAAAATTAAAATGATAGCACTCAAAAAAGCTATGTAAATGGCTCTGTTAGTGGCTTGGTCGGTGATACCTAAACTTAAATCGAACTTTTGATTGAGCTGCGCTGCTAGTAAAAACAAACCCACCAATAACAAAACAATCACATCAAATTTTCCTTTGGTGTAGTAATTTTTATCATGCAACCAACTGATTTCTGTGAGATAATGCAAAGGACCTAAAACTGCATAGGCAAATAAAAAAACTTCAAATGGCAATAACATGGCTACACCTGCCGAAATCAACATCAGCAATATGTTCATGTAATTTATTTTTGCAGTTGTGTTCATTTTGCTTGAAACTATTTTTGAAAATTATTGTTCAAAACTAATCACTAAAAATTATTTTTTTATCACCATTCCGTTCTCCATTTTCAATTTACAAAATGGCGTTTTCAAGTCGTGGAAGAATAAAAACGTGTAATCATTTTCAATTCCTTCTTGTGTGTACTGCTTCCGCAAAGCTGCGCTACGCTTGCCATCAAAGTCGTATTTGGCAATAAATTTTCGTTGCATTTGCGAAAATTGTGGTGCTACATCACCACCGTAAAAATATTTTTCTCCATTTGCATGGATGCGAAAAACCTGATGAAATGGCGTATGTCCACCACAAATTTCATAACTGATTTCATCATTAATTTTTCCATCGCCATCCAATAATTCTATTTGTCCACTCTGTTTTAGCGCTTCTAAAATTTCTAAATCGTAAGAACTGCCAGCATGGGCATAAGCATAATTCCATTCTTCATTTTGCAAATAATATTTTGCGGTTGGAAAAGCAGCAAATAAATTTCTGGTTTGCGAATTTTCCTTTATACAAACAGCACCGGCATGGTCTTTGTGCAAGTGGGAAAGCAGCACCAAATCTATATCTTCTGGTTGTAAACCAATTTGCTTTATTAAATTATAAATCACCAATTCATTGTCAGAATCATAAAATCCTAAGCCAGTATCTAATAAAATATTTTGTGTTTCAGTAACCAAAAGAAATGGTTGAATTTCTACCAACAATGAAGCTGGTCGGTCGGTCATTGAATCTTTTGAACCATCAAACGGTTTGAAAATTTTATCCCAACCAATGGTGTAGCTGCCTTCGGATAAAGGATAAATTCCTGTTTTTATTTTTTGCAATTTACTAATCATTTTCAGTTTTAAATTCCACTTTCTAAAATCAAATTTGAGCCATCCATTCCTGTTTGGGAACCTAATGCTACTCCCATTCCATTACATCGCAAAGCCACAGCCATTGAGCTATTTAGCCATTTTGTAATCGGCAATTTTTCGTTACTAACGCCCATAATTCCACTCCAACGCATATCAATTTTATAATCATTTTTTGGTAAAATAATTTCTTTTAAAATTTTATCCAATTGCTGCTGAATTAAATCAGTTAATGCAATTTCAGATGTTGTTTCTTCTTCAAAGGCCAAATTTCTTCCGCCGCCAAACAACACTCTATTGCCCACATTTCTAAAATAATAGAACCCATTTTGATAATGAAAAGTTCCTTTTATTTTCAAATTCTTAATTGGCTTTGTAATCAAAACCTGCGCTCGAGCTGGCTTTACATCAATGTTTGGTAAAAGTTGCTGAGCAAATCCATTGGTGCAAATCAACACTTTTTTTGCAGCAAAATTAAAATCATTGGTTTGTAAAACTGCTTTATTTTCTTCATCAACAATGTTTTCAATTTTCAAGCCGAATAAAATTTGCACACCAATTTGTTGCACTTTTTGCAACAATGTTTTCATCATTTTTCCAGTATTGATTTGTGCTTCAAAATCATTGTGAATCAAGTGTTCAACTTTATTCAATCCAAATTCAGCAATCTTTTCATCAGCATTTGAAAATATTTTTTCGCTGCCAATTATTGCTTTCAAATTTTTATTCAACGTATTAATTTCATCGCTGCATTTTTCAAAAACTTCTTTTTCTGTTTCTAAAAAAATTTCATTGCCACCAAAATATTCGATGCCTAAGTTTTCTTCACCGATATTTTTTTTCAGCAATTGCAAGCCTTTCCAGCGTTTTTCAATTAAAGATAAAACCGTTTGTTCATCGCTGTTTCTTATATCTTCTAAAATCTCACTGACACTACCAAAGCAAGCAAAACCTGCATTACGACTAGTTGCACCATGAGGCAATGATGCTCGTTCAACAACAATAATATTTAATGCAGATTCTTTTTGTTTCAAATGCAAAGCTGCTGAAAGCCCCACTAATCCTGCACCTACAATGCATACATCTACATTTGTAAAAAAAGTTTCTCGTTCCCAATAGGAAAGCATCAGTTGATTTTTCTGTGAATTTAATAAAAAAAATCCACAACACTTTCTGCAATAGAAAGGTGTGGATTTTCAAAACAAAAAAGCCCTCAAGAGTTGGATGAGTTTAATTTTTTAAGTTCTTCACTTACTTGTTTTAAAGAGGTATCAAAAAAAGTTAGTTGATAAGCAGCCTTGCTTCCAGCTTTAGTTTTCATTGAAGCCATTTGCAATTTTCCATTTTTTAATTTTACTCCGACAATAGTGATGTTAGTATTTTGAGGGATGGAATTTGCCTGATAAACTGATTGGTCTATTTGTTCTGCGGTAATAAAACTATTAATGTCATTACAAACAATGTAGTATTTAACGCCTTCATCATTCTCTTTGATTTTCACATCTACAAGCGGCGCTTGATTGTCATAAAATCTATCGCAATTTATCCATTGCATATCGCTAACTGTAAAAACATAATTATCTATACCGCCTAGATTTTTTTCCTTTAAAGCCTCTTGTGCTATAAGCTGATTACATTCTTTTACATAGTTTTTTACTCCCAGGCTATCTACCATCTTGTTGTAATATTTGTTGCAAACTATCTGAATATTATAGATTATTGAATCTCCGTTTTTAAAAGTAAGTACCCGTGTAGCCCAATATCCATCGCTTCTGAAAAAGAAATTGTCTTGTTTTATAGTGCAATTTGCTGTTCTTTTCAAATCAATATTTTGCAAACCAATATTTTTAACAATCAGATTTTTAATTTCTTCATCACTCACATCAAACTGGTTTGAGGAATAAAATCGTAATTGTGTATTTGAATAAATAGGTTGATTAAACATGTTATTTAGATTTTCATTTAATCGCTTGGCGACACTACTTCTCATCCGTTGCGCTATGTAATTTTTTAATTCAGAAATCCTGCTTGAAAGTTTTGTGTAAAAGGCAATTGAGTCTGCTTTGTAGGCTGGTAGTTTTCTTTCTAAATAACTTCTCATTTCGGTTTCATATTTATCAATTGATTTTTCTTGATTAGCAATTTTTGCGTCATAATTCTTTTTGTAAGGTTCATTCAAAGCTTCTTCTTTTCTTTCTATTCGTTTGTGCATGGCAAATAATTTTTCAAAAAAATTGGGCTCATATTTTAGTTGTCGATATGGTTTTAAACCCTTCGGAGTTTTTGGTGCAGAAGGTTTTGCTGGTTCATTCAGCGCAGAAGCATAGCTATTAATTGGGTTAACAATCTCTTCATTCATCCTAATTTTTTTGATTTTGGTAAAATCTACATTAAGCTTTTTGGGCTGTGAAGTTTGCCCAGTAGGGCGCCAATTAATTTTGCCACTGGCAGTTTTTTCACCAACGAACAATTGCATACCAGACTCAAGTTTTTTAGCAGGAATTGAAACTTTCATTTTTGCTCCATTTTTTAGTTTCATTTTCTTTCCACCTGAAGATGCTTCTACGTATAGCATTCCACCAGTTTGCAATATTTTCCCATTACTAGTGGTGCTTAAATCAGCTGAAACAATATCTGCTGGCGAAATTGCTTCTTTCAACAATAATTCAATTTTATCTTTGGCAGAGGAACCATCTGGCATTGTTAGTTCATTTGCATTAACATTGATAGTGGTTCCATCTTTTGCTTTGATTTCATTTATTCCATTTTTGAGTTCAAATTTTTGTTCATTCCGCTTTTCAATTGTTTCCAAAACTTCATTAACAGAATTGAAATAAAAGATTGTAGTTCGCAAATCAACCCGTCTGTTACCAGCTTTGCCTTCATCAGTCGAATTGCTGAATAGTGGCTTTTCTTCGCCATTTGCTTTCGCTTTTATTTTTGAAACAACAATGCCATTTTTGGTTAGATAATATTCAACACTTGTTGCTCTGTTTCTGGATAGCATATCGTTATAATTATTGCTACCGTCAGCATCTGTATTAGCTTCTAAGTAAACGTTATAATCTAAACTTTTTTTGAGTTGACGGATAAATGAATCTAATCGCTGTGTTGACGGATTATCCAAATCAAATTTGTCACTTTTGAAATACACACAATAATTGACTGATACTGCTTTTTGAGCTTTTGCACAAAAAGAAAAAAGGATGAAAACAAGCAAGCAAATAATTGCTTTTAAAACAAAAATTGAGATTCTGGGATTCATATTGGTAGATTTTAGTTGTGAAAAAATACAAGCTAAGAATCTGCTGAAAAGCTCACTACACAATACTTTCAATAAAAATTCAACAGGGTAAAATTTGGTTCAATAATAAAAGTTTTACAAAATGAAGGGTATGAAAAACAAGACTGTTTACGTGGGTAATTGAAAAAAGTTTTAAGAATCTTCATTTTTTTTTGTGTATTTTACAATAAATGTTTTACGATGAAAAAAAATCTACTCGGTTTATTGCTAATTGCAGTCATTGCTTTTTCTTGTTTAAAACAAGATGATTTAAAGCTGAAAAACCTTACTATTAATGGTTTTGCGCCTGATTGGGCATTGCCGATTACCAACACTACTTTAACTTTGCGAAATGTTGTGCAGCATGCTAATGTTGGAAACACTTTAACAGTTGATTCAACTGGTTTGTATTCCATTCATTATGATGGAAGATTATTGACGGCATCTGCTGCGGATTATATAAAAATCCCTGACCAAAATTTTAATACAACAGGAATCCCTTTATCATCGCCTATTTCATCGCCTTCTTTCTTTTTAACTGTCAGCGATACTTTTGCAGACCATTTCACTTATACTGATACAACTGGTGCACAATTAAATCATTTGAACATTAAATCAGGGATGTTGCAAATACAAGTACAAAGCACATTTCAACAAAATATTTCAGCACAACTTATTTTTCCTTCTGTCAAAAAAAGCGGAAATGCATTATCCATTAATGTTTTACTGAATTATCCAACTACTTCCTACAATCAAAATATTGATTTAAGTGGGTACAATATTGATTTCACAACAGGCTCACCAGCGTATAATAATTTGCCTTACAAAATCATTTACAGCATTGTTGGTATTGGCAATCCTATCAATACCACTGATAATATTTCTGCCAATATCAATTTAACCAACCTTCAATTTTCCTTTGCTGACGGCTATTTGGGGCATCACACTATTCCAATTTCAAAAGATACTATTGCTATTGAAATTTTCAACAACACTTTAAATGCTAACATTTTTTTAGAAAACCCTATCATCAAACTATCCATTGATAATTCATTCGGATTAAGTGCTGTTGGTACTTTCAGCACATTTGAAGGCATTACAAAAAATGGAACCATCAATAATATTGGCGGAAATTTCTTCAATAATCCAATTGTATTAAATGGCCCAACTGTTGTAGGCACAACGGTTGTGAACAATTATCAAATAGATAAAACGAACAGCAATGTGCAAAATGTTTTCAACCCAGCACCCAACAGAGTAGTGTTTCAAGGCAATATTGATATTGGCTCTGGCACACCAGTTTATAATTTCATCACAGATACGAGTAAGTTGATTGTCAACGCCGAAGCCATACTGCCAGCTTGGTTCAAGATTATCGATTTCAATTTACAAGATACTTTGAAAATGACTTTCCCAAAGGATACAGATATTTTGACCAAGGTTCAATTTAAAATGTTGTGTGAAAATGCTTTTGGATTGTATGCTTCGGTGCAAATGTATTTTACCGATAGCACTTACAAAATTTTGGATTCGTTGATTGCGCCACCTAATAGCAGTAACATTATTGCTGAAGCGCCTGTCAATGCTAATGGTGTGGTGAACGGTTCTAAAATTCAGGAATCTGTTTTTGATATGGATAAAACTCGTTATCAAAAACTAGCACCAAAAGTTCGATATGGTTTGCTTCGAGGAAATTTAAAAACGAGTTCGACCATTTCTATTCAGATTCATTCCAAGGATTATTTAAGGGTGCAATTGGCTGCCAGATTTTTGCTCAACATCAAACATTTAAACAACTAAAATTCACCTCATGAAAAAAAATATTTTAGTTGTTTTGATTTTTCTTACAATAAAAGCAAATGCTCAAGAAGAGCTAACTATGAGGTTTTTGCCACAGTTGCAAGAATCAGGTTGGGCAATGCCTTGTAATAGAACTGATGCGAAAATTTCATTTGGTTTGCCGATATTATCATCTACTTCGGTACATTTATTTAGCAACGGATTTACTTATCATGACCTGTTTAAAAATGTCGGTGATACTACTTATTTGCAATTAGGCAATGTGATTAATCAATTAAAAACAAACAATTTTGTTGGATTCGGGATGACCACTTCTTTGTTTAATTTTAATTACACAGGTAGAAAAATTTCAGTTGGCTTCTTCATTAATTTAAAAACAGTTTCGCAATTTACTTACCCTGGTGACTTGTTTAAGCTGCTGTGGAATGGCAATGGACCTTATCTTGGGCAAACTATGCAGATTGGAAATTTCGGTTTGAATGCCATGGTGTACACTGAATATGGTCTGCATTTTTCAACCACTTATAAAAAGAAATGGACGTTTGGTATTAACCCAAAATTGTTGTTTGGAAAATTTGATATTAACACACAAAACACTTCGGTCACTTTATATACTGATCCCAGTTATTATCAAATGACTGCCACTGCCAATTTGAATATTCAAACATCTGGCATTCCTGATAGTGCTCAGCAAAATGACAATAAATATTTAAAGAGTTTGATTTTTAATACAGCCAACAAAGGCTTTGCGCTTGACTTTGCAGCGAAATATCAATATCGCTATAACATTAGTTTTGCGGCTGGTATCAATGATTTAGGTTTCATCAATTGGAAAAGTAACATCACCAATTATACTTCAAATATTTCCAACGTAAACTTTGATGGATTTCATGCCGAGAATTTTTTTCAGAATGATACCAGCACAGACTATTCAACAAAAAATTATACCGACAGCTTGAAAAAAAAATTGCAATTAGTGAAGAATTACAACAATTATTCTACGGCAATTCCTATCAATTTTTTTGCAATGGCAACTTATGGAATTGGTATTCATCACAAATTTTCAGCACAATTTAATTGGTATAGTTTTGCCAATAGTCAAAGCAAAGCTTTATCGTTGTGTTATCAATTAAAATTAGGAAAACATTTGTCAGTTGCTGCTACTTATACCGGCAAAAGCCGCTCCCCGTTTAATTTAGGCGGTGGATTGATTTTTCAGTTCCTGAATATGCAATGGTATTTTGTAACCGATAATTGGTGGGCTGCTGTACGACCTTTGGATTCAAAAAATGTAAATCTTCGTTTCGGAATGAACATTGTTTGGGGCGATGCAAACAAGAAATATGATGACGTACCAAAACCTATGATGGAAGAATTAAAAGAAAAGAAATGAAATGATCAAATATTATTTTTTCTGCCAAAACTTCAATCCAGAATTTAATTCATCCAAAATACTTAAGTAGCTTGAAAAGCGCAGTGGATGAATGTTGCCAGCTTCTAATTCATTTTTCACTGCACAGTTAGGTTCATCAATGTGTAAGCAATTATTGAATTTGCAATTGCCCGAAACTCTTCGCATTTCAACAAAATATTGCGATACTTCTTCAGGCTGCATATCAGCAATGCCCAATTCTCTTACGCCTGGTGTATCAATGATAAACCCACCAAAATCCAACGGATGCATTTCACCAAATGTAGTGGTGTGTTTTCCTTTTTCGTTGTATTCAGATACTTGTGATGTTTTTAAATTCAACGATGGACACACAACATTGATGAATGCTGATTTCCCCAACCCACTCTGTCCGCTAATAAGTGTAGTTTTATTTTGTAAAATATTTTTCAGTGGCTCAATGCCGTAATTATTTTTCACTGAAATTAAATGCACTTTGTAGCCCAACGATTCATAAATACTTTGTGCTTCTACAAATTTTTCCATTTCTTCATTGCCATAAATATCGGCTTTATTAAAAACAATTTGCGGCGGAATATGATACGCCTCGGCAATCACCGTCAGCCTATCAATAAAGCCCAGCGGCACTCGTGGCTGAATTAAAGAAGCGAAAATCAAAACCAAATCTAAGTTGGAAGCAATAATTTGTTTGTGAGCTTTGCGATGAATATCAGTACGGCAGATGTAATTTTTCCTATCGTGTAATTTGTTGATGATGCCAATGGCGGCATCTTTTTCTTCTTCCACATCCACCCAATCACCTACTGCTATTGGGTTAGAGAATTTGCCAGTACCCAATCGAAAAGTGCCTTTGATGCGGCAGTTCAAAATTTTTTGTTCATCGGTGAGCACCGAATACCAACTGCCTGTAGATTTAATAACCGTTCCTTTCAACCAATTTTTTATTTACGCAGAAATCAAAGAAGAATATTCATGAATGGCATTTGCCATTTCTAAAATCAATTGCGGATTTTTCTCGGCTGCATTGCCCACCACAATCACATCAGCCCCTGCACGACAATTGGCTACTGCCTTTTCGGGTGTTAAAATTCCACCACCCACAATCAATGGGATTTTTATTTCGCCGCTTACTGATGAAATTATTTTTTCGCTAATTGCATTTTTTGCGCCGCTACCAGCATCCATGTAAATCAATTTCAATCCTAACATTTCGCCTGCAATAGCTGTACATGCAGCTATATCGGGCTTGTTGGCTGGGATAGGTGTGGTATTGCTGATATAAGAAACGGTAGTGTGAGTGCCTCCATCAATCAATATATAGCCTGTTGGCAAAATTTGTAAACTGCTTTGTTTTAAATACGGAGCAGCTATAACATGTTGTCCAATAAGCATTTCAGGGTTTCTACCACTAATTAATGAAAGAAAAAATAGCGCATCGGCTTTATCATTTATCTGCATCACACTGCCCGGAAAAAGAATAGTAGGGATGTTGCAATTGCTTTTTATTAATGACAGGCAATCATCTAATTTGTCTTTTGTCAACAAACTTCCACCCACAAATAAAATATCAACCTTTGCTTTTACTGCTATATCAATTGTATGCTGTAAAAAACTATCATCCTGTTTATCAGGATCAATAAGCAAAGCAAATTTCTTTTGTTGATTTTTTTTTGCTTGTTCCAATAAATGCAAAACATCGTGTCGCATGAATGGCAAAGATAAATTTTATATTACAGAAATTAGTTATTTTCATTTACCTCACCCATAGCATCAAATTTTGCAATTCTTTTCTTCACCCGTTCTTCAGCAGATTGTTCTTTTAATTCAGTTAAATATTTTTTAATTTCTTTTTTAATAATAGCAGCCATCTCTGAAGGATTAGCATGTGCTCCACCCAAAGGTTCTTTAATTATTCCATCTACTAGATTAAAAGAACGCATATCGTCGGCAGTTAGTTTTAATTGTTCTGCAGCTTTTTCTTTAAAATCCCAACTACGCCATAAAATTGAACTGCAACTTTCTGGCGAAATAACTGAATACCAAGTGTTTTCAAGCATCAATACTTTATCTCCAATTCCTATTCCTAATGCACCGCCTGAAGCCCCTTCACCAATAATAATACAAATGATCGGCACTTTAAGTTTTGCCATTTCAAATAAATTTCTTGCAATCGCTTCCCCCTGCCCTCTTTCTTCTGCTTCTAATCCTGGATATGCTCCTGGTGTATCAATAAATGTAATAACAGGTTTATTGAACCTTTCAGCTATTTTCATTAATCTCAAAGCTTTTCGGTAACCTTCTGGATTAGGCATTCCAAAATTTCTGTATTGACGTTGTTTTGTATTCGAACCTTTTTGTTGTCCAACAATTATTACCGACTGGCCATCAATTAAGCCCATTCCGCCTACCATGGCTTTATCATCTTTGACGTTTCTGTCACCATGCAATTCTATAAATGATTCACAAATTTGTTCAATATAATATAGTGTGTAAGGTCTTTCTGGATGACGGCTCAACTGCACACGTTGCCAAGGACTAAGTTCACTATAAATCTTCTTTTTTAATTCTATAATTTTATGCTCTAATTCTTTCACAGTTGAGCTCATATCAACCTTTGTTTTTTCCGCAATCTCATTCGTTTTTTCAATTTGTTTATAAAGTTCTTCTATTGGTTTCTCAAAATCTAAAAATGTCATGGTTTTGATTTTTGTTTTGTCAAAAATACACTTTGAAATTAAATTTGAAAGCATCCTTTGAATTTTAAAATTTAATTTTACCTTTGCACTCCAATTTTTTTAGTTCAAAAAACTAATAAATGGTGTGGTAGTTCAGTTGGTTAGAATGCCGCCCTGTCACGGCGGAGGTCGCGGGTTCGAGTCCCGTCCACACCGCTGAAAGGGACTTTTGATAATTTATATCAAAAGTCCCTTTTTTATTCTCGGTTGAAAACCGCTTCCAATCAGCGATTTGAGCAAATACCAAATTTATTTTCGTGGTTCGAAATGTATGATTTTGACGATTGTAGTAAATTCCTTCAGGAAACATTAATTTCTGCAATTTTTCTTTTGATGAGTAATCCGTAGAACTCCATGCTGTAGCAAGGTTCGCAGTAAAATTCAATGCCTTTTCTAAGTTGTTTTGCAGGTTCGAAATATCAATATTGGAATCACACAAATTTTCCTCTATTGTCTTTTTTTCTTGTTGGTATTTCAATAAGAATTTTTCATAAACAGGTTTGGGAATCTCTATTTTAATAAAATGCCTTTCTTCTATATCATCAATCTTTTTCTGTACCTCCGTTAAATTACTTTTGATAACCTTCTGTTCCGAAACGTTATCTTCTTGTTGCTTTTCTACTTCGCTGATGACTTCGTATAAGAATGGTTTAATGCAATCGGCATTCATCTGAAATTGATTTAGGAAATCGGCAAATAACTCATGCATTTGTTTTGCACTTTTGTTGCAGCGGCAACCATTTGTTCTGCATTTGTAATAATACAAACCCTTAGCTTTCACGATATACCCAGCAAATGGTTCTTTGCAATCATCACATTTCATAAATACTTTTAATGGAATATTGTCATTCTCTTTTCGATGTGGGACACCAAACCTTGAAGAGTTTTGCATGATATCATTAATACGTAAAAACATTTCTTTCGTAATCATTTTTTCATGCGTACCTTCTACTACTTCACCATCTAATAAGCCGTGAGCAATTAAGCCACAGTAAAATGGATTTTTAAAAATTTTCA
>CANFST010000030.1 GCA_947449695.1 Chitinophagales bacterium
GCACTCAAACACTCTCTGCTACCTGCATACGCCGGATTCACTGCCAACTGATTAAACATGTACATCGTATACTGCGGATCCTGCTGCGCATACAATACTATTGACGACAATACTAATACTATGAATGTGATTGTTTTTTTCATTTAATACTTTTTGTAGTTGTTTGCTGAAAATTATTTTCTAATTTCGATAAATCCAGATTTAGGTTTTTGTTTTCCGTCATTTATTTCAAAAACATAATAGTAAGTTCCATCAGCTACTTTATTATTTTTATAAGTACCATCCCACTCGTTGTTATAGCCAGTTTTGCTATACACTTCATTACCCCATCTGTTAAATACTATTAGCTTATTATGTTCATAAAGTGAAGCACAATTAATAACAAAGTAATCGTTGATACCATCTCCATTTGGTGAAAACCCATTTGGAATTTGACATGGTGAGTTATCGTACACTTTTAATATTATCCAAGCCGTATCGCAACCTACAGCATTGCAAATAACATATTCAATGGAATCAACCCCCACATAACCATTGGTAGATATATATGAAATATCATTATTGGCTATAGAAGCATTGCCATGCTTGGGATTTGAAATAATATAAATGCTAATGGGTGAACTGGCATCATAAATATCATTAGCCAATTGATTAGTTGATGATGTTTCATTATTAGGAACATCCAAATGGTCATCAACTGCAATTGGTGGATTTACACAACTTACCGTAAAATGCACCCAAGCTGTATCACATTGACCATTTGCACACACTGCATAAGCAAAAGAATCTTGACCAACAAAGCTGCTGTTGGGAACATATGAAAAGAAATTATTATTCCATAAAATTGTACCATTGTGTGGTAAAATTGCCGCTGTTACACTAATAGCATACATTCCATTTGCCAAACTATCATTAATTAATGGATTTTTCAAAATCGAATCGGCACAATGAACGAAATAATCATCATCATTAGCCATTGGCGTAACAAAAACAATCACATGAGCAGTATCAAAAACTGGATGATTGTGGAATGCACCAACTGTTGTATCCAACAATAAATACACAAAAGTATCAATCCCAATAAAATTTTGATTGGGCGTATAATGTATAGGATTATTGCCAATTACTAAAGCAGTACCATGTTTTGCAAAAGCAAATATGCTTGCTGAAAACGACATACTTCCATTCAGTAAGTCATCATTGGCAACATAATTAATTAAAGAGGTTTTGCCAGTTGGAACTCTGACAAAATCAGGGTTAGCAATTAAAACAGAGTCAACCCCACAGGTACTTGACACTGTTATAGTAACACTATCTCGTGCGACGCAACCATTCAAGGTAACATCAACATAATATTTAGTAGTATGTATAGGTGATGCAATAGGATTGAAAACTGTTGCATTAGAAAGTGTTGAACTTGGTGACCATAAATATGTTGTTCCGCCAGTTGCATTTAAAACAACTGAATGCTGATTCATATTAATACAAATTAACTGATCGGTTCCAGCATCGGCAATTGGTCTAGGATATACAACTACAGAAATAGCGGTATCGAAAATGCAACCATTATAGTTGTATGTATAAGTTATTGGAAACGGCACTCCTAATGTAATACTTGGATCGTTAGGATTAAAGCTATTGTTACTTCCAACACCTAAGCCAGAGAAAGTGCCACCAGAAGGTGTACCAGTTAAATTAACAATAGACGAATAAGTGCAAAATTCAGTCGGCATGCTGATAGATGGGTGAGGCAATGGAACAATATTTAAAACAACTGAATCGGTTGCGCTGCCACAACCTGCATATAATTGGTCAGTTACTGTCAAATGATAAGTAGTAGTAATAATTGGCGTTGCAGTTGGATGATTACTATTAAAATTATTTAATGAAGTAGTTGGTTGCCAGTTATAATTATAATTACCACTACCACCGGAAGCCACAATTGGAGAACCACCCAAAATGATACTATTACCAAAACATACTGATTGATCTAATCCAGCAAATGCCTGAAGAGGTGCAAAAACACTTACCAAAGTTTTTCTTACAGCCGAACAAGAAAATGAATTGGTAATTGTTTCAGTATAAAGTAAGCTACTTGTCGCATTGCAATTAGGATTAGATGAAGTGGCTGATGATAGATTTACATTAGGAAGCCAAGCATAAGAATATCCAGCAACTGCTGCACCACCAATTGTTACAGAAGAGGTAGCACATTTATAAATTGTGTCGTTAGGAGAAACTACTGGTATTGGATTTACATTAATAACAACAGTATCTTTTGCAATACAACCACCAGCTTGAACTGTTAATTCATAGGTAGAATTGGTAGTTGGATTTGCGGTAGTGTGAGCCAGATTTGGTGTTGATAAAAAAGAAGCCGGACTCCAAAAATAAGAATAATAAGGTTGGGTAACACCTCCAATGCTAGTAGAAGAGCCATTGCAAATAGTTTTATCAATGCCTGCATTTGCAACGACAACACCAATATTTGTTACAACTACTTGACTTGTGGCTGCACATCCATTGGAAGCAACTGTTGTTAAGGTATAAGTGGTGGTTGCAGTAGGGTTAGCTAAAGGTTGAGCAACAGATGAAGAAGACAATCCATTTGCTGGTGTCCAATTATATGAATAACCAACAATTGCAGCAGTACCTATCTGAACTGAACTTGAAGCGCATATAACCTGATTGTTTCCAGCATTTGCAAGGGCAGCTTGAACATTAAATATCTGAGTAGAAGTAGCAATACCGCCTAAACTATCAGTAACTGACAACGAAACTGATTTATTTCCACTTGTAAAATATTGAATAGAAGGTGGGGTTTTACCATTAAAAGTTGCCAAAGAGGCTCCGCTTCCAAATGTCCAATTCCAAGTTACGATTTTAATACTGCTAGTTGATAAATCAGTAAAATGAATAGGAACACTTGTACATACAGGAACAGGTGAATAACTAAAATTAGCATTGGGAGGTGTTCCAGCAAATGAACAAACAGCATTAAAAACAGACACGAAAGCAATAAAAATAATTCTTAAGTAGGATTTCATTTTATTTTTTTTGAAAATTATTTCTTTAAATTAGAAACTTGGCAAATGTAGTAAAATGAATTTCAAAAATCAATATTCTTAATAAACCTATTAGTATTATTTTTAATTTATTAATAGTGAAAATAATTAACCAGAAATTTTAATGACAATACTATTTTAATAGAATTAACTGTTAGAAAAGTATATTTCATATAGGAAAACTGAAAAGATTTTCCCTTTAAGATTTTTTTTTCTTTTGGTTGGCAACTAAATCATAAGATGAATCAATGAAACCATACATTAATTTATTGGCTATTGAACCATCTACCATTATCGTGTTCCAATATTTTTTATTCATATGATAACCTGGTAAAACAGCATCAAATTCAGTCCTTAATTCCTCTGCTTTTTCAGGATCACACTTCACATTAAAGGTCAATGGGTGTTTACTTAACGCTAACAAACAAAACATTTTTCCATTTACTTTGAACACCAAAACATCACCCCCGAATGGAAATCCTTCAGTTACATTTTCTTTTTGTAAACAATACATTCTAATTGTTTCTGCATCTAACATAATTTTTTTTAAGAGGTATGGTCTTTAACAATCAACCATTTTTGATTTATTTTTTTAAAAAGCAAACTAAAATAACCACTTGGGGCATCTTTTTCTCGTTGTAATTTCCAGTTTCCAATAACTAAATAATAATGACGATTTAATTTTTCGATTTTTACAATTTTCATTTCCAATTTTCCCATTGTAGCTTTATCAGGATAATTAATTTGATAGCGATTAAGCATTTTTTCCCAACCGTTTATTATCCCTTTAAAAGTTATAAATTGCAAGCTATCATGATGCCAATACCCCTGCATAAAACCAATCAAATCGCCATTGTTCCAGGCAGTTTGCTGTTGTTGAATCACTTGAATTATCTTTTGTTCATCTTTATTTTTTTTTGCAAAAATCGAAGTCGGAAACAACATCAAAAAAATAAAACAAAATACACCGATATTAAAAAAATTATTTAATTTGCTAAAGGCAAATGATTTTTCTAAATTCAAATTATCCATTTTTAAAATTATTATTTTTCAAAAATAAAATAATATTCAATAAACAAAATTATTAATTTAACTATGCTCATTATCTACGGCATAAAAAACTGTGACACTATGCGAAAAGCTTTTAAATGGATTGATGCAAAAGGTGTGAAATATCAATTTCATAATTACAAAGAATCGGGAATTGATAAACCAACCATTGAAAAATGGTTAAAGCATCTGCCATTGGAAAAACTGGTAAATAGCAAAAGCACAACATTCAGAAACTTAACTGAGCAAGAAAAAGCGGATTCAAAAAATCCTGCGAAAGCAATGGAACTAATGATTAAAAATCCATCATTAATCAAACGACCAGTATTTGATTTTGGTAATAAAAAATTCTTATTAGGTTTTGATGAAAAAAAACTAGAGCAATCAGTTTAGAACTTTAATTCTTATAAAACTGAACTTTAAAACCTTGTAAGATTCCTAATAAATGATTTCTTGTGTTGATTAACGAATTCATTTTAGCCATTAAATTTTAGTGAATTTCATTCTTGAAGTTTAAATACTTGCAAATAACAAAACATTGATTCAATTAATTTTCACTAATAAAATCTATCTTTGCCGCCCGAATGAAAAACATAAGAAATTTCTGCATCATAGCACATATTGACCACGGCAAAAGCACCTTGGCTGACAGATTGTTGGAAACTACAAAAACCGTTACCCAACGTGAAATGCAAGCCCAAGTTTTAGATGATATGGACTTAGAAAAGGAACGTGGCATCACCATTAAAAGTCATGCTATCCAAATGGATTTAGTATTGAAAGGTGAAAAATATGTACTCAATTTAATTGATACACCAGGTCACGTTGACTTTAGCTATGAAGTGAGTAGAGCCATCGCTGCTTGCGAAGGCGCATTGTTATTGGTGGATGCTACTCAAGGCATTCAGGCACAAACCATCAGCAACTTGTATCTGGCTATGGATAGCGGTTTGGAAATTATTCCTGTCATCAATAAAATTGACATGGATGGTGCAATGATTGAAGAAGTAAAAGACCAGATTGTTGATTTGATTGGTTGCGACAGAGATTTAATTATGACAGCCAGCGGTAAAACTGGTTTGGGGGTTCCAGAAATATTAGAAGCGATTGTTACTCGTATTCCTTGCCCAAAAGGAGATGTGGATGCGCCTTTGCAAGCATTAATATTCGATTCAGTTTATAATTCTTTCCGTGGCATTATTGCGTATTTCAAAATCATGAATGGCACTTTGAAAAAAGGTGACCGTGTGAAATTTGTAAATACCGACATGGAATATTTCTGCGATGAAGTAGGTGTTTTAAGAATGAAATTATCACCGCAACCGCAATTAAGCGCAGGTGATGTAGGCTATATTATTACTGGAATAAAAGATAGCCACGAAGTAAAAGTGGGTGATACCATCACTGTGGTAAATAATCCTTGCGAAAAAGGAATTGATGGTTTTGAAAACGTGAAACCAATGGTATTCGCAGGTGTTTACCCAATTGATACCGACGATTATCAGGAGCTCCGTGAAAGCATTGATAAATTAAGATTGAATGATGCGTCATTAACTTATGAACCAGAAAGCAGTGCTGCGTTGGGTTTTGGATTCCGTTGCGGATTTTTAGGCTTATTGCACATGGAAATTGTGCAGGAAAGATTGGAACGTGAATTCAACATGACAGTCATCACAACTATTCCAAACGTAAGCTACATCGCTTATACAAGTGATGGCAAAAAGCATATTGTCAATAATCCATCTGAATTTCCTGACCCAAGCAAATTGGATTATTGCGAAGAGCCCTTCATCAAAGCTTCAATAATTTCAAAGCCTGAATACATCGGCTCAATTATGAAATTATGTATGGATAAACGTGGTATTTTGATGAATCAGACTTATTTAACCACGACAAGAATTGAAATGATTTTTGAATTGCCATTGGCTGAAATCGTTTTCGATTTTTATGATAAATTAAAATCTATAAGTCGCGGCTACGCTTCATTTGATTATCATCCATTAGATTACCGAACAGCCGATATTGTAAGAATGGATTTAAAATTAAATGGCGAACCAGTTGACCCATTATCTGCATTAATTCACTTTTCAAGAGCGCATGCTTTTGGCAAACAAATTTGTGAAAAGCTGAAAGAATTGTTGCCTCGTCAGCAATTCCAAATTGCCATTCAAGCTGCAATTGGCGCAAAAGTAATTGCCCGTGAAACCATTTCAGCAATGCGAAAAGATGTTACCGCAAAATGTTATGGCGGTGATATTTCCCGTAAACGTAAGTTGTTGGAAAAACAAAAAGAGGGGAAAAAGAAAATGAAACAAATTGGTTCGGTAGAAGTACCACAGTCTGCTTTCATGGCAGTTTTGAAACTGGATTAATTTTTATTATTTATTGTTTTTTATTTTCAATTACCTCAATAACATTGTTACCTACTTCAATATTTCGAGAATTAGAATAAATTAATTTAGGAGAAGAAATTCCGTTTTTTTGATTTATCTCTTTATTGGTTATTATTATTGCTTCATCCCAAAGATTTGATTCGATAAAGCTTTGCAATAATTTTCTGCCCCCTTCAATTATTACAGAAATTATTTTCTTGTCAAACAAAATTTGCATTAGACCATTCAACCAATTTGTCTTAAAATCTAATTTAACAAATTCTTTTTCTCCTTCTTTTTTGTTCAATAATTCATTTAAAATTAGAGTCGGAAAATTATCAGCTAACAGAAAATGTGTGCTTGGTAATTTACATTGCTTATCAATTACAATTCTTAATGGCTGCTTTAGATTTTCAAAATTTCTAGTGGTTAATTTCGGGTTATCATAAAAGGCCGTATTAAAACCAACCATAATAGCAGCTTCAGCAGCTCGACGTTGATGCATTAAATAATCTACCTGATTATTTGAAATTTTAATTTGCTCGAAATTTTCTCCTGCAATAAATTTATCATTGGTTTGAGCCCATTTAAAAATAACATAAGGCCGGTTCAACTTATGAAAAGTAAAAAAACTTTGATTGAGTTTTTTACAATTTTCCTCTAAAACATTTTCAATTACTTCAATCCCTGCATCTATTAATCGCTTCACTCCTATTCCATTAACTAATTTATTTTCATCGCGGCATCCAATCACAACTTTTTTAATTCCACTCTGAATAATTAATTCAGTGCAAGCTGGAGTTTTACCAAAATGATTACAAGGCTCTAAACTAACATACAAAGTACTGTATTGAATATGTTTTTTATTCTCATTCAATACAGAGCTAATGCAATTTACTTCTGCATGAGCTTTACCAAATTGCTCATGCCAACCCTCTCCAATAATTTTATCATCATGCACTAAAACTGCTCCCACCAATGGATTGGGGGCAACATTCCCCATGCCTCGTTTTGCTAATTCAATACATCGAGTAATATATTTTTGATGTTGATTCAAGCAATGAAGTTAAAATTTGTAAACTTATTATAAATGAAAAAAACCTTCTTACAGTAGTAAAAAGGTTTTTTTAAAGTTGTCCGACTAGGTCTCGAACCTAGACTCTTCTGGACCAAAACCAGACGTGTTGCCAATTACACCATCGGACAATTGTATTAAGGCGGCGCAAAGGTAGAATTTTTATTTTCAATTTTCAAAATCAAGTCAGTAATTTTTTTCTATTTTTGACGCTCTTAAAAAAAAGAACACAATAATTTTGAATCTTAGTCGTAATTAATCACACTTTAAATTTTAGCATCACTCTTTAAAACATCAAAATGAATTATCAAAAGTTAAACAACATTGTTGGTTGGTTAGTAGGCATTGCAGCCACCACAGTTTATGCACTAACCATGGAACCCACAGTAAGTTTTTGGGATTGTGGTGAATTTATTCCTGGCGCATTGAAATTAGAGGTTGTGCATCCACCAGGGGCTCCTTTGTTTTTATTTATTGCACATGTATTCACTTTATTGGCAGGAGGCAATTTACAAAAAGTAGCACTTATGGTGAATTTTTCATCAGCCTTAGCTACTGGCATGGCAATGATGTTTTTATTCTGGAGCATCACTGCTTTGGCAAAAAAAATAGTAAAGAAAAATGAAACTGGTGAATTAAACGATGGTGCTATTTGGGCAGTAATGGGAAGTGGTATTGTTGGAGCAATGGCAGCTTGCTTTGCTGATTCTATATGGTTTTCAGCGGTAGAAGGTGAGGTTTATGCGATGTCATTATTTTTTACATCCATAGTTTTCTGGGCAATTTTAAAATGGGAAAATCATGCAGATGAAAAATATGCTGATAAATGGATTATCCTAATTGCTTTCTTGATGGGGCTTTCAACTGGCGTCCATTTATTGAATTTGTTAACTATTCCTGCAATTGCATTTGTTTATTATTTCAAACGCTATGAAACAACAACCAGAGGATTAATCATTACTTTTTTTGTCGGGGTTGCTATTTTAGCTTTTGTGCAATATGGCATCATTCAAGAAATCCCAGCTATCGCAGCTTTCTTTGATAGAATGTTTGTGAATGGCTTTGGACTTGGTTTTAATAGCGGTGTTGCATTTTTCTTCTTGTTGTTAGCATTGGGTCTAGGTGCTGGTATTTTTTATACACAAAGAAAAAATCACACCATAGCAAACACTTTTTTGATTTCTGTTGTGTTCATCATTGTTGGTTATTCGTCAGTATTAATGGTGCCAATTCGTAGTGCGGCCAATCCGCCAATTGACATGAATGATCCAGAAGATGCTTATAGTTTATTGTCTTATTTAAATCGTGAACAATATGGGGATAGCCCATTGTTCAAAGGTCCTGATTTCACTGCTAAACCAACTTCAACTGAAGATAAAGGCGTAAAATATGGTATGAATATTAGCAAACATCATTATGATTCTATTGGTAAACGAATGAGTTATATCTATAATGATGATGACCAAATGTTGTTTCCTCGTATTTGGGATGGTAACGACCAACAGCATGTTCGCTTCTATAAACAATGGTTAAACTTAGGCGACCAAGACAAGCCAACCATGGGCGATAACATGAATTTCTTTTTTAGCTACCAGGTTAATTTCATGTACTTCCGTTATTTACTTTGGAACTTTAGCGGTCGTCAAAATGATATTCAAGGTCATGGAAATCATCGCGATGGAAATTGGATTACAGGTATTAAATTTTTAGATGATGCCAGATTAGGTTTCGATTCAACACAATTAAGTGGTGTTTATGAAAACAATAAAGGAACTAACAAATTTTATTTAATTCCGCTTATACTTTGCTTTGTTGGATTGATATATCATTTCCAAAGAAACAGAAAGGATAGCTTTATTGTTTTTCTTTTATTTTTCTTCACTGGTTTAGCAATCGTGATGTACTTAAATCAAACACCTTTGCAGCCTCGTGAACGTGATTATTCTTATGCTGGTTCAGTTTACGCCCTTTGTATTTGGATTGGTTTAGCAGTTTTAGCATTATATGAATTTTTGGAAAGCAAAAATATTAAAGGCATTGCTGGTGCTGGTTTAGCAACAGTTTTATGTTTTAGTGGTCCATTCTTAATGGGTAAAAATGGTTGGGATGACCACAACAGAAGCACACGATATACCGCTTTAGATTTTGCTAAAAATTATTTAAATAGTTGCCCAGAAAATGCAATCTTGTTTACCCAAGGTGATAACGATACTTATCCATTGTGGTATGCGCAAGAAGTAGAAGGCATTAGAACTGATGTAAGAATAATCAATTTAAGTTTATTGGGAGTTTATTGGTATGTTGACCAATTACGTCATAAGAACAATAAAGCTGATGCTGTTGATTTAACTGTTGGGCCCGAAAAAATTCGTGGTGACTTAAGAGATTACATGCAATATTATGATGCACATCTATTCGATCAAAAACAGGCATATAATTTAACTGATGTTTTGAAATTTGTTTTCAGCGATGATTCAAAAGCACAATTACAAATGCAAAATGGTGAAAGCATGAATTATTGGCCTGTTCAAAATCTTACATTGCCAGTAAATGAAAGCACCTGCAAAGCACAAGGAATAACTGCTGGTAATGACACAGCAAATTTCCCTAAAGAAATAACTTGGAAAATGAAAACCAACAGCATGATTTTGAAAAATGATATCATGACTTTAGATATCATTGCTGCCAATGATTGGAAACGCCCTATCTGCTGGACTGTTTCATCAAGCCCTGATGCTTACCAAGGTTTAGATGACTATTTGGAAATAACAGGCATGGTTGCACGTTTGACGCCATTTAAAAATGGTCAGAGAAATAGTATGTATCCAATGACAGGAAAAGCAAATACAAAATTAATGTTGGAAAGTGCTGACAAATATTGCTGGGGAGGTATTCAAAATAACAACGTTTATTTAGATGAAACAGCTATGCGTATGGCTGTAAATCTTGAAAGCAACATGGGCAGATTAGCCGAACAATTAGCTGAAGAAGGCAAGAAAAAAGAAGCCATTGAAGTGTTGGATAAATGTTTGAAAATGATGCCTAAATCCGAAGTCCCTTATACTGTTTATACCATTCCTTTCATCAATACCTATTACAAAGCAGGTGCTCCAGAAAAAGCACATGCAGTTGCAGATGTATTGTGGCAAGATGCTGAAAAAGATGCAAAAGTTTATTTTGCTTTACCTACTGATGAAATAAAAGGAATATACAGCAGAGATATGCAAGAGTTTTTATACGCTATGCAATCAATTACAAGTTTTGCGCAGCAAAATGGCGATTCAACTTATTTCAAAAAATGTGAGCCTGTTTTTACAAAATATGAAATGCAGTTTAGGCAAATCATGAATCAATAAACAAAAACAAAAAAGGTTTGATGCAATTTGATCAAACCTTTTTTGTTTAATCTAAAAGTCATTCAACAATTACACTTGGATAAGTATTAAAAGTCTTATTAAAAAAAACTTATACTTTCAAACATTAATTTTTTAAAAAATGAAATCAAAAATTTTGTTATTACTGTGTATTATTATCGTTGGAGCATCATGCCAAAATAAAATGTATTGCCGAAAAGCAAAAAGAGAAAAGAGAAGCATGTTACACATTAATTAAGGTTCAAACAAAGGATAAACTATGCTTTTATCAGCACAAAATATTTATAAAAAATATGGTGATTTGGAAGTGCTAAGAGGCATAGATTTACTTATTGAATCAGCTGAAATAGTTGCTATTACCGGCAGTTCAGGTGCAGGAAAAAGTACGCTGCTCCATATTATTGGCACTTTAGATAAGGCTGATAGTGGTACTATTACCATTAACAATAAAAACATTTCTTCCTTTAGCGAAAAACAATTAGCCACCTTTAGAAACACCGAAATGGGTTTTGTTTTTCAATTTCATCATTTGTTAACTGAATTTACGGCTTTAGAAAATGTAATGCTTCCTGCTTTAATTGCTGGCAAAAAAGAAAGTGAAGCAAAAAAATACGCTTCTGAATTATTAGAAAGATTAGGATTGATTGATAGAAAAGATAGTCGCCCCAATACTTTAAGTGGCGGTGAAGCCCAACGTGTTGCCGTTTGCAGAGCTTTAATCAATCAACCATCAATTATTTTAGCTGATGAGCCATCAGGAAATTTAGATTCAGTAAATGCATTAGAATTACATCAATTATTTTTTCAACTCCGCAAAGATTTGAAACAAACTTTTATCATTGTAACCCATAACGAAGAATTAGCCACAATGGCTGACAGAAAAATAATATTGAAAGACGGTAAAGTAATAGATTGAAATAATACTAACCTCAACCTAACTCCAAACTCTCTTTTATCGCATTCATGCGGCTTTCAGCATCCGATTTCTTTTTTTGTTCAATAGCAATTACTTCGGGTTTGGCATTGGCAACAAATTTTTCATTACCCAATTTTGCATTTACCGATTTCAAGAAACCTTCTAAATAAACCAACTCTTTTTGCAAATCATCTTTCTGCGATGCAGTATTAATAAGGTTCCCAGCATCTAAACTGAATTTATTATTTCCCAACACGAAGTTGATTCCGTTGGCTGGTTTTTCTGTTGTGAAATTTATGGCGGATAAATTTCCCAACTTCATCGCCATTTTTTCAATGGTAGCAAATGCAGATTTATCAAGCGTTTCAATATTTAATTTCAACGCATCTTTTGGCTTCAGTTTATTTTTGTTTCTCAAATCTCTGATGGTTGAAACTAACTCTTTCAACAATTCTCCACTATTTAAAATTGTTACATCAGCCAATGAATGATTAATTGCAAACTGCTTCACCACCAATACATCGTTTTCATTTCTTTCTTTTACTGTTGCATAAAATTCCTCAGTGCAGAAAGGCATAAACGGATGCAATAATTGCATCAATGATTCAAAGAAATTTACCGTAGCATCAAAAGTTTTTTTGTCAATTGGTTTTGAAACTCCATCCACAAATTCAGGCTTAATCATTTCCAAATACCAAGCACAGAAATCGTCCCAAATTAAGCTGTATAAGGCTCTTAAAGCATCACTTAATTTGTATTCTGCAATTAATTTGTGATAATCAGAAGAAACGGCATTGATTCTTTGTTGCATCCAATCAATCGCAAATTGATTGTTGTTATTTGCTGAAATGGTTTCATCAATTTTCCAACCTTTTATCAATCTTAAAGCATTCCAGATTTTATTGGCGAAATTTCTGCCTTGTTCGCAACTTGTTTCATCAAATAATAAATCATTGCCAGCAGGCGATGAAACCATAATGCCAAAGCGCACTGCATCAGCTCCGTATTTTTCAATCAATTCTAAAAGATCAGGCGAATTGCCCAAACTCTTACTCATCTTTCTGCCTTGTTTATCACGAACAATTCCTGTAAAATAAACTTGATGAAACGGCTTCACACCTTCGTATTCAAAGCCTGCCATCATCATTCTGGCTACCCAGAAGAAAATGATATCTTGCCCAGTTACCAATACATTAGTTGGATAATAATATTTTATCTCTTCATTTTTCGGATTGGTAATTCCATTGAAAACTTCAATCGGCCACAACCATGATGAGAACCAGGTATCCAATACATCTTCATCTTGTTTGAGGTCTTCAATTTTTAAATCAGGTTGCAGGATTTTTAATTTTTCAAATGCCATTTCTTTCGATTCGGCAATGGAGAAAGTGCCATCTGGTGAATAGTATGCAGGAATTTGTTGTCCCCACCACAACTGACGGCTAATACACCAATCGGTGATACTTTCCATCCAATATTTAAAGGTGTTGTCAAATTTATCAGGATGAAATTTCACATCACCACTTTGCTGTGCATGCAAAGTTGGTTTGCTCATTTCGCTCATTTTCAAAAACCATTGTGTGCTGATACGTGGCTCTACCACTGCATTTGTACGTTCGCTGAAACCATTTTTATTAACAATGTCTTCTTCCTTCGCCAGCAAACCTGCTTCAGCAATGGCTTTCGCAATTTTCTTACGAGCAATGAATCTGTCTTCACCTACAAACAATTGAGCAGCTTCGCTCAAAGTTCCGTTTGGATTTAATGTATCAATGACGGGCAAATTATGTTTCAAGCCAATGTTGTAATCCGCCAAATCGTGTGCTGGTGTGATTTTTAAGCAACCCGTTCCAAATTCTTTATCTACATACTCATCAAAAATGATTGGAATTTTTCTGTTGATTAAAGGCACATAAGCCGATGCGCCTTTCAGATGGACATAACGTTCGTCAGTTGGATTTACGCAAATTGCCACATCACCCAAAATCGTTTCTGGTCGCGTTGTTGCAACTGTGATGAATTCTTCTTTGGTTGAATTCGGAATTTCCAATTTGTATTTTACATAATAAAGTTTTGAGTTTACTTCTTTGTAAATTACCTCTTCATCGCTCAAAGCCGTTAGTGCAGAAGGATCCCAGTTAATCATTCGAGCACCACGATAAATCAATCCTTTTTTATACAAATCAACAAACACTTTGATGACCGCTTTGTAATAATGGTTGTCCATTGTGAAACTGGTGCGTTCATAATCACAACTACAACCTAATTTTTGTAACTGATGAATAATAATGCCACCATATTTTTCTTTCCATTCAAATGCGTATTTCAAAAATTCTTCTCTGGATAAATTCTTTTTATCAATGCCTTTTTCTTTCAACATATTCACTACTTTGGCTTCGGTGGCAATGCTGGCATGGTCTGTACCCGGCACCCAACAAGCGTTTTTGCCAGTCATACGTGCATGACGAATCAAAATATCTTGCACCGTTTCATTCAATGTATGCCCCATGTGCAATACACCTGTAACATTTGGCGGCGGAATGACAATAGTGAATGGTTCACGATTATCTGGTGTAGAATGAAAATAATTTTTCTGCATCCAATGTGCAAACCATTTGTCTTCAAATGCTGATGGGCTGTATGTTTTAGCTAATTCCATTGAAAATGATTCAGGTAATTTATTTTTCTAATTGATATAAACATTGGCGAAGATAATAAAGTGAATAGAAAGAAATTTAAACCTTAAAAAATAAAATTTACTTTTACTGCATCATGTGGGATTCGTATTTAAAAGGATTTAAAGCTTACTTACAATTGGAAAAATCGCTTTCCGTAAATTCGGTTGAAGCCTACACAAATGATGTAAAAAAATTAATTCAATTCTTACTGATCATTAATGAGAATAAATTGCCTAATGAATTAGAATTAAAAACATTGCAAAAATTTATTCACTGGATAAATGAATTAGGTTTAAGTGAATTCAGTCAAGCACGAATTGTAAGTGGTATTAAAGCATTCTACAAATACCTGCTGATGGAAGATTTAACAACAAGCAATCCAAGTGAATTATTAGAAGCGCCAAAACTAAAGAGAAAACTACCAGACACTTTAAGTATTAATGAAATCGAAAAAATTATTGATTCAATTGATTTAAGCAAGCCATCGGGTGAAAGAGATAAAGCAATTATTGAAACACTTTATAGTTGTGGATTACGAGTAAGTGAATTGACTAATTTAAAAATCTCGAATATTTATTTTGATGCATCATTCATTAGAGTAATAGGTAAGGGCGATAAAGAAAGGCTAGTTCCGTTAGGTTCAAAAGCGATTAAACAAATTGAAATTTATATGCATCAGGTCAGAAATCATATTGCCATCAAAAAAGGAAATGAAGATTTTGTTTTTTTGAATAACAAAGGAACCAAACTCAGCCGTATAATGATATTTATGCTTATCAAAAAATTAGTTGCTCAAGTGGGTATTCAAAAAAATATTTCACCTCATACTTTTCGACATTCATTTGCAACCCATTTAGTGGAAGGTGGGGCAGATTTAAGAGCAGTACAAGAAATGCTCGGGCACGAAAGCATCACAACTACAGAAATTTATACCCATTTAGACAGAAGTTATTTACGACAAACTTTAATGGCTTATCATCCTCGATTTAAACAATAGCCATTAATTAAAAAAGCTCATCAAAATAAATGATGAGCCTTTTAATTGACGAAATAAATAATTATTTTACTAAAGATTTAAATACTTTTTCATCTTCAACAATAGGATATTTTGCCCTTAAACCATTCATCCAAGAAGTTTCTAATTGTTCTTGATAGTCAGCAATAACATAGCCACGAGCTTCATCTAACATTTTTGGAGAAGGATTGATCATATTTTTCACTTGCACCACACATGGAATTCCTTTTTCAGTTGTTACAGTTTGAATACCAGTTACCCAATTACACATATCAATTATTTTGTTATTCCCTTTCTCATACTTACCTGTTTCGAAACTAACACCACCTTTGGTTTCAGCTCTATTCATTGCCTTTTGAATTGAATCAGGAGCAATGTTATTGTTCAACATTTGTTTTACTTTTTCAGCACTTTCGACATTTGCACAACGGAAAATAACAGCATCCATTCTTGTAGCCCATTGATACTTTTCTTTGTGAGCATTATAATAATTTTTTAATCCGGTAGTATCACTAACTGCTTTGCTCCAAACATTTTTATCAGTAATATCAAATAAAATAATCCCATCTGCATATTCGCTCATCAAAGTTTTAAACTCAGGATATTTTTGTTCTAATTTGTTTTCCGCTAAATCATTACAGATTTTATCAATCCAGTTTGGATAAGCTTTTTCAGCTATATCAGCAGAAGTATTTACATTTTTTCTATATACTCTTTGATAGCTTTCTAAATATTTTGCAAAATCCTGAACCGTATAATTTTTATTATCAATACTTACTAAAACAGATTTATTTTGAACTGTATTTGCTTTAAAAATTGACTTAAGCAAAGTTGAATCCAAAGTAGCTTTATAAGCTTCGTAATTTATTTTGTTAGTAGTAAATTTATATTCTTTTTTAATGCTATTGATAAATGCTTCTTTTGCATTGTCAGCACGAGCATCTTTGTCAACATTCTTTCTTACATCATCTTTATCTTTTTCATAAGAATCAGGCAATCTTTTATCTAACAATTTTATGATATGAAACCCATAATCTGTGCGGAATGGTTCACTGATATCGCCTTTGGTTTTCATTTTGAAAGCTTGGTCTTCAAATTCCTGAACCATTTTTCCAGAACCAAACCAAGGCAATTTGCCGTTGTTTTGAGCACTTACTCTATCATCGCTACTATCTTTTGCTAAAACATCAAAATCAGCTTTGCCACCTTTTAACATTGCATATAAATTATCAATTCTTTTTTTGCCTTCTGCCACAGCTTCTTCTTTTGCTGCTTTTGCAACAGATACTAAAATATGTTGCACTTGTACTTGCCCACGAGTAGAACGTTTTTCAATTAGTTTAATAATATGGTACCCAACTTTAGTGCGAAAAGGTTTGCTGATTTCGTTTGGTTTTGTCAAGCTGTAAGCTGCATTTTCAAAAGGATAAAATGCTTGTAAAGCAGTTATAAACCCTATATCACCACCATTTGTTTTAGCACTTGGATCATCACTAAATTCTTTTGCAGTTGCCGAAAAATCTTCTTTTCCTGTGGTAACCTTTGTATATAAATCTTTGATTCTTTTATAAGCTTCAGCAGTATCTTTTGGTGCAGCATCGGAAGCTATTTTCACCATAATATGCTGCACATGAACCTCATATAATGAGCGATTATAAGCTTCTTTATACATTTTTTCTAACACCACTTTATCCATTAAATAGTTTTTCGCTAATTGCTTTCTATAATTAACTAATTCATTTTTTAATGCTGGAAGTGTATCTAATTTTTCAGCTTTACCTTCAGCTACTTTCAGTTTGAAGTTTTCGTACAATTTCAAATAATCGCCTAATGATTTTTCTGAAAAATCAATCTGTTTTCCAACGTTATTCTTTTTATAAACAGACAAAAATTCGCCAACAGTTACTTTTATTCCACCGTAAGAAAATAAAACAGATTGATCTGAATTAGCTGGCAAGGCAGCGGCTTGTTTTACAACAGGTTTTGGTGCAACAACAACTTTTGAAGTTTGGCCAAATGCAATTGAACCAGAAATAAGAAAACTGATAAATGCTAATGATTTCATTTTAATTAATATTTTAAAATATTTTGGAGGGCGAAAATAATCAAAATTGGTATTGCTTGGCTATGCAATTGTTTTTTGATTTTTTTAAATCGATGTTAATTAAATAAAATATACACCGAAAGTGAAACTTATTTCACCATCCAATACACATTGGTAAGGTATTCAGCAGGACTTTTCACTGTTGTAGGGTCGTTGGCATATTCTTCCCAAGGTTGGTCGATCAACTCTTTTTTATTTTCTTTTGCCCAATTTTTTATGGCTTCGTAAGCGATACCACTGCCTTCATAAGCACCCATGTATTCTGCTTTTACACATTTGCTGGCTTTGCAAACTTTGCATGTCATACCAGCGTCACATTTTGCTTTGCACAATTTGTCAGTAACCACACAAGCTACAATTTTGGTGTGAGTGGCTTTGCCATCAAACCCAGGATACGTGGCGCATGGCGCACCAGCCATCTTCAATTTATTTTCAGCCATTTTTTGCCCAATTTTTCCATACATCATTCCTAATGTTTTGGCAATGTCTTTTATATCACAATCGCCTTCTAATGTGATACAATTTTTTTCAGGCACATTCACTTCTTCAACCGAAACTACTTTACCAGCAACGGTTTTAGGCATAGCGGAAGAAACCGAATCTAAATTTTTCAACCCTTTTTCATAATCGGGACCAATGAATTTATCCATCATCAAACTCATATATTTGCACATTGGTCTCATGTAAAATGGCACTTCATCCGAGTTGCCATCAAAGGTCCAAGTAACCTTTGTGCCATCGCCATTTTTTTCAAACTCAAATGTTGCATTTGGATTGCCCATATCGCCAAAATGCATTTGAGTTAAAATTTCTTCATTGGTTTTTGAATCAATAATTGTCATCGAGCCATTGCCCACATTTTTGTTTTCACTTTGCCATTTATACCAAGCACCTTTGCCCTCGGTGGCGGCAGAATATTCCAATTTCATTTTTGGGTCGAGCTTGTGCCAAGGCGACCACAGTTCCCATTTCTTTAAATCGTTTACTAAGTTATAAACGGTGGAAACATCAGCTTTCATCGTAGTTGTACGCTCCACATGCGATTTGTTGGGCAAGAAAAATGAAACGATAATTAGTGCTACGATTACGATTCCAATTACTTTTAAAATGTTTTTTAAAACTTTCATAAAAAATGATTTTTGGTTTCTAGATGTATCAAAAATAAGAAAGGGAAATTGTTTTGTACTTTAAATTTTTGAAAAGAAAATTCAATAAAGACATTATTCAAAGGTTCTGCTGCATCTTCGCAACAACAAACACAGTTTAACTTTTATGGAAGGTTTAGAAGCGGATGCACAAATTATTTTTTGAAATCTTTTATTACACGGAGTTACACAAAGAGAAAAAACTTCGTGAACCTTCGTGAAAATCTTTGTGGTTCTTTGTGAAAGAATTTTTGAAAAGAAAATTCAATGAAGACATTATTCAAAGGCTCTGCTGCATCTTCGCAACAACAAACACAGCTTAACTTTTACGGAGAGTTATTTTACTTTAACCAAACACACTTTTATTTTTTCGCCAAAATTATTCCAAACAAGATTGTATTCACTTTTCAACTTCAATGGAATTTCAATATTTTTTCCATAACGAATTTCCGTTTTTATTTTCTTGTCATCCCTAAACATCTTGTAAAATTCTTTATGCTTTTCGCTAACAAGAACCTTTTTAGGTGAGAAATAAACTTTATCAACTATTGAAAATGCCAAACAGTACAATTCATCAAATTCAGGTCTTTCACTTAACTGTTCTAGGAATTTTATATCCTCACAAAATTTAAATATACTTATATCGTAGCCAGATTCATCTTTTATAAATTTAAGTTCAATGACTGATTTGTTAACCGAGTTTTTTTCTTTAATCAGAATATCCGCTTCTTTTTTTATTGCATTGTATAACTTTAAATTCACTTCAAAGTCTATAAGATATTTTTCAGAAAAATGATGATTTAGGTACCATCCTAATCGAAATTGAAATGTAAATTCTGATGAACTTTTATCAAACTCCCATCCATGATTTTTACAGTAAGAATAAAATTCAGCAATAAAATTTTCTGTTAAAAACATATCTATTTGACTCTTTTTAAAATTTCATCTGGTCGTCCTTCAGAATTAAATACAGTGAGTGTTTTTTTATCCGAGTCAAAAGTCAAAGTATATGCTGCATTTTGCCCAATAAGATTATTTTCATCTTTAATAGTAAGCATAAGTTCATGACCATCGAAAAAATGAAAAACATAAACACTCTTTTCATTTTTATATTTCTCAAGTTCGCAAATAACACCTTGATTAGATACATCATATTTTCCACCGCTGTTATTTAGTTCGATAATCTTCCATAAACCAACAAAATTTTCATCAACCTTCTCAACATCAGGTTTTGTTTCTGCAACTTCAATTGGCTCTTTTGACTCTTGATTATTATTTGAATAATTTTTACAACCGTAAAGCACTAAAAGAGCTGAATAAAGGATTATTGATTTCATTTTAAAATATTATTTGGAATTTTCAACATCTCATCTCCCTTCTCTTTCTCCACTCATTTTTCGCTACACTTTCTACAACATTTGCTGGACTGTTTTTAGAGGAAGCAGTTTTGTTTTCAAAAAATTGTGCCGCTACCAAAGCTGCTATATTAGCTTCTTCGGCAGTTTCAGTTCTTAAATATTCAGGCTTGAAATTTTTATCTATAAAGTGTGTTGTCAAATTTCCTGTTCTGAAATCTTCATGTTGTACAACCCATTTTCCAAACTGCAAAGTGGTTTGAATGCCTGTGATTCTATATTCATCAATAGCTCTGCACAATCTTTCAATTGCTTCATTACGGGTAGGAGCATGCACAATTAATTTAGCAATCATTGGGTCGTAATAAATCGGAATATCCATTCCTTCTTCATAAGCATCATCCACACGAACACCAGTTCCATTAGGTTTTTCATAACGAACTAATCTGCCAATATCAGGTAAGAAATTATTCATCGGGTCTTCAGCACATACACGAAGTTCTATGCTATGCCCATTAATTTTTAAATCTTCTTGTTTAAATGAAAGCGGTAAATCCATTGCCACTTTTATTTGCTCTGCCACTAAATCTTTATCGCAAATAATTTCTGAAACGGGATGCTCCACTTGCAAACGGGTATTCATTTCTAAGAAATAAAAATTCAGTTTGTCATCCACTAAAAACTCAACTGTACCTGCCCCACTATAGTTACTTGACAAAGCTAATCTTACAGCACAATCACCCATTTCTTTTCTGATGGCTGGCGTTAAACAAGCTGATGGAGCTTCTTCTACCAACTTCTGATGTCGGCGCTGAATACTACATTCTCTTTCAAATAAATAAACACCATTACCATGATTATCACACAATACCTGAATTTCAATATGTCGTGGAGCAGTTACATATTTTTCAATCATCACCGCATCATCACCAAATGAATTTTTTGCTTCACTCTTCGCCATTTCATATTGCTCTACCAATTCTTCTTCTTTGTAAACAGCTCTCATGCCTTTACCGCCGCCGCCTGCACTTGCTTTAATCAAAATTGGGAATCCAATTTCTTTTGCGATTTTCAATGCTTCAGCGCTTGTCAATACTGCATTTTCAGTACCAGGCACTAATGGTACATTATATTTTTTTGCAGTTTCTTTTGCAGCAATTTTACTCCCCATTGAATTAATTGATTCAGCCGAAGGGCCAATAAAAATCATTCCTGCATCTTTCACAGCCTTCGAAAATCCGGCATTTTCACTTAAAAAACCGTAACCTGGATGAATTGCATCAACATTCAAACTTTTGGCAACCGCAATAATTTTATCTCCTAATAAATAAGATTGATTGCTTGGAGGTGCACCAATGCAAACCGCTTCATCAGCATATCTAACATGCAATGCATTTCTATCGGCTTCGGAAAAAACGGCTACTGTTTTAATTCCCATTTCTTTTGCAGTTCGCATTACACGAATTGCAATTTCACCACGATTAGCTACTAATATTTTTTTGATGGTTTTCATTTTTTGATTTTTATTTTATCGCCACTAATGCACGAATATTTTTTCTTTGGGCGGCTTCGGGCTTTCCGTTTCAATCTTTTGCTCAACGCTCAAAACCTATGCTACAAAAGGATTTCCACTTCAATCCCTGCCGCAACCAACTTCTACTTTTTTGTTTTCAATTTCGCTTTCGGCTCATATTTATATCCTATCGGTTTTCTTTTTTCCGCAGGTTCAATCGGGTTCATTAATTGCCTGATAGCATCAAACACCACCCGGAATTGTTTGTCGTATTTGCCTTCCATTTCTTCCAATTTTTTTGCTAAATCTTTATGCGTATTTATTATTTCACGAAGTTGCACAAATGCTTTCACCACTTGTATGCTGGCTTTCACAGCCGTTGGCGATTTTAAAATGCTCGATAACATCACTGCGCCATGCTCGGTAAAAGCGTAAGGCAAATAAGGTGAGAATTTTAAAAATTGTAAATGCTCACAAGTTTCAACAATTAAATTTTTCTCTTTTTGATTAATCTGAAACATAAATTCTTTTGGGAATCGTTCCAAATTTCTTTTCACAGCTTGATTCAAAATTTTTGTATCAATGCCATAAAGTATTGCTAAATCAGTATCCAACATCACCTTTTCACCTCTCAACAAAATGATAGCTCGGTTAGCTTTTTCAATTGGAATTATGTTTAGGTTTTTGCTCATAATTTTACTTTCATTTTTTTTGTGGAGGTGGTCACAAATTGTGACCACCTGTTTTGAAGTAGTTGATTTTATTGCTGTTTCAAGATTTTGAGGTGGTCACAAATTGTGACCACCTCTATTTTTTCTAAATTTTTATTCGTACAATTTAAACGCCTTCATGTAATTATTCACTTCATTTTTTACAGCTGCTAACACGGTTTCATTTTCTGAATTCATGATTACTTTATCAATGCAATCGGCAATAAATTGCATGTCGTTTTCTTTCAAACCTCGGGTGGTAATAGCTGGAACACCAATGCGGACGCCACTTGTAACGAAAGCAGTTTTATCATCAAACGGCACCATGTTTTTGTTGGTCGTGATGTCGGCTTTTTGCAAAGCCACTTCCGCTTTTTTGCCACTGATGTTTTTATTGCGCAAATCAATCAGCATTAAATGATTGTCGGTGCCACCGCTAATGATGTTGTAATCTTTAGCCATAAAGCATTTTGAAAGTGCTTGTGCATTGGCAATAATTTGTTTGCAATATTCAGTGAATTCATCAGTCAGACATTCGCCAAATGCAATTGCTTTTCCTGCGATTACATGTTCTAACGGACCACCTTGCGTACCAGGAAATACAGCGCTATCAATCAAACTGCTCATCATTCTGATTTCACCTTTAGGAGTAGTTAACCCGAATGGATTTTCAAAATCTTTGCCCATCATAATCACACCGCCTCTTGGCCCACGTAAAGTTTTATGAGTTGTTGAGGTAACAAAATGACAATGATTTATTGGCGATGTTAAAAATCCTTTTGCAATCAATGCCGCAGGATGAGCAACATCAGCCATGAGCAATGCACCAACTTTATCAGCAATTTCACGGAAACGTTTGAAATCCCAATCGCGGCTGTATGCCGAAGCACCAGTGATGATTAATTTTGGTCGTTCTCTCATCGCTGTTTCTTCAACTTTATTCAAATCAATTCTGCCAGTTTCTTTTTCAACACCATAAAAACTGGTTTGATATAATTTGCCCGAAAAGTTCACAGGTGAGCCATGAGTTAAGTGTCCGCCATGATTCAAATCCAATCCTAAAATTTTATCGCCCGGTTTTATGATGCAACTCATCAAAGCTGCATTGGCTTGTGCGCCGCTATGGGGCTGCACATTAGCATATTCAGCACCGAATAATTCTTTCAATCGGTCAATGGCTAATTGTTCTACTTGGTCAACCACTTCACAACCACCATAATATCTTTTGCCAGGATAACCTTCAGCGTATTTATTTGTAAGGCAGCTTCCCATGGCATCCATCACTTGTTGTGATGTGAAATTTTCGGAAGCAATCAATTCTAATCCTTCGCGTTGGCGATGTAATTCTTTTTCGATTAAATTAAAAATGGCGGTATCGCGTTTCATTTTGAAATATTTTTTTGTGAGTGGCAAATATAATTAGGTGAATGTTTGTAAAACATATTTTCATTAAAATAAAAAAGCCACCTCAACATGAGATGGCTTTTCAAAACCTGAAATTCGATTATTTTTTTTCTTCCTTAGTTTCTTCTTTTGCTGCATCAGCTTTTTCTTCAGTTGCTTCTTTAGCTTCGCCAGTTTTGCAATCATGTTCTTTTGCACATTTGTCTTTTGATTTGCAACATTCGCCCGATTCTTTTTCACCCCACAAAGTAGCATCTTCTACTTTTATCATTTGTGCTTGATTACAATCATTGCAAGCCGAACATTTTGTACAATGGCTGCATTGTTGTGAACCAACTAGTAAGTGCAAAAAGAATGCTAATGCTAAAGCGTAAACAAATGCTAAAGCCATTCTTAACAAGTAATTAAATTTTTTGTTCGTTGTTTCTTCGGTTTGATGATGACTCATGATTATTTTTTTTGTGCAGCAAAAATATTTAAAAAATAATCGCAAACTAATTTTTTTAAAAAAAATAAATCTACCTCATGCAACCAATTGGTAGAAAAACTCATCAATAATAATGATTAAGAAATAATTTGTTAGTAAAAAAATATTTCATCAACAGTTGCGTTTATCAAATGGAAAACTATTTTTGTGGCTCTTTAAAAAATCGGTAATTCAAAAAACAATCAAAAAAATAAATTCACAAATTTTTAAAAACTAAAATTAAATTGTCATGGCAGAAAACAAATCAACAAGTGCAAGTGCACCACAAGCAAAAGAATCAAATGGATTAAGTTCAATCGCAATGATTGTAATTCCAGCAGCATTAGTTATTTCATTTATTATCTGGAAATTTGTAATGGGTAATGGTGCTAATTTTGAAGGTGGTACTAATGAAGGCAAACCATTAAATGGCAACATTTTAGGTATAGTTTACAAAGGCGGTTTTATCGTGCCAATTTTGATTACATTATTAATGACTGTAATCACTTTTACTATTGAAAGAATTTTGACAATTGCTAAAGCAAAAGGAAGTGGCAGCATTCATTCATTTGTTCGTGGTATCAAAATGCAATTGGAAAGTGGCAATTTAGCTGCTGCAAAAGCTTCTTGCGATAAGCAAAAGGGTTCAGTAGCAAATGTGGTAAAAGCCGCTTTGAATGTTTATGGCGAAATGGAAAGCAATACAGTATTGAGCCGTGACCAAAAAGTGTTGGCTATTCAAAAAGAAGTAGAAGAAGCTACTTCATTAGAATTACCAATGTTGGAAAAGAATTTAACTATCATTGCTACCATCGCTTCTATAGCTACTTTGATGGGGTTGTTAGGAACAGTATTAGGGATGATTCGTTCATTTGCTGCCATGGCAAACGCTGGTGCACCTGATGCAACTGCGTTATCAACCGGTATCTCTGAAGCCTTGATTAACACAGCTTTGGGTATTGGTACTTCAGCTATTTCAATCATTATGTACAACTATTTCACTTCATCAATTGATGATTTGAATTATGAAATTGAAGAAGTTGGTTTCACAATCACTCAAACATTTGCTTCTAAACACTAATTGTGAATAGTCAATAGTGAATGATGAATTTTTATGGAAAATAAAAATCATTGCATCTCTATTAACGATTAACTCATAACAATTAACGAATCAACTAATGGGAAAAATAAAAATCAAACGTAAAAGTACAACGCTCGACATGACGGCGATGTGCGACGTGGCGTTTCTGCTGCTTACGTTTTTCATGTTGACTACAAAATTTCGTCCTCCAGAGCCTTTGCAGGTAGACATTCCTTCATCCATCGTTTCACAAGCTGTTCCATCGAAAGATTTAGCTGTAATTGAAATTGGTGGTGATGGTCGTGTGTTCTTAGATATGGACCAACAATCTATCAATGGCGAAGCTGTTCGTGCAGCCGCATTAGATTTGATGGGGAAAAAGTACAAAGTTACTTTTACACCTGAAGAAAAATCTCTATTCAATGGCATAGGACCTTTTGGAGCACCAATGAGTAATTTGAAAGAATTATTGAGTACACCAAGTGACCAACGCGATGCTTATGCAGCCAAGCTACCAGGTGTTGTAACCGACACTACAGAAGAATGGCGCAAATGCGAATTGTTCGATTGGATAATTACTTTACGCCGCATTAATCCGAACTTGAAAGTAGCGATTAAAGGCGATGTAAATTCAAAGTATCCAATAGTAAAAAATGTGATTGATATTTTACAAAAACAAAATGTTAATCAATTCAGTATTGTAACTAATTTAGAAGCGAACCCTTTAGCAAAAAAATAAATTATGGCAGAAATACAAACGGGTGGGAAGAAAAGTAGCCCACGAGTAGATATGACTCCAATGGTTGATTTGGGTTTTTTGTTAGTAACTTTTTTTATGGTTACTACCACCTTTAGCAAACCCAATGTAATGCCATTGGCAATGCCTGATAAAACACAAAAGAAAGAAGACAATCAGGCAGTAAAAGAATCGCAGGCTATGACGGTGATTTTAGCAGAAAATAATCGCGTTATTTATTACACAGGTTTAGGTACTGATCCTTCAAAGACTGAAGTGAAAGTGGCTTATTACAATGATGGTGCAAAAGGCATTCGTAAGGCTTTATTAGCAAGGAAAGACGAAGTAGCAGTGGCTCCAACACTTACTGCTGACCAACGCAAAAATATGATTGTGTTGATTAAGCCCGATGCAAAATGTCGTTATAAAAATGTAGTAGATATTTTAGATGAAATGAAAATCTGCGACATTAAAACTTATGCCATTGTGAATTTGACAGATGCTGAAAAAGAAATGGTAGCGAATACAAAAGCAGAATAAAGAATTTTTGAATTGATTTTTCAAACAAAAAATTTGTAAAAAAAATGGAATTAAACAAAATACAAACAGCAACTTGGGATGAGTTGGTCTTTGAAGGACGCAACAAATCCTATGGTGCTTTTTTCCTCAGGCAGATTTACAACAAGCACGTTATTCGTGGTGGAATTATTTCACTATTAATATTTGTTGTAGGTATGGGTGGGCCAGTATTGTGGAAAATTATCAGCCCATCATTAGAAACCCCTAAACCAAAAATGGTGGTAATGGAAATGAAAGATTTAAAACCACCACCACCACCTGATAAAACACCACCACCACCACCACCACCACCACCGCCACCAGTGAAATCGACTATTCGATTTGTACCACCAGTGATTAAAAAAGACGAAGAGGTGCATGAAGACCCACCCAAACAAGAAGAAATGGTGAAAGTGCAAGTGAGCGACAAAACGGAAAAAGGAACCGATAATGGCGTAGATAAAATTGAAGTTGATCCAAATGCAGGAAAAGAAACTGGTCCTGAAGAACCAAGAGTATTTACTTTCGTTCAGCAAATGCCAGCCTTTCCTGGAGGAGATGAAGCTTTTCGTAGCTTCGTAGCCGATAACTATGTTTATCCGCCCAGAGCAAAAGAAAATCAAACAGAAGGCAGAGTTATTATTCAATTTGTGGTAGATGAAACAGGAGATGTTGGAGAATTTAAAATACTTCGTGATATCGGCGATGGATGTGCAGATGCTGCTATAGCCGCGATAAAAAAATCTTCTAAAAAGTGGGCGCCCGGTAAACAAAATGGAAAATCAGTTAAGGTTTATTATACATTTCCATTTGAGTTATCATTACAATAATATTATCTAAAAACTTTAAAAAAGCTGCAACAATACATTGCAGCTTTTTTATTTTTACAACATTTCCTTATCTCAATTGATTGCATGTTTTGCTTTTTCAAATTTTTAGGTTTTATTTTATTATTCCAATTACCCTTCGTTGTTTTTTCACAAGACAAAACTGTTGAGATTTTAAACTCTAACGAAATGCAGTTTGTTCGCCACCCAGAAGGCGATATGAAAAAATTAACGGGTAATGTTATTTTAAAACAAGGCGATGTGGTGATGTGGTGCGACAGTGCTTTTTTTAAAGATTGGAGCAATGGAGTTGATGCTTATGGTAATGTGAAAGTTAAACAAGGTGACAGCATTACTTTATACTGCCGTGAGTTGAATTACTTTGGCAATGAAAAAAAACTAATCGCCAAACAAAAAGTGCGGTTAGAAAAAGCAAAAAGCACTTTGCTTTCTGAAAGAATTGATTACGATTTAAAAACGAAAACAGGTTGGTATTTAGATGGAGGTAAATTATTAAATGACAGCACTTTGCTAATTAGTAAAATTGGTTATTACCATGCAGGTAATGGTGATGCGTATTTTAAAGAAAAAGTAAAACTCACCAATCCTCATTATTCATTAATGGCTGATTCATTTATGTATAATGTAAACACCCGAACAAATTTTTTTACTGGTGCAACACACATTACTACTGACTCAACAAAAGTGTATTGCGAAGGAGGTTATTATGCTTTATCAACTGGCGAAAGTAGATTTATAAATCATGCTCACATCATTTCAAAAACACAAGATGTAAAAGCTGATAGAATTGATTTTAACTCAAAAACCAGTTTGGGAGCAGCATTTGGCGATGTCAATTTTTTCGATTCGCTGCAACGAATCAGAATTTTAGCTGGTGAAGCACATTTTAATCAATACACAAATTTTTTAAAAACTTTTCAAAATCCAATTCTTCAAACACTATTAGATAAAGATACTTTGTACATCAATGCCGATACTTTAACTTCATTTGTACAAATAGATTCCATCAAAAAAATGGACACAGTAAAGCATCGTTTGTTATTGGCTTATTATCATGTACGTATGTATAGTCGGAAGTTTCAGGCGGTTTGCGATTCCACTACTTATAATTTTTCTGATTCTGCTTTTCACCTTTTTTATCAACCCATTTTATGGGTTGATAGTAATCAATTAAGCGGTGATACTATTTTTATTTATACCAAACGAAATAAAATTGAGCATTTAACCATGATGCAAAAAGCAATGATTGTTGAACGTTTGCATCCAAAATTGTTTAATCAGGTAGCTGGAAGAAATATCATTGGTTATTTTAAAGAAAATGAATTGCACGAAATGTTGGTGGAAGGAAACGCTGAATCAGTTTACTTTTCAACTGATTCTAAAAAAGCATTTACTGGTGTAAATAAAAGTAATGCTGGGCGTATGCGCTTTGAATTTAAAGAAGGAAAAATGGATAAAATTTATTTCTACGAACAACCTGATGCAACATTTTATCCGATGCGACATCTTAATTTCAAACAATTAAATTTAAAGAATTTTAAATGGTGCGGTGGCTTACGACCGATGTTTTCAATGTTTAAATAGTCTGTGATTTAATCACACCCACATCAAACAACATTTGAAATAGTTCTTCTTTGCTGAATGGTTTTGGCAAGAAATATTTCATACCAGCTTCTTTGCATCTTTTTCGTTCATCATCTGTAACACCTGCTGTAAAGGCTACTATAGGCATTTCCTTATGTTCACCACCTTCTCTGACTTTTTCAGCTACTTCAGTTCCCTCCATATCAGGCATTTTCACATCGCACAAAAACACATCATACTTAAATCTGGAAAGCATACTCAATGCAGCTTTGCCATTATCAACTGCTTCCACAATAGCGTTGAAATAATGTTTCTGCATCAATTTTTTTACAATCAATTGATTGAATGGATTATCATCTGCTACTAACATGCGAAATGTTTCGTAAAAAACTTCTTGTTTTGGTGCAACTAATTTTTGTTGCTCTGCCAATTGTTGTTCGTCAATTATTAAATAAGGAATAACGAAGGTGAAAATACTGCCGCCAGCTGGATTTGCAGTTACTACCATCGTTCCATCCTGTAACTCGACCAATTGTTTACTGATTGCTAAGCCCAAACCAGTGCCACCAAAAAACTTAGAAGTTTCTGCACTAGCTTGTTTAAATCTTTCAAAAATTCTGTCCAATCTATCATTGTCAATTCCAATTCCAGTGTCCACCACCTGAAATTGAATATTCACTTTTCCATCTAAAGTATCCAATGGTTTTACATTGATAGTTACGCCACCTTTTGCGGTAAACTTCATGGCATTACCTGTGAGGTTGATAAGTATTTGTCCTAATCGGAATGAATCTCCTAATAGGTTTCTTGGCGTATCTTCAGCAATGTTTAAATTGATTTCAAGATTTTTTTGTTTGGCTTGTAACACAAACATTTGATGAACTTTCTTCGCTTCACGTTCAACATTAAATGGTTCACTTTTAAATTCAATTTTACCAGCTTCAATTTTGCTGAAATCTAAAATCTCATTTAAAATGTGAATTAAATTTTCAGCAGATTGTTTTATTGCTGAAACACTTGCTCGGTCTTCTTCATTTAAACTTGGTGAATCAATCAGCAAATTTGAAAAGCCTAATACAGCATTCATTGGCGTACGAATTTCATGGCTCATATTGCTCAAGAAATTCGATTTAGAAACTGATGCTTGTTCAGCTAATTCCTTCTCACGTGTGATTTGGTGAATTTGATTAGAGATTTGTAATTGTTGAATCTTACGAACGTTTTCATCATTCAACCATTTTTCCTTCATCTCCTTGTGTTCGATTGACTTTTTATAAGCCATTTCGAAATTGCCCATTTGGCTGTATATCTCCGAATACAAATGCAATATTTCAATTTCTTCTTCGTGCAATTCGAGCTTAGCACTAATATCCATTGCATATTTTAACTGATCTAATGCTCTATCAAATTGTTTCAACTCAGCATACAATTGAGCAAACCCTTTGTAATTAAACACTCGGGCCACTTTCATGTCGTTTTCAACTGAAATGGTCATGCTTTTATGAAAACTTTCTTCAGCAGTTTTCAAATCTTTTTCTTTCAAAGAAATTAAGCCCAAATAAAGTGAAGAGCGGCAGGCATTGATTTTATCGTTGATTTCTTCTGATACTTCAGCAGCTTCAGTAAAGTATTTTTTTGCTTCTTGCAAATTATCCATGGTGAAAAAGCCCATCCCCAGATTGTTTGCCACCAAACAAACATTCACTTTGTTTTTTACCCGACGATAATATTCTTGAGCTTTTTTTAAATAATCAATTCCTAAACTGTAATTTTTCGTACGCAAATAAATAATACCGATATTCATGATGATAGTGTACAAAGCCCTTTCATCATCGCCTTTTTCGTAGATTTGATAGGCATCAGTATAAAAAATTAACGACTTTTCTAAATCGCCAATTTGATTAAACAGCAAGCCCAAATTATTGAGGATATTGCCTTTGAGCTTATTATTGAGCGATTTATTAGCTGATGTTAAAGCACTTGAAAAACATCGGATGGCTACTTCATGATTCCCTAAAACTGTATTACATAAGGCTTTCAGGTTAAATCCTAATGCTTCGCCCTCTGCATAACCATATTGTTTTGATTCATTTAAGATGTATTCTGATAGCTCAATTCCTACCAAAGGTTCCTTATTCATTAAAGCATGACCTTTTTCAAATAGGGAATTGATGCGTTCTTTCACGTCAATAATTTCACTCACAGAATGCACTATTTCCTTACTATTCATCAGCTTTTCTAAGCGTTTTTACTTAATTTTTTACGAGATACTCCGTAGAAAATGTGGATAAAATGTTAATAAAATAAACTAAAAAAGCTTGCAGTCACACTTTTTCCACACATATCTTTGACCTGTTCAAAAAAATATTCAATAACTCCCAAAACAAAAAAACTCCCATGAAAAATTCATCAATCCAATTATTGGAGTTGATTAACATCAACGCCATGTCAACAGTAAAAGGTGGAACTGCTACATTAGTTTCTACTAGATCTGTTGCAGGAGAATGGTGGGGCGCTGGTTCTTTATAAGAACTTTCGCTTCAGTAAAACTCCCAACACCTTCTTTACTATTCACCTATTTTTTTAATCAGAACATTTTTTTTAAACAAACAAAATTCAAACTCCCATGAAAAATTTAACATCCATCCAATTGTTAGAGTTGATTAACATCAACGCTATGTCAACTGTAAAAGGCGGTGCAGCAGTAGTTGCTTCATCTACTCGTTCAGTTGCAGGAGAATGGTGGGGCGCTGGTTCTTTATAAGAATCTTTTGCTTCAGTAAAACTCCCAACACCTTCTTTACTATTCACCCTATTTTAAAAAATCAAAATTATCACATCATGAAAAATTCAAACACTTTTCCTACACTCGAATTCATTAGTTCACAAGCAATGGCATCTGTAAAAGGCGGTGCAACTATTCAAGAAATTAATGATGCTTTTCAAAAAGGCTACATTACCGAAGATCAACGTTCAGCCATCTTTAATGACATCACAATGGGAACCTTAGACCCTCGTTCACTTACTGGTGAATGGTGGGGTGCTGGCTCTTTGTAATTTCATCCAAAAAAAATCAAGAACATTATTTATTATGCCTCTTATTGATATTATCAATAAGAGGCATTTTTATGTTGTAAAGCTATTTCAAGTTTATACACAAGGCAACTTTTAACATAAGTTCAGAACATCAGTTTTGAACAACCAATAGTTCTTAATTCACAAAAAGCTACACTGAATTATTTTTTCTTCAACAACACTTCATCAATCATTCCGTAATTTTTTGCTTCATCGGCAGTCATCCAATAATCACGGTCACTGTTTTTTTCTACCTCTTCATAAGTTTTACCCGAATGTTGTGCAATAATGTCGTACAACTCTTTTTTCAATTTTAAAATTTCACGAGCTGTAATTTCAATATCACTAGCTTGCCCTTCAGCTCCGCCTAATGGTTGATGAATCATAATTCTGCTGTGTTTCAAAGCTGTACGTTTTTTATCAGCACCAGCACATAATAGTACTGCTGCCATTGAAGCGGCTAACCCTGTGCAAATAGTTGCTACATCTGGGTTGATGTATTGCATCGTATCATAAATCCCCAAACCTGCGTACACTGAGCCACCTGGGCTGTTTACATAAATTTGAATATCGCGTTTTGCATCGGTTGATTCTAAAAACAACAATTGTGCTTGAATAATATTTGCCACATAATCGTTGATGCCTTCGCCCATAAAAATAATTCTGTCCATCATCAATCGGCTGAAAACGTCCATCGTTGCTACATTTAGCGGACGTTCTTCAATGATGTAGGGTGTTAAATTAGTTACAGATTTTTTCATGTAACTATCAATAGTGTTGCCGCTCATGCCCTGGTGATGAACTGCATACTTTCTGAATTCTGATTGAATCTTCATATTTTATTTGATTTATTGTTTCTGAAAAATATTTTCGTAAATTAAAATCATATTGTTGAAGAATTGTTCATTTCATGTTTCAAGTCATCAACAACTGCTATGTGCATTTTACAATTTAAGTTCCACAATTTTATTCAGTCATAGTGGCGCAAATTTTATCAAATCAGTAAAAAACGAATTACTTTTGGCGAAAGAAATTAGAAGGAATGGCAGCAATCAAGCAACAAGATTGGGTTTCGATAGGCAGATTAGGTGCAGCACATAAATTGAGTGGTGCAATAAAATTGCATGTGGATGAAAGTATTGGTTTAAAAAAACTCAATACAGTTTTATGTGGCAAAACACAATCGCAGGCTTTGCCTTATGCCATTAAAAACATTAAGCCATTTACGAATCATGCATTAATAATTGAACTGGATGGCGTTTCGAGCAGGGAACAAGCACAACAATTAAGTGGCAACACCATTTGGTGCAATAAAAAATATGTGGAACAAAGCGAACAAATTGTGAGTGAAAAAATAATTGGCTACACGATTATTGATGTGCAGAAAGGTGAATTGAGCACAGTGGATGATATTTATTCATTGCCTGCTCAAACACTAATGCTGTTTCAATATCAGAATAATGAAATCATGCTGCCATGTCATGCTGAAACGATTGTAAAAATAATTCACAGTAAAAAAGAAGTGTTGGTAAATATCCCCGAAGGCTTACTGGAAGTGTATTTGAAGTAAATCATAAAAACAACGAAATGTATCAATTGTTAGATGGAAAACTTTTATCAGCTACAATAAAAGAAGAAATAAAACTGGAAGTAGAAAGTTTGATTGCACAAGGAAAACGTGCGCCAAACTTAGTGGCAATCATAGTTGGTAACGACCCTGCCAGTGAAACTTATGTGGCAAGCAAAGCCAGAAATTGCGAAGCAGTGGGTATGCAATCATCCGTGATTCGATTGAATGAAAATATTTCAGAAGAAAAATTACTGGAACAAATTAATTTGTTGAACAACGACCTAAACGTGGATGGATTTATTGTGCAAATGCCTTTACCCAAACACATCAACGAACAAAAAATCATTGAAACCATTTCGCCCGAAAAAGATGTAGATGGTTTTCATCCTATCAATTTAGGAAAAATGATGCTGGGGCAAGAAGCCTTTGTTTCTGCTACGCCAATGGGAATAATGGAAATGTTGAAACGCTACAACATTGATACAAAAGGCAAACATGCAGTCGTAATTGGCAGAAGCAATATCGTTGGAACACCAATATCATTGCTACTTTCAAGAAATACCAATCCAGGCAATTGTACTGTTACCTTATGTCATTCGCAAACAAAAAACCTGAAAGAAATTTGTTTGCAAGCAGATATTATTGTGGCTGCCATTGGTAAAAAACATTTCGTTACGGCTGATATGGTGAAAGATGGTGCAGTGATAATTGATGTAGGTATTAATAGAATAGCTGGCGAAAAGAAAATTTATGGTGATGTTGATTTTGACAACGTAGCACCCAAAAGCAGCTACATTACGCCTGTTCCGGGTGGTGTGGGTTTAATGACTATTGTGAGCCTGATGATGAATACTTTGAAAAGCGCAAAAGCAAAAAGATAAATGTTCGTTGATTTTGTACAATAAATTATGGTTCGACAAGCTCACCATGACGGTCATAGTGAGCTTGTCGAACTACTAACCAGAAATAGTTTAGAGGAATGAAAAAAAATAAAAATAACGAAGGCGGATTGGTGTATTCCACCAATAAAGAACTGATGAATAATCATTTTGCAGCATTGGCAAATCTGGCTTCTGCTGAGAATGAAAACGCAACACCTGCCAAACAAAATTTAATTGTACGCTTAGAAACCAAACACCGGGCAGGCAAGGCTGTTACTGTTATTTTAGGATTCATAGGCACTGAAAATGAAATGGAAGATTTGTGCAAACATTTAAAAACAAAATGCGGCACTGGTGGCTCGGTGAAAGAAGGTGAAATTTTAGTTCAGGGCGATTTCAGAGATAAAGTTTGTAAGCTTTTGCAAGAAAAAAATTACAAAGCAAAAAGAGGGAATTAAATAATTCGTCACTGATGTTTGCTCGATATTGATTCAAATAAAAAAACGAAATCACAACCCCGTTATGTTTTTTTATCTACAAACATTTGATGCCGATGGCATCTTTTCTTTTACCTACAATTTGAAACAAAAAAAATCCACCGCTTCTTGCAAAACGATGGATTTTTTCTCCTTTAAAAGTTCGTCGAACTTTTAGTAATTAGAAGTAACCAACTTCGAAAAATCAAGA
>CANFST010000031.1 GCA_947449695.1 Chitinophagales bacterium
AAAAGAGCTATTTCATTTTGTTGTTGTTCGATAATGGCTATTAGGTTTTGGCTGGTGTTATCGTGTTTTAAAATAATAATTTGTTCAGCAGCTACTGTGCCTCTTACTTCTAAAGCATATTGTGGTGTGGTGGTGCGTATGCCTACGTTTGTTTTATCTGTGCCTAATACAAAACCATTATTAATATTTACTTTGGCATTTGCACCTATGGCAGTGGTGTTGGAAATGTTGGTGCTGTCAGAACCTGTGTTTGCACCCAAGTAGGTATTTAATTGACCAGTGGTATTCGTATAGCCCGAATTTGAACCGACAAAAGTATTTTGCTGGGTGTTTAGATTTGTTGTATTATTAGTATTGTTATACCCTGCACTAAAACCAACAAATGTGTTATCTAAACCATAGTTAGTGGAGGCAATGGTAGCATTTGCAGCACATACGCCAATGTATAAATTGCTTGTATTTACTTTATACCATAAAAAGGGGTTGCTGTTTAATGAATATTTTGCATCTTGTGTGCTAACTGTTAAATCTAGGATACCTGATGACTTTAATGTCATCACTTGTGAGTTATTAAACTTAAACGGTAAATCAGCGATAGAGTTTCCCCATCCTAAATAATTTCCCAATGTGTATGGGTTTCCTGAACCAGCATTTGTTGATTGTGAAAAACAAAATTTTGTCGTTAACAATAAACAACAAAAAACGAGAATGAGTAATAAAAATTGTTTCATGTTAATTTAGTTTTTGATTATTGTTTTTGAAAATTGTTTTGAATTATTGTTTTTGAAAATTAAGTAGTATAAACCACTACTCAAATTATTTAAGTTAATTTCTGTTCGAGATTGTTTGATATAAACTGTTTTAATTAAAATACCGAAAGAGTTATAAATTTTAAGTTCATTAATCTCTTGGTTATTTACTTCAACAATCAAATTATCATGAACAGGATTTGGGTAAATTGATATATTTAAGAACGGGATAGTTTCAGCAAGAACATTTTCTTTTAAATCAGTTACTGAGATATCATCTACGTATAGATAGCTCCAATAGCCTACATTAGCACCGCCAACATAAATCCCTGTACTTGAAGAGTCGGATAAAAAATTTCCAATTGTTAAATATCTTTCACCTCCTTTTGCAATAAATGTATCTTGTACTAACTTCCAATTAGTTTTATCAAAGACTGTTCTTTTATTCTTTCCTTGTGGATTTAGGTAGATTTCATGTTGAATGGACGGAAATGCAATCATTTGTTTTGTAAATAAAAACTCCAAATTATTAGATAAATATTGACTTGAATCTGCAATACTTCCAAAACAACTGACGCTGTATTTTTCATTCTTCATTAAAGTATCTGTCAGTTGAATTTGAATATATTCTCTATAATTACCTGTATCTGGAGTATAGATGCAAAAACCAGCATATGCATTTCCTGTATGAGCATATTGATATCCTGTATAGTTTATAGGTACGCCACAATAAATACCTGTACTGCAAGAGTTATTATAGTCTGGCGAACCTAAAGTTGGACTTATCCAATCAAGAGCATAGCTTATTTCGCCAGGAAGTGTTGGACAATGTATGGTATCCTCAAAACTCGGATTAGGTACAAGGTTAGTTTGGGCAAAAGCAGCCTCACCCCAACCCCCAGCAAAGGAGAGGGAGAAATACAAGGCAGTGAAAAGAAGGAATGTTTTTTTCATGGTGGCTATTTTTGTTATATCAAAAGTAAATTAATTTTTGCATAAAGCAGTTACCTCATTTTTAATCATAGCTATTTCGTTTTTTAATTGTTGTAGTTCATTTTGTTGTTGGGTTAATTGCATTTGCAATGCTTGGTTTATAAAATCGCTGTGTTCGCTAAGGTTAGTTGCTTTACGAATAGCAATTGTTTCGGTTAGTGGGCACACTAACCGAGGCAGCAACGAACTTAAATAAGGGATAGAGTTGGTGAAGAATGAGCATGATGATTTTTGAAAATGCTATGGTAAGTTGCATTTAATTGAGTGGGCGCTGAATGATTAAATAGGATGAAAATGAGTTTAGATTGTATAAACACTTAATTAAAGTGTAACTTGCGGCTGTTTTTTATTTTAAATCTATTGATATGCTTAAATATAAAGCTGATATTAAAACTTTAATTTTTCTGATTATAACTACTGCTTTGTTTTTTGTGCAATGGCATTTTGGATTTTATTGGTGGTTGTATGTAACGTATTTATATTTATCTGTAACTGTTACAGTGATTGCTCACAATCATAATCATGTGCCGATATGGAAACAAAACTGGATGAATGAGGTGACTGATTACTGGATAACTCTGCTGTATGGTTTTCCGGCATTTATATGGACACCGACGCATAATAAAAATCATCACAAATTTGTAAACAAGGAGGGGGATTTTACTATCACTTACAGGCTGACTGAAAAAAATAACTGGTTATCGCTGCTGAGTTATCCTTCTATCAGTAGTTACTATCAGCAAAGCCCTATAACGCAACATTTGAAGGAGATAAAAGCTAAAAATAAAACTCAGTTTTATATTGCTATTTTTCAATATGTGGCATTGGGTTTATTCATTGGGTTTACCCTGTATTTGAATTGGCGCAAGGCTTTATTGTTTGTGGTGTTGCCTCAGCAGTTTGCCATATTTACGGTGCTGATATTTAACTATATTCAGCATGTATATACTGATGAAGAATCGGATTTTAATCATTCAAGAAATTTTATCAGCCCACTTACAAATTTTATGTTGTTTAATAATGGGTATCATACGGCTCATCATTACAGAGCAAGTGTACACTGGAGTTTATTGCCGCAAACTCATGCATCGATTGCGGATAAAATTGATAGCAGATTGATAGAAAAAGGTTTTTGGAATTATATGATTAAAACTTATTTCGTAGCGCCATTGTTGCCTAAATACAGAGCAGTTAATATGCGATTGCTTCGAAAAGAAAACGAGCATAAAGCTTATTGATTGGAATAAACCAATACTTCAAAAGTATTTGGAAGCAAATGTTTTTTGCCTTCCTGAAACTTTCCGGCCGGAAGATATATTTTTTTGCTTCTCTTATCAATCATCATGGTACGGCAGCCTTTTTGAGTGATTAAGGTTTGTAATAATTTATATTCGGCAGGCGATTGTTGTTGGAATATACTGACATTGCCTTCGCCATTTGAACTGTAAATGATTTTTGTGATTGGGTCGAAAACAACTGCATCGGCGCCGCCTCCGATATGTAAAGTACTGACAATTTTTTTATCGCGATAATTGGAAACTATTAACAGATTATTGTCGCAAACACTAAATAATAATTTGTTGGCAGTATCAATAGCTAAGCCAGTAGGTTCGTTGCCTGGTGCAATTGACCATTGATTGATAACGGCTCTTTCTTTGCTGTCTATCTGAACAATTTCATTTTTATCTTCTAAATTAACAAATATGCTGCCTTTATCGTCGCATACGGCAAATTCGGGTTTGCCGCCTAAACTGATAGTGCCGTTTTCTTTCATTGATAAAGGGTCAATGGCAGTAGCATCTTTACTTCTGCCATTGAATGTGAATATTTGATTAGAAAATTTATCAAATAGAATTGCATCCGGATTTTTACCATTGATGGCAATGGTATCAAAAACATGAAAATTGTTTAGATTAAAAACAGTGAGAGAATTGGTTTTGCCATTGCTTGTAAAACCTTTACTTAAATTACAATTTAATGCAATGCCATGAATGCCAATTGTGTTTTGTATTTCATCAATGATGGTGTCTTTATCCATATCAATCACAATCAACTTAATGCCATGCGATACAAATAAATGACGTTTGTCATCAGAGGCTGCAAGATAATCCCAACCATAACTATCGTGAATCTGTATGGCTTTTTGCAAGTGATAAGGCTTGAAATTATTTTGTGCAGAAATAAATTTTGAACAAAAAATCAAGGCGATAAAAAATAATATTTTATTGATAGCTGATGACATATTTTATTTTAAAAAAACAAATGTAATGTTTTAAAGTAATTTATGCTGTAATGCTCAATTAAGTTGAAGTTAAAAAAGAATCAACCAATTATTTTATCAGCACCAATCTTATTTGTTCGCCTTCTTTTAAATTAAAAATGCGGCTGATGTTATAATTTCGGATAGCAATTTCTAAATATCCGAATTGGTTGAAATAGGCTACAGGCTCGTGTGTGCCAACATCAAACACATGCGATTGAATGGATGTTAATGGTGATTTGTAGCCAAAATGAATCTCTATTTTTTTGTCTGCAATAAATTCGGAAATGACTGTTTGATGCATATTGGTAATCAGATTTCCGAAGCTATCAACCAACCAAATACTTCCACTAATACTATTGTCATCTTTTTTTATGCTATCACGGAAGATAACTTGTTCGGGGAGGTATGTTTTGCCTAACTGATTAAAATCAGAAGAGGTGGAAAATTTTTTAATTGCTTCAGCAATTGTCAGATTGAAGTTTTTATCATCGTGCAAGTTGCCAACTATTTGGTATTCGGGATTTTTATTTTGAAATAATAAATTGAAAATTCCATTATTCGGCGATAAAAAATAGTGCCCGTTGTATTTGGCAAAAATTAATTCTGAATCTTTATGGTGATGCGAATTTACTAATATCAAATGCAAGCTACCAGTTGGGAAATGTGGATAAAGATTTTCGATGAGGTAGGCTGCATGACTAATTTGCAATGGTTTAATATCGTGACTTATATCATTGAAAGCCACTTGGGGCAAAGCATTGCTGATGTTCAACTTTAATAAAGTTACACTGCCATCGGTTAAGCCAAAATCGGTTGTAAATGTGATTAACTGTGTTTGCAAATCGAAAAATTATCGCTTTATATTTACGGCACAAAGTAATAGCATTTTGTTTTCAAATTATTTTGATGTTATGACTATGATGAAGTTATTAATCCATTTTTTTGGTGTACTGATTTTAAATATTGTCAATAACAAGAAACCAACTTTTATATTCATTAAATAATAAACCCAATAGCTTTGAACGAAACTATTATTCATCTCGAAGGAATTAATCCTGTTGATTTTTTTGGCGTCAATAATTCTAAATTAGAAATTTTAAAACGCAACTTTCCTGAAGTTAAAATCAATGCACGAGGCTCAGCAATTAAATTGCTAGGAAATCAAAAAGACAGAGATTTACTGGAAGATAAAATCCATCAAATAATTTCATTGATTGAAAAATATGGCAAGGTTAGTGAAAGAAGCGTTGAAAGCTTAGTTAACAGTGATGAATCTGCTGAAGTTACCATGCCTGAAATGACTGAAGATGTCATTGTTTATGGCACTAATGGTCATGTTGTAAAGAGCAGAACTGAAAATCAAAAAAAATTGGTAGCAGCTGCTGAAAAGAATGATGTTGTGTTTGCAATCGGACCTGCAGGAACTGGTAAAACATATACAGCCGTAGCTTTGGCGGTAAGAGCCCTGAAGAATAAATGGGTTAAAAAAATTGTATTAACTCGTCCGGCGGTTGAGGCTGGTGAAAGTTTGGGTTTTTTGCCTGGCGATTTAAAAGAAAAAATTGATCCTTATCTCCGTCCGCTTTATGATGCATTGGATGACATGATTCCAGCCGATAAATTACAATATTATATGGCTAATCGGGTGATTGAAATTGCGCCCTTAGCATTTATGAGAGGTCGTACTTTGGATAATGCATTTATTATTTTGGATGAGGCTCAGAATACAACTGATCTGCAATTAAAAATGTTGTTGACTCGTATTGGTCCAAATGCAAAAGCTATTATAACAGGTGATTTGTCGCAAGTTGACTTGCCAAAACATCAACGTAGTGGGCTTTATAAAGCTTTAGATATATTAAAAGAAATTGAAGGTATTGGTATAATAAGATTGAATGAGAGTGATGTGGTGCGTCATCGTTTAGTGAAACATATCATTAAGGCTTATGATAATACTGATGATAAATAAGATTCGAAATTAAAATTTCTTCACTGCATCAATCGTTTTTGCAATTTCATTTTCACCTAAAGCCATACTGAAAAACCAACTTTCATATGCCGATGGCGGTAAATAAATTCCTTCATTCAGCATGTGATGGAAGAATTTGTTGAACAATGGAATATCACACTGCGAAGCAGTTTCAAAATCTTTTACTTTATGTTCGCCAAAATGCACACTAATCATACTACCCATATGATTGATAGTATGCACAATTCCTTTGGCAGTAAGTACTTCATGCAATTGTTGTTTTAATAAATTGCCAGTTGCTTCTAAATCAGAATAAATTTGAGGATTGTTTTTCAAAATGGACAGTGTTGTAAATCCTGCCGTTACAGCTACCGGATTACCACTTAAAGTGCCAGCTTGATAAACTTTTCCAACAGGAGCAATACATTCCATGATTTCTTTTTTACCGCCAAATGCACCTACTGGCATTCCGCCACCGATTACTTTTCCGTAGCAAACTAAATCAGCATTTACTTTTAATTTTTCTTGTGCACCACCTTGTGCTAATCTGAATCCTGTCATCACTTCATCAAAAATCAAAACAGCTTTGTGCTCATCACACAATTTGCGTAAGCCTTCTACATAGCCTTCTTCGGGTAAGATGCAGCCCATATTGCCAGCCACTGGTTCTAAAATTATTGCAGCAATTTCATTCGGATTTTCAGCGAATAATTTCTTTACGGCTTCTAAATTATTGTAAGGTGCAGTGAGCGTATCATTACTTACACCAACAGTTACACCAGGTACAGTTTGAATATTAAATGTTGCCAAGCCACTTCCTGCTTTCACTAAAAAAGCATCAGCATGACCATGATAACAACCTGCGAACTTGATGAATTTATTTTTGCCTGTGTATCCACGAGCCAAGCGCAATGCACTCATACAGGCTTCTGTGCCGCTACTTACTAATCTAATCAAATCAACATTTGGAACCATTAATTTAATTAACTCTGCCATTTGTGTTTCCAGTTCAGTTGGTGTGCCAAATGAAATAGCAGTTTTAACTTTTTCAATCATAGCATCCACCACTTCTTTTTGACAATGACCTAAAATCATTGGTCCCCACGAGTTGATATAATCAACATAATTATTGCCATCTACATCAGTTAAATAAGCTCCTGATGCAGATTGCATGAATATTGGATTGCCTCCAACGCTTTTAAATGCTCTCACCGGTGAGTTTACTCCACCTGGAATATGTAGGTGTGCTTTATTAAATAAATTCAGACTTTGTGTTGTGTTCATCAATAGTATTGTTTCTTCTTAAAATCACCACGTTTCCATGCTTTAAAAAACTCTGCCCAAGCCAGAGGATTGAAAATGTTTTGTGGTGGGATTTGCCCTTTGTAATAATAAGAGCTGGCATAATTTCTTAAATAAGTTGCAGCAGATTCTCTGCCATCAACAGGCACTGACATTCTTAGTTCGTCACTTGACATTTTTTTTAGATTTTTTTCTGCTCTATCCAAATCATCATCAGGAACTTTTAAATTCAAGAATGCTTTTTTAAATTCTTCAGGTCGGGGGTATGGACGAATAACTGTAACTGGCAAGTTCACAGTATCTTCTGCTAGTAATTGCATGATACTATATCTGTCTTCAGATAAATTACTTGGAATTTTTATCCATCTTTTTTTAAAACCAACATAACTAAAAGATATACTATCACCTTCGGCAGCAGCAAAAGTAAAAAAGCCGGAATAATTGCTATAAGTACCCATGCCATTGGATTTATCATAAATGACAGCGTATGGTAATACTTCTAAACTATCACTGCTTAGAACCATGCCACTAAACTGAACTACATGTTTGACGGCATTATTCTGTGCTTGCAAAAAATTTGAGCTAAGCAACAGAATAAGACCTATTACAATTTTATTCATTCAACAAAGTTATTTTTAAATATTCTAATTACTGCTTTTTAACAAAAAAAATGAATAAAAATTGTGGAGTTGAAAGCAATTTTATTGTTAAGTAGATTCTACTTTTGCAATCTGCCATGACAGAGCAACAAATTATACAAAACTGGATTACAAATCATTTGGTAAAAACAGATGATGCCGAAATAAATACTCAACAGGTATTGTGGGGAAAGTTGGAGAAAAAGATTTTGTTGATTGTTAAAACAGATAATATTGAAAACGATTCGGCATTAATTAAAAAAGTAATTGGTTTAACTCAAAATTTTGCAGCAGATGATTTTGCTTTTATCCATTATAATCGCTCGTTTTCTTTGATTAATGTCATTCATTACTTTGGTGCTGAAAAAATTCTGTTGTTCAATTTTAAACCCAGTGAATGTGCTGTTTATTTCAATGGTATTTCAGATGAACCTATGCTTTTGAATGGAATAGAAATCTGTTTTTTGCCTTACATGGAGAAATGTGTAACTGACCCAGTTTATAAAATTCGATTTGCTAAAATCTGGCTTAAAATTTTAAACACAAAATGGATTCAAAAATAAATTCATTACTTTTTATTACTTCAAACAAGAACAAAATTGTTGAAATTCAAACTAAAATAGGGGAGCAGTTTGTTTTAAAAAGCCTTTCGGATATTGGTTTCAGTGATGAAATACCCGAACCTTATGAAACCATTGAAGAAAATGCTGTTGCGAAAGCAAAATTTATTTATGATAAATTTAAAATCAATTGTTTTGCTGAAGACTCTGGTTTAGTAATTGAATCTTTACATGGCGAACCTGGCGTTTATTCAGCTAGATATGCTGGCGAACAAAAAAATGATGCTGATAATATTCAGAAAGTGTTAAAAAAATTAACAGGTATTGAAAACAGAAAAGCTTATTTCATCACCGTGATTGCTTTAATTTTTAATCATCAACTTTATACTTTTGAGGGCAGAGTTTATGGTAATATTACACATCAAACTATTGGTAATGGAGGTTTTGGCTACGACCCCATATTTATTCCTGATAATTATTCCGAAACTTTTGCTGAATTAGGGTTGGCTGTAAAAAACAAAATCAGTCATCGTGCAAAAGCGGTTGAACAAATGACTGATTTTCTTCATCAACAATCATTAACCTAATAAAAAAACAGTTGGTCGCTTGTTCAAATCAGGCAACTGTTTTTTCCAATCACTTATTTTTTTAGTGGCTATCAATTCAGAAGTTAATGTAATATCGGTAGCTATGCAAAGCAATGTGTTTGCTTCGCAATGTTGCAATATATCATTCATTAAAGCGTTGTTTCGGTAAGGTGTTTCGATAAAAATCTGAGCCTGATTGTTTTTTTGTGCAACTATCTCTAACGATTTTATTTTTTTAATTCGTTCATTTTTATCTATTGGTAAATAGCCATGAAAACAAAATGATTGTCCGTTCATGCCACTTGCCATTAATGCCATTAATATTGAACTTGGCCCTGTTAAAGGAATTACTCTTATATTTTTTTGATGTGCAATTTTAACTAATGCTGCACCAGGATCTGCTACTGCCGGAACGCCTGCTTCGCTCACAATGCCACATTTTTTTTGTTGAATAATTTTTGCAAACAATTGCAATTCGTTTTCGCTGGTATCTTTTGTTAATTCATGCCATTCAAAATCATCAATTTTTTTTTGAACACTGATTGCTTTTAAAAAATGTCTTGCTGTTTTTAAGTTTTCGGCAAACAATACTTCACATTCTTCCAACACATTTTTTATTTGTAAAGGAAGTAGCTGTGTATCAGCATTGCCAAGATGTGTAGGAATTAAATAAAGCATTTCAAAAATAAATTGATGCTGTAAATAAACTAATTTTTTTGATTACGAATGGCTATCTTTTGTATAGTGTTTTTTATTAAGCGGCTGTTCATTTTGCCATCAAATGAAATATTTTGATTAGTCAGTATGACTATATTTGTAAAAAAAACGAAGTGCAAAAATTATTTCAACATTTTCATCCTGTTGTATTTCTTATCATCGCTACTGTATTAGAAGTGTCTGGAGATGCTATTATCAGGCTATCAATTTATAATCATAGTGGCATGGCACGTATTATTCTGGCTATAGCTGGTGCTATATTATTATTCGGATATGGTTTGTTTTTAAATCTTACGCCTGTTGAGTTTGGGCAAGTTGTAGGGCTTTATATTGCAACACTTTTTGTAGTATGGCAGATTATCAATTATATTTTTTTTCGTCAATTGCCTACTTTACCAATTATGGCAGGTGGTGTATTAGTGATTGCAGGTGGTTTGATTATTACTTTCTGGAAAAATAAATAAGATAATAAATGTTATTGTTGATTTTAAAATCATTAATAATCGTTGCACAATCCATCCTTATCAATCAATCCGGTTTTATGAGGTTAATGAAATAACTTATCAAACCCTACAGCTACAAAATAGGCAGCAGCAGCGGCAATCAGCCCAATACCGGTTACTTTCAAGGCACCTTTTAATGGCGGCTGACCGGTTACTTTGCTTTTAAAATAACCAAATACAAATAAACAAATGGTAGTAATAATGGCCGACATGATTAAGCCATCTTTTGGGGTATTGGTAAAAAAATAAGCCGATAATGGCAACAATCCACCTACTAAATAAGCCATGCCAATGGTTAATGCTGAGTTTCTTGCCCTTTGCGGATTTGGTTCTTCCAATCCTAATTCAAATTTCATCATGAAATTTACCCATTTGGTTTTATCTTTTGCTAATTGGTTAGCTAAGAGCGTTTGACCACTTTCATCAATGCCATATTCGGCAAATACTTCTTTTACTTCGTGTATTTCTTTTTCGGGAATGGTTTCTACTTCATAATATTCCTTTCTTAGTTCGCTTTCATAGTGTTCTTGTTCGGTTTTTCCTGCTAAATAGCCACCTAAACCCATAGCAATACAACCTGCAACTATTTCGGCAATGCCTGCTGTTATAACAATAGTATTGCTACTTACTGCACCACTCAATCCGGCTGCTAAGGCAAACGGAACTGTTAAGCCATCACTCATTCCTATTACTATATCAGTTATAAAATCTGAACTTTTTAAATGTTTTTCAGGGTGCGTCATATTTTAGTATTAAAAGTTTAATGAGTTGTCTGATGCTAATCCATTTATGTTTTTTAGCTTAAAATGGATGGCTTAACTCTTTTGTTTTTTATAAAATGTTGATTGATTATTCAACTCTTTTTTCAGTTACAAATATGCTTATTTTAATTGCTACCCGACAATGAATAATAAAAATATTTTTTTGCTGATAAGAAAATTGATGATGCGCAATGATTCGGTATTATTGAACTTGTTTTAATCATCATCCTACATGTTAAGCATTTTATCAAACTTTAATAACCATTATTCATCGCAATCGGGGTAGAAAAAATTTAATATACTTTTGATTAGTATCATTGCTGATAAGAAATCTGCCTTTTTTAGCTTGAAATAAGTTCATGTATGTATACATTCACCCATTGCATGCATACATGAACCTATTGTATGTATGCATTGCCCTATTGCATGCATACATTTAACCATTGTATTTATGCATTGACTCATTGCATACATACATTCACCCATTGTATGCATACATTGACCCATTGCATGCATACATGAATTAATTGCTGATTGGAAGTTATCTTTTTTTTATTTAAATTTGCTTTTATCAAGTGATAGTTGGTTGATAAACACCAGCAAAAGCTTTAAAAAATGCTTGTTATTATTTTATTCACTATTAAAATGATATGCAGATGTATAAAATTAAAGTAAAACGAAATTTCAAACGCTTTGCCAATGCTAAATTAGTAGCATTTGCACGAAATGTAGCTCAAAAACTCACCAGCAATGCTGCTTTTCCAACACCCGATGTAGCACCTTCAGTTATTTTAGCCGAAGCGCAAACATTAAGCGATTATATTGTTGCTGCAATTAAAGGCAGTAAATATTCAACCGATGTAATGCTGACACAATCGGCAAAACTAAAAGCCATATTAGAAACCGAAGCAGCTTATGTTGACCGTATTGCAATGGGAGATATAGCAAAAATAGATAGCGCAGGCTTTGAAATAACAGGAAATAATAAAGTAAAACGACCATTGCCCGATGCAGTATTAATAAAAAAAGCAGTTTCAATAAGAAATGGTGTAATCGAAATTGAATTTGCACCACTCAGGCAAATATCGGGCATCATCGGTATAGCTTGCGAAGTGGGCGTATTGAAAGATATGCAATTACTCACTAATGCGGTGTCAATACAATCAATAGCTGCCCAACAAAATACAGTAATTGCCTTTGGCAATGGTCATAAAATGACAATCAACGGATTGAAAAGCAATGTAAGATATGAAGTGATTTTATTTGCCTTTAATGCCAACGGAAAAGGCGCTAACAGCAATATGGTAAGTGTGATGGTGCAATAAAATAATGGTAAATTGATAAGGAATAATGAGCCATGAATCATTGTTGATTAAAATTTTATTTTTTAAATTACTGTTGAACAACAGCAATAAAAAAGGATACCCTACTTGTCATAGGATACCCTTTAGTCGAAAAAGTGAAAATGCTAATGCAAAATCACCAATCCTAAAACATAGTGCAAATCAACTAATGATTTGTAAGGTATTTTGATAAGCTTATTTCATTTTTTCCTTTTGTTATCCACATTTTATGACTGCTGAAAGGCAGCCTAATTTATTAATTATTTTAAACATTAACAAAATGAAAAAAATTACTTTAAGTTTAATTATTATTTTGTTTGCTTTCTCTTCCAAAGCACAAACAAAAGTTAGTCCTGTAATGGGTTGTTCAGATTTATATTTTTCCGAATTAACATTCGGTCAATCAACTATCGGTAATATTACTGATTTAAATTATGCTGTTGAGCTATTTAACCCTACACAGCGCAAAATTGGTTTATCTAATTATACTTTAGCTTTAACCAGCACTGGAGGAAGTGTAAGTAATATTACATTTAATAGCACTGATAGTATTGCAGCAGGTGATGTATTCGTAGTTTGCAATAGTAATGCTAATTTAGGTTTACAAGCATTAGCTGACCATTTAAGTAGTAATTTAGATTATGCCAACAATGTAAGATTAGAATTAAAACATTCGGGTTTATTATTAGATAGAATAGGAGAGCCTGGTAACCCAACACCAGGTGGTTTTAATTATGCTTTATTTTTTGCCGACCCTATTGGTTATGCAGCTTCTTTTCATTTAGATTTAAACGATTTTCAAAGTATTGATATGAGAAGAGGTATGCTGGTAGATAGAGGTGATACAGTTTTTGCGTCTGCAATATCATTGATAGGAAAATGGGCATTTTATCCAAATACAGATGTTTCTGATATTGGAACACATTATTGTACGTGCGACAAATCAAGTAGTAATCCTATTGTTGGATTTAAAAATAATGTTGTTGTTGGCGATCCATATCTAATGTCAGAATTATACACTTCACCGTTAAGCCAAACTACTGACCCTCTTCTATTACAGTCTGATCAACAGTTTTCATCTTTTGAAATTCAATATAATGTTACAGGAGGAAATGCTTCATGGGGAAGTCCATTTGCTACACCAAGTACAGATATGTATTTCTATCAAGATGATAATCCAACACCTAATTATGGAACTGGTTCTAAACAATATACTTCATGTTTGAATGGTTTTTCAAATGGTGGGTCTCAAACTTTATATGATAATCTAGGAACGCTTGGATTGGAAGCTTTTACTTACGGAGGTTTATTTAATGTTGGGTATACTTTTTCAGGTAATAAAACTGCTGAAATAACTCTTTCTGATCCTAATAGTAATTTTACAGTTGACCAAGCTAATAAAACTCATTATATTAATTTGGCGGGTAATACTTTAAATACCGGTTATCAAGAATTGTCTTTAAATAAAAATATTGTTATTTATCCCAAAATTACATCTAATGAAATTAAAATTTATTCAAAAGACAATTTTGATTACCAAGTTTACAATACTAATGGAGTTTTAATGTTTTCTGGTAAAATTTCTGAACAAATAAATTCTATTGAAGTATCAAATTTTGCAAATGGATTGTATTTAATTAAATTTACTACAAAAGAAGGGTTTCAAAAAACAGAAAAGTTTATAAAAATATAATGTTAGTAAATACGATTAGCTATTTTTAATGATAGCTAATCGTATCTTTTTCTAATTTAATTAAAGCTATGAAAAAAATATTGTTGTTTGTTTTTATTCTTTATTATTCAAAATCCACTTTTGCTCAGCAACATGAATTAAGCTTAAGTTTATTGACATTGCAGGGGTATAATAATAGTTTAATCAATAATACATATGTAAAATTCAATTCAGGTGATGAAATAAAAAGCTCCGCTATTAATAAAACATCTGGAATTGATTATTTGCAACCCATTTTCCAATATTCTAAATTCAACACACATAGGAACATTGAATTTTCAATTGCTTACGGATTTTTTAAAAGCCATGTAGACAGAAACGAATCAACACTTTCTACTAATGATATAAATAAAAATCCTTATTTAACTCTTAAAGAACTTGGTACATTTAATACTTCATCGCATTTTATTAAATTACAAATTGCAAGAAGATATTATTTGGGAAATTATATGTTTGTTTTGGGGCTTAATATGCCTATTGAATACAATTTTAAAACTAAAGGCAATACAAAATATCTGTTCTACGACTCATTAGGCAGTTTAACTCAAATAGAAACAAATTATTTTACCCTTGAAAAGGTTATTAAAACAGGAGTATTTATTAATCAAAGCATTTATTATCAATTTTTCAAGAATATTTGGTTAGGATTAGACCTAAATGTAGGCTTCAATGTAAACTATCATTTTGGCGATGCAATTACAACATCAACAAGTTATCATATTAATCCATCAATAGTTGATTATCAAACTACTCATTACAATTCATTATTCGATTTGGCTTTTGGATTTAGACCTTACTTATTTATTAAATATCAATTACCACTTGCTAATAAACAAGAAAATAATTTACATTTTCAAAAAGCAATCAGCAACTAATCATGAAAAAAATCATATTAATCCTAATTAGTTTTTTCACATATATCTCAGTTTTTGCTCAACAATCTGAAATAGGTTTTTCAATTTGGATGTTTCAAGCATCTCATCGAAGCATAACTATCATTCAGTCAAATTCTTCTAATTCAAATAATATTCTAAGGCAATCTAATGGTAGTGGTTTTGGGAATATTAATATTCCTATTCAATATAATTATGTTTTAAAAAACAATTTGAATTTAATTGTTCAATATGGTTTCTTTTTTGATAATGAAAAAAGTGACTCTAAAACAACTGCTAATTTTTCTTCTAATTATGAAACTTATATTTCAAAATTAAAATCACGAACACATCATTTTGCATTCGGCATTGGCAAACGATTTAGTGCCGAAAAATTTATTTTAGAAACAGCTCTAATGCTTCCTATTGAATATAATTATTATAACAAAACAAATTATACGCATGATTATTTTAATGCATCATCAAATGTTTTAACCACAGGCTTTGGTCATTCCTATCTTCAAAACACATTATCATTAGGTTTGTATTTATCGCAATCGGTTTATTATAAAGTATATCCACATTTTTATTTAGGGCTTAATTTAATGGCAGGTTATTATACAGATATTAAAAATGGTACTTGGGATATATTAAATGTTACTAAAGATAATACAACTGGTAATACTAGTATTTCTACTCAATCATTGCATTATCATAACGATATGTCATTTAGCAACAATTTCATTCCAATGTTGTCGTTGAAATATATTTTGAAAAAGAAAGAAGCTGGTAAATAGCAATAATTAAATAACACCTTTTAATACAAATGCTAAAAAAGGGCTAAAGTTCTTATCACTTATGCAAATAAGAAACACTGATTTATAAATCTTGCTTATTGATAAGTTTGAAAGAATTGAATAAAAATTAATTTCCAATAAAACAATAGTGCTTTATTTTTTAGAAGTAAGCGGATTGCGGAGGTTTTCAAATTGATTCAAATCGGCTCTTACATAACCCACTGATACTTCCGATTCAACCCTTACAGGAATGCGGTTAGCATCATCAGTAATCCAGATTCGCATACCTTCACCACCTTTAAACAAACTACCTTTAATTAAATACGGTACAAATTTTACGCAACTGAAAGTACCAAATTTGGTTTTCAACATTTCTTTGCCGCCATACTTTACATATACTGGCCAAATTTCATCATCAATAAAAATTTTAAAAGGAACTTTTTCGTCTATCTTCAGATTTTTAAAATCAATATTACGGATTGAGAACACAGCACTCATAATATCCTGAATTCCAACCGGTACTTTATAAACTCCATTGGTTGAAATGGCAATATGTTGTTCGGGTTTAAAAGTTACATTATGATATAATCGGTATCCACCTTCATGCACATCGCGAATGAATTTAATGGGTAGCATAGTCATAGTATCTACATAACTTTCATATAAATCTTTCACTTTAAAAAACCAATCGTACGATTTATAGGTTTTTCCAAATCCTTTAAAATGCCAGCACATTTTGTTATTGTAAGTTTCTAAATTAGCATCAAAGGTTACTTCGCCTGCAGGCATATATAAAATACTGGCAGTGTAATAAACTTTATAATGCAGATGTTCGCCCGATTGAAAAGCACGATTAGGCAATTTATGTAGTTGCAAAGTATCGTTAGTGGCAGCAAATGACTTTGTGAAACCAATTAAGGCAATCAAAATCAGCAGTTTTAACTTTTTCATGATATTTAATCTTCAATTTTTTTTCTTAAAATAAATACGGCACCAATAATGGCAGGAATAATTAAGTTGATTATCCATAAAGCTGATGATGCATATACGATGCCAAACTTTGATGAAAGTGGTAAAATATAGCTAAAGAAGAATTCAGATACTTTTCCTCTTACGCCTAATTCGGCAATAGTAAAAGTAGGAATGATAGTTTGTACAAAAAATATTAAGGCAATAATCACTAGCGATGAAAGCAGGGGAGCAGCTATTCCAAAAAACTTTATCAATAAAAAAAACTGAAAAGCAAACACTATAAACCGCAGATAAGAAAGCAGTAATAACCTGAACAAATCCCAATAACCAAATGTGCTGAGGATGGCAAAATACTTTTTCAGCTTGCGCAAATAACTGATGCGATTAAATAAATTTTCAATCAGATTCAAATTGAAATAAATGATGAATGAAGATGCAAGCAACAATACAATAGATATACCTAAAGTGGCTTGCAACAAAAAGTTTTCATGTGTTTTAATCAGGCTTAAATGAAGATATTTTAAAATGAAAATATATGATGCTAATAAGCCTGTGGTGAGTGTTACAATGATTTGTCCGAAACTGCCAATCAAAGTAACCACAATGCCTTTAATGCGTTGATGTTGTTGCAGAAATAAAATTCTGCCGCCAAATTCGCCAACTCTGTTGGGTGTAAAAGTTCCGATTGTAACACCACAAATAACACCTTTGAGAGATTGTAAAAAAGAAATGGGTTGCATTTTTTTAATTAGCAATCGCCATTTTAAAGCTTCAATACTCCAGTTTACAAACATCAAAACAAAGGCAGCTATCAAATATAATTTGTTGGATTGTTGCCAATCGAGCAATAAAGTTTGCCATGCATCAGCCAGTTTTTCTTTATGATTGATTTGCCACAATAGTGTACCAACAAATAATACAGCAATAATGCTTTTTATTAGTATGCCAATAATTTTAGTTTTTTTCAAAATGCTGAAATAATGGTGGTTTAGCTTTTTGGTTGGCTTGTTTTATCTAAATGTTGCACAATCTGCAATATCATTTTGTTTTGATTTTCTAAATGCAGCAAAATAGTTTCAATTTCTCTTTCGGCTTTAGTGTTTACTTCAAAATCAGCTTCAGCTCTTGCTTCAGCATGAGCTGATTGTAGGTTTTGTCCAATCATAATTAATGGCATCAGAAATATTTGAATCATGTTCGACATGAATAACCACAAAACAAAGGCAGGATAAGGGTCGAATCTGTAATTTGCAGGTGCTAAAGTGTTAAAACTAAGCCAAATTAAAGTCCAAACAAAAATGATAATAAAGAAACCCATAGTGCCAACATGGTCAGTAATCCATATTGCCATTTTATCCAGTTTAGATAATTTACTTTTATGCTCTTGGTTCACATTTTTAATCATTTTTCTTTTTGCTTTTAGCTCAACTAACGATAAAGGAGCATTTGTTGGTTCGGGCATGTCAGAAATATTTTATGCACGAAAATAGATGATTTTTGCTTGTCATTAAAAAATAGATACATCCAGTAATTCAATTTGTTTCAATTAAAAATAAAGGCTTGCAACCTTTTTAATCAATTGTTCGTCTTAAAAATGATAGCTATTGTTTATTATCTAAAATAGTTTATTTTTGTCAGCAATTCTTTTCTATCATAACCATTAAATTAAAATCAATAAATAATTAAATGAAAAAGATTTTTACGTTAGGCTTATCAGTATTGTTCTCAGTTTTTGCCTTTTCAAAATCAGTTGATTTATTAACGGCACAAAAAGTAGCGGAAAACTATTTTAAACATTATACAAATGCTCATGATGCAACATTAATGCAAGATCATTTTTATACTGATGCTACACAAAATTTCTCTTTTTATGTTTTCGATTTTGCACCAACGGGTTTTATAATAGTTTCAGCCGATGATCGTTGTTTGCCAATAATTGGTTATTCAAATGAATGTAATTATACTGAACCTTTAGCAGGCACTGCAATTAAAAATTGGTTAGATGGCAGAGCAACAGAAATTCAGTATGTTGTTAAAAATAATTTACCTGCTGATGATAATATCAATCAACAATGGATGAATGGCATTAATAATTCAATTGCCCGTGCAAAATCAGGTAGTAGTATTTCTCCGTTATTAGGTTCAATTAAATGGGATCAAGGAAATTATTATAATTACTATTGCCCAACAGATGCATCATCAGTTATTGGTAATGGAAAAGTTCCAACAGGATGTGTTGCTACAGCAATGGCACAGATAATGAAATATTGGAATTACCCAAGTGTTGGTAATGGTTCTCATTCTTATACAGCTTCTGGTTATGGTTCACAATCAGCTAATTTCGGAACAACACATTATGATTTTAAATCAATGAAAAACACTGCTAACAGCACATCTTATACTCAGATTGCTCGATTGATTTATCATTGTGGAGTCGCAATTAATATGGGTTTCGGGCCTACAGGTAGCGGAGCTCAAATGATAGGAGGAGGTAATTCAGCTTTAAATGCATTTAAAAATTATTTCAGATATAACTCAACCAAAATTAAAGGATATGCTCAGAGTAGCTATACAAATACCCAATGGATTAATATGATTGAAGCAGAATTAAAACTTCATCGTCCAATTCAATATGATGGTTATGATCCTTCAAATGAAGGTCATTCATGGGTATGTGATGGCTTTGATACCAACGATAATTTGCACATGAATTGGGGTTGGGGAGGCACTGATAATGGATTTTATGCAGTTGGCTCTTTAAATCCACCTTCTTTAGGAACAGGAGGAGGAAGTGGTGGAGGTTTTAATGCAGGTGATGGTATTATTATGGGAATTGAACCTTTAGGAGATCCATATGAGGGAACAAATGGCAATAACAAGTATTCAACAGCTTATAAAGTGCCATTAAATTTTGTAAATGATACAGTAAGTTTTGTTACCAACTATGCTTCTTTTCATACTATCACTGATACAGATTATTATCAATTTAGTTTACCAGCAGGTTATGATTATAGTATTACAAATAGTGCGTTATTTGATAAGTATTATATGCAGGCTGTAGGCAATTTTAATGAAGATGCACAATGTATGTACACAACTGATTCAGCTAATTGGATTGGAATATTTGATGACGTAATTAATGATTTTTCGATGAGTTGTGGCGGCGAATTAATGTTTAAAGTGTTTCCTTTTTTAGCAACTGATATGGGTACATATCAATTAAATGTTCATTTATCAAGAACTGCAAAATCGTGTACAACAGGAATAGATAATATTGCTGAAAATAAAATAAACATATTCCCAAATCCGGCTTCCGATAAAGTTATAATTATAAGTTCATTACCTGTTCAAACTATTCAGATTGTTGATGTGATGGGTAGATTATTACTTTCTAAAACTTTTGATGGACGTTCAATGTTGTCATCGACTATTGATACAAAAGAGTTTGGTAATGGCATTTACTTTATTCAAATTAAAACTTCTTCTCAAAACATTACTCAAAAAATTATTGTACAACATTAATTCAGTTAAATAAATATTTTAAAAGGTCATGAACAAACAACATTTTAGTATTCTTGCGGTTTCAATTCTTGCTATTATCATTATAGCTTGCGGACATTCAAAATCTACTGTAAAAACTGCTGACGAATCTTCTAAAGCAACAGCTCAATCTGCAAAATCAGCTCATAACAAAACAACAGGTCCTCCGATGATCATTTATAGAACATCAAAGGATTATAGCCAGAATGTTCCAGTTACTTTATCTGATGATGGTACTAAAATAATTTCATATCCTGCTCCAAGCGATTTAAAAATAAATGGGAATTTTGTTTACCCAACATCTTTAGGAAATGGTTATTGGTTAGATAATCGTGGACTAAATGAACATACTGCTTTTTTAGATATGACTTATGAGGATTATTCTAATGCACCAGAAGCAATGTTAAATCCAATAGAGTTATATAATAGAGTTATCGACAAACGTCCTTTTGTAAAAATATATACTTGCAATTTAAGAAGTTCTTATGGTGATTCTTTAGTTAAAAAAGCTACCCAATTAGTTATTAGTGGCGATTTAATGAAAGTTTGCAAATGCAATAATGAGTCTCATTAATAACTTGTCTTCTCTTTTAATCTCTGTTGTCAGTTATTTCTATTCCAGGATGTTTTTTTGAATCGAAAGTAAAGAAAGCATCTTCTAATGGTGTATTAGCGGAAAAATTAACTACTTCGTAAGTGTAATGATTCCCATTCTTGTCAAATATTTTTGTTTTTGCAATGCTTTGGTTGGCTTTATCAATGTATAATTTTAATTTGAAATAGCTTTTTGTTTTATCTGTTGGGGTAAGCTCAATTACCTGATATTCTTTACCACCTTCTTTTTCATTATTGGCAAGTTGATAGATGAATCCAGATTCATACATAGTGAAAATTTCAGCCGGATTAATGCCTTTGTTTTTCTGTTCATTTTTATTAATGGTTACTTCGTTTTCATCTTTCGAGTAAGTCCAGATTTGATTTGCATCACATATGATTTGGATATTACCCATTTCAACCAAGTATTTTGCACCTTTTAGAGTAATAGTACCTGATTTTTCTTCCTTGGTTTTGCTGGCGGCATTTTCAAGCATAAATTTAAAACCAGCTTTAATTGTTTTGAATGATTTATATTTCTTGCTTAAGCCATCTAAAATGATTTTAGCTTTAGGATCATTAGTTGCTGGTTTGTTTTGAGCTGATAAATGCTGAAAACTGATTGAAAAACATAGCAACATTGTTGCAAATCCAAATCGAGATAATAATATTGATTTCATTAATTTATTTATTGTTGCAAATATATAATTGAAAACCATGCCAATTTTTTAAAAAAAATACTCAACTGTATAATGTTTCTTCCACACTCTCAACCACAGCATTGATAACCATTTGCAGCATTTCATCATTCAAATCATAAAATACGGGTAATGAAATTTCCGATTCAAATAGTTTGTTTGCGATTGGATAATTTTCAATTTTATAACCGGCATTTTTATATACACTCAACAATGGTAATGGTTTGAAGTGTACATTCACTGAAACATCTTTATCAAATATTTTTTGAATGATGTCATTGCGTTGTTGCATTGTTACATTTTTTATACGCAATGGATACACATGATACGATGAAATTTTATCAGCTGTTTGAAATGGTGGCACTATTGCCCAATCATACTTTTTGAAAGCATTATCATACGTTTCAAAAATGTGCTTGCGCTGCGGTAAAATTATTGGCTCATAATGTTTGAACTGTGCTAAACCAACAGCGGCGCAAATGTCAGGCATATTACATTTATAACCTGCTTCAATGATATCATACTCCCAGGCACCCTTTTGTGTTTTCGCCAACGCATCTTTTGTTTGCCCATGCAATGATTTAATATAAAGCGATTTGTAAATTTCTTCATTGTTGAATGGTACAGGTAAATTCAAACACAAAGCGCCGCCTTCAGCAGTAGTTAAATTTTTTACAGCATGAAATGAAAACACAGTTGCATCACACAAAGTGCCTGTGCGCTTGCCTTTGTAATGTGCGCCTAATGAATGCGCAGCATCACTCAAAATCATTATTCTGCCTAATTGTTGTTGAATTTCATTATTTGCCTGATAAATATTTTTTGTAGAATTTACTAACGCATTCAACTCATTATAATCACACGGAAAACCAGCAAAATCAACAGGCATGATGGCTTTGGTTTTTGAAGTAATGGCACGTTTTACATTTTCTATAGAAATATTGAAATCATTTTCGTTCACATCCACCATCACAGGTGTTGCGCCACAGTGCATTACCACGTTTGCAGTGGCTGAATAAGTATAAGCAGGTACAATCACTTCATCACCTGCCGAAATGCCCAACCAGCGCAGCATTAACTCTAATCCTGCTGTTGCAGAGTTCAAGCACAAAACAGTTTTTGCGCCCACATACTCACCCACAACTTTTTCCAACGCTTTCGTTTTCGGTCCTGTTGTAATCCAACCGCTTCGCAATGCTGAGGTTACTTCAGCAATTACATCTTCGTTTATGAATGGTGGTGAAAATGGAATCATGTCAATTTCTTTTTAAAATATTTCTGCAAAGAAAATTAAAACAGTAGGTAGTTTCGTGTTTTATAAATAAAATTTTATGAACCAAATTCCTTTGGCTGAACGCATGCGCCCGAAAGACTTAAACACTTTTATCGGACAACAACATTTGGTGGGCGACGGACAAGTTTTGAAAAATATGATTACTCACAAACAGTTGAGCAGTTTGATTTTTTGGGGCCCACCGGGCGTTGGAAAAACAACATTGGCTCATATTCTGGCAGCTGATGTGGGTTTACCAATTTTTACTTTAAGTGCCATTGAAAGCGGTGTGAAAGATATTCGAAGTGTGATTGAACAAGCAAAAACAAAAGGCAAAGCCATTTTATTTATTGATGAAATTCATCGCTTTAATAAATCGCAACAAGATTCTTTATTGGGTGCTGTTGAAAAAGGAATTGTTACATTGATTGGTGCTACAACAGAAAATCCTTCCTTTGAAGTCATTGCTCCACTACTTTCCCGATGTCAGGTGTATGTTCTACAACCCTTATCCGAAGCAGAATTGCTGGCTTTGATGCAACAATCATTAACGCAAGATGAATGGTTGAAAAATTATGAAATCAAAATTTCAGAGCATGAAGCTTTGTTGCAAATGAGTGGTGGTGATGCTCGAAAACTATTGAATTTATTGGAGTTGGTGGTGCAATCGCTCGGCGAAAAAAATAAGAAAATAGAAATCACCAACGATGTGGTGATGAAAATTTTGCAACGCAAAATGGCGTTGTATGATAAAAATGGAGAGCAACATTACGATATCATTTCTGCATTCATCAAAAGCATGAGAGGCAGCGACCCCAATGCTGCGGTGTATTATTTGGCACGAATGATCGAGGCTGGCGAAGACCCCAAATTTATTGCTCGGCGCATGTTAATTTTAGCCAGCGAAGATATTGGCAATGCCAACCCAACTGCGATGGTGATTGCCAACAATTGTTTTCAGGCGGTGGATGTAATTGGCTATCCTGAATGCAGAATTATTTTGAGTCAATGTGCCATTTATTTGGCCACTTCGTCAAAAAGCAATGCTTCCTACATGGCTATTGAAGTGGCTTTGAGTGAAGTGAGAAAAAGCGGAGATTTATCTGTGCCATTGCATTTACGCAATGCGCCTACAAAATTGATGAAGAATTTAGACTATGGGAAAAATTATCAGTATGCCCATTCATTCGAAAATAATTTTGTGGAACAAGAATTTTTACCCGAAAAAATTTCAGGAAAAATATTCTATTCGCCGGGCAATAATGCCAGAGAAAATGAAGCGAAAACTTTTTTAAATAAAAGATGGAAAGGAAAATATGGCTATTAAAAAAAATTGAATGGTATCAACTTGCTAATTTTAATCCAATAATAATGGCCAATATAGTCAGCAATAAATTTGCAGCAATATTAAAACTCAATAAAGACCATTGTTGTGTTTGAATTAATTGCCAATTTTGCCAACTAAACGTTGAAAATGTACTTAAGCCTCCACAGAAACCAATTGTCCAGAAAATTTGATTGTGTGTTAATTGTTTTGGCAAATGATTATGCGCTAAAATAAAAGCTATAACAATACAGCTAACAATATTAGCAACTAAAGTGGAATAAATAGCGTTTAAATTTTTATAAGAAAAAAGATAACCCAATAGGTATCTAACAACAGAGCCTATCCCACCACCTAAAAATACCAACAGAAATCTTGCAATCATTTCAATTTAATTATGCCTATGAGCATTTTTTTGATACATTAATTGAATTGCAATAAATAATACAAAGAAAAATCCTATACCAACTGGGTTAACAAATCTTGCATCATTTAAATAAAAATGTAAATACAGAAAAAGCAGTGAGGCAATTGCTGATAACAATAAATAACTGATACAAACAAAATTATCTTTAACACCTAACATTGCTAGATGATGTGTGATATGGTCTTTGCCACCTACAAATGGAGAATGCCCTCGTAACATTCGTCTTATTGATACAGTAGAAGTATCAATAATTGGAATAATAAATATCAATATTGGAGCCACAAACTGTTTAATTTGAAAATACGGCCCATCCGCATCTCTGAAATTCCAGATAAAGATTATGCTCATGGCTGCAAGAAATGCCCCAAGAAACTGGCTTCCGGTATCGCCCATGTAAATTTTTGAAGGGTACCAATTAAAAAATAAAAATCCTACCAAAGCAGCTATAACACCTCCTCCTGCAATAATAAAAAATGTATCTAAATGGCTATTGATGCCGCAGACTAATAAAATAGAAGAAATAATTATAATTGCATTTGAGCTAACAACACCATCCATATTATCTAACATATTTATTGAATTCATAATCCCTACTACCCAAAAAATAGTGAAAATATAATTGAAAATTCGAAATGGAGTGATGTCAATAACAATACCTGCACCTAAAAAAATAATTGCGCATAAAAGCTGACCAGAAAATTTTAATAAAGGTTTTGTGTTGTAAGCATCATCAGCTAATCCAATTAAAAAACCTACTGTTGTTCCTAATAAAACTGCTAAATGTATTTTGTTGATTAATATTTCCTTCGTTGGAAGCAATGCATAAAGAGAATATGAGAATAAGAAAATTATAAAAAATGAAATTCCACCAAAAGCTGGTTTGCTGGTAGAAGCCCATCTGACAATATCTTCCTTACCGCCCTCTTGATTTTTCATTCCTAACGTATGAGAAAATTTTACAAATAAACCATTGATTAAAATTGACAACAAAACTGCAATCAAGAATAAAATAAAAACATATAAAGAATTTTCTGGAGCAAATAAATCCATTTTTGAAAATGTTTTTTGATTTGATATAAAGATAAAATTAAATTGCTAAATGTTGCATGGCTTGATAAGCCATTAAGCCAGCGCCTATTTCTAAAGCCTTTTCATCAATGTCAAAAGTAGCAGTATGAACAGGGCTGCTATTGCTTCCATCTTTACTTGCTGTGCCCAATCTGAAAAAACAAGCTGGAATTTTTTCTGCAAAAAATGAGAAATCTTCGGCTGTCATTCTCAAATCTAATTCTTCTACATTTTCGTTCCCTAAAAATTCTTGAGCATTTTTTTTGCTTAACTCAGTTACTTGAGTATCGTTAATCAAACATGGATAACCGTTTGAAATTTCAACTAGACAACTGCCTCCCATGCTTTGTGAAATTCCTTCAGCAATTTGTTTCACATTTGCTAGAGCTTTTTTACGCCAAGTTTCATCCATTGTTCTAAAAGTGCCTTCCAATCTCACTTCGTCGGGTATTACATTAGTTGCACCATTTGCAATAAATTTCCCAAACGATAAAACTGATGGGGTAATCGGATAAGCATTTCTGCTTACGATTTGTTGCAACGCTACAACAATGTGTGATGCAATTAAAACAGGGTCAATGCAATTTTGAGGTAATGCCCCATGACCACCTTTTCCTTTTACTGTGATATAAATTTCATCAGCACTTGCCATATATAAACCACTTCGGAAGCCAGTTTTGCCAACTGTCATGCTGGGATGAACATGTAACGCTAATATTTTTTCAACTGCTGGATTTTCTAAAATGCCTTCGGCAATCATTACACTTGCGCCGCCTGGTTCTTTTTCTTCGCTGGGTTGAATGAATAATTTAATCGTTCCTTCCCATTCGGTTTTTAATTCGTTTAAGATTTTTGTTGCACCAAGCAAACAGGCTGTGTGCACATCATGTCCACAAGCATGCATCACACCTGGATTTTGGGAAGCATAACTACAATTGTTTTTTTCCAAAATAGGTAGTGCATCCAATTCGCTGCGCAATGCAATTACTTTTTTGTCGGCATTTTTTTCGCTACGTAGTATAGCGACAATGCCTGTTTTAGCTATATTGGGAGTAAATGGAATTCCCCATTCCATTAATTTTTGTTGAACAAATTTTGATGTTTCAAATTCCTGAAATGATAGTTCAGGATGTGCATGTATATGCTCTCGAATAGTTTTTATTTCATTAAAATATCGGGCTGCTATTTTTTTTATTTTTTCTTCTAACATTCTTTAATTTTTTTCTTCAATTCCTTCAGGAAAAATATTTACAATATCCGGAACTATAAAAATACCTTTAAAATTATCGTTAATTTCTTTCATGAATTTATAAGCCTCTGCTTTATCAGCAAAATCCCCAATTCTTAATTTAAAATAGGGTTGTTGGTAAGTTAAATAGGTTTTAGCGTTGGGATATGTGGTGAGAAATTGCGCTTTTGCTTTATTCACTTCTTCTCTATCAGAATTAGAGATGAGTTGAATTCTCCAGCCAGTAATTCTTTTTACAGTTGTATTTAACTCTATGTGTCTATCAACTAATTTCGAAATTGCAGCATCTTGTTTTACAGTAATATTTGACTGAGCTACAATTAACTTTGCTAAGCTTAGTAATACCAACAAGCTAAATACTTTTGATTTCATTAGATGCAAAATTAATTACTGAAATCAATTCAATCATTTTTATTTTTCAACTGTATTCAGTGATTAGAAAATTAAAAAAAGGCAACCGAAAAATAGTTGCCTTTTTTTTAATATGTTAATTATTAAAATAATTAATCTTTTTGGATTCGTTTGCTGAATAATTGTTTTCTATTATTATCAAATGCTGTAATGAAATACAATCCTTTATTCATCATTACATTTGGAGATATTACAAGCGTTTCAGTATTTAAATTGACTTCCTGCTTGTATACTAATGAGCCAATTAAATTATAAATTTCAACAGTTTTAATTTTTGAAACTGCAGTCGATTCGATTGTGAAACTATTGGTAAAAGGAGTTGGGTATATTTTAAATTCGTTATTAGAGTTAATATTTGATATTCCAGCTGATTTGCAATTAATATTAAAACGATAAAATCCACTGATTGAATCTTTTTGTCCATTTACGATTTTAAGGTCGATATAACCTACTCCAGCAATATTATTTGGAGTAACATTCATTGTAATGTTTTCTGAAGTATGTGCGGCTACATAAAAACTTTTTTGATTTACAAATGAGAGATAACAACCATTATTGTCACATGTAGTTACTGTCCATCCACTTGGCCATGTAATGTTTCTAACTGTTCTTTTCCAAGTTAATGTATCCTGCTTATTAGAGTTATTTGTTATTGTGAGAATTGCTTCCTGTGTTGTGTCGCAACGTTGAAAAGTTGCAACAATTGAGTCGTTAATAAATGAATAGGATTGCGCTCTTACACTTCCGAATGAGATCAACAATACTAAAACAAATAAGCTGATAATATTTTTAGTCATGATTTTTTTTACAAAGCTACATGATTTTTTGTAAATAAAAAAAAGCCATCGATTTCGATGGCTTTTTTTTATTTAGGGAAAAAGAATTATTTTACTACACTTAATTTTTGTACTGATAATTCTGTATTGTTAGAAATTAATTTAACAAAATAAAGACCAGAATTTAATGATTCAGTATTCAAATTGATACTTTGATTTGAAACTCCAATCTTGCCAATATTTTGAGATGAGATAACTTTTCCAGCAATGTCAGATATAACAATTGAAGTGTTTTCTGATTCGTTTTTCAATTGGAAATTTAGAGTTGCATTATTTGAAGCTGGATTAGGGAAAATATTGAAGAAAGATACTTTTTCAGTAACATCTGCAACACCAGTAGTCACATTTGCATTCAAATTAATATCATCCACATATAAATTATTTCCAGCACCTTGAACACCTTCAAACATTACCATTATTTCTGGGGCATTGTTATAAGCTGTTAAATTTACAAACGCACCAGCCCAATCAGTAACTGCAGGATAGAAGAAAGTTGAATTATTATCTGCACCAGTCATTAATGTTGAACCTGCTTTACTCCAAACAGTTGTCCAAGAATTACCGCAATCAGTTGAAACTTTAATGTTTAATGCATCTGAAGAATTTGCATCGAAACGGGCATAAGCATAAGAAAACGTCATACCAACACTTGACTTACCACTTAAGTTAATTTTTTCAAAAACAACTGCTGCTGCATCTCCTGAATTGAAATAAGGGAATTTCCAACGCATTGCTTTTGTAGAGTTGCCAAATCCACCAAGATTTTGGGTTACACCAGTAGTAACATTTTTGTCAACTACATACATTGGGTCAGTGTTTGGATTGACTTGAACTGCATTTGGTATTGGAGCACCAATTGTGTAAAGTGTTACACTTTCAAAACCTTCACTTAAAGATGAACCAACAGTTGAAACAGGAACAACAGAAAAGGTAACTGCATCAGAAATATTATTAGTTCCATTATAATCACCAGTCGTTGCATAGTTTGAAGTTGCCCCGCCATTCACAGAAACAATACTGCCCACAATTGTAACTGATCCAGGAGATAAAGTTGCTGCTGGAAAAGTAATAGTTGTTGTTGCATTACTTGCCAAATTACCAGTCCAGTTTTGCGTAACAGGTGCTCCACCATTAATTGAGTAGGCAATTGTTGCAGATGTAATAGCTGTAGCACCATTGTTTTTAAAAGTGAATGTTGGCACAACAGATGTAGCACATAAATTAGTAGGTGCAACTGTGTTATTTGTAATACCACCATCAACTAAGGTTGAAGGTAAAGCGATTGGAGAACTCATTCCAGCTTGTTGAATATTATATGTACTAGTAGATAAAGTTGCATCATCTTGAATAAATCCAACAAATTCAATTTGTGAAAAATCATAAATATAATTTGGAATAGCAGTTCTGAATGTTAAAGTTTGAGTTTGTCCATTAGTCCAAGAACCTGTTAATGCTGTACCATTATAATCTGGAATCATTTTTCTCATGGTATTATAAAAATCTTTTTCACCATTACTTCCAGTTGGAGCAACTAAATTAATAGTTTTTTCAGCCATTGCCAATCTGAATTTAAGGTTATTAGAACTATAAGCTTGAGAAGCTGTAATAACCACAGTTACAATTGCAGAATCAAAAGCAGGTTTGAATGAATGAGAAATAGCAAGAGTAAATGGAGATGTTGCAGTCGTTCTTGCAGTAATAACTGATTGTGTTAAGAACGCAACATGACCATTACTTTGGTTATTTGGGTCAGGAATTTGATAGCCATCTTGACGACCATAAGGTGCAAATGGTACAGAATAGTATGTAATTCTATTATCAACATCAGTCATGTTTTTGCCATAAATAGAATTAGGACCAGCGCTTGAAGGAATAGGAGATTCATACTTTAAACTAATCATACTTGAAGTGTTTGTAGCCAACAGAGTGTTTAATGTAGGATTTGAAGCAGCACATGGACCGCAATTCTCACCAGTGAATTCTTCAAATAATTGCATCCGAGGTGATTGAGCGAATGCCATTGATGAAAGGGCAATTGCCAAAAAAGAAAGTGTAATTTTTTTCATTTTTTAAAATATTTTGTTTGAAATTGAGCTACGAAAGTAAAGTGTTTTTTCGATTCACCAATTTTTTTAACAAAAATATTTTGTTGAGAATAAACAATACATTTTTTACTCAACTAAAATCTTACTTTTGCGCCTTAAAAATAAAAAATGCTTACACTAAATTTATTGCGTAGCGAAACCGAAAAAGTGAAAGAAGGTTTACGCAAAAAACATTTTACTGATATTAGTTTAGTAGATGAAATATTGTCGATCGACGAAAAACGTCGCCAGATTCAACTGCAAAATGATAATTTGTTGGCACAACAAAACACAGCAGCCAAGCAGATTGGCGGATTTATGCAAGCAGGAAAAAAGGAAGAAGCTGAACAAATAAAACTACAAGTAGCTGATTGGAAAAAACAAACTGAACAATTGAAAACAGAATTGGAAAGCACCGAACAAACGCAACACGATTTGTTAGTTCGATTGCCGAATATGCCACACCAATCAGTTCCCATCGGAAAAACACCCGAAGAAAATGAAGTAGTTTATCAAGTAAAAGAACTTCCTACCTTGCCCGATGATGCTTTGCCACATTGGGAATTAACTACCAAATACAACTTGATTGATTTTGAATTGGGTGTAAAATTAACAGGAGCAGGCTTTCCTGTTTATAAAGGAAATGGTGCGAAATTGCAACGTGCCTTGATTGCTTATTTTTTAGATAAAGCCATTGAAGCAGGTTACAACGAAGTGATTCCACCATTAATGGTGAATGCTGCAAGTGGCTATGGTACTGGGCAATTACCAGACAAAGAAGGACAAATGTATCATGCCACAGTGGATGATTTTTATTTGATTCCTACTGCCGAAGTGCCTGTAACAAACATTTATCGTGATACCATTTTAAAGGAAGAAGATTTTCCAATTAAGATGACAGCTTATACACCATGCTTTCGTCGAGAAGCTGGCAGCTATGGCAAAGATGTTCGTGGATTAAATCGTTTGCATCAATTTGATAAAGTAGAAATTGTGCAAATCGAACATCCCGATAAAAGTTATGCTACCTTAGATTTAATGACCAAACATGTAGAGAATTTATTGCAAGAATTAGAATTGCCTTATCGCATTTTGCGCTTGTGTGGCGGCGATATGAGTTTTGCATCTGCCCTTACTTTCGATTTTGAAGTATGGAGCGCAGCACAAAAACGTTGGCTCGAAGTCAGCTCCACAAGCTGTTTTGAAAGCTTTCAAACAAATCGCATGAAATGCCGATTTAAAGATGCCAATGGTAAAATGCAGTTGGCTCATTCATTAAATGGAAGTGCATTAGCGTTGCCAAGAATTGTTGCCGCTTTGCTGGAAAACAATCAAACGGCAGAGGGCATTAAATTGCCGAAAGTATTGCACAGATATTTTGGTACAGATATTATCAACTAACTAAAAAGCCGCTTCATAAGCGGCTTTTTTTATTGGGTTATCTAATCACTTCACCTTTTTCTACGCTGCTTGATTAATCTTTTTGATGCTTTTTTTTGTTACAAATATAAAGTGAGTTTAAAAGCTGAATTATGAAATCTAAATGTTACACGAAAAACTCGACCATCATTGGCGCATCAAAACTAATATTTGTATGAAATTCAACAATTGTAAACCTAATATTTCGAAGAAATTTTATTGACCAAAAAATATTATTTCTTAATTACTTTGAAAATTTGTTCTGCATCATTTCCTTTTATTTTTAAGAAATAAATAAATGATGATAAAATTTCTAACGAAATAGTTGCTTCTGATTTATTAAGTAAATTAGTTAAAAGAGTTCTACCTAGAACATCTTCTACTATTATTTCTTTGATGATAGAAGAATTATTGCCACTGATATTAAGCACATCATTTGTTGGGTTGGAATAATATTATGCTTCTGCAGAATAGGGGTATTGGTTGAATATTAGGTAACAATTAATGGATGACCTGAAACTTTACTAGACCATATTTATAGTAAGAGAAATCACCATGCTCAAAATCAATATTGCTGGGGCAATAAAATGGTGTTTGTGCAAATAAAGATTGGTTGATGAAAATAACTTCGGCCAATAAAATGAATCGAAAAGTTAGGTAGTTTTTCATGATTTTAATTTAGTACAATACTAAAAATAAAATCAGAAAAAATAGTTACTTCAACGTATTCAACACCTGCATCAAATCTGCTTCAGTTTTATATTTTACATCACGGGCTTTGCTACCATTGTTAGGTCCAACGATGCCCGCTGCTTCTAATTGATCCATAATTCTGCCAGCACGATTATAACCTAATTTCATTCTGCGTTGAATCAACGAAGTAGAACCTTGCTGATGTTGCACAATTATTTTGGCAGCTTCTTCAAAAAACTCATCCCGTTCGCCACCCAAATCTATATCACCTTTGTTAGGATCGTTGGGGTCTTCGTATTCAGGCAACATAAATGCTGAAGGGTAGCCTTGTTGCTTGCTAATGTGTTCCGTAATTTTTTCAATTTCAGGGGTATCGCAAAAAGCACATTGCACACGAATCAGCTCTCCGCCTGCACTTACCAGCATATCACCTTTACCAATTAATTGCTCTGCGCCGCCAGTATCAAGGATTGTACGGCTATCAATTTTTGAAGAAACTTTGAAAGCAATACGAGCAGGGAAATTGGCTTTAATTGTTCCTGTAATAATATTTACTGATGGACGTTGTGTTGCTAAAATTAAATGAATGCCCACAGCCCTTGCCAATTGGGCAATACGGGCAATTGGCATTTCCACTTCTTTACCAGCCGTCATAATCAAATCGGCAAATTCATCAATCACCACCACAATAAAAGGCAAGTATTGATGCCCTTTTTGCGGATTTAATTTTCTGTCGATAAATTTTTGATTGTATTCTTTCAGATTTCGACAGGTGGCTTCCTTCAACAAATCATAGCGGCTGTCCATTTCCAGACAAAGCGAATTTAAAGTAGCTACCACTTTTTTCACGTCAGTAATAATCGGGTCTTCTTCATAAGGCATTTTTGCCAAAAAATGTTTCTCGATCGTTTTGTAAATACTCAACTCTACTTTCTTCGGGTCAACCATCACCAGCTTCAATTGCGATGGATGTTTTTTATACAATAACGAAACTAAAATAGCATTTAACCCCACTGATTTACCTTGACCTGTTGCACCAGCCACCAGCACATGCGGCATTTTTGCTAAATCTAAAATGATATTTTCATTGGCAATATTTTTTCCCAAGGCAATCGGCAAATCCATATCCGATTTTTGAAATTTTTCGCTGCTTAATAAATTTCGCATCGAAACCAATTCCTTTTTGATGTTGGGCACTTCAATACCAATGGTGCCTTTGCCCGGAATAGGCGCAATAATGCGTATTCCCAGAGCACTCAAACTCAATGCAATATCATCTTCTAGGTTTTTTATTTTAGAAATTCTTACACCAGCGGCAGGAACAATTTCATACAAAGTAACTGTTGGTCCAATAGTAGCTTTAATTTTATCTATCTCGATGCCATAATTGCGAAGCGTATTCACAATCTGATTTTTGTTCTGTTCTAATTCTTCTTTCGTTACGCCACTACCTTCATTTCCAAAGTCAGCCAGTAAATCTAATGAAGGGAATTTATAATGAGATAAATCTAATGTAGGGTCATATTTTGTTAAAGGAACAACTGGTTCTTGTTCTTCGCCAACGGGTTCTTCTATCGGCTGTTCTACTTCCAGTTTCATGGGTTCCTCTACCATTTTTTGTTCTTCTACTTCTAATTCGGGTTCTGCAGTTTTTTCCTTTTTTTCTTCAAAAGGCTTTTGTACTAATTCAAATTCAACTGGTTTCGAATTGCCTGTAAACATTGGCACATCTTCGTCTTCAATAATTTTATTCTCAACAATTTCTATTTCATCTTCTTTTACTTGCGAAGCTAATACATCAGCTTTCATGGCTTCTGCTTCATCTAATAACGAATTATCAATGTTCACATTAGGTGTGATTTCATCGGTATTCTTTTTTGCAAATGATGGCATCGCATTTTTTATATCGCTCACTTTCACAGCAAAATTCAAATTATAAATCGCCACTAAAAAAATTAAAAAGGTGAGTAGCAAATTCAAACCAGTACCTAATTCACCCACAAAACCATTCGTCCAGATATTTATAGCATCGCCCATTGCCCCACCAAATGGAAAAGGATTTTTTGCCAATACAAAACTCAATGCAGCCGCTATCCAAACAATAGCAAACAATGAATATTGCATGATTCTAACAACAGGGAATATTTTTTTTCTGGTTAGTAAATTCATGCCAGTAGTGAAGAAAATTATCACAAAAGCAAATGATGCTAAACCGGTTCCGTTGTAGAAAAACTGGTGAGAAATAAAAGCACCTAATCTGCCCAGTTTATTGTGAATTTCAATTTCTTTTCCTTTGAATAATAAATGCCAGCTAAATTGGAAAACCTTGTCTTGGTCGGTTTTCCAGGTGAATAAATAACTGACAAATGAAATGGCAAGAATGGCTGAAAATAAAATGAAAATCAAACCAATGATTTTTGGGAAACGCCCATCGGTGAAAAAATTTTTCACAGGCATTTCATCAATAGGTTT
>CANFST010000032.1 GCA_947449695.1 Chitinophagales bacterium
CATGCATTGAGCAGCAGCGGCACTTATCGGGATACTTTAGTTAATCATTTTGGCTGCGATTCGTTTATTAGTTTGCAGCTGGTAGTGAAACCAATCAGCATTACCAACAGCCAAGCCAGCATTTGTGGCAATCAGACTTATTCATTTCATCATCAGTTGCTGAATCATAGTGGGGTGTATTATGATACCTTGCAAAATTATCTGGGCTGCGATTCGTTGCTGGTATTGCATTTACAAGTGTTACCTACCACTTCATCAGTCATCAGCGAAAGTGTATGCAGCAATCGGCCTTATCATTTCAATCAGTTAGTGATTGACAGCAGCGGCATATTTCATGATACTATATTGAATTATCTGGGTTGCGATTCTTTTATCACTCTGAATTTAACCATGTATCCTGAACACCCCAGAGTAACCAATGTGTTGGGTAAGCTAACCGCTTTTGGTAGTGGTTATGACCAATTGTATTGGCTGAATTGTGATACCAAAAGTTTTGTATCGTCAGCCAACCCTTATGATGTGAATGAATCGGGCAATTATGCAGTGGTGGTAAAACAAGGCAATTGCAGCGATACCTCAGCCTGTATCAATGTAGATATTAGTTGTTATCTGGAAGCTACACCTAACCCAGCTAAAGATGAAATGACGATAAAAATAAAATGCGGCGATAAAGCATTTCATGTGTTGCTGACGGATGTACTAGGCAGAACGCTTATGTATGATGAAATAGAAAATGTTGGGCAGTTTACCCTCTATCGCAACGGATTGTCATCGGGGATTTATTTTTTATACCTCAGCAACGAACACTTTGTGCAAATGGTGAAAAAGGTGATGTGGGAGTAAACGGATTGCTTATTGGCTGCTTTGCTGAATACTTTTAGTCAAATCTTTATAGATGGCTTTATAGGTTGGGGTTGAAATAAACTCAATATGTTTTTTTAAAGTGTTTTTATCACCTCTGATAGCAGGGCCAGTCTGGCTTTCAGCAGCACTCATTTTTTCTAATCGTTCGAAAGTTTCTTTTAAAAGAGGTTGTAAGAGCTTAAAATCAATATGATGTTGCTGGCAGATTTCTTGTGCAATAGCCACCAAATGATTGGTGAAATTGTTGACAAATACTGCTGACACATGGAGGGCTAAACGTTGTTCATCGCCCATGAAAGTAACCCGACGGCTGATAGCGGCAGCTATTTTTTTTATTTTATCGGCTTTGCCCGAAATGATAAGAGGTACTTCTTTCAAATCTGTATCAGTTTCTTTTTTGAGTGATTGCAATGGGTAGAGTACGCCACTTTGCCATTTGTTATTTTCAATTGTCTTTAATGAAACAGCTGCTGCAGTATGCAGCACCAAAGGCTTTTCGTTTTTTCTAAAAGTATGTAATGCAACTGCTTTGCCTAATTCTTTAGCAGCATCTGCAATGGCTTTATCGGGGATGGCAATTAAATAGAGAGTAGCTTTTTCAGCCTGTTTTATTTCTGTCGAGTAATTGCAATGGAATCGGGCAGCTAATTTTTTTGCATGCTTTTCATTTGGGCTAATCACTTGTATTATCTCAAAGCCATTATCAAACAGGGCTCTGCCTAAGTGTGTAGCCATATTGCCCGAACCGATGATAACTGTTTTCATGATGAATAGTTAAAGAATAAAAGATATGCTATTGAAAGATTTTTTACAATCTGCATCCAATATAGGTTTCGAAATATTCGGCAACACCCAGATAAGTTTTCAACTGTATGCCGCAATAAATTTGTCGCATTTTTACTTTGTTCCAACTCCATAAAACATAATTGATATGCAGGTTTTGAAACATCGATTCGCCCCCCATGCCTCTATACAGATAATAGCCAAATGCCCCCCCCATGCTCATTTTACCTAAAATAAACTCATCGCTTAAAACAACTGCCGCCTTGTTGGCAACTGCCGATGCATTGTTGTTGGGTTCGTAAAAATTAGCATTCAGATATGCCCCACGATTATATTCATACCATACACCAACTTTCCATCGGTTGCTATAGCACCATCTTTTATCGATACTCAATAAGGCAACATAATAAGGCATTTTTGGTCCGCCATACGGAATAGTAGCACTTCGGGCATAACCTAATTGAATAGTTAGTTTGGGTTTTGAGCTATAATTTATTGTTGGAACTGTACGAAAGTTTTTTGGTGTGCTGCTAATAAAATTTTGATAACCGATATGCAAAGCATATACATTTACACCCAAATTGGGGGCATTAAATTTTGCGTTGGAGTAATGTGTAAAGCTTAAATTAGTTGTGAGCATTGCTTTATTGCGTAACTCAAAACTTGCACCCAGTTTGATCTGGGTGGTTTCGTTAAGGGTTGAACTCATTACATTGTTAATAGTATCTGTAAGTCGGTTGTATTTTTTATTGAAATAAGCTAAGCCATCGGCCAGCCCGAAAAATATTTTTGTTTTAGGGGTTTGAAAAATATTAAATTGTATGCATGGAGCAATAGCAAATGCATCACCCAAATGACTATCGTTAAAATTGACGTAAACCATCTGAACGCCACATAAAGGAAAGTGATAGACGGAGTGCCACTCTTTATTACCAAAGGGTTGGCGCAATAGCCTTATTTCAAAGCCACCAACCAATTGATTGGTGTTAGGATGAAACCGAGGGGTATGTTTAAATATTCTGGCTGCATATACATCGGCTTCTAATTTTAAGTTGCCGAGCAAGACACTTGATTGGGCAAATAATAAAACAGGTAACAGCCATAAAAATATAATGCCTACAAAATATATTTTGCGCATAAATTTTATTCTTTGATAAATTTAGTAATGGCTGAATTGCCTTTGTTATCAATGATTTTAACAAAATAAATTCCATTGCTCAAACCTGAAACATCGACGATAGTTTGAAGTGAATTTGCAGTTTGCGATTTGCAATTTACAATTCTACCAACAACATCAATTACTTCAACAGAATTAACTGATGGCTGATGACTAACCATTAATGACTGTTTACAAGGATTTGGATAGACCTGCATCATAATTGGATTTGTCAAATCGCTAATGCCAGTAGCAAAAGAAACAGAAAAAGTATCATTGCCACACAATCCGGTTGCAATTAGCTGGGCTGTAAAGTTGCCAATAATTGGATAGGCGTTCACAGGGTTTTTATCAGTTGATATACCACCATCGCCAAATATCCACAGATAACTTGTAGCATAAGTAGAGGTATTATTAAATGTGTAAATATTTGCACTATCGGTATAAGTGAAGGCTGCTTTTGGTTTATTGTTGGTAGTAATTATTAAAGATTGTGCAGTATCAGTACAGCCATATAAATCAGTGCCAGTAACAATGTATGTAGTGGTATGGGATGGCATCACAGTATCGTTGATGCCGCCAACTGATGCAGGATTCCAGGTGTAGCTTAAAGCGCCTCCCGCGGTTAAAATTTTCATGCTTCCGCTGCATACTGAATCAATCCGAGGAAATAAAGTTACAGTAGGTTTAATAGCTAATTGCAAATGCAAAGTCACAATGCTGTCACAATTCAAATAGTTAGAAAGTGATACTGAATAACTACCAGCTACATGATAATAATTGCCATGAAACAAGGTTGAATCACCTGGGCAAATTATTCTGTTAATTGATTTGGATGATTTTTTTCTTACCTGAAAATAGAGTTTGTTTGAAATTGCCGAATCAGGCGAAGCATTGTACTTGCCACTATAAAGAATACAAATCACTGAATCATTATTATTGAATGCGGTGCTGATAAAAGAATCAACAATGCTGTTTTGTTTGCTAATACCATTTACAATAAAATTATATGACAATACGGTATCACCCATGGTTGGTGTGGCTTTGATGATAACTGAACTACCTGAACAAAAATTATTTAGCGATGTAGTAATATTAACTGTTGGTGTAAAAACCTGTGCATTAGTGTTGCTTGCAAAAAGGAAAAAAGAGAGCAAAAAAATCAGACTTATTTTTTTCATTATTAAATTTTGAAAGCCCGAAGGTAAATAAGTTGATGTTTTAATAAAAATAACTTCAACGCTCATTTACTTTGCATTACAAATTTTGTCATCCATGAACACCAAAAAAATTATCAATTATTTTCTGCAAGGCTTGTTTATTGTTGGTCCAATCAGCCTAACTATTTTTGCATTGATATGGCTCTTCAACCGCATGGATAGTATCATTCCAGTAAGAGAGTTGATGGAAAATTTTCTGCATTTCTATATTCCAGGGTTAGGTTTTTTACTGTTTATTTCTATCATTATTTTGGTGGGTTATTTCAGCACCAATTTCTTTTTAAATAAAATAATGGGCTTGATGGAATCGCTTATCAATCGCTCAAAATTTTTGAAATTTGTGTATGGCAGCATTAAAGATTTGATAGGTGCATTTGCTGGCGAACAAAAAAGGTTTGATAAACCTGTGTTGGTTTGGATTGATAAAGCCAACGGAATTCAACGCTTAGCATTTCTTACACAAGATGATTTACACGATATTGGTGTACCCGGAAAAGTAGCTGTGTATTGCCCTTGGAGTTATAGCTTCGCTGGGGAATTATTAATTGTACCAAAAGAAAATGTTGAAATACTCAACGATATTACTGCTGCCGAAGCCATGAAATTTATAGTGAGTGGTGGTGTTACGAAATTGGATGATTAGAACAATGTGCAAACGACCGAATCAAAATGCTAAAACCAAAAAATATTTTTATTGCACTTGGAATCATTTCCATTTCAATATTCACTCTTCAACGCTCGATGGGCTGGGGGTTTTGGGCACATGAAAGAATAAATAGAATGGCTGTGTTTTGTTTGCCCGAAGACATGCAATGCTTGTTCAAAGCCAACATTGAATATTTAACGCATCATGCAACTGACCCTGACAAGCGCAGAAATGTGATGAAAGACGAAGCACCACGACATTACATTGACATTGACCATTACGGTGTTTATCCTTATGATAGTGTACCTCGAAAATGGAAAGATGCTGTGAAAAAATTATCTGAAGATACTTTGAAAGCTTATGGCATCGTGCCTTGGCATGTGGAGAAAATGACTTACAAATTGACTGAAGCATTCAAGAATAAAAACAAAAAAGAGATTCTGAAAATTGCTGCTGATTTGGGTCATTATGTGGCTGATGCTCATGTGCCATTGCACACTACTGAAAATTACAACGGGCAATTAACCAATCAGGTGGGTATTCATAATTTTTGGGAAAGCCGTGTGCCAGAGCTGCTTGGCGAACATTATGATTATTGGGTGGGCAAGGCCGAATACATTGACAAACCTTTAAAACGAATTTGGAAAATCATTTTAGAAAGTAATTCAGAAGTAGATTCGGTTTTGAAATTTGAAAAACAATTGAACGAAAGTTTTCCTGAAGACCGGAAATATGTAATCGAAACAAAAGGTCATCAAACCATAAAAATCTATTCCGATGAATTTACAACTGCTTACAACAAATTGCTGAACAATATGGCTGAACGTCGCTTACGAAGCAGCATTCAAGATGTTGCTAATTTTTGGTACACAGCATGGGTAAATGCAGGTCAGCCTGATTTGCATAATTTGAAAGACGAAGAAACCGAACAAGAAAAATCAGATAGCACCAAAATTTTTCCATTGCAACGTAAAGGGCATGTTGATTAAAATATTTCTATGAATCTCACCGACACAAAAAAAATCAAGAACGAATACGACAATAAATTTCAACAAGAATATCAATTGTAATTTTCCAAAGCTGTTTTCAACTCTCTCAAAATTCTTTCTTTCAACGAATTTGGTTCAATCACTTCTATACTTAATCCCCATCCCAAAATTTCTTTTACCAATTCATGCGACTCATGTAATTGAAAAGAAACTATCATTTCATTTTTAGAAACCTTTTCGATTTTTTGAGTGGAATGCCAAGGAAAGTTTTGCATGTATTCCATGCAAGGTGGTTTAACTCTGAGAATTACTTGTGATGGCTTCATGTCATTATGAACAGTGATACCAAAAGCATTTTTGAAATATTCTTTGGAAGAAAAACCTTTAGGTTGATGATAAGTTGCTTTTGGATTTACTTCTAAATTTATTATTCTATCCAACGCAAATATTTTCAATTCACCTTTTTCATCTGCCACTAAATACCATCGTTTTAAATATTCCTTAATTGCCAAAGGGCTTACTGTTCTTGACTTCAATGGTATATCAGTTTTTTGATTGTATTTAGAGTAGATAAAATCAACGCATTGTTTGCGCTTAATTACTTGAAATAACATTTCCAAATATTGGCTGCCATTATATTCATTGCTTTGGTCGAAAATTAAAATTTCATCTACATCATTTTCTTTTGCTGCATTTATTCGAGCTAAAATTTTATTTACATCATCGCTAATTTTTAAGCCTGAAAATTGTTTCAACATGGCAACAGCTTCGTTTATTTTTTCGAAATCAGCATTGCTCAATTTTATTCCTGTCAATCTATAATCTGCATCAGAATATTGATATCCAGATTTTCGGTCGTAATGAATTGGAGCTAAAAATTCAGCATTATTCCGCATTTCATCTAAATCATTTTTTAATTGGCGAATACTTACACTGATGCCCGATTTTTCAAGAATGTATTTTTGAAAATACTCTACAGTTATTTTATCATAACGCATGGTTGCAAGACACTCATCAATCAATTTGTATCTCGTTAAAGCACTTTTATTTATTGGCATTTTGAATATTTTTTTTGAGTGAAAATAGGTTGCACTCTGTTGGTCATTTCTTTGCAACACAAATAATTTATCACCACAAAATTACACTTAAAAAATGTCTGATAATTTAAAATACATTCAGCAAATCGTTCACAACACTGCCAATACAAGCACTTTAGAAAAGGCATTGTATCTCAATGATGATGTTTTGCAAGCCTTAGCAAAAGAGCTTGGTAATGGAATTACACCTTTGCAGGCATTTTTGTTTTCGATGATTTTTAATAAAAACATTGAAGACTCCAACGAAAGCGTTTTAAATTTTATTGCCAATCATATCCGAACAGACAAAATGGAATTACTGCATGTGATTGCTGAGTTGGATAAATTATGTACTTACGGATTGCTGTATTTTAAAAATAATGGCAGAGGAAGAAAACACAAGCGATTAAATGAATTGGATTACATCATCACCTATTCTGTATTTGACAAACTGAACAAGGGAATTAAAATTTCGAAAAGCGAAGAGTTGAAATTATCAACTTTCAAAAAGTTGTTAGAGGAAGTTGAGGCATGCCTTTTTAAACGCCGTGAAAGAGTGATTGAACAAGATGAATTTGAAGACCGACTTATTGAATTATTAGATAGAAATCAACACCTGCAACAAGTAAAAAACATCTATGCGCTTTATGAAAGCACTCCAACGCAGCAATTAAAAGATGTTGAAAAAATTGGTATGCAACCAGTAGCACTCGACTTGGAAGAATATAAACCAGAAGATGATTTAATTTTCACTTTGTTACTGGCTAACAATACAAAACACTCCGAAAGTTTTAATCTACATAATGTTGTAGAAGAAGCATTAGGCGATGAAACCTTTTTTAAAAGAATTTCGATGGTAATAAAAAACAGAAGCCATATCGTGCAATCGAAAGGTTTTGTTTTTGAAATAAAACACGACATCAAACGAAAAGAAATGGAATACGAATTCACAGAAAAAGGGTTAGACTATTTTTTGTGCGATGAAAAAAACGACATCATAAATTTTGAAAGACGTGAAATGTGCAATGAAATTACTGCACATGAAATTGCCGAAAAACCTTTGTTTTTCAACGCCTCCATGCAATCGCAATTTGATAGTGTACTGAAAATTTTATTTGACGATAATTTCGAATCCATAAAACTCAAACTAAAAACTATTTACAAAACATCGGGTGGCATTTGCATCTTGCTTTATGGCGAACCTGGCACAGGCAAAACAGAATTTGTTTTGCAAGCCTCCCGAATCAGCCAACGCAACCTCATCAAAGTAGATATTAGTGATGCCAAATCAATGTGGTATGGTGAATCAGAAAGAAAAATAAAAAGCATTTTTTCAAATTATGCCAAATCAGTTCGTAAAGAAGAGCGAACACCAATTTTGTTTGTGAACGAAGCTGATTCTTTATTCAATAAAAGAATAAATGTGGAACGAACTATTGACCAAACTGCTAATTCTATCCAAAATATTTTATTAGATGAATTGGAAAATTTCACTGGTATTTTGATGATTACTACCAATTTGATGCAAAATTTTGACAATGCTTTTGAACGAAGATTTTTGATGAAATTAAAATTTGAAAAGCCTGATAAATCACAACGAGAGCTGATTTGGAAAAATAAATTGCCTGATTTAGAAGATAAATCAATTCAGAACTTAGCTGAACAATATTCTTTTTCACCAGCAGAAATTGAAAATATTGCCAAGAAAGTGATGATTCATAATCTACTTAATAATGAAATGGATTTTCAGCAGCTCAACAAATTTTGCCAAGAAGAAAAATCTAGTCAATCAACCAAATCAATAATCGGATTTTAAAACAACAACAACATGAAATTTTTAAAAAATTTACTCCAGATTTTAACTTTCTTTTTCGTTTTATTTCTTGTGTTAATCGCACTTTGGAACATTTTCGATTGGTGCTATTATCTAATCGCCCGTTATTTTTTTAAAGTAGATTTTAAAAATGCAAAGTCTGGCACTTACAATTATTCGGTTGCTGTTTTTTTGAGTGATTGGTTCAAAGAATTGGAGCATTTCAGAATTTATAAAAAGCGTTCTTTTTAAATTATGCATATCCGACATCCAAATATGGCTATTGCAAAAAGCCATCGTGAAAATCCTTTTTTCAAATTGTTTGAAACTGATTCGAATGAAGCCATGCTGCCTATTATCAATCAACTAATAAGAAAAAATGCAAATAAAATCAACCCAAAAATATTGTGGTTTGATGAAGCAAAAAATGATTTCAGAAGTGTGATTGAATTTTGTGGCATCAAACAACATGCAAAGCAAAATGGTGTGGAATATCCTGATTTATTTGTGTTCACTAATGATGAAGAACAAAAAGATTTCGGTCGGTTTATTTTATCGGTGGGCGATGTTTTCAATTATGATACAGCCACACAAAAACAAAGTGCTACCATCATCAACGTGCAGCACTTAAAATTTTCAGATGCATTGGCTTACATGGTGCATCAGGATTATAATCCAACCGAAATAAGAAATGCTTATCGTATGCATGCAGTGGTGTATGAATTTGAAATTAAAGTAGATGAGCAAACGCAAAAAGTGCCTGTAATTTATTTTCATTTGCGCCACACCACTTTGGTTTCAGCCATTTTGTATGAATTTGATTTCAATGTTACCCATTGGGTTTCGGTAAGAAAAGAGCATCCGAAAAATTTAATAAGTGCTACTACTTTTTTGCCTTTTCATCAGCGCAATACTTTGCAATATGCCATTATCAACTGCCCGTTTGCGCCTTATGAATTTGGTAAACCAAAAACAAAAAAATGGATACGCCGAAAATTATTTTTCAAACCTGAAAATGTATTGCACACATTTCATGATTGGACTTTAAACAAACCTATACAAGTCATCAATTTAAAAAACGAACCCACTTTTATTCAGGCGATAAATTATGTGTAAAAACAAAACGATGCTCAATTTTAAAATAGAAAAAGCAATCGAAACCGATGTTGAACAAATCATTCAACTATGGATTCAATTGATGCAACTGCATCAAACATTTGGCACAAGCTGTTTTTCGGGATTTGAAAAATTTCAGCAAGATTATGAAACGTTAATGCAAGCCAGAATTGTTACCAACGATAATGCTGTTTTAGTAGCAAAGGCTGATGGCAAAGTAGTTGGTTTTGTTACTGCCGAAATTTCCACTTCGGTTTTTTCGGAAAGCAACAACGAGATAATGCTTTGCAAAGTGGATGACATTATGATAGATGAAAATTTTAGGCGTCAAAAAATTGGCTATGCTTTAATTGATAATTTAAAAGATTGGGCTGCCCGATTTGATGCTTACAGCATTGAACTAAAAGTGTTTGCAAATAACAAAGAAGGTTTGTTGTTTTATAATGCTTTAGGTTTTGAAGAAACTTTTAAAACCATGCGATTGAATTTTTAAACAAAAAAAATCAATCAGATTAGGATATGACAAATTCGTTTTGTAGATTTAAATTTAAAAACAAAAAAATATGCCACAACACAAATTTTTAAACGTTGACTTTGGACAACCTTATCCAAACATCGCTTCAGCACAGGGTTTTGTAGCTGAAAATGCAATTTTGAAAACCACACCTTATAGGCCAGAGGTAATGATTATTGGAACATTTAACCCAGATGATGGTAATGGAGCAGACTTTTTTTACGGCAGAAACAGAAATTATTTATGGAGAATTTTTCAAAATTTTGCAAACAATGCTAATGTATTAAATGGACCTGCTGATGGTGTTCCAGCAATAGGTCAAATTTTTGAACTGTGCAAAAAATTCAAATTATCCTTTGCGGATTTGATAACTAAAACTAAAGCGGAAACAATAGGTTACAAAGATGATAAATTGAACCGATTGTGTAGGCAAGGATTAATTGAAAATAGTGTTCAAGAAATAGCAAAATATATTTGTGCAACTGAATCAATAAAATATGTGTATTTCACAACTAAAAATGAAAATTTAAGATGTCTTTGGCAGCTTTGGTTAAACATTGAAACATTAGTCCATGTTGAAAGAAATGATGTTGAATTCGGCTCAATTTTAACTCCAAGTGGAATGGGTGGAGTAGATAATTTCGATGGCTTGCATAGAGCTGCAACAATTGCAAGATATTGGGTTTGGGTAAACCATCCAGCTCCACCACATATTCCACCATTCATAAATGTTGGCTACACTCATTTAAATCATGAATGGTTGATACAATGTGGTGTTAATCCAAATAACTTTTAATTCTCACAGTGCAAATACACTGCACTGCGTTGTTGTTTTCTTTGTTGTGTAAAATGAAAACGAAATTTATGGTTGAACAGGAAGTTTTAAAATACCTAAAAAGGAAATTCAAATTTGAAATCAAAAAAGACGATTTCTTTTGCGATTTATTTATCCTTGCCAAAGTCAAGAAAAACAAAACTTCAATTGTTGAGGAAGTTTTAAGGGAAACCAAACCTCAATCGGATGGCTTATCATCAAACGAAATTGATTTGGTTTATTTTTTTATGATACTTGAACAAGATTTTAAAGTTATAATTTCCGATAAAGAATTTGGAAAAGTGAAACAAGTAAAACACATCATTAAAATTTTAGAAAGAAAAAAACAACTACAACCAAAGGCAAGAAAATTTTAAGTTTGTCAAACATCATTTCTCTACATCATGCCCAACAAAAAATCAAATGCTATCACCAAGCCCGATGTGAATCTATTTAAAGAACTTTCGCAACTGATTGAACAAAGCCAGCAGCAAGTAGTTTCGCAGGTTAATAGTACGCTTACTTTATTATTTTGGCAAGTAGGCAATCGTATTAACAACGAAATTTTAAAAAACAAACGAGCTGATTATGGAAAGCAAATTGTGGCGACACTGTCGGCACAATTGGAAAAATCTTACGGCAGAAATTTTACCGAGAAGAATGTAAGACGTATGATGCAGTTTGCCGCACAATTTGCCGATTTTGAAATTGTCGTGCCACTGGCACGACAATTAAGTTGGTCGCATTTTACAATTCTTATTCCTCTTAAAAACCAAGAAGCAAAAGTATTCTATGCTCAAAAAGCTGCAACGGAACAACTTGGGAAAAGAGATTTACGAAAACAAATTGCAACAAAAACTTTTGAGCGAACTGCCATTGCAAATTTACAAATCGCTGCCAATCCCACTATTGGTAATACTTTTAAAGACCCTTACTTTTTAGACTTTTTAGGATTGAAAAACACTTATCTGGAAAAAGATTTGGAGCAAGCAATTTTAAGAGAATTGGAATCATTTATTTTAGAATTGGGAACTGGATTTGCTTTTGTTGAACGTCAAAAAAGAATGATAATTGATGGCGAAGATTTTAGTTTAGATTTATTATTTTATCATCGCAATCTGAAACGCTTAGTGGCAGTTGAATTAAAGCTGGGCAAGTTTGAAGCCAAGCACAAAGGGCAAATGGAATTATATTTAAAATGGTTGGATAGGTATGAAAAACGAGAAGGTGAATTGCCGCCAGTTGGCTTAATCCTTTGTGCCGAAAGCAAAAGAGAGCAAATAGAATTATTAGAGATGCACAAAGATGGAATAATGGTGGCAGAATATTTAACCGAGTTGCCGCCCAAAAAAGAATTAGAAAGAAAAATACATTCCATTTTGATAGAGGCGAAAGAAAGAATGGAACGAACTAAATTGTTAAAATAAAAAATCAAAGAATGAATCTCACCGACACAAAAAAACTCAAGAACGAATACGACAATAAATTTCGTAGCGAATATCAATTGCTGAATGAGCAACAAAAGTTAGCGGTGGACACTATCGAAGGACCAGTGCTGGTTGTAGCAGGGCCGGGTACTGGTAAAACACAAATCATTGCAGCTCGAATTGCCAATATTTTAGCAAGTGGGGTGGATGCAAAACCACACAATATTTTGTGTTTGACGTACACCGATGCAGGCGCAATTGCCATGCGTAAACGCTTGTTAGATTTCATCGGCCCTGTGGCGCACAAAGTGAATATTCACACTTTTCATGCTTTTTGTAATGATGTGATTCAAAATCATCCACAGTTTTTTTTGAAGAGAGATAGCGAACCTGTAAGTGATTTAGAGTTGGCGGAAATCTATCATGAAATAATTGATGAATTGCCTGAAGGGCACAGCCTGCGCCGCTTGAAAGGCGAAATTTATTACGAAGCCAATCGTTTGAAATCATTGTTTTCATTAATGAAAAAAGAAGATTGGTCGGTTGAGAAAATCAATTCAGAAGTTGAAAAATACATGGCTGATTTGCCTTTGAGAGAGGAATACATCTGCAAACGAGCAACAGGAAATTTCAAAAAAGGTGATGTAAGAACAGATAAAATTCAGGTGGAAATTGACAAAATGAATTTACTGAAAGACGGAGCAAATTTGTTTGAAAAATTTGATGCAAAAATGAAAGCCCGAGCTCGTTATGATTATGACGATATGATTTTGTGGGTGATAAAAGCATTCAAAGAAAATCAAACTTTGTTGATGGAATATCAGGAGCGGTTTCAATATGTGTTGGTGGATGAATTTCAGGATACAAGCGGCTCACAGAAAGAAATTTTAGAATTGCTAATTGATTTTTGGGGCGAAAATGCCAACGTGTTTGTAGTGGGTGATGATGACCAAAGCATCTATGAATTTCAAGGTGCACGATTAGATAACATTGTAAATTTTTATGAAAAATTTGAAAGTACGATTAAGCCGATTGTGCTCACAAATAATTACAGAAGCACACAAAAAGTGTTGGATGCAGCCAAAGCAACGATTGATAATAATCAACAACGATTGATTCATCAAATCAAAAAAGATGGATTGGTATTGGATAAAAATTTGGTTGCTTCTAACCCAAAAATAATTTCAGCAGAGGCGCCACAACCCAGAATTGTGGAGTATTTCAACAGCTTTCATGAAGAAGCAGATATTGTTTTGCAATTGGAAAAATTGCACCAGGCAAATCAAAATTTAGCAGAAGTTGCTGTGTTGTATTCGCAACACAAACAAGCAGCGAACATCATCAAATTGTTGGAGAAAAAAGGAATTCCTTACAACGTAAAGAAAAAAGAAAACTTGCTGCAACTGCCATTGGTGCAGTATTTCATCATGGTGTTGGAATATTTACAAAAGGAAATTACCAAACCATTTAGTGGTGAAGAATTGTTGTTTCACTTGATGCATTATCCTGCGTTGCAAATCAAACCGACTGATATTGCTTTGTTGAGTTGGCACATTTCACAAAAACCAAAAGCGGAAAAAACTTTTTGGAGAATTGCGCTGGATAACTCTTTGGAATTGAGTTCGCTGAATTTGCAATCATCCAACAAAATCATTCAATTGGGAAATTGTTTGAACAAATGGTTGGGCGAAATGCAATCACTCACTTTGCCGATGTTGTTTGAAGATATTATCTATGACAGCGGAATTGTTGAACACATTTTGAATTCACCTACACGAATTTGGGATATGCAAGTGCTGAATTCCTTTTTCGATTTCATCAAAGAAGAATGCAGCAAAAAACCACGAATGCACGTGAAAGAATTTTTAGAAATGATTGATGAAATGCACGGCGAAAATTTGGAGTTGCCCATCACAAAAGTGGTGGCACAAGAAAATGGTGTGAACTTCATCACGGCTCATTCATCAAAGGGTTTGGAGTTTGAGTATGTTTATTTAATTGGTTGCACCAATGATTTTTGGGAGAAAAAACGTGGCATGAATAATCGGTTTGCGATGCCTGATAATTTAATTGGTGATGAAAAAATTAATGCCGAAGAATCGAGCAGAAGATTGTTTTATGTGGCGATTACAAGAGCGAAAAAATATTTGCAGGTTTCATATCCTGCAAAAGATGCAAAAGAAAAATTGAAGCAGGCATCGTTGTTCATTGCCGAAATTAAAGACCAATGTTTGTTTGAAAAAACCAACGTGAGTGAAGCGGAAGTGATGGAGCAAATCAAATGGTCATTTGAGCCTGAACCGCCTGTGAATATTGAACTCTTGAAGAAAGAATTTTTAGAACAACGTTTGAAAAATTTCTCGTTGAGTGCTTCGGCGTTGAATAAATATTTGAACTGCCCAGTGTCATTTTATTACGAAACAATTTTGCAAGTTCCATCTGCGCCAAATGATAGTATGGCGTTTGGAAATGCAGTGCATTATGCGTTGGAAATGTTGTTTAAGGATATGCAATTGCATCCAAGTCATGAATTTGCACCAATTGAATTGGTGATAAAGAATTTTGAAAAGAGCATGTACAAGCAAGAAGAAGCATTTACTGAAAAACAATTTCCACGTCGACTAGAACTCGGCAGAAAATCTTTGACGGAATATTATAAGCATTACATCAACACATTTAACAAAACGGTGAGCATTGAAAAAATGATTACGAATATTGAAATTGATGGTGTGCCGATGAAAGGAAAAGTTGATAAAATAGAATTTGATGGTAACAACTGTACGGTGATTGATTATAAAACGGGTAGCCCGAAACGCTCATTAACAGACAGTTTGGCGATGCCGAGCGATGAAAATCCGAAAGGCGGTGATTACTGGCGACAAATGATTTTTTACAAATTGCTGATTGATAATTATCCGTTCAACGCTTGGAAAATGGTGGAAGGAATTTTTGATTTCATCGAAAAAAATGAAGACACCGATTCATTTGTGCGACACAAAGTTTTGATTACAGCTGATGATGTAAAATTTGTAAGAACGCAAATTAAAGACACTTACAGCAAAATTATGAACCACGAATTTGCACAAGGTTGCAACGAAGAAAAATGTCAGTGGTGCAATTTCGTGAAGACGAATCGAGTAAATCGAAAACCAGAAAAAACAGATGAAGTAGTAACGATTTAAAAATGGAAAATGAAAATAAAAAGCACAATAACCCTTTTTGTCATTACACTTTTTTTTGAATATTGCTCCACTCCACAGGGCTTTAATGGAGCTTCAAGTGATATTGAAGATTCCAAAAAAAGAAGAATTTTTTTAGGTGAGTTTTTGTCAAAGGAAAACCCAATTATAATAAATGATTCTACAAGATTGACTTTGAAACAGATTTGGATTGAACAAACATGGAAACATGGTTCAAGTTCCAATAGCACAATTTCTCAAGAAGGATTTCAACTCTGTATAAATTCAACAGAAGAAAGTCTTAAAAAATATGACAAGGATTGGACAATAGAAAATTCATTTACCAACTCTTTAAACCCAAGCAGCAAAATTTCTTTAGTTGGAAATATTGATAGTTTAACTGCATTTAGTGATACGATAAAATATAAAATTGTAAAGGGAAGCCCTTCATTAAGCGATTCATTAATTGTGATTGGAAAGTTTATTTTAGTACGGAAGAAATAAAAATTTTCAACTTGTCATTTTCTTGTTGCAACTCATCGTTGGGGGAAATTTATTTTGGGAAGGTAAAAATATTGCAGCAGAGAAAAAGTCAGGAAGATTAATGATATAATTTTTGTTTTGCCCTTTGCACTGCTTTGATCCGCTTCAAGCAGTCAGCCAGATGACTATTTATGATTTTTAATTCGGCTGAAGTGAGCAGTGAAATTGATTTAGAACGAATGTTTTTATTTTGCTTTGCCAATAGTAATTCGGCATTTAATTTTTTATTTTCATTTGTCGAAATTTTTGTGACATTTTTCAATTCTTTTTTAATCCGATTGCATTTTGATGAACACAATCTTACAAAATCGTTGTGTCGGTAAAGGAAAGTTTGCATTGAATTCGAAACATCTAAATATCCTTGAATCAGGCTCTGGTTCTCTTGTTTATAGCGGCGCAATTTTTTGTTTTGCTTTAAAATTTTCTTATCAATGGCTATTACCTTCAAGTGATTTTGCTGAATAAATTTAAATTGATGCAATAAGGTATCTGTTAAAAATACACCTTTTAAAAATAAGAATTGATTAGTGTAAGATTGTTGGACTTGCCAGTTTTTTTTCTGCGACTCAAGTGTTAAATCTGAATCCTGAATCTTTAATTTTCGAGCAATGATTATTTTTTTTAAAGCTTCATTACCTTTATTAGTAATGATTTGATAGTTATCGGTTCGTTGCATCAATGAATCATACGAAGCATTAAAACGGGTTACTTGGGATAGATATTCATCAGTATAGATTTTAACACTATCATTCATTAATTCGATTTGATGTAAAATTTTAATAGTGTCTTCTGGTTTTGAGTTGGCAGAAAATTTTGTGTTGTAATATTTTAAGCCAGATAAAAATCCGTCAACAGCTTTATTGTTTGCTTTGCGGATGGTTTTATTCTTTTGTCGCTGAACATTTAATTTTTTAATATTGATTTTACAAAGTGAAATTATTTTTTTTGAAACCTGCAACATAGCCCCGTTCTGACTTTTCAGCATCTCAAAATATTTCACGTTGTAATTGCTTTGTTCGGTTTTAAATCCTACAATCTGTTTTTTCGACCACTTCAAGCTATCTGTGGCTTGTTGTGCTAATTGCAGTCCGATATTTAGTTGTAAGGTGTCTTTTGACTCAATCTTTCTTTGTTTCAAAAGTTCATTGAGTGCAGTATTCATTTTTTGCTCAGCACCAAAACCAGCAAAATATTTTAACGATAATGTGTCATTTTGATGAATTGTAATAGCTGAAATGCTTTTATTGGCAAGCATTGTAAGGCACAGCATTAAAAAAAGTAAGTAGCGTTTTTTCATTCTTGCAAAAAGCAATTGGCAAAAAATTTACCAAATGTAAGCATACAATTTGAGAGGAACTAACACAGCGTTTTTTTAAAGTTCTTAAGTACCTCTTCATAATACTTTTCATAAACAGGTAAAATTTTACTCAACTCAAATTCTTTTGCTCTGTTTAAAGCGTTTTGTTTGAATTCTTGCAACATTAATTCATTGCTTAATAAATCAATGGCGGCATTACTCATTGATTCTACATCACCAACATTTGCCGTGAAACCTGTTACACCATTTACATTCACTTCGGGTAAGCCACCTGCGTTGCTGCTGATTACAGGCACCATGCAAGCCATTGCTTCTAATGCAGCTAATCCAAAGCTTTCGTATTCGCTAGGCAATAAAAATAAATCGCACAAGGCCAGTAATTCTTCTAATGCATCTTGCTTACCCAAAAACCTAATGCTGTCGCATATTCCAAGCGTACGACATAATTGTTCAATATGATTTCTTTCGGGGCCATCACCCACCAACAATAATTTAGATGGAATTTTTTCTAATACGCTTTCAAAAATATACACTACATCTTCTACACGTTTTACTTTTCTGAAATTAGAGGTATGTATTAATATTTTTTCGCCATTCGGTGCAATAGCTTTTTTAAAATGTTCTTTGTTGCTTTTCTGAAACCGCTTTAAATCAACAAAGTTGGGGATTACTTTTATTGGCTTTGTGATTTTAAAAGTATCAATCGTTTCTGTTTTTAAATTTTCTGAAACGGTTGTGATGCCATCTGATTCTTCAATTGAAAAAGCTACCAAAGGTCGAAATGCCTCATCTTTACCAACTAAAGTTATATCAGTACCATGTAATGTTGTGATATAAGGGATGCATTTGTTTTTCGAGGCTAAAACTTTTTTTGCCATATATGCAGCTGCTGCATGTGGTATGGCATAATGAACATGCAATAAATCTAAATTTTCGTTTTCAATTACATCAACCAATTTGCCTACTAATGCTGATTCATAGGGTGGATAATCGAACAGCGGATAATTGTTTACGGTTACTTCATGGTAAAAAATTCGTTCATGAAATGATTCCAAACGTGCTGGCTGCTTATAAGAAATGAAATGTACTAAATGTCCTTTGTCTGCCAAAGCTTTACCTAATTCAGTTGCTACAACGCCACTTCCTCCGTAAGTCGGATAACATACAATGCCTATTTTCATCTTGTGAAATTAATGTTTGAAAATGATTTTCAACAAAACATTTTTTCAAAAGAAATGTTGCAAAAATTAAAAATGATAGGCGAATCCTAAGTTGATACCCACCGAGCCATTGTTTACTTTAGGAGCAGAAAAATTACCTACTGAAGATTTAATATTATTTAAGTCAGTTAATCCAAAAATACCTTTAAAGCCAAATGTGAGTTGAAAATGTTCTGCCGCTTTAAATTGGATACCTATTGCAGCAGTGATGCCAACATCTTGTTTTACAACATAATTTTTAGCATTCAGATCAGTGGTGGTGGTGGTAACCTTGTTGCCTGATTCCGTTAAGGTAGCGGTTTGTAATAAACTGTAATTTGGGCCACCCATTACAAAGATTCCATTTCCGTCTTTGCCCGAAACTAATTTCAGCATAATTGGTATTTGGATATAAGTGCTTGAAAATTCGCCATTAATTATTCCTTTGCTGATGGTGCTGTCCTGATATTTATAGCCTTGCCCGGTGTAATTTAATTCAGCAACTATTCCAAAATGTTTTGTTAAATCAACACCTATTTGCAAGCCAATACCACCCTTAAATACATTACCGACTGAAGACAACTTATCTTTAGATTTATCTTTCGATACTGAATCAACGGTGCTCCACAATGGATTAGAACTGTTGAGCCAAACATTGTGCAATCCGCCCTGCAATCCGATAAATAAGCCTTGCGCATGAATGCTAAAAGAAAACAATAATGAAATAAGGAAACTTAAAAAATATTTTTTCATTCAAAAAATTTTGGTAAAATTATAACGAATAAAGTCGTGTTGGGATTTTTCAGACAAATAATTTGTGAATTTGTTATAAAAGAAAAATAAAAGACATTGTTATTTTTTCTTTGATTGATAATCATATTGTTGTTCAAAATGTTGCATTATCATGTTCTCGGCAGGATATTTTTTTGCATCCCATACATCTTTCAAGTTTAATCCGTTAGCTAATGCCGAAGCTTGATACATGGCAGCTCTGATAGGGTTTTTAATTGTTTTAAGTGTGCTGTAAACACTATTGCCTGTTTCTCGGTTGATTAGCAGTATCAATAGTTTGCCTTGAGTATCGTACAAATTTTTCAAAGGCAATTCAAATTTTTGTCGCAGTTCTTTTTCTTTTAACTCTAAATATTTTCTGCGTTCATGTCGCGATAATGATGGAAGAGTCGTATTAACTTCATTTAATAATCTGCCTGCTTCTTTCACGTATGGAAAAACTACTTTGATGTTGTACTTTAATTGGTTAAAACGATAGCGCAAAGTGTCGTTGCTAAAAGTATGTGATGCTGTAATTCCTAGTGTGTTAAAATAAAAATCATATACTGTGTCACCTTTTTCAACAGTGTAAGTGATGGTATCGAATGCCCTGTTAGAGGTATGTTGTGCATGAGTTTTTGAAAAAAATAAAAATAAAATCACTAGCAAATGCCAAGATTTATTGAGATGGGCTTTCATTTGTTTTAAACTACTTTAATTAAAAAATAATTTTTTTTCCCTTTTTGAAACAGCAAATATTTTCCACCAATTAAATTATCGTTTGTAATTGATTGTTGGGTGTTAGAAATTTTTTCTTTGTTCAATGATACACCGCTAGCATCAATCATTTTTTTTGCTTCGCCTTTTGATGGAAAAATTGAAGTTGTTTCTGATAAAAGATTTACAACATTAATGCCATCTATTAAAATTTGTTTCAAAATTTCAAATTGAGGCACCCCAATAAATATTTCCTGCCATTCATTTTCATTCAATGATTTTAACGCATCAGCATCGGCATTGCCGAACAAGATTGCACTTGTTTTTTGTGCAATGCTCACATCTTCTTTTGAGTGAACTAAAGTTGTAACTTCTTTGGCTAATTCATTTTGTAACAAACGTAAATGTGCAGCTTTATAATGCTCTACAATTATATCATTGATTGTCGCCTCGTCTAAAAACGAAAAAATTTTCAGGTATTTCGCAGCGTCTTCATCGCTTGCGTTTATCCAGAATTGATAAAATTGATATGGGGTTGTCAGTTTTCTATCTAACCATAATGCGCCACTTTCCGTTTTGCCAAATTTTGTTCCATCGGCTTTTGTAACCAATGGAGCAGTTATTAAATGTGCATCGCCGCCTTCCATTCTTCTTATTAATTCTAATCCAGTTGTCATATTCCCCCATTGGTCACTGCCTGCCATTTGTACTCTGCAATTCTTGTTTTTCCACAACCAATAATAATCGTATCCCTGAATTAATTGGTAGGAGAATTCGGTAAATGAAATGCCATTTTCCATTCTGCTTTGTACAGAATCTTTTGCCATCATGTAGTTAACTGTAATGTGCTTACCAATATCACGTAAAAAAGTAAACACATCCATATCTTTAAACCAATCATAATTATTTACCAATTCGGCTTTGTTACTGCCTGTTTCGAAGTCTAAATATTTTGACAATTGTTTTTTAAATGAGGCTACATTTTCTTCTAATTTTTCAATCGATAACAAAGTTCGCTCAGTTGATTTTCCGCTTGGATCACCTATTAAACCAGTTGCTCCACCAACCAATGCAATTGGTTTATGCCCGCAGCGTTGAAAGCGCATGAGCAACATAATGGGCACAAAATTTCCAATCGTCATTGAAGATGCTGTTGGGTCAAAGCCGCAGTAGCCGCTGGTTTTATTATCAGTTAAATATTTTTCTACATCAGGTGTACATTGATGCAATTGCCCACGCCATTTTAGTTCTTCAATAAAATTCATTCCTTAAAAAATTAGTTGTGCAAATGTAAGCACGAAAAATTACACAGTTTTCCAAAACCAATAATCAGTTTGAGGGGTTGCTCCTAAAGGGAAATCGTTTGCAATATGTGTGTTTTTAAACCCCATTTTTTTATAAAATTCTTGCGCTCTTATGTTGTATTCCCATACACCTAAGTAAATTTTTTCAAACTCCATTTTTTTTGCAATATCCAAAATGTAATCCATCAAAATCTTGGCGGCACCTGAACCATGGGCTTCTTGAGAAAAATAGAATCGTTTCAACTCAACGGATTTGTATTTTTTTACATCATCAAAAGGTAAGTGTTTATCAGCCTTTAATCTGCAATATCCAATAGCTTTTTTATGCTGAAAAGCAATGTAAAAAAAATCGTCTTTATCGTTTAGCTCACTCATCACTTGGTGGTGATTAAAAAATAAATTTAACACATATTGCATGTCAGCTTTAGTGCAAGTTCCATTAAAAGTGTTATAAAATGTGCTTCTGCCGAGTTCAGCAATTAATTCTGCATCATTTGATGTGGCTCGGCGAATACTGAGAGTTGAATTCATTTTTTATCGGGAATTTCTATTTCAAATTATTTGCATTAAAAAAATCAGTAATCATGTGTACTATTTTTCCCTTTTACGATGTTGTGCATCAACAGCCGCAATGGTAACCATGTTCACTATTTCACGAACACTGCTGCCCAAATGCAACACATGCACAGGTTTATTTAATCCTAAAACCAATGGGCCAATGGATTCCATCGATTGCCCTAATTTTGAAACCAAATTGTAAGCAATATTTCCTGCTGCTAAATTTGGAAAGATTAGAACATTTGGTGCGCCACCAGTTGCCAAATCACTGAATGGATAATTGTCTTGCATGATTTCTTTATCGAAAGCTACGTTGCCTTGCATTTCGCCATCCACAATCATTTCAGGATGTTTCTCTTTTAAAAGAGCAACAGCCTTACTCATTTTTTCAGCATCATCACCTTTCGCACTTCCAAAATTACTGTAACTCAAAAATGCAATTCGTGGTGTAATATTAAATGCTCTCACAGCTGCCGAAGTCAACTCGGTAATTTCAACTAAATCATCTACCGATGGATTTGAATTTACTGTAGTATCTGCAAAAAATATCGGTCCTTTTTTAGTGATTAAAATATACATGCCTGCAATCTTTTTCACTTTTGGATGTGTGCCAATAATTTGCAATGCAGGTTTAATAGCATCCGAATAACGCCTTGTAATGCCCGTTATCATTGCATCAGCATCACCTGTTTCCACCATCATAGCACCATAATTAGTTCGGTCCTTCATCGCTTTTCGGGCTTCGTATAAATTGATGCCTTTGCGTTTTCTTTTTTCAAAAAACAAATCACCAAATAATTGGCGTTTCTTTTCTGTTGCATTTTCAAGCGTATCAATAATTTCAATTTGCTTGCTTAATTGAAAACTATTTTCTTTTAAAATGGAATGAATTTTTTGTTTGTTACCCAACAAAATTGGTGTGGCTATGCCTTCATCAAAAACAATTTGCGCAGCACGAAGTATTTTGAAATTATCAGCATCAGCCATCACAATACGTTGCTTATTGCGTTTTGCTTTGTTGGCTATCATCCGCATCAGCTGGTCGTTTTGACCTAATCTTGCAGAAAGTTGCGCTTCATAAGCCGCAAAATCTTTAATCGGATTTTTTGCTACGCCACTTTTCATCGCAGCTCTTGCAACAGCAGGAGCCACTGTTGACAATAATCTTGGGTCAACTGGTTTTGGAATGATATAATTTTTCCCGAACGAAATATTTTTTTCGTTGTAAGCTACATTTACAATATCAGGCACTGGTTGTTTTGCTAACTCTGCCAAAGCCTTTACTGCGGCTAATTTCATCGCTTCATTAATTTCAGTAGCTCTCACATCTAATGCGCCACGGAAAATATAAGGGAAGCCTAAAACATTATTCACTTGATTGTTGTAATCACTTCTGCCTGTTGCCATAATTACATCTGGTCGGGCTTTTAGGGCTTCCTCATATGTAATTTCAGGGTCAGGATTTGCCAATGCAAACACGATTGGATTTTTTGCCATCACTTTCAAATGCTTGCCAGTAATGGTGTTTCCTTTTGAAAGACCCAACATCATGTCTGCATTTTTCAGCGCATCTTCAATTGATTTTATTTTTCGTGAAGTAGCAAATTGCTTTTTGTATTGGTCTAAATCTTTTCTATCCGCAGTGATTGCGCCTTTGCTATCAAACATTACAATGTTCTCTTTCTTCGCTCCCAAAGCCACATACAGCTTGGTACAACTAATTGCCGAAGCGCCTGCACCTAACACTACAATTTTGACTTCATTGATTTTTTTACCCACTACTTCTAATGCGTTCAACAAACCAGCCGACGAAATAATAGCTGTACCATGTTGGTCATCGTGCATCACAGGAATATTCAATTCCTTTTTCAATCGCGTTTCAATTTCAAAACATTCGGGAGCTTTTATATCCTCTAAATTCACACCACCAAAAGTGGGTTCTAAAATTTTTACAGTACGCACAAATTCGTCAACATTTTTGGTGTCGAGTTCAATATCAAACACATCAATATCAGCGAAAATTTTGAACAACAATCCTTTGCCTTCCATCACAGGTTTGCCTGCTAATGCACCAATATCGCCCAATCCTAAAACCGCAGTTCCATTGCTGATAACCGCTACCAGATTGCCTTTGGCAGTATATTTATAAGCATCATCGGGGGTTTTTGCAATCTCTTTGCAAGGTTCTGCCACACCCGGCGAATATGCCAACGATAAATCTCTTTGTGTTTTATATTCTTTTGAAGGAATGACTTCAATCTTCCCTGGTCTGCCTTTTGAATGATAATCTAAAGCGTCTTGTTTTTTTCTGTCTTGCAACTTTTGCTTTGCCATATTTTTTTAAAAAATGAGAGAAACAAATGTAGGTGAAATGACTCAAACAAAATAGAAGCAACAAATTTATTCGTTCTCAAATGTTGTTATCAGATGTATCTTTAAGAGCTATAAAATGTTTACTTCTCGTTCTAATTCTACATCAAATTTGTGTTTTACACTTTGCAAAATTTGTTCTGATAAATCAAAGATTTCTGCTCCGGTTGCACCACCATAATTCACAATTACCAAAGCTTGATGCTGATGCACACCGCAATTACCAATAGATTTCCCCTTCCATTTACATTGCTCAATTAACCAACCAGCAGCTAATTTTATATTTCCGTTTGAAAGTGAATAATGAGAAATTTCAGGAAATCTTTTTTGTAATTCTTCAAATTTTCGAAGACTGATTTCTGGGTTTTTAAAAAAACTTCCTGCATTACCTAGTAAATCAGGATTAGGTAACTTAGAACTGCGTATATTTACTATTGCTTTTGAAATGACCTGAATACTTAAATCTTTAATATTCATTCTATCCAATTCTTGTTCAATGGCGCCATAAGAAGTTTTGAAGTGTGGCGTTTTATTTAACTTAAAGGTAACTGACGTGATTACAAATTGATTTTTGTATTTATTTTTAAAAACACTGTCTCGGTAACCAAACTCACAATCACTTGAATTAAATTGTATGACTTTTTTATCAGCAACTGAATAAGCCTCAAGTGAATGGAATACATCTTTTAATTCTACCCCATAAGCACCAATGTTTTGAATTGGTGCAGCCCCAACGCAACCTGGGATGAGTGATAAATTTTCAATACCCGCCCAATTGTTTTCAATGCAAAATAAAACCAATTGATGCCAGCCAACTCCAGCCGAAGCTTTTAAATAGACGTGCTTTTCATCTTCGTTTGTTTTTTCAATTCCCAATAATTCATTTTTGATAACTAAACCATCGAAGTTTTTAGTAAATAAGATATTACTCCCTCCACCCACAATTAATTTATCAGCATTTGTAAATTCATTTTGGCTAAGTAAATGGGTTAACTCTTGGATTGTACTAATTTTGCTGAACCATCTTGCGCTGCAATCAATTTTGAATGTATTAAATGGGAATAACGAAAAATTATTTTCAATTGTCATAAATCCTAAAAAGAGCAAATGTAATGGATTGTTTATTTGCTATAAACGGAAATAGTATATTTATCAACATGAATAAAAAAAAAGGTTAATCATTTTGTAAAACAATATTTTAAACTATTTTTGCCCTTCAAATAAAACAAACAATATTACCTGAAATGAAATATTATTTAAAATCGTCTATTGTTGCAGTTTTTGGATTGTTATTCGCCCTTCAATCCAATGCCCAAATGCGATACACTTCCAATTCAATTGGATTACAATTTGGCACAACCTCACCTTATACTGATATTCGTTCTCATCAATACTTTAGAACTTTAAATACTAGCGGCAAATCAGAGTTTCAACCTTATATTGGTTTAAATGCTTTGCATATGTTTTCGCATGTGTTAGGTATTTATGCCGATGCTAATTTCGGTATTGTTCAAGGTGTAATGTCTGACCGTGATAAAAGAGGGTCGGGATATGATTATTTAACAGAAGATTATGCTTTGTATCAGCGTTTGGGTTTTCATTACCAAATATATTCAAAAACAACATTTGCTGACGCTTCACTAAATATGTACATCAATTTTTCTAATTTGGGTTGGTTTACAAAATTGGCTAATAATAAAAATGCTCCTATGCGCAAGTGGGGTATTTATGGCTATGCAGGTGTTGGCTTGGTTACATATCATGCCGAAGTGCATTCATTGGGCGCTAGTGATGAAGCTAAGTTACAAGCAAAAGATATTTATTATTTGCATGGTATAATGACAAATTCAACTGGTTTGTTTAAAGTAACAGATTTAGTATTCCCAACGGCTTTAGGTTTTAAATATCATTTGTCTAATGCTATTGATTTGGGTATTGAAGCATCTTTGCGTTTTACTTCTACTGATAAATTTGATGCAGTGGTCGATAATGCACCAAGAACTTATGGTGCAAATTTTCAAGGAACTTCAACACCTTCTGGTGGAAGTACTTTAGCAACCAGTCGTTATCAAGGTTATGCATATGACAAATATGCTTTCTTAGGGTTTAAAGTTTCTTACAAATTAGGAGATTGTAAACCAGGTAATCAAAATATTGAGTGGCATGATCCACAAGAAGCTATGATGAAAAGCATGGATGCTGAAATGGGTAAATTGAAGTCATTATTTAATGATAGCGATAAAGATGGTGTGAGTGATGCGTTTGATAAAGAACCTAATACACCAGCAGGCGTAAGAGTTGACGGTGCAGGTCAGGCATTAGATGTAGATGGCGATGGTGTTCCTGATTATAAAGATGATGAGCCTTTCTCTCCAAAAGGAGCATCTGTAAACGAAACTGGTGTTGCAGTTGATAGTGATAATGATGGTGTTCCAGATGTAAAAGACTTGGAGCCGAATTCAAAATCAGGTGCATTAGTTAATTTCCGTGGTATCACAATTGGTCAACGTGATGCTGCCCCTGTTGCTGCAAAAGAAGACAAACCATTATTTATCTTCCCTTCTATTTACTTTGATTTGAGTTCAAATGAAATCAGACCTCAATACGCTGATGTGTTATCTGATGCTGCTCGTTCTTTAATTAAATATCCAGATATAAAAATTGACATTTTTGGTAATTGTGATGTCAGAGGAAATGATGCATTGAACAACGATTTAGGTCGCAGAAGAGCTGAAGCAGTTGCAAACTATTTGAAAAAGAACTTCAATATTTCTGCTGACAGAATTAAAATTGTAGAAACATTAGGCAAACAGCATCCAATTTCAAACCAACATCGTCCTAACCGTCGTGTTGACATCTTATTAGCACAATAATAAACTTTAAATTCAACCCAACAATCAATTAATACCAAAATGAAAAAAAGTATTTTAATTATTCTTTCCGTTTTGTACTTCGGAACATCGTTTGCTCAAAGCAATCAATCTGCATCAGGTTCAGATTTGTATAAAGGATGGTCGGCAAGTTTAAACTTAGGCGTAACGCAACCCTATACTGATATTAATCAGTATGAATATTTTAAAACATTTAAAAATAAAAATGAAAATCGCCCAGCTTTGCAGATTGGTGTTAAAAAAATGTTTTCATCTGTTGTTGGCTTACAAGCTGATTTCTCTTTTGGTAGTATTTTAGGCGATACTCGTGCTGTAGGAAAATCTACTAGTGGTCGTGCTGAAAATGCAGCATACATTGCTGATTTGGCTACTGTATTTGGTGCCTCAAACGTTAAAAACGGCATCTACTTCAAAACTAATTTTTCTCAAATTTCCACTTCGTTATATTTTGATTTGAATAATTTAGGAATTTCATTATTCAACGTAAGAAAAGGATTTCTTGTGAAAAGAAGAGTTGCAATTTATTCTTATGTTGGTGTTGGGATGATTCATTTTGATTCAAAAATAAAAACCTTGAAAAATGATTCAGCCTTTACTGTCTACCAAATGGGAATTTCGGGTAAATCATATGAGGCTGTAGTACCAGTTGGAATTGGAGTTAAGTACAAAATCAATAATAAAATCAACATTGGTTTAGATTATAGAATGAACAATGTATTTACTGATAAATTAGATGGCTTTGTTTATAATGGAACTGGTCAGTGGTTACGTCAAGGAAACAATGATAAATACGGTTACTTCAGTGTTGGATTGACATACAATTTTGTTGGTTCAAATCCAGCCGCTGAAAACATTGAGTGGGTAAATCCTTTAACTGATAGAGTTGAACCAAAAATACCAACTGCTGCTGAAATATTAGCTGATGCCGATGGCGATGGTGTAGCAGACTTATTAGATAAAGAAGCAAACACACCTGCAGGATGTCGTGTTGATGGAAGTGGTAGAGCTTTAGATACAGATGGTGATGGCGTGATTGATTGCAAAGATCGCGAACGTTTATCTCCTGCTGGATACCCAGTTGATGCTAATGGCGTTGCACAAATCCCAGATACAGACGGTGATGGTGTTTTGGATAATGTTGATTGGGAAATTAATTCTCCAGCTGGTTGTAAAGTAGATGTACATGGAGTTTGCCCTAAAGAAGAAAAACCGGTATGGGGTGGTGCATACAATTTACCAACTGTTTATTTTGATTTAGATAAATCAATTGTAAAAAAGGATTATATGATTGAATTACAACGTACTGCTTTGTTAATGTATGCTAACCCAACAATGAAATTGGATATTGTTGGTAATACTGACAAACATCATTCAGATGATTATAATGATAAATTGGGTATGCGTCGTGCAAAAGCAGTAGCTGATATTTTGATTCAACGCTTTAATGTCCCTGCTGACAGAATTAATGTGAAGTCAAACGGAAAACATATTTTGAAATCACCTAACGATGAATTGAATCGTCGTGTAGATATTATTCCAGCTCAATAATTTTTATAAAAATTTTAAAAAGCAGCTTGCAACTAATTTTGTAAGCTGCTTTTTTGTTTTTATAGAATTTTTGGACACCTTTGAATTATGTAAAGTTTTACAATAAATGTATAACGTGGGCCATATTATTCTACTTAACTATGCAATGAGATATTTTGCTTTTTGTGCTTAGGGCAAAATTGAAGTGTAATTTGTTTAAGTAAGATAAATTTAAATTGTGAAACAATTCTGGATTATAGCCGTATCAATATTTTTTCCTGCAATAATCCATGCACAGGTATTTGGCAGTTTAAATAAAAATGAGTTGGCGTTTTCGCAAAGGCAAAATAGCTTTTGTAGCAAGCAATTAATTATCATGGTATCCGCCAAATCATTTCGGTTGTTTACTAATGATTCGCCATTAGTTAAAAAGAAGCACGACATCTATGGAGATTTAACCAATGATGATACGATTTACAATAGAAAATATCCACTTTGGGCTCCAGCCCTAAGAGTTGTTGGAATTAATGCTTTGATATGGTCAACTGATAAGTTTATTTTAAAAGAAGCATTTGCAGATATTAGTCCAGCAACTTGGAAATTCAATATAAAATATGGATGGGAATGGGATAAGGATAGATTTGGAATGAATTTTATTGCACATCCTTATTCGGGAACACTTTATTATAATGCTGCTCGTTCTAATGGCTATACTTATTTTCAATCTATCCCATTTGTTATAGGAGGTAGTTTGATGTGGGAATATTTTGGCGAAAACACTCAACCCTCTTACAACGATATTATTAATACGTCGGTAAATGGAGTTTTTTTAGGCGAAATATTTTATAGGTTAAGCACTGATATACTGGATGATAGAACCCGAGGTGCCGAAAGAATTTTTCGTGAAATTGGAGCCGCAATCGTAAGTCCATCGGCAGCATTTAATAGACTAATGCAAGGTAAAACTTGGCGTACAACTCATAAAGAAGTTTATCAAAAAGAGCCATGCAATATTTCATTGTTTGCAGGCATTCATAAAATAAACACAGAGAAAGAATTCTTAGAAGGCACTAACAATGCTATGCTTAATTTACAAATTGACTATGGTAATCCTTTTGAGGAAAGGCTCAGAAAACCATTTGATGTTTTTAAAATTAGAGTTGATTTGAGTTACGGTGTAGGAAGAAAATTGGTGGATAATATTGCCGGATATGGAAATTTATTTACTCGAAATCATAAGCTTTTGGTCAAGTTGATTTGTTGAGCGGAATTTTTCAATATTACGATTATTGGGATAGTAAATCATTTGAGTTGGGTACAATTGGCTTCGGCCCTGGAATTATTTCTCGAATTAAAGTTCGCAAGGAATCAAATCTTTACACTACATTTCATTTGGCTGCAATTCCTTTAGGTGGCAGCAGCACTCGTATTGGTTCTGATACTGCCCAGTATCGAGATTATAATTATGGCGGTGGTGCTGAAGCAAAATTTGAATCGGCATTTAATTTTAATAAAATTGCTACTATTAAATTGGATGCTTATTATTTTTGGATACATACTTATATAAGTACTAAGGGAGACAATTTTGTTGGCATTTTAAAACCTCGATTTTCAATTAAAGTCATTAAGAATGTAAGCGTAGGATTGGAAGAGTATATTTATATTAACGACCGATTTGGTGCAAATGCTTCATACATTCATAAAACACAAACCGAACAGAAGATATTTTTGTTGCTATTTTTGGAAAATCATAAGTGAAAGGGGCGATATAATTAGGAAGAATTAATACAGTTAAATAACTAAAAAAAATGAGGAAAATATTTTTATTAGCAGTAGTTGGTTTACTTTTTAGTTGCAATGCTTTGCAAGCTCAAAGCAAAAAAAATCCTTGGACTCCACTGGATTCGCTTCATGAATATTGCTATTTATGTCACAATGAGCAACATTTAATTCGTGACCCTTATGAGCATACGAAAAAAAAGGAATGGCGATTTGTACTTTCATCGGGGGTCGTGTTGGCTACAGGCATTATTATGGGATATACTGATAAAACAAAACCTTATACTGAAGCTGAATTAGCAGGATTGGACAAAAATAAAATCAACTCAATTGACCGAAGTGCAATAAACAACTGGTCGCCTGCCACTTCAACTGCAAGTGATGCTATGCTTGTGGGTATTTCGTTAATACCTATTATGTTTTTTTCTGAAAATCATACTAAAAAGGACATTAAATCATTAATCGTATTATCGTTGGAAACTTTTGCATTTAATTATGGGTTAACTAATATCGTAAAAACAACAGTAAATCGTCCTCGACCTTATGTTTATAACACTTCATTGCCACCATCAACAAGAACAGATGCCGAATCGAGATTATCATTTTATTCGGGGCATACATCTCAAACTGCAGCTGCTACTTTTTTATTTGCAAAGGTGATGAGCGATTATCATCCTAATATGAGGTTGGGGTTAAAAACAGGGATATGGATTTTTGCAGCCACCATACCTGCATTGGAGGCTTACTTTAGAGTGAAAGGTGGAAAACATTATCCAACTGATGTAATGACTGGGTATGCTTTGGGTGCTTTTAGTGGATGGATAATTCCTGAATTGCATAGAGGCTTCCATTTTAAAAAGGCTAAAAAAAGCAATTTTAATGTTGGTTTTGTTCCTATTGGTAATGGGATGCAAATGGTGATGGGATTATCCTTTTAGGGGTTTGATAGAACTGAAAATGCACAACCCAACCCGTCAATAGTATTTAATAAGCATTGGGCAAGTGATGTGATCATGGGTGCTGCTATTGGCTATTGTCTCGGCAAAGTGGTGGTGAATAGCGGAATTATCCATTTCAAAAAAAATGAAGAATAAAATCATTGATTAGCATTTAAAATTTTAAACAATGAAGGAAAAGAAAGTACTTTTAATAGATACCTCAACAAAAAATTGCAGCGTTGCTATTGCTAATGGTGAAATCGTTTTGTTTCAACAATTATCAGCAGATGGATTTAATCATGCGGCTATTTTACCAGCATTGGTGAAAGAAAATTTGATAAAAATAAATCTTGAGTTAAATCAAATTGATGCCATTGCAATAAGCATCGGACCTGGTTCGTACACTGGATTAAGGGTAGGATTGAGTTTTGCAAAAGCTTTATGTACAGCACTAAAAATACCTTTGATTACGGTTTCAACTTTAGAAATGATGGCAAGCGCAATGGTTCAAAATTTCAAATCTGAGAATGCGGTTTATATCCCATTATTAGATGCAAGAAGAATGGAGGTATATGCAGCAGCGTATAATAATGATTTAGAAATTGTTGAAGAACCAAAAGCGATGATTGTGGATGCAAAAAGTTGGAACGAATTAATTGATCTAAATTACAAAATTATTTTTGGAGGACCAGGTATTGCAAAAACAAAAACAGTATTAAATCACCCAAAAATATTTTTTTTGGAGGAAGATATTTGTGAAGCTAAATATTTAAATGACTTAGCAGTTAAAAAATATAATAAACAACAATTTGCCGACTTAGCTTACTCAGAACCATTTTACTTAAAACAATTCAACGAAAGGGTTTAATCTTTTACAGCAATTGTATTAATTCTCTTAAGGATTTTATTTCCATTGTTACGGGCACATGATGTTCATATTCTAAAGTGTTGAATAAAACCCTGTCCATGCCTGCATTTAAAGCGCCTTGCATATCTGCAAATGGATTATCGCCAATCATCAAACTATTGTTGGCATTAGCTCCGCTTCGCTGAAATGCCACATCGAAAATTTTCTTTTCAGGTTTGTTAGCTCCCGATTCTTCACTTGTGATTATTTCTTTGAAATACTTATCCAATCCGCAATTGGCCAGCTTTTTATATTGCACTTCCACAAATCCGTTGGTGATAATGTGCAACTGATATTTTTGATGAATATGTTGAATTAAATCCATCGCACCATCAAACAATAATGTTTGAGTAGGCAGTATTTTTAAATATTCATCCGATAGTTGCTTTGCTAATTCAAAATCGTGAATGTCAAATTCCTGTAACGTAAAAAGAAAACGATTCACTCTTACTTCGGCTCTTGAAATCAAGCCTTTTTCTAGTTGTTCCCACAAAGTTCTATTGTGATAACTATAATGTTTTTTGAAAAGTTCTTTGTCAATATTTTTATCTGTGAAATGAAAGTTGTCATAAATCTGAAACATGGTTTGAGCCGAGTTGGCTTCAAAATCCCACAGTGTATGGTCTAGGTCGAAAAAAAGGTGTTCGTATTTTTCTTTGTTTAGCATTTTCAAAAGTAGGAAAAGAAATTCTCTATAATTTTTTAACTTCAATTTTAAACGCATTGCCTCTTTCAACGTAGTTGCTAAACAAATCAAAGCTAGCACATGCTGGAGAAAGAAGCACTAAATCACCTTCTTTAGATATTCTTTTTGCTTCTCTTACAGCTTCTTTCATATCAGTAAAGTTTTTTATTTTCGGATATTCATGTTTAAAGTAAGTTTGAATTTTTTTGTTGTCGATACCAAGTGTAATTATGCCCTTAACTTTTTGCTTAACTAAATCCTTCAAAACTGAATAATCATTTCCCTTGTCTAATCCTCCTGCAATCCAAATAATTGGTTGCGCAATACTTTCAAGAGCATACCAAGTTGAATTTATGTTTGTTGCTTTACTGTCATTAATATAATTAACTCCATTTATTTGAGCGACAAATTCCATACGATGTTCTAATGAATTAAAATCAGATAAAGACTCTTTTATAATTTCATTTCGAACATTTATTTTTTTAGCTGAAAATACACCTTGGTCTTTTAAAACTTCATTCGATAATAGCTTTAGGAGTTTGTCGCTAATATTATTAGGGATTTCCAATTCTAATTTAATACTACCTTCTTCAATCCTATTGATTTTGAGTTCTGACTTTGGAATTTCTAAAAGAGAAGAAATTGCATTCAAAAATTTATTCTTCCTGTTCTCATCGAATGCTTCGTAATTACCCCTTAAACTAACTTCAATAGAGATTTTTTTTTGAATTTTTTTATTCATTTTCATTTCTTCTAATCCTGAATTTAAATTATTATTTGTTGAAATTGCAGTTGGTATTTGTTTCAAAGATTTCTTATGAAGATTTTCAAGTCTTAGCCATTTTTTATTTTTTAAAAAATAATTGCTTTTAGTAAATTCAGTATTCGCTTTTGGCAATAGAATAGGAATTACGAGTTTACTATTATCCTCATTTTCATTCACTAAGGCTCTTGATATTTCTTCTTCAAACCATTTTTTAGGTGTATGTTCACCGATGAAAATAATATAATGTTTTGATGACATCATTCCTTGAGCCATTGCGGTTTGGAAATTTTCTCCAACAGCAATGTTCCATTTGTCAAACCAAACAGAAATTTTATTTTCTTTCAAATATTTGGCAACAACTTCAACTGATGAAGAGTCTCTGTCGTCATGACTTAAAAAAACATCAAACCTAGCTTTTTTTAGATTTTTTCTCATTTAGTATTTTGAATTGAAAATATTAATTTACTGACTTATGTAGTCAAATGTAATCAGCAATATTTTGATTTTCATTTTCTTCACCACACTTTTCTTACATTCGCTTTCTAATTTTTTCACAATGCAAAAATATTTTTCGCTGCTCATCGGCAGTTTCATTATTTCATCGTGTATGAACAATAAAAACATCGAACACAAACCCATTGCGGTTACTTATCCAGCCACTGAAAAAGGAAATGTGGTGGATGATTATTTCGGAACTAAAATCGCTGAACCTTATCGTTGGTTGGAATACGACACAGCTGAAAATGTAAAGAATTGGGTGAACGAAGAAAATAAATGCACTGAAAATTATTTATCGCAAGTTCCTTTCCGTAGCAAGATTCATCAGCGTTTGGAAGAAATCTGGAACTATCCTAAATTTTCTTCGCCATTCAAAAAGGGTGATTATTTTTTCTTTTATAAAAATGATGGTTTGCAAAATC
>CANFST010000033.1 GCA_947449695.1 Chitinophagales bacterium
GTTTTTACAACGTTTGGTCCAGTAACAAACATGTAACTAGTATTTTCAACCATCAAAATAAAATCAGTAAGGGCAGGAGAGTAAACCGCTCCACCAGCGCATGGTCCCATGATTGCCGACAACTGCGGAATCACACCTGAAGCAATTGTGTTTTTATAAAAAATATCAGCGTAGCCGCCCAAAGAAACAACACCTTCCTGAATTCGTGCACCACCGCTATCGTTCAAGCCGATAACAGGTGCTCCGTTTTTCAAAGCCAAATCCATTATTTTGCAAATCTTTTCAGCATGTGTTTCCGAAAGCGAACCGCCAAACACAGTAAAATCTTGAGAGAAAACATACGTCAAACGCCCATTGATAGTGCCATAACCAGTTACAACGCCATCGCCTAAATACACTTCATTCTCCATCCCAAAATCACGACAACGATGCGAAACCATCATCCCGATTTCTTCAAATGAATTTTCATCCATCAACAATTCTATTCTTTCACGAGCTGTGAGTTTGCCTTTTTTATGTTGCGCTGCAATTCGTTTTTCGCCGCCACCCAATTGAGCTTCAGCGATTTTTGATTTTAAAATTTCAACTTTATTCATCTTGATTTTCTTTTCTGATTATTATATTTTTATAGTTCGACAAGCTCACTATGACAGTCATGGTGAGCTTGTCGAACCATTCCCTTTGTCATTTCATTTTTCACATTTTCATATTTCCAAATTGGTTCATTACCGCCTTCACAATTTCTTCCTCACTTTTTTCTTCTTCTTTCACAAATTTTTTGCCTGTAACTTTTTCATACAACTCAATATATCGTTCGCTGATTTCGTTGATCCAGGCTTCATTCATTTCAGGAATTTGTTGCCCATCTTTTCCTTGAAAACCATTATCAATCAACCATTTTCTTACAAATTCTTTTGATAATTGTTTTTGTTCTTCATTGTTTTTTTGTCGTTCATCATAACCATCCGCATAAAAATATCTGCTGCTATCGGGTGTATGAATTTCATCAATCAAAGTGATAATTCCATTTCGTTTTCCAAATTCATATTTGGTGTCAACCAATATCAAACCTTGTGCAGCAGCCATTTCCGAGCCACGAGCAAATAATGCCAACGCATATTTTTCCAATTGCTCATACTCGTTTTTGCTTACCAAATTTTTCCTAATGATTTCTTCTTTCGAAATATCTTCATCATGTCCTTCATGCGCTTTGGTGGTTGGAGTGATGATTGGGTGCGGCATTCGGTCGTTTTCTTTTAAACCATCGGGCAGTTTTACACCACACAATTCTCTCAAACCACTTTTGTAAGTTCGCCAAGCATGACCTGCCAAGTAGCCACGGACAACCATCTCAACAGGATACGTTTCACATTTATAACCAATCGAAACATTGGGCAGCGGCGAAGCAATCAACCAATTAGGCACAATATCTTTTGTAGCATTTAAAAAATGTTTGGCAGTTTGATTCAGCACCGAACCCTTGTGTGGTATGGGTTTGGGCAGCACCACATCAAATGCAGAAATACGATTGCTGGCAATCATTACCAATAAATCATCGCCAATGCTATACACATCACGTACTTTGCCTTTGTAGAAATTTGTTTGGTTGGGAAATTGTAGCATTGTTTAAATTAATTTAGTTTGAATGAAATTGGTAAAGTAAAATAAACCGCAACGGCTTTACCATTTTGTTTTCCAGGTGTCCAATCAGGCATTTTTTTTACAACTTTTTTAGCAGCTTCATCACAGCCGTTTCCAATGCCTTTCAGTACTTCTACTTTTTCAACTGTGCCTGTTTCAGAAACAATAAATCGCACAATCACTTTTCCTTCGGTATGTTTTTTCTTCGCTTTTTTAGGATATATTAAATGAGTAGAAATGAATTTTGCCATAGCATTTTGCCCACCAACAAATTGAGGCATTTGTTCAACATAAGTAAAAATCTCTTGAGTTGAATTATTTGTAGAAGCTGCATTTTGAGCATTTACGCATTTTGAAAAAGCAAAAAACGAAATGAATAAAAGTGAGAAAAATATTTTTTTCATAAAGAATTATTGAGCTAAAGTAAATTCAATCGGAAGAGTCAAATATACATCAACCGTTTTTCGTTTATTTTTTCCTGGTATCCATTTTGGCATCAATTTTAAAACTCTCATAACTTCTTCGCCACAGCCTGAACCTATATCTCGTAAGATCTTTATATCGGTTACGTCTCCAGTTTTTGTTACTACAAACTGTGCAATTACTTTGCCCTCAACATTATTATCTTTTGCAAGTGTTGGGTATTTTAAATGATCAACAATAAAACTATTCATTGCCTCCGAACCACCTGGGTACTCTGGCATTTTTTTAACGAATGAGAATATTTTCGAATCTGGTTTTTTAAAAATAGAACAACTTGAAATACTTAAACTAATTAAAAGCAAACAAAATATTTTTTTCATAAAAAAAATTGATTGGCGAAGTTCGTAAAGATTTTATTATTCCCACTCAAATTTTATTTATTCGTAATGAAACAACGAGGCAATATTGCTACTGATTTTGTTTGCCACTGTTGATGAATTTGCTGCCGCATTTGCCACAGATAAATTAGCATTTTGATTCAATTGCACACCAGTCAATAATTTGCTGTAATCAATAATGATGTGAACATATTGTGGCGTATTTGCTGTAACTGTATAATCTTGTTCAGGCATATTGATATTCGTCAAATGAGCATTGGTGCCAATTTTATAAGTGAATGGCTGCATATTGGCAACACTTCCATTGGCATTTGTTGTGGTATCTATCTTGCCTTGAAAATTTACAAACACGTACCCATCGCTACTCGAATAAGTTGAATTAAACCACATGGCTGGTGTATTGAAAATCGAACCAGTGGTTGGTGAAGCTGCATTGGTAGCGGCATCTAAGCCGACACTAAAGTTCACTGATTTATAATTTCCAACAGGAATATTGCCAATGACATAGGCTTCATTTTCCATTACTTTCAAAAAACTAAAGCCCGAAAAGTCAACAACAGAGCCATCTAACTTAACTGCTTGCACATGCGAAATAAACATTTGCGCTAAATGCACTGAAATTTTTCTTCCGCTTGATAATGTATAAACCGAATCGTAATTATCAACTTCAGTTGTATCAACATTGGTATGCAAATGCAGAATCAACGTGCCATTAGGCGTTGCAGCAGTTGTTGTGGTGGTTGATGAATCTTTTTTGCAAGAAAAGATAGAAATAAAAAATGCCAAGAAAATGACAAAGAAAATTGTTTTTGAAATATTATTTGATTCCATAAAATTTTTGTTTTTAAAATTGATAATTAATGTTTGCGTTGATTACATTTTTTATTGGCACTTGTACACCATTGTATTTTTGATAAGCCTGCAAGCCATATTCAGCACTGATTTTCATGGCTTTGTTAGCTGTTAGTTGAATTGGAAATGATGTACCAACAAAACATCGAAGTGTGTTGCCACCATAATTAATTGTGTTTGCTGCTGGTTCATTTAAAGCATAAATGGAAGCATCAACGTCATGAATTTTTCCAACACTTGCTGCTTCGACTCTTACTGATGGATTTAACCATTTGAAAATAGAATAAGCACTCCAAATGTTGATGGTTGCTATATTTCCGAGCCGATAATGATTGCTGTTGAATGATGTTTTGATAGATGAATTGAATTGAGTGCCAATGGCAAATTTATTTTGTTGAAACTTGTAACTCAAGCCTGGCAATACATCCAGCGTTCCAGTTCCCAATTGCATCATGTAAGTCAAATTAGAATTTGGATAAAATACATCATCGCTTTTTCCTTTTTGGTTGATGCTACCAGTTGGCAAATTCAATCCGCCAGTAACAATTAATTCGCTGTTTTCATCTTTCAGCAAAGCATACATAGCATACAATTGTGCATCACCAAAACCAGCACTCATCATACTTGGCATCGTGCCATTGCTTCCCATCATTTCCATGCCAGGCATATTCATTGCTGCGGTTGGCAACATTTGCATATTCATTGAATTGCTATTAAAATTCAACATACCCATCACAGTTAATCTATCCGAAATGCCATACATACCCATCAGCATGTACATCTGCATTTGCATTTTGGTTGATGCAGCGATGTAAGTCTTAAAAACTTCATTGGTGCTAATGTTTGATGAGCCATCAAGCAATCCATTCATGTTCATTTGCATAAAATTGTAAGCCAACATCCACTCTTTTTTTTTGTGAACATGGCTAAACATAATGCCTGCTGGTGCTAAATTTTTCGAGCAACAACAATTGCTGTTGCAAACAAATGAGCTGTCGGAAGCTGCATTTGAATTATGTTGTAGCAAAGTGAAACATATCACGATGCTCAACATCAACCTACTTTTTTTCATTGTAAAATTGTTTGTTGATTTAAAATAAATGATTGTAGCATTTAATTTTTTGTGAAATGCTTTCGTTAAAATCAATAAGTCAAATTAACAACAAGGCGGATGGAAAATTCCTTTGGAATGCAAGAACAGAGTGGAATTGAAAGCAATTGGAAATTGCAATTCAAAATTTTTATTCAGCTCAATTTTAAAGTCAGATTTTTTTTCGCAAAATAATTCTTCAAATTTTTCTTTTGAACTAGTTGGGTTGGGTGCTTTTTCATTTTTATCATCTTCATTCAACTGTTTTTTTAATTGACAAGAACCATGACAACAACTTTTTTTCTTGAAACGATTTTCACACAAATTTTTAGCAATGAAAGTTTGATTCATTTTGAAATTAACTATCACCAAAACTTTTGTAAAGCTTTGAAATAACACTACAGCAGCTAATATTATGAACAGAATGTTTTTCAATTGTGCTGCAAAGGTAGTTGGATAAAAGAATGAAAACAAATGATTTTTCTCATCACCATTATTTGAATTGAATAGCTTGTTTGGCGGCTCTGTATGCTGGCATCCATGAAGTAGCAATGCCAATTAACAGCATCACAAAAATAATTTTAACCACATCGAACAACTGCAAATCAACTGGGTAAGCATCCACAACAAATGAGTTGCCGCCCAATTTTAGTAGATGAAAATGTTGTTGCAAAAGGCAAATCAATAAACCAATTGTTAAGCCGATTAATGTGCCAAAACCTGCGGCTATCATACCTTCTAATAAGAAAATATTTTTTATCAAACTGCTATCAGCACCTAGAGTTTGTAAAACACCAATGTCTTTTTTCTTATCAATGGCTACCATGCTCAAGCTGCCAATCATATTGAATGATGCAATGATTAAGATGAAACTTAAAATGCTAAACACCACCCATTTTTCAATTTTCATAATTCGATAGGTGAATGAATTTTGCTCAAAGCGATTTTTGATTTCCACTTTGTTATTGAAAATTTCTGATAATTTTCTTTTTACAGAATGCTCATCTGACGAGCTTGTTAAAGCAATATTCAACAAACTCACTTCATCTGAATAATCTAATAAATCTTTCAAGATTTGATAATCAATGAAACAATATTTGTTGTCAAAATCTTGTTGAATTGCAAATGTGCCAGCAGGAAAAACTTGTACAGAATGAAATGCATCAAACGGATTGGTGGTAATATTTTCTGCTTTTCTGTTAGGCAAAAATATTTGCATTGGCTCGTTCATAAATTCAGGATTGATGCCCAAAGATTGCGCTACACCTGCGCCTGGCACAATATTGTATTGATACAATGTTTCGTTATTGCTTTCGTCAAAAATTGTATCAGTACTTAATTTAAAATTGCCTTTGTAAATATTTTTTGGCACATCGCTCACTTTCGAAAAATGTTCATCAACACCTTGCATGGTGGCAATGAATTGTTGATTATGAAAACGCATCAGCGCATTTTCTTCTACACATTTCGATACCGCTTTTATGCCTTGCAATTCATGCAATTGTTTCCATTGTGAATCATTCAAATGAAAAGTTTTTCCTTCGATGGGTGTTACTTGCAAATCGCTGTTAAACGAATGATACAATGAAATTACCAAAGTTTCAAAACCATTAAAAACGCTCAAAACAATTATTAATGCTGCTGTTCCAACGGCAATAGCACCCACAGTAATCCAATTAAGTACATTGATGGCGGCTGTACTTTTTTTTGAAAAAAAATATCGAAGTGCTATTTTGAAAGAGAGTTTCATTTACGACAAATGTAAATCGAAATTATCTGCATCTTTCCAAAACTGATAAGTTCGGCGAAATGCAATTAATTCTTCCATAGATAATTCAGCGAAAATTATTTTTTCATCGTTCGATTCACAAATCATGATTTCGCCAGAAGGGCTGATAATACTGCTATCGCCGCTGTGATAAATATTATTACCATCATCACCAACTCGGTTTGCACCGATGACATAACATTGATTTTCGATGGCACGAGCCTGCAACAAGGCTTTCCAAGCGGTATTTCGGCGTTCGGGCCAATTGGCAACGTATAACAACACATCATATTCACCTCGATAGTTTTCATCACTAAAAAATTGCTGACGAGTCCAAACTGGAAAACGCAAATCATAACACACACTCAAATTGATTCTCCAACCCTTGCAATCTATTACTTGTCGCTGATTTCCAGATGTGTAAGTTTTATGTTCATTGCTTAATCGAAACAAATGATGCTTGTCGTAAGAGAATAAATTTCCACCAGGTTGCATCCAAATTAAGCGATTAAAAAACTGTTCATTTTCTTTGATAATTAAACTACCACAAATCGCTGCATTTGTTAGCATAGCTTTATGCTTCATCCACTCAATCGCTTCTCCATTCATGGTTTGAAAGCAGTTGGCTGCATTCATGGTAAATCCTGTAGTAAACATTTCAGGCAATACAATCACATCAGTTGTATCTTTTTGAATAATAGAAATTTTTTCATCAAACATTCTAAGATTGGCAGAAGCGTTCTCCCAGTGAAGGTTTGATTGAATGATATGAACTTTTAAACTTTCTAGCAATTGACTTATTTTTTCAACAATGTTTTTGTTTTTTCATAAGGTCTTGAAACTTCTTCGTCTTCTGGTTTCATTTGATTTGCTTTTTGCAAATAAGGCAATGCTTTTTCGAAAATTTCATTGCGTTTTTTTATTAAGGCATCATACTCCGCTTGTTTATCTGCTGGAATATCATTAGCTTGTTTATTAACTTTTACTGCCTGATTAAAAATATTTATACCAACTGATTTCACAACATCAAAACTATTTGGGTTGATTTTAAAAGCTTTTTCAAATTGTTCAGCGGCATCAGTTGGTTTATTCATTTGATCGTAAATCTGACCTAAAAAAACATATAAGATTTCATTATTAGGTTCCAGTTTGATTGTTTCATTCATTTTTTCAATGGCTTTATCAAACTGATGAGTAGCGTATAAAATATTGATATAAGCCTTTAAAATATCTGCATCGCTTTTTATCATATTCGAACCTTTTTCTAATAAGGCAATAGCTTTTGCAGTATCTTTTACAATGCAATAATCTTTTGCTAAAGGTGCAAAAGCATCTTTGTAACCCATATCAGCTACTTGTTGATATAATGGCAAAGCTTCTTGAGTTTTGCCTGCTCTGTCAGCCATGAAAGCTTCATTGTATATAGCTCCTGTATCAGCAGGTAGTTTTATATATTTTGCCAATTCATTATAAACTGCCATTCGCATTTTGAAATTTTCATAAGCACCTGCAAATGATTTTCTATTATAAAACGCAAATGCAGTATCACCATACTCCTGCATAATTTGTGGTAATCTGATTTTTAATACATCATCAACCTCGTCATGTTTTGGGTCTATTTCCATGCTTTTTTTATAAGCTTCAAAAGCCGTTTTTAAAGCGTCAGGTGCATTTAAAGATGCTTCTTTTTTTTGCTGATGAATATCCTGGTAAATCAATCCTTTGTAATACCAGGTTTTCCACCACGACATCGAACCTTCATCAGTAGAGGCTGCATCTATAGAAGATTTTGCTTTCTCATAATCTTCATACTTTCGATAGTTCCAGGCGCTATGTACATTTTGTTTTTGTGCCAAAACAATGTTTGATAACAGAATCAAGCAGAGAAGAAATTTAATTTGTTTCATGATAAAATGATTATTTGAATAAGAAATTAGTTTGATATTAATGAATGACGATTAAAAAATAAAAATAGTTGCAAGCATGTTTATTTTTTTGCAAAAGTAATCATTAATCATAAATAGAATTTAGTTGTTATATGATTTAGAAATTCTCTTAAAATTAGATGAAATATAGTCTTTTAAAACAGATGTAATATTATTTGTTTCTTTATACCTTAATTCTCATTTTAATATTCTTGAATTTTATATTAATTTTCATACCGCAATCTTCTTCTCGTGCTGAGTATGTTTTTTCAATTCTGCTAAAAATCTTATTAGGATTAAATTTCGAACTAACTCACGATAAAAATTATTTCAACAATTTTGTTGGCCCAAAATTTTCTTACACAAAAAATAAATTAAACAACGAGCTGTTTTTCACTTCAACAGATTTGTTGTTTGAAAATGAAATCAATTCAGAACAGTTTTCCAAACTCACTATTAATACGGCATTCACTATTGATCATCCGTTATTCAACATTGATATTTTCGCCGCTTCGTTTTTTTTATTGACTCGATATGAAGAATATGGGCATAGAAATTTTGCACATCAAAAAAGCATTTTATTTCGCTCCCATTTATTGCAACAGCCAGTTGTCAATCAATGGGCGGTGCAATTAGAAACAATTTTGCAACAAAATTTTCCTGAATTAAAATTTCAAAAACGAAATTATCAATTCATTCCAACCATCGATGTAGATAGAGCTTTCGCCTTTAAAGCAAGAAATGCCTTTAAAACAATCGGTGGTTTTGCTAAAGATTTTTTGAAAAGAAATTTCTTTGAAATGAAAAAGCGTTTTGCGGTTTTATTTCAAAATGTTAAAGACCCATTTGATGTGTTTGATGAATTGGAAAATGTACATGAACAAAATAATTTACGAGCAAAATATTTTTTTCATTGTGGCAATTATAATGGCGTTGATAAAAATATTGATTTGCAAAATGCAAATTTTAAAACATTAATCAATCGATTACAAACCACAGCAGATATAGGTTTGCATCCATCAGTAAAATCAAATAACAATTTTGATTTGTTAGAAAATGAAAGAAATGTGTTAGAAAATTTGTTGCAAAAAAAAGTAAATGATAGCCGACAACATTTTATTCAATTACATTTTCCAAACACGTATCAATGCTTAATTGAACTCGATATAAAAAATGATTTTACGATGGGCTATGTTACCACAGTAGGTTTCAGAGCTGGGATTTGCAATTCATTCTATTGGTATGATTTGGAAAATGAAACTACAACTGATTTAATAGTTCATCCATTTTGTTGGATTGAAACTGTTTTTCAAGAATTTCAAACAGTAACTGATGAAGAAATGTGGCGACAAACAAAACAAATTATCAACGCTGTAAAGCACGTAGATGGTGAGTTTTGCGGTGTGTGGCACAATCATTCATTAAGTGAATTGTATGAGTTTAAAGGTTGGAAAAATAAGTATGAACAATTTGTGAAACTAGCGAAATAAAATTTTTCTACTCCATAATCCAACTATTTTTACGCCTCAATTTCTATGAACAAAAAAATATTTTCTCTTTTTACGCTTAGTGGAATTTTATTGTGGCTGGGCTGGTGCCCTTTGCCCACAGCGGCATTGCTGTTTATTGCATTCATCCCGATGTTGTATGCTTTAGAATTATGCAAAGGCAAAAAAAACAGTATTGCTTGGGCTGGAATCTATTGGACATTGTTGATTTGGAACATCGGCACTACTTGGTGGGTATGGAACGCATCGGCTGGTGGCGCAGCAGCAGCAATAGTTTTAAATGCTTTGCTGCAAAGCTTTCCCATTCTTTTATTTTATGTTTTGCAAACTAAATTGCCGCAAAAACTTAAATGGTTCGCATTACCCATCTTCTTTATTGCGTTTGAGAAAATACATCTCACTTGGGAATTTACATGGCCTTGGCTAACGTTGGGCAATGGTTTCGCATCGTTTCCACAATGGGTGCAATGGTATGAATTTACTGGTCATTTAGGCGGTTCTGCTTGGATTTGGTTGTACAACATTAGTTTGTATTTAGCTATTTTTCAAAATCAAAACAAGCCATTTTTCAGTCGTTGGATTCAGCCATTTGCCGCTGTGGCTATACCTTTACTATTTTCATTCATCATTCTATTTACGAATCAAAGAAACGAAGCAGCAATAAAAAGAGAAACGAAAAATTTTGTGTTGATTCAACCTAACATCGACCCATACAATGAAAAATTTAACGAAGGCACAGAAATAAATCAGGTGAATAAAATTTTGAGTTTGGCTGAAAAAAATATTGATTCTATTCAATCCACAATTTTAGTTGCGCCTGAGACAGCACTTCCAACTGGCATTTGGTGGCATCACTTTGAAAATGACGATCAAATTATTCCGCTCCGCAAATTTTTGCAACAACATAAAAATGTAAGCATCGTTATCGGCTCAACAATTTTAGAGGAGTACGATTCACCTAAAACTGCTTCTGCATCAGCATTTGGCAAAACCGGAAAATATGTTGACATGTTCAATACTGCTTTACTAATCGATTCTACAAAGTTTGTTCAAAAATATTATAAGTCGAAATTAGTGCCAGGTGTTGAGCGAATGCCTTACCCAGGCTTCTTTAAATTTTTAAAGCCATTTTTGATTAATATGGGCGGAGTAAGCGACAATACTGGTACACAGGAAGAACGAACAGTCTTTAACACCAACAATTTTGGCTTAGCTCCATTGATTTGTTATGAATCTGTGTATGGAAGTTTTGTTTCAAAATTTGTAAAAAATGGCGCTAACATTTTATTGATTATTACCAATGATGGTTGGTGGGGCAATACACCAGGTCATTTGCAACACTTTGAATATGCACGATTAAGAGCGATTGAAACACGGCGATATGTGTTGCAATGCGCCAATACAGGCATAAGTGGTGTGATTGATAACGAAGGAAATGTTTTACAAAAGACTGATTATTGGAAAGAAGCTGTGGTGAAAGTAAAAGCTCCCCTTTTCTATGATAAAACTTTTTTTGTAAAATTTGGTGATGAGCTGGAGTGGGCTCTGGTGGTTTTGGCTGTGTTTTTTGTTTTTATTGGAGTTTTATTTCCAATGATTGGTAAATCAAGATAATTATTTATTGCACAACTAATTTTTTTGTCCATTTTCCATTACTCGTAGTGACTGAAACTAAATAGATGCCAGCAGATAGTTGTAATTGAGCGACATCTAATTTTATTTTGTTGATTATTCCATTAGTAGTTTGTTGGAAAACTAAAACACCAGAAATTGTTGTCAATTCAATGTTGGTTGGTTGTTGAGTACTTGATTTCCAACTCACAATACATTGTTGCTGATGGCTGATTGGATTTGGATAAATGGAAAAAGAATTTGAAAAATTATTGGCAGTGTATATTCCATTGGGTTTTACAGTTGTATCTTTTTTAATGATACAATTAGTATCCAGTAATTGTAAATCCATCCATTGTAACCTATGTTGAATCCAACTTTTCAAAGTATCAATTTCTTGCTGAAATGTAGGTGGATAGTATGCGTTGGGCCAAGTATAATAACCCAGAATAGGCCATCGTTGATAAGTTTTTGCTTGTTCATAATGAACAACCCTTTCAAATGAATCAATTAAATGATTGATGTTTTGCCATGATAATATGTTTTTTCTGTAGCTGGTATATCTGCATTTGTATTCTTGTCTGTAAACACTATCCTGCTCAAACATCATACGCCACCAAACCGGATTTCCTGGACAAACCCAATTCCATTGCCATAATGACCAATCTGTTGCTTGTAAATAATCGCCATTGCCAAACGATAAATTATAATCCCAAATCGGACCAGCTTTTAAATGTGGATCTTTACTGTCCTTGTCTTTATGATAATAACTACTTAGCCTGTATCCATCAATGTTTCGGCTTAATTCAACCATCATTGAGTGGTCAATAAACGAAGGTAAACTTGCATACTTTTTATAGCCATTTATGGTGTCGTATAAAGAGTAATTTTGAAAAGAATTTTCAAATTGCGTCATGAAACTTTGAATATAATTCGCCTGAACTGTTGTTATACTATCTGTATTTGGATAGTCATATTGATAATAAATATTTTCAGAGGTTTGACTTAGTGTGTCGCAAACCATCGAAATACCATACCAACCTGCATTTTGAACTCCTGTTGTTTTATCTACTTTGATGATATAGCCACCAGTTAATTTATTGCCAGATGAAGTTGTTGATTTTAATTTTGAAACATTTACTCTGTTTTTATCGGCCTTAATTTTCTCCATAAACACATAAATGCCTTCGTACATGCCATTTACATATAATTCAAAATATCTAGTACGGCTGGCATAATGCCCCATTTGATTACTAATTTTATAAATCAAAACGTTTCGCATCAAGCTTTTATCATCAAACGGGGGATAAAAAATCCAATCATGTTGACGTGGAAAACCCATGATAGCAGTATCTAAATTGTTTCCTGCATTATCCCAACTTTCCACTGCATAAGGCTTTTGCGGAAAGGTTTGAGAAGTACTACCTCGGTATTCAATGCCAATATTACCAACGAATTTTGGCACATCAGCATAATGATTTAATGCTCCAATACCGTTATCAATTATTTTTATAGTGGCAGGAATTTTTGGCTCATCTACAATATCTTGCCCATTAGTAAATACTTCTATAATCGCCAATCTGCTGCTATCTGCAATAACTGGAGCTGGAGTAGAACTAAAAGTAATACTCCAGTTTAGCAAATAACCAGTGTCTTGATTGCAGCAATTACTTAATTCTAAAATCCAATTCCCGTTTGGATTTTGCCCATTATTTAAAGTTCCCAACCATTCCTGAGGTTGAAAATTTCCGTTAAAAGGTGCACCATTAAAGTAAATAGCCGATGAACCGCTTTGATAATTGAAATGTGTATTTTGATAATTTGCGCCACCCCATCCATTGTTTTGGCTCAACAAGATTTTAGTGCCATTTGGCGAAATTAACCATGCAGTAATTTCACCAACATTATTATGCTGAATATTTATCATTACATCTTCAATACCAAAAATCGAGTTGATAAACGGAGGCAAACTGCTTACAAGCAAGGTGTCTTGTATATCGCTGACACCAGGAAGCATTTTGGTTATACTACTATTGAAGGTTTGTGAAAATGTATTAACCGAAAAAGTAAGCGCCAAAAAAATAGAATAGTTTTTTTCATTTTTTCAAAACTATATTTTTTACCGTTACTTAGCAATAAGTCTTTCTAACCATTTTTTGTTGATTTGAGTATCAATAAATAGTCAGAAACAAAAATGACTCACTAATTCCATAGAAAACCTATTTTGATATTTCACGAGCTATTACCAATTTCTGAATTTCGCTGGTGCCTTCTCCAATGGTGCAAAGTTTAGCATCACGCCAATATTTTTCAACAGGAAAATCTTTGGTGTATCCATATCCGCCGAAAATCTGAACAGCTTCTTCACCGCAATCAACAGCTATTTCACTAGCGTAATATTTTGCAAATGCTGATTCTTTTGTAACTTTTTCGTGCCTGTCTTTCATATCGGCAGCTTGTAATGTCAACAATTCAGCTGCTTCAATTTTCATTTTCATATCTGCCAATTTAAATGCAATGGCTTGAAAATTTGAAATAGGTTGATTGAATTGATGACGCTCTTTTGAATATTGTAAACTGGCTTCGTAAGCGCCTTTTGCTATTCCGCATGATAAAGCAGCAATTGAAATTCTGCCTCCATCCAATACTTTCATAGATTGAATAAATCCATCACCTATTTTTCCTAATACATTCGATGCAGGAATACGACAATTATCAAAAATCATTTCAGTGGTTTCGCTGGCTCTCATACCTAATTTGTTTTCTTTCTTGCCTGCTGAGAAGCCTGGTGTGCCACGTTCTACAACCATTGCAGTCATACCATGACTATCACCAACTTCACCAGTACGAACAATAACAACTGCAACATTGCTTGACTTACCATGTGTAATCCAGCATTTTGTTCCATTTATAATCCAATCATTACCATCTTGTTTGGCAACACATTTCATGTTGCCCGCATCGCTGCCTGTATTAGGTTCAGTTAATCCCCAAGCCCCTAACCATTCGCCAGTAGCTAATTTAGGTAACCATTTTTTCTTTTGTTCTTCATTCCCAAATTGTAAAATATGACCTGTGCAAAGCGAATTATGTGCTGCAACAGACAAACCAATTGAGCCACAAATTTTTGCAATTTCAGAAACAACAGTATAATATTCTTGATAGCCCAAGCCGCTCCCGCCGTACTCTTCAGGCACTAACACACCCAAAAATCCCATTTCGCCTAATTGTTTAAATAATTCAATCGGGAAATGTTGTGCTTCATCCCATTCCATCACAAAAGGCTTAATATGTTTAGCGCCAAAATCTTTAATTGTTTCAGCAATCATTTTCTGATTTTCAGTTAATTCAAAGTGCATAATTTTTTTTTGAGGTTGCAAATATACAAGGCTAAAGAAATTTTAAAAGATTACTTTTGTAATCGTTTTTTTTGGCGCCGTCGTACAATGGATAGTATAAGAGTTTCCGAAGCTCCAGATTCAGGTTCGATTCCTGACGGTGCTACATTTTTCAAAGCATACTTTTAATTAGTATGCTTTTTTATTTAAGGTAAAAAATTTCTATTTGTGAGTTTTAACAAATTCAAAAGCCGCAATTAATCTTTTAATAGACTTGAGGTAATGATTTGGTAATATGCAAAAACTTGTTTTGCACCCAAATGATGAAAAAAATATTCTTACCCCTTATTTGTGTGTTGCTAATTCAATCAGCAACAGTTTTTGCAGTTAATATCAAAGGCAAAGTACTTGATAATTCAAACCATGAACAGTTAATTGGAGCGACAGTTTCAATTAAAGGGACTAATATTGGTGCTATTACTAATTTAGATGGCACTTTTAAAATTAGCAATATTGTTGATGGTAATTATGTCTTGATTTGTTCTTATGTTGGTTTCGAGTCTCAAGAAATAAGCATTTCTATTGCAGGAAATACCGATGTAGAAAAAGATTTTTATCTAGTTGAAAAAACAAATCAAATTAAAGAAATAACCATTAAAGTTGGTGACAAGGAGAGTGATAATTCTGCACGTAAAGCCGAACAAGCTGCCGACCATTTAATGAATGTTGTTTCGGCTAACACGATTGATTTATCTCCTGACTTAACTGTTGGAAGTGTGTTAAGAAGAGTATCAGGTGTTTCTATTCAAGGCACAAGTACAGGGCATGCACAATATGCAATTGTAAGAGGTATGGATAAGAGATACAATTACACTTTATTGAACGGTATTAAAGTGCCAAGTCCTGATAATAAAAATCGTTTTGTGCCTATGGATTTATTTCCATCAGATATGTTACAAAAATTGGAAGTAATTAAATCACTTACGCCAAGTATGGAGGCTGATGCTATTGGTGGTGTGATGAATTTAGTAATGAAAGAAGCACCAGATGCATTTATGCTGAAAGCCAATGTGGGTGGAGGTTATAGTGATATATGGGGCGAACGTCCATTTTCTCAATTCAGTACTAGTAACATTAATAAGTTGTCTCCAATTGAAAGAAATAGTTCGAGCTATTCACCAACTTTAGCTGATTTTCCTATTGCGGTTTTTGATAATAAAAATGTTAAAACACCTGTAAACTCATTGGCTAATTTTGTTGTTGGTAATCGTTTTCTAAATAAAAAATTAGGTGTTTTATTGGCAGGTAGTTATAACAATTCTAATACTGGTACTAACTCTAATTTCTATGTTCAAAATTCGCAACCAGGTTTAAATAACACACCATTATTTAGTGATTTACAATTACGTCAATATTCTGTAAACCAAGACAGAAAAGGTGCTCACTTATTAGTTGATTATGTTTTTGACAGAAAAAATAAACTTACTTTTACAGCTACTGGAATTAATTTAACTGAACAACAAACAAGATACTATGTAGATAGCGTTTTGGCAATTCAACGCACAGGACCAGGGCAAGGTAATGTAGAAGAACATTTCAGAAATCGATTAACTACTCAATCTATTGCTAATGCAACTTTAAGAGGAGAACACCAGTTATTATCTTTCTTAAAAGCTAATTGGACTGCAGCCTACAGCGAAGCTAATCAACATACACCTGATATGGCAACTTATTCAACAGCTCATGCAGTTTTTTTAGATTCCAATCATATTGAGCATGCTACAACTTCCACATTAGGAAGTATGGGCAGAACATGGCAACACAATAGTGATAAAGATAAAACTGCTAAATTGGATTTGACAGCAAAAAAAATAATTAAAGGTTTTCCAGTTGAGTTACAAATTGGGGGGTTGATTAGAAATAAAGAGCGGAATAATTTTTATGAAGACTATACTATTAAACCATTTACAACAGGTGGTAATCCTCAAACTTTCTATTCTATTGACAATGCGGTGTATAGCTTGATAACAGCCAACTTGGGTAACAACGATGTGAACTCCTATACTAATACTGAAAATATTTTGGCTTTTTATTGGCAATTTAAAATTGAATTAACTAATAAATTAGAATTGTTAGGTGGAGCAAGAACTGAAAACACTAAAGAGCAATTTACTACGCAAATGCCTTTGACTGAAGATGGTGGTTCGGGCACAATTACTTATCAGGATTGGCTACCAAGCTTACATTTGAAATATGCCATCAGCAAAAAACAAAATTTGAGAGCCAGTTATTTTAAAAGCTTAACCCGTCCAGGTTTCTTTGAAATTATTCCTTATTCAATCCCAGGTGACAACTATACTGAAATAGGTAATTCCTATCTGAAACATACCACTGCAGATAATTATGATTTACGTTACGAATGGTTTCCAAAAGGAATTGACCAAGTTTTGGCAGGCGTATTTATAAAAAATATTTATGACCCAATTGAATTTGCTTACGTTCGTACAGGCGTTAGTGCAGCAGCATTGCAGCCTAATAATTTTGGTACAGCAAAAAATTATGGGTTTGAATTTGCTGTTGCAAAATATATCAAACGATTTGGGTTAGTAGGTAATTACACATTTACAAACTCTAATATTACAACAAGCAAAGTTTATAACTATAGAGATGGTAATGGCAATATCACCAACATTAATAAAGATGAAAGCCGTCCATTGCAAGGGCAATCAAAACATATTGCAAATATAAGTTTGGTTTACAAAGACAATAAAAATGGCTTTGATGCACAATTAGCATGGGTTTATACAGGCAGAAAAATTGAACAGTTATCTTTGTATTATGGATTAGATTATTGGGCACGTGCAACAAACTTTATGGATTTCTCGGCTGAGAAAAAAATAAACAAACACTTCTCAGTTTATGCCAAAGTGCATAATATCTTAAATACAAAAACGATTGTAGAAATTATTCAAAGCAATCCTTATCAATCAGGTACAAGTGCTTTGCCATTCCAAGATAGAAGCGACAGAATATTGGTGCAAAGTGATTATTCAAAACAAAGTTTCTTTTTAGGTATCAAATACAAATTCTAATTTTTTTTATGAAAAATATTTTCTCAAATAGTTTAATTACAATTGCGATTTTAACTGTTATTGCAACAAGTTGTTCAAAGCCCGAATTAGTTAATATTTATAAAGTTCCACCTGTAGCAGGTGTTGATGTCGGCGATTTAACTGATATTTCGGGAACTATAAAGGGAACACTTAAAGTCGGCAGAACTTACAACATGGTTGGAAATATTATCGTGAATTTTGGTGATACACTATGGTTGCAAAATGGAGTAACTGTAAATGTAAAAGGTGAGTATGGGTTTTATATTCGTGGTGTAATGATTTCGTTAGGAACAAAATCAAACCCAAATTGGATTACGTATCCAGCAGCCACTAAAACTGACAATCCGACTCAGGATCCTACAACTGATGCGGCTTTGCAAGGTCGTTGGGCTGGTATAAGTTGTGATACAACTTGCCCTTTATTTATTTTAAAATGGACGCATGTTGAATTCGCAGGTGCATTTCACAAAAGTCCTCCATCAATGGTAAATGTAGCCAATAACGCAAAATCATACCCAATTTTATTTCAAAACCCAAAAGGTTTTTTCATTATGGAAGATTCTTGGCTATATGGTTCGGTGGATGATGCTATCAGAACTTATGGTGGCAAAATTCATGTAATGAGAAACACTTTTGAAAAATGTGGTTTTGTAGGTGGAGAAGGTATTAATACAAAAGTTGGTACAGTAGGCAATGTTGCTTATAATGTTTTTATCGGCATGGCGACAAATGGTCCGAAGGCTTCTAACAAAGGTGTTGGAACTATTCAAACCAATATGGCTGCTTACAACAACACTATTTTAAATTCAGGTTATAGAAGAAATTCAACTGGTCGTGGTGGAAGTATTAACTACGAAGAAGGAGCAAAAGGATTTTCTTATAATGATTTAATTGTGAATTGTAAATATGGATTCAGAGTTGTTCAAAATCCACCGGCTGATACTTTAAATTTAACATACGGAAATCATTATTATTATGGTGATTCTTTAGCTGTGGTGAATCAGTTTTATCCTACTGCTTATGTAACTCATCCACAAATTTCTGATTTCCCTTTGTATACAAGCTATTTGCCGTCTAATTATACATTAGGAATGATCTATAATGCACCTACTTTAGTTAGTGTAAACGACCCTAAATTTGTAAACTTCCCATTACCAATGTATAACTATCAAAAAGTTGCTTATGTAGGTACTTATGATTTTCATTTGCAGAGTTCATCACCAGCTATTGGAAAAGGAACTACTTCATTCTCACCAATTAGTAATGGAGTTATTATTAATGCACGTTATGGAGCAAATGAAATAACTTTACCAGGTGCTGATATGGGTGCTTATCAATCAAACGGAACAGGAAATCAACATTAATTTTTTATGACAAAAAGAAATTTATTTTTTGGTGTAGCATTTTTTATTGCTGCTCTTCAGTTTTCATTTGCACAAACCAAAAGCAATGAAAAATTATTGTACTCGTTTGTTGCAACAGGTTGCAATCGAGTTGACAAAGAAGATGTAAATCCTGAAAACCCAAGCACAGCTAATGTTGAGCAATTAAAAAAAACTTTTGAGGATGTTGCTACATTAAATCCGCAACCTGATTTCTTTTTTTTCTTGGGCGATTTAATCATGGGTTATTCACCTGATACTGCTATGTTGGGTAAGGAATTAAGAGCTTGGAAAAATATTTATTATCAATCATCATTGAGTAAAACAAAAACCAAAATGATTGTTGTACCAGGCAATCATGAATTATTTAAGGGTAAAAATAAACCTGCTTACGAAGCTGCCGAACAATGTTGGATAAACAACATGAATGAATTTTTGCCTTATAATAATGGGCCGAAAAAAGCTGGCGATGATAATTTACAAACTGACCAAACTAGATTAACTGGTTCTTTCAATTTCAAAAAATCACATTTTATTTTGTGCAATACCGATGGCGTTGGAATGGAATCAAAAGTGCCCATTCAATGGATTGCAAAGGATTTAAAAACTGCAAAAAAGAACAACCCGATTTTTGTTTTTAGTCATGAACCATGTGTGGCTTACAATGGCGAAAAAGGATTAGATACTGCTAAAAATTTACGAAACAGATTCTGGAGTTTGTTGGAAGATAATCATGTAACAGCAATGGTTTCGGCACATAATCATGTGTATTTTAAAAAGCAATATAATGCTGGGAAAACCTGGCAAATTGTTGCAGGAAATGGTGGAAGTAAATTGGAAAAAGAAGTTACTAAAAAAGAAGACCAGTTTTATGGCTTTGTACAAATCAAAGTTTATAAAAGTAAAAAAGTTGAGATGAATATGTTTGGAAGAGATTTCAATCTAAATAATTATTTAGCTCCACCAACTTCTTCAACTACTGTAAGAGATAATAAATGGTTGGTAGAATAATATCAGTTCAATAAATTCGTTTACTTTAGCGAAGCAATGACAAAATTTTTCGCCATCATTTTATTGTCGTATCATCTGTTTGGCACTATGTGTTTGCCAATGAGTGATTTTTCGGTGATAGCTGATTTGCCTAAAATGTATCAACATTGCAAAGCAACCGAAGATGCTGATTTGGATATTTTCGATTTTGTAACCGACCATTTAATGGATTTTGATACGGTTTTTGATATTCACGAACAAGGCGAAAAACCTCATCAATCCAACGCTGTAAGTCATTCTATTCAACAAGTGAATTTTGTAGCGCCTTTCTTTAGTTTTATTTGCTCCGAAATAAAAATTACTGAAAACATACTTCCAGTTTTTATTTCAAATTTTATTCCAACAGATTTTTTAGCTTCTGTTTTTCGTCCTCCAATTTTATAATTTTATTTTTCCACTGTTCAATTTTCACACACCAATTCATTTTTTGAAATGGATGTGCTTTCAATTATTTTATAAAAATTAAAAACAAAAATCAAGATGAAATATCTAATAACAGTGCTTTGTGTAGCACTTTACATCAACACAACTTTTGCTCAAAAAATTTCGGCTGATAAAGTTCCAGCAGCAGTTTTAAAATCTTTTCAAACAAAATTTCCATCCATTAAAAAAGCAAAATGGGAAATCGAAAATGGAAATTATGAAGCAGAATATGACGAAAACAAAATCGAACATTCTGCTTTATTTAAAGCAGATGGAACATTGATTGAAACAGAAATTGAAATTGCTGTAAATCAATTACCAAAGGCAATTACTGATTATGTTGCTAAAGACATGAACGGAAAAAAAATAAAAGAAGCGTCTATCATTACTGAAACCAATGGCAAAAAAAAGTATGAAGTCGAAATAGGTGGAAAGGATTATTTGTTTGATCAAAATGGTAAATTTTTAAATTAATTTTCTCTTAACCAAGTGTTGAATAGCTTTGCTGTTCAACACTTTTTTACAATTAAAAAAATGAAGAAACTTATTTTCCTGTTACTGTTGTCAGCAACTATCAATTTTGCGTTTGCACAAAATAAAATCACTATTAAAATTGCAGATGCCAATACAACTTTACCATTACAAGGCGTTTCAGTTGGTGATGTAAAAGCTGGCATTGGAGGTACAACCAATGAAAAGGGTGAATTAGAACTTAATTTGCGCAAAGATTCTACTTATCATTTTAATGTTTACATGTTCAATTATGAAAATGCCGAACAAACTATAATTGCCAATTGGAATAATATTGAAAACAAAACTTTCAAGATTTTTATTGAGCCAAAATCGAATAAAATTAACGAAGTACGCATCACTGCGAATAGAACTAATGATCGAATTGAAGATGCGCCAACAAAAGTGGAAGTAATTGGCACCGAAGAAATGAATGAAGAAAGTACGCTGAAACCAGGTAATGTAGCCAGTTTGCTGGGCGATTTATCAGTCATTCACATTCAACAAACATCGGCCGTTAATGGCAATTCGGTGATTCGATTACAAGGATTAGATGGTCAATACACACAATTGATGAGAGATGGATTGCCGATGTATGAAGGCTTTTCGGGCAGTTTTGGGTTGTTGTCAATTCCTCCTTTAGATTTAAAACAAGCTGAAATCATTAAAGGCTCTGCCTCTACACTCTTTGGTGGTGGCGCCATTGCCGGTGTTATTAATTTGGTTTCAAAAGAACCAACCGATAGTTTAACAGGCACTTTGTTGGTGAATCAATCTACTTTGAAAGAAACCAATTTGAATTTCTTTGCTGCCAAAAGAAACAAATACACGGGCTTTACTTTTTTTGGCGGACAAAATTTTCAGCAAGCTGTTGATGTAAATAAAGATGGTTTTTCGGATGTGCCCTATGTGAAACAAACGGTGCTGCATCCTAAGATTTTTATTTACCCCAATAAAAAAATCACCATCATTGCTGGGTTGAATGCTATTACCGAAAGCCGCATGGGTGGCGATATGCAAGCCATCAATCAAACCCCTGATGCCACACATCCATTTTATGAAAACAATCAAAGTACACGATTGGCTGCTGATTATAAATTGATGGCAAATGAAGGTATGCACCATTTTATTTTGAAAGGAATTGTAAGTTGGTATGATAGAAGTGTGTTGCAATCTGACTCATCAGGCAGTAATGTTTTCAAAGGTGAACAAACACAAAACTTTGCTGAAGCCAGTGATATGTTGGCATTTAAAAATCAAAAATTAGTGTATGGTTTGGCTTACAATAGCGAACATTTTGTCAATAAATTTACCACTAACGATTCTATCCAAAGTTATCTCTACACAACGGTTTCAGCATTTGTGCAACACACTTGGAACATCACTCCAAAATTTTTAACCGAGGCAGGATTCAGATTTGATAATCATAGTCGATATGGCAATTTTTATTTACCTCGATTGAGTTTGTTTTATCGCCCGAATAAAAAATTCTCTATCAGAGTAGGAGGAGGAAGTGGATATAAAAATCCAGCGATGTTTAGCAAACAAACTTTAGATTATCGTTTTAATCAAATTACTTTTCCTAACGCCAATGTCAAGCCAGAAAACAGTTTGGGTATAAATGCTGACATTAATTTTCATAGCCACATTGGTAAAGTATTAGTAAGTATTGACCAAGCATTTTATCATACACAAATCACAGATGCGGTGATGGTGAAAGAAAATGCGAACCATTTTATTTCGTTTTATAATTACAGCGGACAAGTAAAAACTGATGGCACGGATACTTATGTACGCTTAAAATTAGAAGAACTCGAATGGTATTTTGGTTTAAATCATACCATTGGAATTTATAGCAATGGCGGCACTTCAAGCTATGTTCCCTATTTTCCACAAGATAAAGTTTCATCTACTATGGCTTATGAAATTGAAGGGGTTTGCCGAGTTGGATTGGAAGCCAGTTATCAAGCTAATCAATATATTACACCCAACAGCAACGATAATTTTTCGGTAAATAGAACGCACAATTATTGGTTCTTTGCGATGATGATTGCTAAAGATTTTAAATGGGGAAGTCTAGTTTTGAATTGCGAAAATTTGGGCGATTATCGTCAATCAAAAATTGAAAGGCTTTATAATGGAAATACTATTAATCCTCAGTTTAAAGGCATTTGGGCACCCATTGATGGCAGAATTTTTAACTTGAGTTTGAAAGTTAATTTGTAATAAATGCTTTTGCTGAATTGGATTTATAATCAGATTGTAATGAGTAACAAATTTTAATCTGTTTTTCAATAAAAACTTATTATAAATCCATTTTAGCAAACTATTCTGCATTGTTTTATTAGTGATTTGTTTAAATTGAATTATTGCTAACTTAATTATTAGGTAATATAGGTAGGGTTATTTTGCTGTTGAATTAATGTGAAATACATTTTTAATTAAATAGCAATGAAAACCAAAAAGAAAATTCTTATTGCGGATGATGAGCAAGATGTTTTGGATTTTTTAGAACATACTTTTATAGCAGAAGGATTTGAAGTGGCTACTGCCAAAGATGGTATTCAGGCTTTGAAAAAAGCAAATTCATTTTATCCTGATTTATTTTTACTAGATATTAAAATGCCTAACTTAGAAGGTATTGCTTTATGCGAACAATTGCGAAGTACTGATGAATTTAAAACTACACCAATTGTGTTTTTAACTGCACAAAATACTGAAGCAGTTGAAGTAGAAGCTTTTAATATTGGCGCTAATGATTTTATTACTAAACCAATAAAACCAAAAGCTTTACTGATAAGAATTAACCGATTATTACCGGCTCATACAACTACACCTGCCAAAATAAAATATTCATCGCAAGATTCTATTACCCGATTAGGAAACATTGATGTGAATAATGATGAATATAAAATTACATCAAATGGCAAGGATATCTTTTTTGCTAAAAAAGAATTTCAAATTATTCAGTTATTGGCTACCAAACCTGGCAAAGTATTTACAAGGGCAGAAATTTTCAAAAAAGTATGGGGCGATAATTTGATTATGACTGATAGAACTATTGATGTACATATCAGAAAAATCAGAATTAAAGCAGGTGATGATTTTATTAGAACTGTGAAAGGAGTAGGCTTCAAAGTAGAAGGCTGATAAGCAGTTTTTTCAACTCCATGAAGGGCTAATATTTTTGAAAGATTTGTTTCATCCCTTTGAAAAACTAGTATTTATTACATTTGAAAACGTTTATTCATCGCATTTACTTTTTCCCATCTTAATCCAATTTATCGTATTCCCCTTTTGTTTGATTTAACTATCAACAATCTTATTTAATTTATTGATGAACTTATTTCTTCTATTGTTAAAAATATTTCATCCTTATTCAAGAAAAATCAATAAACTATTGATTTGCATTATTTCGAATAAGAATTTATCATTTACAAACTTGATTTTATTCCATGTATGCATACATTATCTAATTTCATGCATAAATGGATATATTGCTAATTGGAAATAATACTTTTTTTATTTGAATTTGCTTTTATCAAGTGAATAGTTGTTGGTTTATAGTTACCAGCAAAGGCTGATTGAATAGTAATGTTAATTAGTAATTAAATTAAAAAAGGCAAGTAATGAAAATAGCCAGATTATTTCCAATCATAATAATGCAATTCGCGTTCAGTTGTACCATCATTATATAAATTCATGATGGCAAATGCAGGAGCAAATTCTTTATAATTACCTTCCCACCAACTACCACACACAGCACCATTGCAGTAATAATTAATACCTAAATATTCTAATTGATCAACCAAATGAATATGTCCGCTTAAGCAGGTCTTTATATTTGGATATTGATAAAAAAGATTTTTCAAAAAAGTTGCATCGCTGTGCATACAATTATCACTCACATTCATTCGGTTATGATGGGGTGTACTGCCATCAAAAAAAGAACAGATGCTTAAAATAGGAATGTGCGATACAATACAAATAAATTGATGGGTTGAAATACTCAATTCGTTTTTTAACCAATCCATTTGAGCTTCATCTAACTTAGCAACGTAACCTGGAATAGTATTTCGTGGATGAATACTATCTAACACAATAATTTTCCAGTTGCCTTTGTTGAGGGCATAATAAGATTGATTTAAACCTAGTTCATCTTTTGCCCAATTCTTTCCTTTATCGTTGGTAATAGATGGTGTAAGCCAGCCAAAAACGTCATGATTGCCAATGCAATGATGAATAGGCAAGCTGTTTTCATTGTTTAAAATAGTATGAAATGAATGCCATTGTTTTTTTACCAAATCTTTTGTTGCTAATACCGAATTCATAATTGCATCACCACCGTTGATAATGAAATCAGGTTTGTCTTTTAAATCATTCACCGCATGCAATGCTTTGCTGAAGCCAGTTTCAGAAACTAATTCAGGTTTTACATGAATATCAGTTAAATGAGCAACACGTAAAATTCTTTTTCGTTGAGGTGATGTTAAAGGAGTAGCGGCAGCCATTGCTTTTTCAGCAAATAAATTTTGAAACAATAAACCACCTGCCCCAATTAAAGCAGATTGTTTTAAAAAACCACGGCGTGATGATTTCATTTGTATGTGTAAAGAATTATAAAAAAATTGACGGATGGAGTAGTTGATTTTTATAATCCCTTTTGCTTAATTTCTATGCAAAGAACGAGCAGCTAGATGAACAGAATGTTCACGATTTGTTATTCGCAAATGAAATATGTTTGAACTAATTGTGAAGAGCTATTTATCATTCGCTTAACATCGCTTTTCTAACTTTGTGTTTCATTATTTCATTTCAATTTTATGCATCAACGCTTTTCAATTTTGGTTCTTTATTTTATTTTTTCAACCACAGTTTTTGCACAAACAAAACCAGAAAACAATATTTTAAAAACTGTTGTATTGCCCAATGGATGGGCAATTACAGCCATAGGTAATAGTTTGCCATTAGGCGATTTGCCATTGAATATGGTAGTAAGCAATTCAAAGAGAATGATTGCAGTAACCAACAATGGGCAGAGTGTGCAAAGCTTGCAATTGATTGATGTTGCTAATGAAAAAGTGTTGGACAATTTAGTCATTCCAAAATCATTTTATGGGTTAAAAATTTCGGCTGATGATAAGTTTTTGTTTGCATCTGGTGGCAATGATAATCGCATTTTGAAATACAGCATCATTCAAAATCATTTGCAATTGGTTGATTCATTTTATTTGGGCAAAGCCATGAAAGAAAAAATTTCACCAGCAGGAATTGATTTAGATGAATCGAAAAACTTACTGTTTGTGGTTACTAAAGAAAGCAATTCGTTGTACGTTATTCATTTAAAAACAAAAAAGATAGTGCAGCAAATTCCCTTGCCCGATGCGGCGTACAGTTGTTTGTTATCAAAAAATAAAAAGCAGTTGTACATCTCGTGTTGGGGTTGCGATAAAGTGTTGGTGTATGATATTTCGGAACAAAGAATTGTTTCAGAAATAAAAGTGGGCGACAATCCCAACGAATTGTTGATGACTAAAAATGGTAAGTATTTGTTTGTAAGTAACGCTAATGATAATTCAGTATCGGTGATTGATTTGAAAACAAATCTGGTGATAGAAACATTAAACGCAGCTTTATTTCCTGATGCGCCAAGTGGCTCTACATCTAATGGTTTGGCATTGAGCAACGATGAAAAAACTTTGTTTGTTGCTAATGCAGATAATAATTGTTTGGCGGTGTTTGATGTGAGTGAAAAGGGCAGCTGCAAAGGCAAAGGCTTCATTCCAACTGGTTGGTATCCGACCAATGTAAAAGTGATTGATGATAAAATTTGGGTGTGTAATGGCAAAGGTTTTTCATCCAAGGCAAATCCACATGGACCAAATCCTATCAACAAAAAACAGAAAGCCACCTATCAAAAATCGGATAATGAGAAGCCGCAAGAAGTTGAATACATCGGCGGTTTGTTCAAAGGAACGATGAGTATTTTTTCTGTGCCAAATGAAAAGGAATTGAGCGAATATTCAAAAATGGCGTATGTCAATTCACCTTATACCAAACAAAAAGAAACAATGGCAAGTGGCAATGGAAGCCCGATTCCGAACAAAGTTGGTAATTCTTCACCTATAAAATATGTGTTCTACATCATCAAAGAAAACAGAACTTACGACCAAGTGTTGGGTGATGTAAAAGAAGGTAATGGGGATACTTTGTTGGTTTTATTTGGTAAACATTACACACCTAATCAACATGCTTTGGCAAAGCAATTTGCGCTGTTGGATAATTTTTATGTAGATGGCGAAGTGAGTGCTGATGGGCACAATTGGAGCATGGGTGCTTACGCCACCGATTATTTAGAAAAAACTTGGCCTACCTCTTATGGTGGAAGAGGCGGCAGTTATGATGCCGAAGGCAATCGTGAAATTGCGAATAACAGAGGTGGTTTTATTTGGGATTTGTGTAGCCGACAAAAAGTTAGTTATCGCACTTATGGCGAATTTGCCGATAATTTTAAACCCAATATTCCTGTTTTAAAAAATCATCTTTGCAAAAATTACACGGGCTGGAATCCAGCAGTAGCAGACACTACAAGATTTCAGCAATGGAAAAATGATTTTGATTCATTGTTGGCTATCCATCAAGTGCCACAATTTAATTCGCTCCGATTTCCAAACGACCACACCGAAGGTTTGCGAAAAAATGCACCTACACCTTTTGCATACGTGGCTGATAATGATTTAGCAACTGGCTTGTTTGTTGATTATTTAAGCCATAGTTCTATTTGGAATGAAAGTGTAGTTTTCATTTTAGAAGATGATGCACAAAATGGTCCTGACCACGTAGATGCTCATCGTTCGCCAGTTTACGTGGCTGGTGGAAAAGTGAAAACAAATTTTGTTGACCACACCATGTATTCCACTTCATCTGTTTTAAGAACGATGGAATTAATTTTAGGAATGCCACCGATGACGCAATATGATGCAGCGGCAGAGCCTATGTGGCGATGTTTCACTGATAGTGTTTTTCATGTACCGTTTCAATCGGTGCCATGCGAAATTGATTTACACGAAAAAAATATTGCCATGAACGAATGGCAAAAACGTTCTGAATTATTTGATTTTAAAGGCGAAGACCGTGTGCCCGATTTGGAACTAAATAAAGTATTGTGGTATGGTTTAAAAGGAGAAGCGAAGCCCTTTCCATCGCCTGTTAGAGCTGCTTTTGTGAAATGGGAAAACAAAAAAGATGATAATTAATAATCAAAAGTTTGGTAAACTTTTCTTGTCAATTCTTATTGTGCATTTTTCACCACTTTTATTGTGCGAATGTGGCTTTGATTGCTTATTGTCAAAAAGTAAATACCATTGGGTAAATCGTGGGTGTCAATTCGTAAATCATTAGAAAAAATAGCTTCCATTTTTTTTACTGGTTGCCCCAATAAATTTCGCATCTCAATTGTATTGACTAATGACAAATGACTGATCACAAATGACTGATTTGTTGGATTAGGATACACTTCCACTTCATCTAAATTATTGCTTTCCGAATTGCCAACATTTGCAATACCTGTTGCAGGCATTGAGTTTTTATATTGATAAACTAATTTAGCGGCAACAGGATATTTATTCGAAAACTGAAACATTGAATTCACCACAACGCTAGGAGCAGAAGTATTCTTAATTGAGCTGCTATCATTTACTGAGATACCCACCCGATGACCATCATTGCCCACTGTGTGATAAGAATTGGGTAAATAAGAAATATTATAGCTGCCACTTTTAATATAATTAGATAATAAAATATGATCATACCAGTTTTTCCCTCCACCTGATGTGCCACAAGTGTTAGGAATAGAAGCTGATTGACGAGTAGAGGTGGTTAAATAGGCAGCACAACTGCTTGGATTGTTTCCCCAATTGAGTGGATAGGTTAAATGATGGTCTATATTAAAAGGAGGGTCATAAAAAAGATAGTTTGTATCACTTTGATGAGTTATTAGGTTATAACCAAACTCGGTACTGGTGCTGGTATTAAAATCACCCATATAAATAATATTGGGCAATGGATAAAATTGTTTTTTTAGCTGATGCATAATCATGGAATCTTGTGCATCACGAGTGGAAGTGTTATTTCCTGACTGCGTATGACCTAATACAACATACAAAAATGTAGTATCATGAACACGGGCTAACATAGTATCTTGAAGGTATAATTTAAACAGATTAAAATCTTCGGTATTCGTACAAAGTGTTTTAATGTTTTCAAATCCGAACTTATGTTTGTTGTAAAACAAGACACAAATTGTTGAACTTTGAGTAGCATTTGTAAAACTGCAATGGGTATATGTATTTGGCAGGGCTGCATTTAAAGCGTATTTTTCAATACTATCTGCAAAGCCAATAGGAGAGAGGTCATAGAAATCAGAAGCATTAAATTTGATAGATTGTAATTTTACTAATCCTAATAAATCGGGTTGAGTAAACTGAATAATGTTTTTTAAATGAGGATGCATTAATGCCGGCGGATTTTGACAATTATCGCCATAGTTCAAAACATTATAACTCATCACTTTAAAAGTATCAGTTTGAGCCATGCAATTAAAATTGGCAATGAACAAACTGAGCAATAAGATTTTTATAAAATTTTTCATTATACAAATTAAATAAAAAAAGGTTGATACTATTTGGTATCAACCTTTTTTTATTGTTTAAAATTATATTATTCGATAATCAATTTTTTGTTAGCAACAATTTGATTTTGTTGATTCGAAATTTGAATAAAATAAATACCACTATTCAAATTATTACGTTCAATAGTAACAGGGAAAGTACAGTTATCAATAGTTTTAACTGTTTGACCAATCATATTAATGATATTTACTTTGTTTACATTTTTCAAAGTAGAAGTAATAATAAATTTATCTGAAGTTGGATTTGGATAAATTTCAAAAGCGTTATTATCATAAACATTATTAACTCCACTACCACTTCCGCCATTTGTTCCTTTAACAATTATATCATCCAATCTTAAAGTTCCATTTGAGCTATTAATAATGTTGCATGTCCATTTCAAAATTAAAGAAGCTTTGTTTTCTGCTTTAGTTGGTAAAGCAATAGGAGTAGCATTATTAGTTAAATGCCAAGCTCCATCAGGTATTACACGAGTATAAGCAACAGTATCCCAAGTTGAACCATTATCAACTGAAAAAGATAATGTAGCAGTTGTTGAACCACCACCTGTAAAACTTGCAGTTGTTCTTGAACCCCAGCTAACTGTAATACCAGTTTTGCCTGTAGTTGAAACACTTGGAGCAAATAATTCATAAGTACCAGTTGAATCTAAATTATTTCTGATTACAACATGGTCAAATCCTGAAGCTGTATCAGGAGGAGTTCCATAACCGCCTTGTGAATATAAAGGAGCTGAATTTGTTCTTAAAGTATCAACAAACCATCCTGGAGACATGTTGTTAGCATAAAACGGACGTGAGTAATGCCATCCTGTTGGCAAGCTATCTAAATGTGTTGCTTTGATTGCATCAAAGTTTTCATTTAATAAATAAACTGTTTGTGCATGGCTTGTTTGCAATGCAAATACCAATAAAATGGTAGATAAAATAAATGTAATTTTTTGCTTCATGTTGAAATACTTTTTTTGTTTTTGATTTGTGTGCAAATGTATTATGGCGATGAATGTAGTCTTTTCTTTTAAGTATTATAGTTGTTTTAAGTGATTACTAATTGAATATTAACAACTCTATCTTTTTCTTAAAATCATTAACTTGAAATTTTTATTTATTAGAGTTCGGTTTACTTTTTTTTCATGCAGCCTTATTGTGCTTTTCTCTTTTAAACAATGTTCGATGCGGACTTTTGCACCACAAAAAATAAATCAAATCAAACATTGTATGAAACTAAAATTTCACCTTTTTAAAACCTTTTTAGCTGTTATGCTACTGATTAGCAGTATAACACTTCTGAAAGCACAAACTGCTTTTCAGCCAGGTTCTATCGTAGTTAATCGTTGTGTTAAAAACATGGCATCCAATGGAGCATCTCCAATCAATTTGGATGAGTTAAAAATCTGGAACACTACCAATGGTCAATGGGTTGTAACAACCTCTAACTGGGGTGCAGGTATCGTTGATACTTCTTCAGCAAGAAGACTTCCTTTGTTAAGTACATCTGCAACGCCAATTACTGGTTCAACAAGCAGTAACAGAGCTATGATGGATAATTCAAAAACCAATCATGGTGGTATGAATTTAACACCAGATACCAAATATTTAATGGCAGTAGGTTATAATGCAAAAGAAGGTGCCAACGTGGGTACCTCAACTGGCATTGAAAAAACAGTAGGCATTGTAACTAATAATGGTGCTGTTGATAGTAGAGCTGCTGTATCAGCAACATATTATTTGTCTGATTGGCGTGCAGCATCATCTGATGGAGTAAATATTTATTGCTCAGGTAATCCAGGTGGAAATAATATTGGATTAAACATGATTCCTTTCCCTGGTTCGGGTAGTATCTCTCCTCAAAATGGCACTACAATATTTTCAAATGCCAATACTAGTGGTGGTGCTTTAATTAATTCGCGATACAATCTTATTTTTCAAAATCAATTATATTTTAGTGCTGCGCAAGGTAATATATTTGGTGTAGCAACTGTTGGAAGTAATGGTGCTTACATATCAGGATTGCCAACTACTACACCAGTTTCACCTTGCGATATTGCTTTTCCGGGTATTCCAAGTTTAACTGCTACAAGTATTAATTCAAAATCAGATGGCTTTGTTTTGTTTGATATTGACCCAAATGTTGCAGGTCCTGATTTGATGTATCAAACATGCGAACAAGGTGGTGCTGCAACTGATTCAATTGGTTTATTAAAATATTATCGTTCAACAACTGGCGGTAACTGGACTTATGCAGGTAGAATTCAAGCTAAAGTAAGTAGTGCTGACAGAGGATTTATTTATGTTACTGGTAAAAAAAATCATAGAGGATATATCGAATTATATGTAGCTGCAGGTAATGCTGCTACAGCTGGTACTGCTGCAAGCCCTACTTATAACTCATTTATTTATAGAATTGTAGATAAGTATTCAACAATTACTACTTACCAACGCCCACCATATCAAAGAAATGTGGATGTAATTGCAGTTACTGGTATGAACGCTGATTCAACCATCACAAGAATTGCTGCGGCGCCTTATCAAGGTTTGTATAGAAGTATTCAATTTGCTCCAACTTTAGGTGATTTAGATGTTAGTTCAAATACTACAATTGGTAACTTATCAGGTAATTCTGGCACCTACAGAAAAATTACAGTTAACTCTGGTACATTAACTCTGAATGGTGATATTTATGCTGATTCAGTTATTGTAAACTCAGGCGCAACAATCAATTTTGGAACTTATCATCATTATAGCAATGGTATCGGTTATAGCGTATTTATTTTAAATAGCGGCGCTACTTTAAAAACTGCTGAACCAAACGGTTTGGTTTCAGGAGCATTCAATCTGTCAGGAGCAGTTCAAACAGACGTGAGAACATTTGATGCTGGTGCAAATTATTTTTACACTGGCACCTTAGCTCAAGTTACTGGTAATGCCTTACCTTCAACTGTAAATTCTTTAACCATTAATAATGCGGCTGGTGTAACTTTAACAAATAGTGTTACTACTGCATCAGTAACATTGACATCAGGTGTTGTTTCAACAGGTTCAAATACATTGGTTGTTTCAACTGGTGGAACAATTACAGGTGGTAGCTCTACTAACTATGTGAATGGAAATTTACAATTACCAATTCCAACAGGAACAAATGTGAGTGTTAAATTTGATTTGGGTTATGGTACTTCATCACATTATTCTCCTTATACTTTTTCTTATCCAAGTGTAACAAAAGCTGGTGCGATCAAAGCATCTGCTGTTTCAGGCACTTCATATACTTCAAGTTGTATTCTTAATGCAAAAAATGTAAATGTAACATGGGCATTTAATTTTGTATCCGTGCCACGTCCTTCCACATATAATGCTACAGTTGCTTACCAATCAACTGATGTTGATGCGGGTATAACAAACACTGATGTAGTAGCAGGGATTTATAACTTCCCTACAAGTGGTGTTTGGGATTATGCTGTAAGTACACAAAACTTTACAACAACTGGTTGTACAGTTTATGGTGTAAATGATACAACAACATCAACTATACCTACTATCTATTTTCAATTAGGTCAAGGTAGTGCTACTTTACCTACCACAACTACGCCTGTAACTTACTGCCAAAATGCTTCTGCTACAGCTATTTCAGCAACAGGTACAAATCTTTTATATTATACATCGCTTCAGTCAGGCACTGGTTCTTCAACTGCACCAACACCTTCAACTGCAACAGTTGGAGCTCCAGCAGTTTCTTATTGGGTTTCACAAACTCTTACCGGTTGTGAAAGTAATCGTGCACAGGTTGATGTGGTTGTAAATGCTTTGCCATCAAATCCAACAGTTTCGAATGTGAATTATTGTCAAAATGCTACTACTTCACAGTTAACAGCAACAGGTGTAAGTTTGATGTGGTATACAGTTGCAACAGGTGGAACTGGCAGTGCAACAGCACCAACACCAAGTTCATTAACACCAGGCACTACTAATTA
>CANFST010000034.1 GCA_947449695.1 Chitinophagales bacterium
CGGTCAAATGTAAGTCGCAATCGGTCGTGGTTGGTTTAACATTGGTCAAATGTAAGTTGTAATCGGTCGTGGTTGGTTTAACATCGGTCGTGGTTGGTTTAACATTGGTCGTGGTTGGTTTAACATTGGTCAAATGTAAGTCGCAATCGGTCGTGGTTGGTTTAACATTGGTCAAATGTAAGGAGAGTGTAAACTAGATTGTGTAAATGGAATTTGAGCCGTTGTCGGAGTTTGTCCTCCGACAACTTAATTGAATCGTTGGTGAACAAACACCAATGCTGGCTTAAATACTAATTTAACCCGTTGTGCATTTGGAAAGAAAAATATCAATGGGGCTAAAGCCCCTGATGGACATTTTGCCACCGCTTCCTTGATTTCATCTGAGTTGGCTTGTCCTATTTGTATCCATGGCGATTCTTTGGGATGAAAAACAGCTGGTAAATGGTGTACACAATTACCCGAATGCATGCATTTGCCCGATTGCCAAACCACAACAATTTCATCATTACTATACTCTTTTGTCAGATTATTTTTGTCCATTTCTTAATGTTTAAAATGCCTTGTGAATTAATGTTGTTGAGTTAAAGTTTTACTTTAGCCTTGCTTCCGCCTTTCGTCACAAGGGCAAAATTTCAAGTGTAAATGTAACAAGCATTCCTTGCAAAAAAAAAGCCCAAACCTTTAAAGATTTGGGCTTTTAAGTAAGAAAAAAAATTATCTCAAAGTAATTGTTCTTGTTACGCCATTTCTAGTTATAGTAGCTTGATTGTCGCAAGTGCCACTGCCAAAATCAATAGCAATGGTTGATGCGCCCGATGGCGTAATATCTAACTCACCTTGCGTAAAATGTTTACGGCAACTCATATCCCTTATCAAATCTTTACCTGAAGCTGTTGAAGCAGTGAATGCAGTACCATTAGCCGCAGTGCCACTTGCCGTGCCTGAAATATCAAATTTGTTAGTTGAAGAATAAGAAGTAGCAATACCAGCAATTTGAGTTCTGACTTTACTTTCATTATAAGTAATGGTACCGCCGCCTGCTGGCTTAGTAATGGACATAGATGAAGTTACATTCCAACTCATAAATCCTGAACCATTGAAGCCATTATTTACAATGTGCTTATTGCTTGAGTTGCCAATGCTATAAAGGTCGGTAGCTGATGGACCAACCGAATAATTACTATAATGAATATCAATAACAGCACCAGGTGAATGATATTTGCCAGTATATGAAACAATCATTTTTCCTTCGCGATAGCGCATGTCATGGCACATACATGGTGTTGAGCCAAAGTCAATAGTCATGGTATCTGTAGTACCTAATGTATCAATGGTAATAGTTGCACAAGAAGATAATAAGTTGCTGGCATCGGCAAGGCGAAGGGATGCACTACCGTTACCCAACAAATGGGCTTGTTCGGCTAAATTTTGTGACTCTTGTGAAGTACCATCGGCGGTTACATTATCGGTGGCTGCCGATACTTCGTTTTCGCTGATAGATGACTTTACTTTTTTGCAAGAAGTGGTAAATAAAGTTGCTCCTGCCAAACCAGCGAAGCAAAGCGCAATAAAAAGATGTTTGCTGTTCATGATTAAAAAAATTTGTTGTTTAAAAATTGTTTGTAGATGTGTTCTATGACTTGCAAATGTATTTGGGGTTTAAATCTATTGGTAATTTTTAAAAAAAATTAATCCAACAGCCAGAACATTATTGACCAATGCAGATTACTAAACTCAATACTCTTTTCTCGTTTCTGTTTGGCGACAACAACTTAACTTCCATCTAGAGTGCATACTAATATTATTATTTTAGTGCTTTATTTTCTTCCGAAATTCTAACATACAGCATGGCTGTGTTAAGAATTGAAAAAACAATGGCAGTAAAATATAAATGAAACATCAGCGGAATGATAGCAATTTCGAAAACTACAATAGCATAATTAGGATGTTTGAAATATTTATACACTCCATTTTTTACTAAATCAGTATTTGGAATGCGATAGATTTTCGTAGTCCAATATTTCCCCAAACTTTTTACCACCAGTAATTTTAGCGCAGTTAAAACAAAAAATAAAAACAGCAAATAAAAGTTGCACGAGTGAGTTGATTGAAAATAATATTCCACCAACAAGGCAATGAAAAAAGAGGTGTGCAAAGCAATCATCCAAGGGTAATGTTGTTTGCCATATTCCACAGCACCATTTGCCAATAACCATTTTTCATTATTGTTAGACAATATCAATTCGCCAATTCGCAAAGCCACCAGCGACAAAAAAAATAAGAGGAAAATCATGTTATTGTTTGTGAAGGTTTAATAAAATCATTTCGCTCGAAAAGCCTGGTCCCATGGCAACCATTAAGCCATAACCATTTTCAAAACCTTGTTTAAAAAATCGTTCCAATACATATAACACCGTTGGGCTGCTCATGTTGCCATTGTCATTCATCACTTCACGAGTATTTTTCAAAAAATCACCTTCTACTTTCAATGCTTCGGCATAAGCGGTTAAAACTTTTTTACCGCCCGGATGAAAAATAAAGTTTTTTATTTGAGATAGTTCAACCTTGTTTTTTTTCAAAAAAGCATTCACATCATCGCCTACATTTTCAGCAATAATAGTTGGAATATCTTGCGAAAACAACACCTTAAATCCTTTATCTAAAAACTCCCAACCCATCACATCCAGTGTGTTGTAATACAAATTGCTTTGAGTGCTAATGAAAGAAAACTTGTTGAGTGTTTTGTTGTGATGATTATCACCAGTAATGATACAAGCAGCCACTCCATCGGCAAACAAACTGGCACCTATGAAATTGCTTTTGCTATAATCGTTTCTTAAAAAAGTAAGCGAACATAATTCGGCAGCTACTAATAAAACAACAGCATCAGGATTTGCTTTTGCTAATATATTAGCTTTTGCAAAACCTGCCACACCGCCAGCACACCCTAATCCGAAGATAGGTGTGCGACTGATGTTTCTGTTCAATTGCATTTGGTTAATGATTAAAGCATCTAAACTGGGCGTTGCAAGCCCCGTGGTAGAAACAAAAATAATATCGGTGATGCTTTCTTTTTTAATGTTGGCTTCGGCAATGCTTTGTTCAATTGCTTTCACCGAATATTCCAAAGCGATGTTAATGTACTCGGAATTTTGTTCTTGAAAGGCATGCACCGAAGCATAGTAATCAAGCGGCTTACAGAAGTTTCGTGTTTTTATTTCCGTATTATCAAATGCACTAATCATGCGTTCCACTTGCGGAAACGAAGGTGCAAACAATTGTTTGGCATATTCCTTCACTGCAGATTGATTGACTTTAAATGTAAAATCAATGGTGGATATAGCAGCTAATGAAGGCATAGAAATAATTTAAGAGTAAGTGAATGATACAAGATAGATGCTATTAATACAGCAATCTACTTTTGTGAAAGCATTAACTTATTGTTGTTAAAATCAAGCAGAAAATAGCTATTATAAAATTTTATTCAGAAATGGTTAATGTCTTGCATTAATTCATCACTATTGTTCTACTGCTAATAGTATGCAATCAGCCTCTAGCTTTATTTTATGCGCCTTGTATAAAATACCTACTGCTTTTTTGAATTGTTTTTTGCTCATGCCTAATTGCTCTTTAATTTCATCGGGCGAACTATTGTCTGTTAAAGTCATTTTGCCATTGTTTTTTTGCAAAAAGCTCATCACTTTTTCGGTGAAACTATCAATATGTTTAAAGCCTTGTGGTTGCAGGCTTACATCAATCTTACCATCTTCACGAACGGTTTTGATATAACCTTTCATGCAATTTCCTTCGGCAATTGACTGAAAAATTTCATTGTGATACAACAAACCCAAATGTTGATTATTGATGATTACTTTAAAACCCAGATCAGTGTGTTCGTAAATTATTAAATCCACTTCATCACCTGGTTTGATAGCTAAATTTTCATTACTCAAAAATTTATCCAACATAGCAGTAGCCACCAATCGGTTAGTGTTATTATCCAGATATAAATACACTGGGTATGATTTGCCAGCCATCAGTTTATGTTTCTGATTTCGGTAAGGCACCAAAATATCTTTTTCAATATTCCACTGCATAAATGCGCCAACATCATTTACCTCCCTCACTTTCAACACTCCAATTTCATTCAATTTTATTTGTGGTTCAAGGGTTGTAGCAATCAATCGGTCATCTGAATCGGTATAAACAAACACATCCAGCATATTACCAATTGCTGTATTTGCAGGTACATATTTGTTAGGCAATAACAAATTAACACCTTCTTCAAAACCTAAATAAAGCCCTTGTGGCGATACTCTAAGCACTTGCAGTTTGTTTATTTCGCCTATTTTAATACTACTGAAATCTGAAGGAATCATTCAGCGAAGGTATTTAATTTAAGATGGTAATCATCTCTATAAAGTTTTACAAATGATTTGGTTAGTGACCTCACTTACCGAAATGAATAATAGATGTATGTGCAACAAGAACCTAGGCATAGTTTACTAACCTCTTAAAATCTTTTCCATTTTTTTACCTTTGGCTAATTCATCTACCAACTTATCCAGATACCTTACTTGCTGGGTTAATGGGTTTTCAATGGCTTCAATTCTATACCCACAAATCACACCTGTAATCAGTTTTGCATGAGGGTTTAGTTGGGCTCGTTTAAAAAAAGTTTCAAAAGTTGCTTTTTCAGCAATCAATGTTTTTAGGGCTTGTGCATCGTAATTAGTTAACCACTCAATTACCTGATTTAATTCAGCTATGGTTCTGCCTTTGCTTTCTAATTTTTTAATGTAGAGCGGATATACCGAAGCAAAAATCATTTTTGCAATTCGTTCATCTTGTGTTTTAGAAGTATTCATTTAAAAAACTTTATTCTTTCACGAATTTTAACACTTCACCAGTTTTGCAATTTCGGATAAAATAAATTCCATTGCCTGCGTTCAGCATATTGATGGAATAGCCTTTCGCAGTTCTTTCAAACTGTGCATTAATTGTTCTGCCTAATAAATCAGTTATCTGAAATGTTGAATTGCAATTGGAAGCTATTCTAATTTCGCAACTTGTACAAGGGTTGGGAACTATGAGCATTTTACTGTTTGATGAATTTATTGCATCAATTCCAGTGTTACAATTCACAACATTGATGGTGATAGAATCATAACCATTGCAAGCATTTTTAGTGCCTTGCACATAATATTTTATGGTGTCAGTCGGGGTTACATATACCGTTGGATTGTTGCCTAATGAAGTGGGTAACCAATGATAAGTGGTGGCACCCGAAACAGTTAAAGTGTCGATGTCGCCAAGGCATAAAGGGTTTTGAGTAGCATTGATTTGAAGCACAGGTAAATTGTTAACGCTCAATATTAAGCTTATCAAACTATCGCAACCATGCTGTGTGAGTAAAGTATCTTTATAAGTGCCTGCCTGATAAATATTGTGTCCGTTGAAAATGTAATAACTGCCAGCGCAAATGATTTTATGAAGGGTAGTGGTTTTACTTTTATTAATTGTAGCAGTTAGAGTGATGATGCTATCGCAACCAGTACTGTTTAGCAATTGGAAAGTATAAGTGCCTGATGATTTAATTGTAGCATTCATAAATTTAGTTGAATCACAGGCAATGATATTTGAGTTACTATAGGTTGTATTACAAGGTGCATATTTGGCAATAAATCCATTGCCGCTTCCCCAAAAGCCATAGCCAATGAGTGTATCATAACCACCGTTGACATTCAAATTGATTTTGGTTAAATAATTTCCACCTAAATAAACATTGTTACCGTCGGTAAAAACGCTGCTGGCGTTGCAATAATTAACTCCAAACGCTGCTTTGGCAAGGATGAAGTGTCCACCGGTATCCCATTTTGAAATGAACAATCCATTGGGAGAATTAGTTGGTGCATTTAAAATAAAGGAAGCAGTATCGGGATTAAAATCGGCCCAAGTGCTGAAAGCTCCGCTAGTGAATAAGTTACCGCTTTTATCCAGATAAATACTTTGGCAGGCAGTAGTTGATGAGGAAGAAAAACCTTTGTTGTTTTTTTTCGCTCCCATATCTTTAGCCCACATAAAGTTGCCAGCTGAATCTAATTTCAGAATATAAGCATTACTGCATGAAGTACTGTTAGGCACTAGCACATTTAAATTAAAAACATTTGGGCCAGGGTCAAAATCAACAGTGTCGTAGTAAGAGCCCGATATATAACTGTTGCCCAATTGATCAACGGTGATTAATGGATGTGTATCGTAAATACTTGGTTGAATTTGCTTTAACCAGTGTATATGTTTGCCCGAATCTAACTTGCAGATGAAGGTGGTTATATCATTGTTGCCGTTGGTTAAATTTCCTGTTGCATAAATGTTGGTAGATTCAACAGAAAGGCTTACTCCGTAATCATCATACACACTACCAAACTGCTTCACCCATTTAAAATTCCCATTCAAATCAAATTTTGAAATGTAAGCATCCTGATGATTGCCAAATGGATAAGTAGAAGTCAATGAATCGTGTGTTGCACCAGGGTCAAAATCACCAACACCGGCAAAGCTTCCTGTTACATAAAAATTGCCGAACTTATCTAAGGCAATATCGTTGATTGAAGTCAATTGTGAAGCACCAAAACCTTTAGCCCATTTAAAATTTCCTCCTGAATCTAATTTTAAAATGAATGCGGTGGTGGTTTGGCTAAAGCTGTATAAATTATAAACAACAGCACTAGGGTCAAAATCAATAGTGCTTACATAGGTGCCGATGATGTAGCAATTCATCGAATCATCAAACACTATTTTTTTTGCCATATCATAAGAGTTGCTGCCAAATGATAATGCCCATCGAAAGCGGCCGTTGGAATCTAACTTCGAGATGAAAATATCTTCGGTTGATTGTGTATTATAGATGATAGAAGTACGATTATACGTATTGGGACCCGGGTCAAAATCAGTAGTGCCGTCATAAAAACCTACTGAATATACATTTTTGTTTTTGTCAATAGCTGTGCACGATACATTAGCCACGTTACCACCCTTTAAAGCGGCTGACCAGTTAAGTTTGAATGATTGTGCCGAAGCAAAAAAAGATGTACTGCTGAAAAATAAAAGTATAAATAGTTTGTTCATCGTAAAAAAAATTAAGATGGGCAAAGGTAAATACTTTTAAAGCCTCATTGGAAATATTGAAATAAAGTTTTAGTTGGCTTAAGCAATAGGGCTTACTTTCACAATTCAAAATAATTGACAAGTTCTAATCTGCTTAGTTTTTGGTTTCCCTATTTTGGCGTCTAAAGAATATGCTTTGGGTTTTATCATTTCCTACGCTTTATTCCATTGCTAAGAATGAGTGGCGATGTTTTATTTCGTCCACATTTTTAAAGCGTCAATAAATGCTCTTTGTTGGTCGATGAAAACATTGTGAGAACAGTTGTCGAAGTATTTTAAGTTACTTACACCAATTAAGTTTTCTAAATCGGTAACTTGTTGAACCGAGTAAAGCCCATCGTCTTTACCATAAAGCCCATAGATTTTTATTTGCTGCCTTTGTAAAGCTTGCAAATGTTTGGTAAGGTCGATAGTGGTATATTTTTCATTTTTCCAAAAACCTTGTGGTGCTTCATACGACATTTGCGAAGCATTCTTTATCAATATACTATCTGTTCCGAATTTTGAATAAATATTTTTAGCCTCAGCAGTTGGATTTTTAGGCGAATAAAAACCATTTTGCATAGCATGCATAAAACAATAAGAACTGTAATCAATACTTGTTGTGTCCATACTTTCAAGTAGGGTAATGTAGTTTAGATTTACTTGGTCACCTTTAGTTTTGTAAATGTTTTTTGACTTTTCTATAATGTTTTTAAAAGTTTTTTGCAAAGAAACAGGCGCACCTACTAATATTATTGATTGCACTTTTGCAGGATTAGTTTCAGCAAAAAGTGTTGCTACAATACCACCGAAACTGTGCCCTATTAAAGTTGCTTTGCTGAGGTTGAATTTTTTATAAATAGCGTTTAAATCGTCGAAAGTTTCTTTGAAAGTAAATTTAGCATTAGCATCATTGCTTCGTCCTTCGCCACGTCGGTCATACACTATTACAAAGAAACCATTGTCTGCCAATTGTTGTGCAGTAGTAGCTTCAAAGTTTGCGCAATTATAACCAGGTCCACCATGAAGAAAAATAATGGGTTTTTCCTTGCTGTTTCCAAATGTTTTGGTGTAAATGTTTTGTGCTTTAACAACTATGGTTGCTAAAAACAGAATGGTGAAAATGGCTGCCCTCATTTTTTTTGTTTTTAATAGTTAGTTTTTCAATTTCTTTTTGCCTCGGTTGGTGTCCTTAATAAACACACGAAGATATTCTTTTCCTACGCTTCCATCCTGTGCTACTAAAGAGTACCAGCTGGGGCTATGCTTTTATTTTATTGCTTTATCTTATGCTTTTCAACTTTCTCACCTTGCAATTTCATAACTAAGTTGGTATACCATATTGGAAACAGATACATGCTGAAGAGCGCTATGTACAATAGTATACCGGCAACCATTTTGCCTAATTCTTCCTATTCAGTTCCTGTTTTAATTGGTGATGTCAACAATCCTTTGAGTGCTGTATATGGAGCAGCTTTCAGTATTCTGTATGATGGCAATCAAATTGATGCCAATAGTGTTTCTATTGATTTTTCAAATAGTTGGATAAAATCAAGCAATCAGTTTTTGCCATTTCAAAAAAATCTTCCTGCTGAAAACATGATTGATGCAACCATAGTAAGAACCAATCAAACAGATACCAGTGGCTATGGCATAATTGGGATGCTTACTTTTAAAACAAAAGCAACTGCCGGCGGCAATTTGATTTTTGATTTTAACGCCAACAAAACCAAGGTAATAGATCATCAACTGAATCCATTATTTATTGGCTGGGTAGCTGATACTACAACTGTTTTAGCGTCAGGCATTAAAAATATTAATTCGTTTAATGATAATTCTTTATCAGTTTATCCTAACCCGACCAACAACTATGCATTAGTGATTAGTCAGCAGTCATTAGTGAATGCAAACATCAAATTAATCAACCTCACTGGTCAAACGGTAATGGAAAAACAAAACCAAAATGGAAATCAATTCAGCATTGATTTATCGGTACAGCCCAAAGGAATATATTTTATCGAAGTGCAAGAGAGTGGGGTAGTGTGGAGAGGAAAAGTGGTGAAGGAATAATTTGCCGGTGATATAATACGCTAACGAAAAAATCCCGAAACCTGTTATCAGAGTTCGGGATTTTTTTTTGATAAAGAAAAATCTTTACTGGTTCAAATTAGTTTTCGTTGTCGTTGTCAAATTCTCTTTCCACTTCATCCATCAGCACCATATCAATACCTTCAGATACAGTTGGAACAATTTGCAAGATGCTGTCCAATTGTGATATTTTAATTAGTTTCATCACATTGTCGTTAGCACCTGCCATTACAAAAGTGCCATTAGCCTGCTTGCATACACGGTTTCCAACCAGCAATGCACTCAATCCGCTTGAATCTACAAAAGAAACTTTGGTTAAATCTAATACCATGTTTCTAACACCTTCGGCGTGCAGGGTTACTAATTCAGTTTTAAATTGTGTGGCATTGATGGAGTTTAATTTCTCTTCTAATAAAGCCAGCAAACAATATTTTTCTTGACGGTCGATAAAAAATTTCATACAATTAACTTTAATGCTGTTAATAAACAAGTGGCGTAAAAGTATAGCTTTATTACATATTTCCAAATCGCAAGCCTACCTTTATTTCAATATTTTTTTAAAGCGCAAAAATAATGAATTTAAAAAGATGAAAAAATATTTTTAAGAACATGAAACATTTTTACGTGTTTTTACGTCTTATATATATCAGATTTATTTTATTTTTTTGAAACACAAAATATTAAAAAAACATGGAAGCAAAATTTTCGCCTAAAGTAAAAGAGGTTATCAACTATAGCCGTGAGGAGGCTTTGCGATTAGGACACGATTTTATTGGCACCGAACATTTGTTATTAGGCTTGATAAGAGATGGTGACGGATTGGCAATAAAAATCCTGAAATCACTAAAAGTTGAAATTTCGGATTTGAGAAAGAATTTAGAAAATTCGGTAAAAGAAAAATCAAGTTTTGTAACACCTAATGCCAGCAATTTGCCATTGACCAAGCAAGCTGAAAAGGTAATGAAACTGGCTATGTTAGAAGCTAAAGCACACCGCAGCGATATGATTGGTACCGAACATTTGTTGTTGTCAATTTTGAAAAATAAAGACAATATTGCAACACAATTGTTGAACAATTATGATGTGGATTATGAACTATTTAAAAATGAATTAGGTATGATGAGTAATGACACACCGCCAGAAATTAAAAATGATATTTCGGGCGAAGGAAATGATGATGATTTTGATGATGAACCAAAATCGGGCGGCATGGGTGCTGCAAAAAAATCACCAGGCAATAACAAATCTAAAACACCTGTATTAGATAATTTCGGTAGAGATATTACCAAATTAGCCGAAGAAGATAAACTCGACCCAATTGTAGGAAGAGAAAAAGAAATAGAAAGGGTTTCGCAAATTTTATCTCGTAGAAAGAAAAACAACCCGGTTTTAATTGGTGAACCTGGTGTTGGTAAAACCGCTATCATCGAAGGTTTGGCTCGATTAATTGTGCATAGAAAAGTAAGCCGAGTTTTATTCAATAAGCGAATTGTGATGTTAGATTTAGCATCATTGGTAGCTGGCACAAAATATCGTGGTCAGTTTGAAGAACGCATTAAAGCCATCATGAACGAGTTGGAAAAGAATCGTGATGTGATTTTATTCATTGATGAAATTCATACTATTGTTGGTGCAGGTGGTGCAAGTGGAAGCTTGGATGCCAGCAATATTTTCAAACCTGCTTTAGCTCGTGGTGAGCTACAATGTATTGGTGCTTCTACATTAGATGAGTATCGTCAATACATCGAAAAAGATGGCGCTTTGGATAGAAGATTTCAAAAAGTAATTGTTGACCCACCATCACCTGAAGAAACAGTTGAGATTTTGAAGAACTTAAGAGGCACTTATGAAGAGTTTCATAATGTAACTTATAATGATGAGGCTATCAACACTTGTGTGACCATGAGTGTGCGCTACATCACTGATAGATTATTGCCTGATAAAGCGATTGATATTTTGGATGAGGTAGGTGCAAGAGTGCATTTGAAAAACATCCATGTACCATCCAACGTGTTGTCATTAGAAAAAGATATTGAGAATATTAAGGAAGAAAAAAATGTGGTGGTAAAATCGCAACAATATGAAAAAGCTGCACAATTAAGAGACACAGAACGTCAGTTGGAAGAACAATTGGAAACTGCCAGAAAAAAATGGGAAGAAGAAAGTAAGAGTATGCGTTATCCAATTACCGAAGAAGATATTGCCGAAGTAATTGCGATGTCAACAGGTATTCCGGTAAAACGAATTGCTCAAAAAGAAAGTGAGAAATTATTGCAAATGAAAACTGACTTGGTGAAACAAGTAGTTGGACAAGATGAAGCAGTGATGAAGGTGGTGAAAGCTATTCAACGCAATCGTGTTGGATTAAAAGACCCTAAAAAACCAATTGGTACGTTCTTGTTTTTAGGACCTACAGGTGTTGGTAAAACTGAATTAGCCAAAGCATTAGCTCGTTATTTATTTGATACGGAAGATGCTTTAATCAGAATTGATATGAGTGAATACATGGAGAAATTCAATGTAAGCCGCTTGGTTGGCGCTCCTCCGGGTTATGTTGGGTATGAAGAAGGTGGCCAATTAACTGAAAAAGTTCGTCGTAAACCATACAGTGTTGTATTGTTAGATGAAGTTGAAAAAGCTCATCCAGATATTTTCAACGTGTTGTTGCAAGTATTTGATGATGGTATTTTAACGGATGGTATGGGTAGAAAAATTGATTTCAAAAACACCATCATCATCATGACATCAAACATTGGTGTCCGTCAATTGAAAGACTTTGGAACTGGTGTTGGGTTTGGTACTTCGGCTAAAGAAGCCAGAAAAGAAGAAGACCAAAAAGGTGTGATTGAAAAATCTATTCGCAAAACATTCTCCCCAGAGTTTATCAATCGTATTGATGAAATGATTGTGTTCAATTCATTGACACAAAAAGAAATTCATAGCATCATTGATATTGCATTGGAAAGTTTATTGAAACGAATTCAGAATTTGAAATTCGAATTGGAAATAACTGATGCAGCAAAAGATTTCGTTGGTGAAAAAGGTTACGACCCTGAATATGGTGCAAGGCCTTTGCATCGTGCCATTCAGAAATGGTTAGAAGACCCATTAGCAGAAGAATTATTATCATTAAACGCTAAAGAAGGAGATATTTTATTAGTGGATAGAAAAGATAAAGAAGATAAACTGACTATCTCACTTAAAGGTGGTAAAGAACCAAAGAAATCGAAGAAAGATTCAAAAGAATAAATAATAAAATCCCGAAGTAACCTAAAAGTTGCTTCGGGATTTTTGTTTCAAAGAATTTAATAGCTCTAACTCTTTATTTTTTATATTTTTTCTAATACATTTTTAATTAACTCATCCATTTTCTTAGGATAATTTTTACTGAATTGCTTCGCAGCTCGGTTGGCAACAATTAAATTCAACGATAAGCATTCATGCTTTAATAGTCTGCCTAAAAAATAAATGCCTGATGTTTCCATTTCGAAGTTGGAAACAGGTGCAATTTGTTTGGTTTTAAAATTCTTTAAATCATCTACCCAGTTCGGAAACTTAAGCCGATAACGTAATTGTCGGCCTTGTGGCGCATAAAATCCTGATGCAGTAATAGTTGTTCCTTTAATCGAAAACGATGAAAACTGTTGTATTAACTTAGTTGAGCCTGTTGCAACATAATTTTGCAACCCAAAATGTTTTTCGAAATTTGATTGATTTTTTTTCTCAATTTTAGAATAATTAAAAGCATAAAAATTAGCCATCGAATCTAATCCAATGGCAGCTTCAGAAGCTACAACTGTATCAACACCCAATTCTTTTCGCAAGCCACCCGAAGTACCAATTCGAATAATATTCAACAATTTTTGATTTGGTTTTAAAATTCTTTTCTTTAAATCAATATTAGCTAATGCATCCAGTTCATTCAGCACAATTTCAATGTTGTCAGTGCCAATACCAGTTGATATTACAGTAATTCTTTTTCTGCCAATATTACCCGTATGTGTTATGAATTCACGGTTTTGTTTTTTTGTTTCTACATTATCAAAATACTTGCTTACAGCTTTTACACGGGCTGGGTCACCAACAGTGATAATGGTTTCAGCAATATCTTCAGGTTGTAAATGCAAATGGTAAATACTGTTATCTTTATTTAAAATCAGTTCAGAATCAGGAAAAATTGTTTTCATTTTGATTACTTTTGCGGTCTCAAATCTATAACTCATTTTTTATGAAACTTACAATTAAACGAATTTTAGTGCCAACCGATTTTTCCGAAATCTCTTTCGGGGCTTTGGATTATGCAGCGTTTATTGCAAAAAAATTTGGTGCAAAAATCACTTTGTTGCACGTATATGAATTATTTGACCAAGTTGGCAATCAGCAGGTAATGAACTATCGTGAATTATTGGAAAAAGGAATTCATGATAAGATGCAACAAATGACTATGGATAACTCAAATTTTTGGGGTGTAAAAATCGATACGAAAATTGTAGAAGGAAAATCGTACAAAGAAATTGATAAAGCAGCGCAAGAAGTTAATGCTGATTTGGTGGTGATGGGTACTCATGGTTCAACAGGATTAAAAAGTTTAGAAAAATATGTATTAGGCACTAATGCTTTTAGAACTGTTCATGAGAGTAGTTGCCCGGTTATAACTATCAGAAAGGGTATGAAAAAACCTGTTTGCAGTAATATTTTATTGCCTTTAAGTGTAGATAAAGAAACAGGACAAAAAGTAGATTATGCCATTGAGTGGGCAAAAACTTTTGGTGCAAAAATTCATTTACTCTCTGTTACAGAAATGATTGATGAATTTGTTGCCGATGTTCAAAAATTGAATGACTTATCTCGTGAAACTGAATTGAAATTGCAAAAAGAAAATATAGTTTTTACAAGTAAAACTTTCCGCAATAGCACATTGTCTAAGACCATTTTCAGTCATGCAAAAAAAATGCAATGCGATTTGATTTTTATCATGAGTAAAAACGATTCAGGAATTGGTGAATTTTTAGTGCCAGCAGCCGATAGAAAAATTATCGGCGAAAGTGAAATACCAGTATTTAGCTTGCGTCCTAAGGATAAGAAATAATAGTAATTAATTAGGTTTTGCATATTAGAATTATGCGAAACACTTAATTATTCTTAAGCCAACTTGAATACATCAGATAATTATCAGCAATACCTTTTACTAACCGTTCAAATTGCTCGGGATTAACCTCTTTTACTTTTTTTGCTGGGGTACCAGCATAAATACATCCGCTTTCAACAATAGTATTTTCAAGCACTACAGCACCTGCAGCAATAATTGAATTTGATTTTACCAAAGCATGGTCCATCACAATGGCACCCATGCCAATCAATACATTATCTTCCAAAGTGCAACCATGCACCAAAGCATTATGCCCAATTGAAACGTTATTGCCTATAGTTGTGAATGCCTTTTGATAAGTACAATGAATCACCGCACCATCTTGAATATTCACTTTGTTGCCAATGCGAATTTGATGCACATCACCTCTCACCACAGCATTAAACCACACACTACAATCATCGCCCATGATTACATCTCCAACAATTGTTGAATTAGGTGCAAGAAAATTATTTTCGCCAAACCTAGGACTGATGCCTTTTACAGGAAGTATTAATGCCATAATTTATTTTAGATTTGTTGATTTACGATTAGGAAAACAATTCATCCAATAAGAACTCATTTTTTGCTTAAAGATAAATGCTTTTTTATAGTTGTTTTTTTCTACAAAATTCCTTGATGTTTTTAATCCGCCTAAATAAAATCTACTGAACAATCCGCCCCCAGTAATTGTACCGATTGCATAATAATGATGTACAAAATGCCAAGCTAAAAAATAGCCCGAACCTGCAATGCCTAATAAATTAATTAATCCAAAACCAACTTTACCTGCATAACATTGTCCGCTTCCTGGTAAGATAGCACTCAATATGGTTGCTGTTTTGGGGTTTCGAAAGGTTGGAAAATTGACTTGCCAAATGCTATCAATTTTTCTTCCTGTTATTGAATCACTTTGCAGCAACATACTTTTATAAGCATTCTCCCAATCTTCATTTTGTAAATAAACTAATGGGAAAAGGTAAGCTGCTTTTTTATTCAGCGTTGAATCTTTCACATAGTTTTTGTATTGCGTTAAAAAGTAAATCGCATCGTTTTTTTTATCGGCTAAAATGGAACAAAACATAGCCTGGCTTAAAATTTTTTCTTGCGTTGCATCATCTAGATTTTCATAATCCAATCGTTTCAAATTGTCTAAAGCATCGGTAAACAATCCTCTTGTTTTTAAATCTTTTATTTTTTCAAAAGTAAAATCAAATCGGTCTTTATCATTTTTTGCATAAAATATTTTTGCTTCCGATTGCAATGTTTGCATCGAAACGCTGTGTACATCAATAATTTGAGCAGAGCAATTAAAACTGCTCCACCAACTTGTCAGCATTATCCAACAAGTTGCGATGAATATTTTCATACGATTTTCTTTGTTTAACTTTTACACCAACCACACTTCCCCAAATATTTCCAACATAAAAAATACTGAACAAACTTGTGTAAGCCCAGCCTCGAACGCTGTTAATTCCATTTTTATGAAACCCATCAAAAGCCTGAAAACCAATTACTGAAAGTGTTAGCAAAACGCTTACTCCCTGCCATGTTTGACCATTATACATTTTTCCGCTGCCAGGAATTATTGTGCTCATCAATCCAGCTTTCCAAGGTTTTTTTTGGGGAATCAATTGCATGTTTTCAAAAGCAGCATCTAAATTTTCAATAGCGTTTTTAAAACTTTTTGGATGTTGTTCCGAAAATATTTTTTCATTTTTTTTGAAAGCAATGGTATCGTGTTGCATTAAGTTTTTGGTAAGTAACAACACATCGTTCATTGCATTTTGTTGTGTAAGATTAAACGATATTTTAAGCCACAATTTTTCTTTGCTTTTATCAGCATAAAAAATATTGATGTCTTCCGAAGCCATTTTGTACGCCGCATGCAATTGGTTTAGCTTTTGGTAAATAGATAGTTGAAACATATGAAAGCAAGTATCACAACTTGGTTGCCATTTTATTTTTTCTGCAGAATAAATTTGCTTTTCAAACAAAAATTTTTCTTTAGTTAATGAATAATCCGATTGATTATTTTGTGGAAATAAATTGAGATAGGAATAAATGTCATTGTACAATTTTCCTTTAAAAAGATGTTCGGCAAATGCAGGTGAAAACTTTTGCAATACTGAATCTTGCTGTGCAAAAGCAGCTTGAGCAAAAAGAAAGAGTCCGACAAAAAATATTTTTTTTATCAGTTTCATTTAGTGTTTTGTTATTCTTTTCTTCCAATAATATTGCACAGGGTTGTCATCAACTTTGCCAGTAAAAAAATCAAACTGATAAGATGGATAATCTCTCAATCCTGCCCCAGAACAGCGCATCAGCCTGTCAGCACTCAAAGCAACACCTTTTATTAATCCAAAACGAGCGATAGCCTGCAATGAAAAATTACTGCAACTTGGCGAATGTGGGCAGCCAGATTGCCATTGCGGTGAAATAATTCGTTGATAAAAAAACAACGTTGCTCTGAATGGAAATGTAAGTGGATTATGCGAATGCAAAATTTTCGCATGATTTTCTTTAGCTAAATTAGTTGCGCTAAAATGTTGTTGCAATATGCTCAAATCTTGATTAGATTGGGCTACAAGCATTTTTAAGAAAAAAGTATTTAAAAAGGATAAAATTAAAAATAATCTCATTTAGAGCGCAAGTTAAGTTGTAATTTTTCAAGAAAATAAAAAAACTACACTTGAATATGTTTAAAAAAATAAAAAGGTATGATTGTTGATTTTGAATTAGTTCAACTAATTTTAAAAAATGAAAAAAGCAATTTTGATATTTCAATTAGTCTTAATCTGCAATCAAATTTCTGCACAGAAAAGTGATTTGATAAAAACTTATACACCTTCAAAATATTATTCTTCATTTGAAATCGGAGGCATGTTGGGAGAAAGTCATTACTATGGAGATCTTTCAAAAGGCATTTTTCAAATTAAGAATTTGCATAATGATTATGGTTTGTTTATCCGCTATCAACGCACAAGAAAATGGGCTGTGAAGCTGACCTACAATAAAGGCAAGTTATCTGCAGATGATTTGTACAATAAGCCATCACTTCAACCAAGAAATTTGCGTTTTTTTTCACCTTTGCAAGAAGGAGCATTAATGATTGAATATATGTATCCTGGTTTTTCTGCTTGCCGGCAATATAATTGGTCGCCTTATTTCACTGCAGGTATAGCAGTGTTTAAGTTTCAGCCGCAAGCGGCAGGCTTTGGTGATTTGCGTTCCTTATCTACCGAGGGTGAAGGCTTACCTGAATATCCAAATTCTAAAGTTTATTCATTAACGCAAGTTAGTATCCCGTTTGGCATTGGCATTAAATTTATTCCGTTTAAAAGATTAATAATTGGGGCAGAATTATGCTTAAGGAAAACTTTTACTGATTATATTGATGATGTGAGTGGTTATTATCCATCTCCAGCAGTGCTGCTTGCTGAAAAAGGATTGATTGCAGTAAAAGCATCAAACCCAAGTAGCTATAAATTCCCTAACTACGATCCAACCAATCAAATCAGAGGAAGTGCTCAAAATATGGATTGGTACTGCACATTTACTTTGCATATCAGTTATGCGATTTATTACGATTGTTTTAGCGAAAATCATCGTCAAAACGACGTTGGTGGATGTAAATCATTTTAAAATCAAATAAATTACTGAACATTTTAGGTATTAGTACCGATAAAGAAAGGCATATTCCAAGCCTTTCTTTGTGTTATAAATATTTCTCACCAAAAAAATCAAATGTTTATGACACAAAGTATTTCTATAATGAAAATGGCAACAAAATTATTTTTTGTTTTTATTTTATCTGTGGGACTGATGCAAGCCAAAGCACAATCACAAACAGCTACAACTAATGGAAACTCTGAATTAGTTGCAACAATTTTGGTACCTAATGCTTTTACACCAAATGGAGACGGGGTGGATGATGTATTTAACTTAATAATAGATGAGAATGCTGAAGTGCTTGATTTTAGAGTGTTTAACCGTTTTGGAAATCCTGTTTGGATTAGTAATAAAAATATTGGTTGGGATGGCAATTTGAATGGGTTACCTCAACCGATGGAAACTTATGTTTATTGTGCAGTTGTGCTCGATAAAATTACAGGACAGAAAGTTTATAAGAAAGGCGACGTAACATTAATTCGATAATTTTTTCATGATTTATATTTTTGAAGGCAAGTTGTGATAAAACAACTTGCTTTTTTTTGCAGAAGTATTTTTAACAACTTCAGTAATAAAATAAAATACTATTTTCGCCGTTAAATAACCACATCAACAAAAAAGAAAAATAAAGTGAAGAAGATTTTTTTAACTACCTCATTAACTATTTTTAGCTTGTCAATGATTTTTGCTCAATCTAAAAGTATTTCAACAAGTGACATAAATACTATTAATACAGCAGTTCCTTTTTTACGAATATCACCTGATGCCCGTTCTGGTGCAATGGGGGATGTTGGTATTGCTTTATCACCTGATGCAAGTGCAACTTACTGGAATGCTGCTAAATTAGCTTTTATAGATAAAGATATGGGAGCCTCGATTACGTACACTCCATGGTTAAAACAACTGGTGAATGATATTTATTTAGCGCATCTAAGTTTTTATAAAAAAGTTGATAAAAACCAAACCATTGCAACTTCATTACGTTACTTTTCTTTGGGCTCTATAACATTTACTGATGCCTACGGAGCAACCCTATCCAATTATAATCCAAAAGAGTTTGCATGGGATTTATCTTATGCTCGTTTGTTATCAAAACATTTATCAGTAGCCATCAGCGGAAGATTTATTTATTCAAATCTAGCTGCAGGTTTTTCTGTATCTCAAGTACAAATTACTGCAGCAAAAGGCGGAGCTGTTGATATGGGGATGTATTATAAAAAAGATGTAAAATTGGGTAAAGACATGAAAGGCTTATGGGCTTTGGGGCTGAACATTACTAATTTAGGGACAAAGATTTCGTATACTTCATCAGCTTCTAATAAAGATTATTTACCTGCAAATATTGGTATTGGCACTGCATTAAAAATGGAGTTAGATAAGTTTAATACCTTGGAATTAGCTTTAGATATTAATAAATTACTAGTTCCTACACCTAATACTGCTGATTCTACTCAGGCTTGGAAATATTATTCGCCTTTGGAAGGTGCTATCAAATCATTTGGAGATGCACCAGGAGGCTTTAAAGAAGAGTTAAAAGAAATCTATTACTCATTTGGTGCTGAATATTGGTATGATAAGCAATTTGCAGTTCGTACAGGAATATTTTATGAAGATGCAACTAAAGGCGGCAGATTTTATGCTACTGCTGGTGTTGGTGTTAAGTATAATGTTTTCGGAATTAACTTTTCTTATTTAGTACCTGCTTTTCATAGTAATAAAGTTTTATCAAGAAGTCCGTTAGATAATACTTTGCGCTTTGGTTTGTTATTTGATTTTGACGCATTAAAAGCAGATTCAAAAAATGAAAAACCAGCAACGATGTAAAATTTTTTTCACTAAAAAAAAGAAAAAAGTTCAACCCACTAAAAAAGTTTGTTGAACTTTTTTTTTGAAAATAATGTTGCTTCATTTTTCTAAAAAATTTAAAAATAATTTTCCATGAATTTCAGAATTGGATTTGGATACGATGTACATCAAATGGTTGAAGGACGTGAATTGTGGCTCGGTGGTGTGAAAATAGAACACACCAAAGGCGCATTGGGGCATAGCGATGCTGATGTGATTTTACATGCACTTTGCGATGCCATTTTAGGCGCAATGAATGTGGGTGATATTGGTAAGCATTTTCCTGATACGGATAAGCAATTCAAAAATATTGATAGCAAAATTTTGTTGAAAGGCGTTTATGAAATCATGCAAAAAAACAATTACCAAATTGGCAATGTAGATTGCACACTTACATTAGAAAAACCAAAGATAGCGCCTCATATTTCCGCTATGCAAACAGCAATTGCATCCATATTAAACACTTCCATTGAAAATATTTCAATCAAAGCAACTACTTCTGAAAAGCTTGGGTTTGTTGGCCGAGAAGAAGGTGTAGCTGCTTATGCGGTTGTTCTTGTTGAAAAGACGAACTGATTTTTTTTCTTTTTTTCAAACAACTAATAATAGTTCTTTGTTAAGTTGATTGTAGATTTTACATTTGCGCATTCTTCAAAAAAACTAATTTTCATTTAAATGAGTTTATCAAAAAGTTTCACTTCCTCTATCGGTAAGAAATTAGTAATGGGTATTACTGGTTTGTTTTTAATTTCTTTCTTAGTAGTTCACGTTTCTGTCAACTCCATGTTGTTTTTGAATGATGGTGGCGAATCATTTAATGCCGCTGCGCATTTTATGAGTCACAATATTATTATCAGAATAATGGAAGTAGTATTGTTTGCTGGCTTGATTGCTCATACAGTTCAAGGATTGATGCTCACCATGCAAAATAATTCAAAGCGTCCTGTGAAATATGCAGTGAATCCAGGAAATGCAACCAGCAAATGGTACAGTCGTTCAATGGGAATCTTAGGTTCGTTGTTATTGATGTTTTTGGTTATTCACTTGTCACATTTTTGGGTTGAAACCAAAGAAGCATTGTATTTGAATGGTGATGCGCCAATGAATTCTTATGAAGAAGTAAAAGAAACATTTTCGCAATTGTGGGTTGTTATAGTTTATGTATTGGGCGTTATTTCATTAGGATGGCATTTGATTCATGGCTTCAGCAGCGCTTTTCAAACATTAGGATTGAATCACAAAAAGTATACACCGATAATTAAAATGTTGGGTGTGGCTTTTTCTGTAATTGTTCCATTGATTTTTGCAGCAATGCCGATTTATTTTTTTGTGATGAGTAAATGAGTAAATTAGAAGATTAGAAAATGATTGAAACAACAGACAATATCATTCTGAATAAAACAATTGAATTTTCTTTGTCAATAATTAAGTACACAGAAAGATTGGAAGAATTGAAAAGATATGTGATTGCAAAACAATTGTTGAGAGCTGGAACTTCTATTGGTGCTAATGTTCACGAGGCACAGGATGCTGAAAGTAAAGTTGATTTTATTCACAAATTAAAAATTGCAGTAAAAGAATTAAACGAAACAAAATATTGGTTGGTGCTTTGTGCAAAATCTGAAAACTATCCAAATTGTGATTCGTTGATGGAACAAATAAAAATGGTTGAAAGAATTTTGAACAAAATAATTTCAACTGCAAAAAATAAATTGAAACAAAATATTTAAACAGAAATTTGAGATAAGGATTGAAAATTTCATTTCCTAATCTTCTAATTTCCAAATTTTCTAATTATGGTTTTAGACGCTAAAATTCCAGCAGGAGAACTTGAAAAAAAATGGGAAGACTATAAAGGTCATTGCAAACTTGTTAATCCTGCCAACAAAAGAAATTTAGAAATCATTGTTGTTGGTACTGGCTTGGCTGGTGCTTCTGCGGCAGCATCTTTGGCTGAATTGGGTTACAAAGTGAAAACATTTTGTTTTCAGGATTCTGCCCGTCGTGCACACTCTATTGCAGCACAAGGTGGAATAAATGCTGCAAAAAATTATCAGAATGATGGCGATTCAACTTTCCGTTTATTTTATGATACGATTAAAGGTGGCGACTATCGTGCTCGTGAAGCAAACGTTCATCGTTTGGCTGAAGTGAGTGCAGCAATTATTGACCAATGTGTGGCGCAAGGAGTTCCTTTCGCTCGTGAATATGGCGGCATGTTGAGTAATCGTTCATTCGGCGGAACTCAGGTTCAACGTACATTCTACGCCGCTGGTCAAACTGGTCAACAATTATTATTAGGTGCTTATTCAGCTTTGAATCGTCAGGTTGGATTGGGCACTGTGAAAAATTACGAACGTCATGAGATGTTGGATGTAGTGATGATAGATGGCAAAGCTCGTGGAATTATTGCTCGTGATTTGGTGACTGGAAAATTAGAACGTCATTTCGGTCATGCAGTTTTATTGTGTACTGGTGGTTATGGCAATGTGTTTTATCTTTCTACCAATGCAATGGGCAGCAATGTTACAGCGGCTTGGAAAGCACATCGTCGTGGAGCTGCATTTGGCAATCCATGCTTTACACAAATTCATCCAACTTGTATTCCAGTGAGTGGCGACCATCAAAGTAAATTGACCTTGATGTCTGAATCATTGCGTAATGATGGAAGAATCTGGGTACCGAAAAAACAAGGCGATACTCGTAAACCAAACGAAATTCCAGAGGAAGAACGCGATTATTATTTAGAAAGAAGATATCCTGCATTTGGCAACTTGGTACCACGTGATGTGGCATCAAGAGCCGCCAAAGAGCGTTGTGATGCAGGTTTCGGTGTAGGTGCAAGTAAGCAAGCTGTGTATTTAGATTTCAAATTCAACATGATGCGTTATGGAAGAATTGAAGCTTCAAAGCAAGGCAATCATAATCCTGACGATGCAACAATGTTGGCTTTAGGTAAAGAAGTGGTGAAAGAAAAATATGGCAACTTGTTCGACATGTATGCTAAAATAACTGGCGAAAATCCTTATGAAGTGCCGATGAGAATTTATCCTGCGGTTCACTATACAATGGGTGGATTATGGGTTGATTATGAATTGATGACTTCAGTTAAAGGTTTATATGCATTAGGTGAAGCCAACTTTAGTGACCACGGCGCAAATCGTCTTGGAGCATCAGCTTTGATGCAAGGTTTGGCGGATGGTTATTTCGTAATTCCTTACACAATTGGAAACTATTTAGCTGATGAAATCAGTGTGAAAGCCATTCCAACAACACACGAAGCTTTTGAAAAAACAGAAAAGGAAGTTGCTGAAAGAATCAATAAATTGATGAGCATCAAAGGCACGAAAAGTGTTGAAAGTTTCCACAAACGCTTGGGAAAAATCATGTGGGATAAATGCGGAATGGCTCGTAATGAAAAAGGATTACAGGAAGCAATTCTTGAAATTCAACAATTGAGAAAAGAATTCTGGAGCGATGTTCGTATTCCTGGAGAAATTGAATCTTTCAATCCTGAATTGGACAAAGCCAATCGGGTGGCTGATTTCATTGAATTAGGAGAATTGATGTGCATGGATGCATTGGATAGAAAAGAAAGTTGTGGCGGACATTTCCGTGAAGAATCACAAACAGAAGATGGCGAAGCGGCTCGTGATGATGCAAATTATATGTATGTGGCTGCATGGGAAATGGTTGGCGATTGTAAATGGAATTTGAACAAAGAAGACTTGAAATATGAGGTGATAAAACCGAGTAGCAGAAACTATAAATAATAATTCATCATGCTAAGACGCAAAGAATTTTTAAAAAACTTTGTCTCTTGGCTTGCTAAAAAATAAAAACATGGAACATTACAACATGAATTTAACCTTGAAAGTTTGGCGTCAAAAAAATGCAACTGCACAAGGAAATTTTGAAAATTATCAAGTAAAAAATATTTCCAGCGAAATGAGTTTTCTGGAAATGATTGATGTTTTAAACGAGCAATTAAATGCTGAAGGTGGTGAACCTATTGCGTTTGACCACGATTGTCGCGAAGGTATTTGTGGCAGTTGTAGTATGCATATTAATGGTAGAGCACATGGCCCTTGGGATGCAACGACTACTTGTCAGTTGCACATGAGAGCATTTAAAGATGGCGATACCATCACCGTAGAACCTTGGAGAGCAGCAGCTTTTCCAGTGATTCGTGATTTGGTAGTTGACCGAAGTGCATTTGATAGAATACAACAAGCAGGTGGTTTTGTATCTGTAAATACGGGCAATGCACAGGATGCGAATTGTTTACCCATTCCAAAAGATGATGCAGATTTATCATTTGCAGCAGCATCTTGTATCGGTTGCGGAGCTTGCGTTGCAGCTTGTAAAAATTCGAGTGCGATGTTATTCGTTTCTGCAAAAGTTTCGCAGTTTGCTTTGTTGCCACAAGGTCAACCAGAAAGAACTTCACGTGTATTAAATATGGTGGCCCAGATGGATAAAGAAGGCTTTGGAAGTTGCACGAATACTGGTGCCTGCGAAGCTGAATGTCCGAAAGAAATATCTTTGACTAACATTGCAAGGTTGAACAGAGAATATATGAAGGCAAGTTTTTTAGCGGAATAAAAGTGAGTTTGTAAACTGTACATAAAAATTTTTTTGAAAAGCGATTTACAATTAAGTAAGTCGCTTTTTTTTTGTGATAAAGTTTTACATTTGTTTGTTGAAAAAAATCATTTCTATATCCTTGTTGATTATTTTGATGATGGCTACGGTTGGCTATCATCCTATGTTTGCGTTGTGGCAAAATGAAATCAAACATGAAATGAGCGAATTGATTTTGAAAAATGATTCAAAAAAATTGCAACAATTTTCTTTTCAAATTTCCAATGGAAAAATTGTTGGCGATGTAAAATTTGAAAACGAAAATGAAGTTGTTATCAATGGAAAATGGTTTGATATTTCATCGAAAAAAATAGAAAACGAGAAAATAATTTTATCAGTTTTGTGTGATGAATCAGAAACAGAAATTATGAATGCCGATAAATCGCAAACACTTGCTAATTCAACCATTTCAAACAATCATAATCATTCCAAGAAAAATATCTCAACACAAAATTCGATTAGTGAATTTGTGGTTGAAACTGGATTTTATTTTTCTTCTTTTAAAAATACTGTTGCTGAATATTCAATATTCAATACGCAATATTCAATATCAAAATCTTCTTTTGATTCGCCACCACCAAAGGCATAATTAGTTTTTATTTTCTTTCAAAACTGGACTAAAGTCCAACAAACGTTTTGTGGTTTCAATAACCCAGCTTTAAAATTGGGGTTACAAAATTCAGGCAAATCAAGGGCTTTAGCCCACTATCTTTTTTACAAAAACTAATTAATCAAAAAATGAAAAACATTTTCACAAAAATATTCTTTACAATCATTGCTGTAATCAGCATCAACAGTGCATTTGCACAAAAAACTTTGACCGGAAAAATCACTGATTCAAAAACTTCATCGCCCATCAATAATGTAGCGGTGTTTATTCCTGAACTCAACAAAGGAACAACTTCCAACGAAAAAGGCGAATACACTTTTGATAATTTGCCGCAATCAATTATTACCATTCAATTTTCAATCACGGGTTATAAATCTGTTTTAAAAACGGCGAATACGGCTTCAGCAGCTAATTTGGATGCTGCTATGGAATCTTCTATCGAAGAGTTGGAAGAAGTAGTTATCACCGCTAACAAATCGAAATTGGTGGACAACACACCTTTTTCAATAGATAACATTTCTCAAAAAGAAATCAGAAAATATGCTTCACCATCATTGATGGGTAACTTAAGTTATCAGCCTGGCATTGATAGAATTACAATTGGTAATGGCATTGGAAAGCCCGTTATTCGTGGGCTTTCATTCAATCAAACGATGTTGTATGCACAAGGAACTCGAATTGAAAATCAGCAATGGGATGACCATCATGATTTGGGTTTGACTGATATCGGCATCCAAAATGTTGAATTGGTTCGTGGGCCTGCAGCATTAATTTATGGTGCAGATGCATTAGGTGGCGCATTAATTTTTGTAGATGAAAAACCTGCTGCTTTAGGAAAATCTGCGGCTGATGCAAATTTAGGTTTTGCTTCCAATACTTTAGGACTCAATGCTGATGCAGGTTATAAGCACACCAACAACAACGGATTTTTCTACGGCATTCGTGTTGGTGGAAGTTCACACACCAGTTATTTGCAAGGAGAAAAAGATGGTGACCCCAAAAATGCAAATGGCGAAACTGATATGTTTGCTCCCAACAGCAAATTCATGAATGCGAATGCAAAACTGAATGTAGGCGTTACAAAAAAATGGGGAACCAGTAAATTGACGTATAGTTTTTTAAATCAGCAAATTGGCATCATTGAAGATGAAAGAGCAAATGCATCAAGCAGCACAACCAGTGATGATGAAGAACAACGCGACAGAGGAATGGAAGCGCCTTATCAAAGTGTAACTACACAAATCATTTCTTCTGAAAATACTTATTTCACAGGCAAATCGAAATTGAATTTGAATTTGGGTTATCAAATGAATGATAGAAAAGAATTTGAACCAACGCCTGAAAAAACTGCTGAAATGGCAATTGGATTGAAGCAAAATACTGCTACTTATGATTTGAAATGGACGAGCAATGAAGAAAAAAATTTCGGTGTAACGATAGGAACACAAGGAACATTTTTGAAAAATACAAACGGTGGATTGGAATCATTGGTGCCAGATGCAGCCATATCAACGGTTGGCGGTTATGGCTTGTTGCGTTATGATTATAAAAAATTAAACTTATTGGCTGGCGTTCGTTATGATATGCGCCACCTTTCAGCCGAAGGTTATGAGCCAAATGGTAAAGGTGTTGAGTTGGATTCATTCAAATTGTTGCATAATAAAACTTACACAGCAGTTACAAAACCTGAAACTGATTTTGAAAAAGACTACCATCCGTTTTCTTTTTCTTTAGGTGCGGCTTATCATTTCAACAAAAATTTCACAGCAAAATTAAATGCAGCTTCAGGTTATACTGCACCGAACTATGCGCAGTTAGCCACTTTTGGCAAACACGAAGGCACTTACAGATTTGAACAAGGAAAATTTGATTTGGAAGTGGAACAAAATAAAGAAGCTGATTTGGGTTTGAATTATGAAGGAGAAAATTTTTCTGGATATATCAATGGCTACATTAACAAGATTCAAAATTATATCTACATCAGCAACACAGGCGATTCGATGACAAGAAAATTAGAAGATGGAACGAAAGACACTTTACCGCTTTACAAATATCAACAAGGCAATGCAACTATTATAGGGAGCGAAATTGGTATTGATGTTCATCCTAAAAAAATAAAATGGTTAGATGTAAAAGCATCTTACGGCATTATTAATGGAACGTTGGATGCTGGTGGTTATTTGCCTTACATTCCTTCTAACAAATTAATTGGTGAAGTTAAATTGATGAAAGAAAAAGTTTGGAAGCTGCATGATACTTACGTTTCAGCGATTGTGAGTAATTTTGAACAACGCAAAAATGTAGCGCAATATGAAATTTCATCTGAAGCTTACACGTTGATTGATTTGCATGTAGGCGGTAAATTCAAATTTCAAAAACAAGAAATCGCCTTCAATATTTTCTGTACAAATTTGTTGAACACGGCTTACTACAATCAATTGTCATTAGTTAAATATATTGGTGTAAGAGATATGGGACGAAACATTGGCATTCAATTGCATGTGCCGATTGGAGTGAAATAAATTTTTGATTAGAATTATTTTAAAGGTTGATGAAGTAATTCATCAGCCTTTTTTATTTTAGAAAAATATTTAAGTTTTTATAGAATAAATCCACTCCATTTTCATATCTTTAACTCGTTCAAAAAATCTTTGAAAGTATTGTAAAATCAATGCTTTCGTCATCTTTAAGAAAGAAACAATTTCAATCATTTATTAAAATCAATTCAAAATAAAAAATGGAAGAAACAAAAGAAGTGAAGCCGAATAATTACGGTGCAGATTCTATTACGGTGTTGGAAGGCTTGGAGGCGGTTCGTATGCGACCTGCCATGTATATTGGTGATGTAGGTTCAAAAGGATTGCATCATTTGGTATATGAGGTAATTGATAACTCCATAGATGAAGCTTTAGCCGGGCATTGTAAAAATATTACTGTTCGCATTCATGAAGGTAATTCAATCACTGTTAAAGATGATGGTCGTGGTATTCCTACAGGAATTCACACAAAAGAAAATCGCTCAGCATTAGAAGTTGTAATGACAGTGTTGCATGCCGGTGGTAAATTCGACAAAGATACTTACAAAGTTTCTGGAGGTTTACATGGTGTAGGGGTAAGTTGCGTTAATGCACTTTCTACTGATTTAAAAGTTACTGTTTATCGCGAAGGAAAAATTTTCCAACAAGAATACAAGCAAGGCAAACCCCAGTATGCTGTAAAAGAAATTGGTACAACTGATAAAACTGGTACTGAAACCTGGTTTCAACCTGATACCACAATTTTTATAACTGGTGAGTACAAATACGAAACTTTAGAAAGCCGTATTCGTGAACTTTCATTTTTGAATAAAGGCGTTGCGATTACTTTAATTGACGAACGTGAAAAAGATGCAGAAGGAAATTTCAAACAGGAAACTTTTCATAGCCAAGGTGGTTTGGTTGAGTTTGTGCGTTTTGTTGATGCAAGCCGCATTCCATTAATTCCTGAACCAATTTATGCAGAAGCAACTAAAGACAATATTGCTGTTGAAATTGCTTTACAATACAATGATTCGTACACTGAAAATGTTTGCAGTTATGTAAACAATATCAACACAATTGAAGGCGGTACACACGTTGCAGGTATGCGTCGTGCATTAACTCGTTCGTTCAAATCTTATGCTGATAAGAATAAATTGTTTGATAAAGTTAGCTTTGAAATTGCAGGTGATGACTTCCGTGAAGGCTTGTCAGTAGTGCTTTCAGTTAAAGTTCCTGAACCACAATTTGAAGGACAAACGAAAACAAAATTGGGCAATAATGAAGTAACTGGAATTGTTGACCAATGCGTTGGTGAAATGTTGAACAACTATTTGGAAGAGCATCCGAAAGAAGCAAAAATCATTGTTCAGAAAGTGATTTTAGCAGCTACTGCTCGTCATGCAGCTCGTAAGGCTCGTGAAATGGTACAACGCAAAAGTGTTATCGGTAGCGGATTGCCAGGAAAATTAGCCGATTGTCAAGATTCTGACCCAGCAGTTTCTGAAATATTTTTAGTCGAAGGAGATTCGGCTGGTGGAACTGCTAAACAAGGCCGAAACCGTAAGTACCAAGCTATTTTGCCACTTCGTGGTAAAATCCTGAACGTAGAAAAAGCAATGGAACACAAAATCTACGACAATGAAGAGATAAAAAATATGTTCACTGCTTTGGGTGTGAGCATAGGAACCATAGAGGATAACAAAGCTTTGAATTTGGATAAATTGCGTTACCACAAAATCGTTATCATGACAGATGCCGATGTGGATGGTAGTCACATTTCTACATTGATTCTTACTTTCTTCTTCCGTTATATGAAAGAATTGGTTGAACGTGGCTATGTCTATATAGCTACGCCACCATTGTATTTGGTGAAAAAAGGAAAAGAATTTCAATATGCCTGGAATGATGTGGATAGAAAAGAAGCGGTTGAAAGAATTGGAAATGGTAAAGATGATTCAGTAAATATTCAACGCTATAAAGGTTTGGGTGAAATGAATGCCGAACAATTATGGGAAACAACGATGAATCCTGAAACTAGAACTTTACGCCAAGTAACTATCGAATCGGCTGCTGAAGCTGATAGAATATTCAGTATGTTGATGGGCGATGAAGTGCCGCCACGTAGAGCATTCATTGAATCGCATGCCAAATATGCTAAGATTGATGTATAGATAGCAGGGATAGTTCAGATTAGATAATGATATTAAACGAAAAAGCCGATTGAAACTTCAATCGGCTTTTTTTATTGTAATAAACAAAAACGGCAACTCAAAAAAAATGAGTTGCCGTTTGTCATTCAAAGTTCAAAACAATTATTGTTTTATTAACTTGCTTTCAAATACACCTTCAATAGTAATAATTTTAGCCAAATAAATTCCGCTGCTAAAATTGCTTAAGTCAATTAACTTTTGGTTGGTTGTGAAGTTTTGATTCAATACAATTTTTCCAGTTGCATCCATCAAAATAATTCTCTTTTCTTCATTCCAATTGTATCCATTTAACTGCAACGAAACAAAATTATTTGCCGGATTCGGAATTAAAGAGTGAGTTAAACTCACTTTGTTGGTAGAATTGATTCCAACATTTTTATTGTATAAAATCAATGATGAATCTACTGCAACAGCTGCGTTGACAATACTTCCATCCAATTTCAAAATATTGATGTCATCAATTGAGCAATGCAATTGATATTTATGATTGAAGTTAGCTTCATCTCTTCCTACAATATTTCCAGTTATGATATCAATGCTGATGGTAACAAAATTACCAAAGCCAGATTTTCCAACATGGTCATTACGAACCAAACCAACATGCGCAACAGTACCTGATTTATCTAATTTGTATAAATGAAAATGGTCGGTAGAATTAGCAAACAACCATGATGATTGTGTATTGATTTGAATTGAATTAGTATCAATGGCAGTTGGGTCAGTGTGGAATGAAAATGCAACACCATAAATACTATCCATCGGTACAACTGATGAACCCAAGCCTACTAAAATAGTTGCTGTTGTATTTTGATAAAGAGTATCAGGGCCGATTGACATGGACAATAAATTTTGTATGCCTGATTTATGACGCTGATGAGTCAATCCATAATTTTGAATTATCGCAGTTGTATCATTGCCATCAATCACACCATCGCCATTACAATCGGCATATTTAGCATCAATTGAAGTGGCTGGAATGTTAGTGTTCCATGCAATAGCAGGTTGGTCAACCCACACCAGCGAAGCATTCTGACGGAACGGACCTGTTGTGCCATTCATTAACCCGATTGGAAAAATATCCAAATTATCAGCAACTAAATCATTGTTGGCATCACCGGGCCAAACGCAACCTGTTGAAAGTTGAACCGTATCAGTAAATGTGTTTGACGTACAACCATTGACATCAGTAACTGTAACAGAAATACTATGTTGTGCTGCTGATGAAAAACAAAAAGTTGGAGTGGCGGATGTTGAAGTTGTAATTGTTGCGGAAGAGCAGCTCCACAAATAGCTTGCAACATTTGCCGTACCTGTAAAGAAAGGCGATGTGCAACTATCTGAATGGAAACAACTGTTGTACAATGCTGCAAAACTGGCTATTGGTAAAGGATTCACAGTTAGATTCAAAGTGATGATAGAATCACAACCTAAATAACTGCCACCAAAAATTGTATCGTAATAAGTGCCGCTTGAAGTCAATGTTTGGCTATTGAAAATCATACTTGAGCCTTGACAAATGCTTTGATTGAAGTTGGAATATTTTGTTGGGAGCATCCAGTAACTCAATACTATCATTGAGTCACAACCTGAATAACTCACTAAAGTATCCAAATAATTTCCCGATTGAGTTAAGAGTTGTCCATTAAAATAATGACCTGTATTTCCACAAGTTGAATCTAATAAGTGAGTCAATGGTGATGTAGAAAAAGTTAGATTCAAAGTAATAATAGAATCACAACCTTTGTAATTAGGAATTGTATCGTAATAAACTCCAGCTGTTGTTAATGTTTGATTATTGAAAACATAAGATGAACCAGCGCAAATATTTTGATTGATAGTTGATGAACTCATGCAAACATTACAAGCGTTTGCATTACCCACATTGCACAACGGCACAGAAAATAAATTTGGTGTGCTTGTCAAAAATGAATTGTAAACATAATTTGGAACACAACTAATATTGTTTTGACTGAAATCTAAATAGTTGATTGATTGAGGTAATTGCGGTAAACAATTCAATTGATTGCTGTTGCAATACAACGCAAGTAAATTGTTTGGCAAAGTAGGAAGTGAAGTCAAAGAATCAGCAGCGCAATACAATGAAATTAAAGCAGAAGGCAAATTAGGTAAGGCATACAACGGATTGCCAGTACAATATAAAAATTGCAACCCAACAGGTAAAGTTGGAAGCGCATGCAATTTATTTCCTCCACAATGCAAATACAACAAACCCGAAGGCAGCGTAGGTAATTGTGTCAATTGATTATAAGCGGCTGACAAATAAGTAAGCGAAGCAGGTAATGATTGCAACACAGAAAAATTCAAACTTGCATCTACTGTTAAGTATTTCAATTGATTAAATGCTGGTAAAGAATCCAAAGCATTTGAATTACATTTTAATGTATCCAAATTGCTGAATGCTTCAATACCTTTCAAACTCCTAATTGAACCAATGCCAGGTAAAGCGTTGTTTGACAATTGCAGTGAAACTGTATTAATCACTTGCAATGCATTGCCATTGATGCTATCATGTACAACATTCATACTTGAGCCATAACCAAGCAATAGCAATCTTTTCTGAAAATTGGTGTCAGGCACTGCATACCAAGTACAATTATTAACTGTTAAATTCAAAGTGATGAAAGAATCGCAACCTAAATAATTAGTCAAAGTATCTCTATAAATACCAGTTGTTGTAAGATTTTGATTTTTGAAAAAATATGATGACCCACTACAAATAAATTTGTTGATTGAAGTCAAACTTGATTTTTTTACAGTAGCATTTAATGTTATAAAAGAATCACAACCTAAGTAATTCGCTATTGTATCTAAATAAGTTCCGCTTGAGTTGATATGACGGTTATGAAATTGGTAATATGTACCAGGTACAATACAAAAAAATTGACTTATTGTGGAAGAACTTGGTAAGCAATTCATATAGCCGTCAAATTCATCAGCACCAATATCCGGAATAAAACCACCTCCATGAATTGACCCCGATGGACCTGGGCGATTATCATTGTCAATGTCCATTGCGACTGTAGCTGGTAAATATCCTGCTGACTCTAGAGGACAAGGTGAAGTTCCAGTAGGACTTAAATGTAAGTCAGAATTTGATACAAATGGAGGCTGCACAATTAAGGAATGGGCATCTCCACCTGTTAATGATTGCAATGCTAATAAGTTATTATAAAAAGTTGGATTAAGCCCTGAATTATAATTATATAAATAATAACCAGTGCTCAATTGCCCAGAAGTTGTTGACGTAACATTGTAGTAGTCATTATAATCAAAGTATGCTGAACCAGTATTAGGGACATTACTTGCAAAATCATAAAACCCGTAATCGCATGCTAACCAACCATTTGAAGAATTAGAATTAGTAGTGTTTGACAAAATATTTCCTTTAATCACTAAACTATTTTGAGGGAAATTATTATACACTCCGATACAAGCATTAAACCCTTGAGAAGTACTATTAGTACTATTAACAACAGTGCCAAACATATTGATTGTATTATACAAAATGTTCAAATTAGTTGTGTTGCTATTAACGAATATACCATAGGCATTATAAATAGTAGGATAGTTGGTATAATTTTCAGTTAATACATCATAAATAAAGTTACTTGAAATAGTTAAATTAGTCGGATTAGAACTTGACAAAATATAAATACCATAAGCACCCCAACCACCTGTAGATGGCATAGCAATACCATGTATTTTGTTTTTAGAAATATAACTACTTGTAATTCC
>CANFST010000035.1 GCA_947449695.1 Chitinophagales bacterium
AAAAGAGCTATTTCATTTTGTTGTTGTTCGATAATGGCTATTAGGTTTTGGCTGGTGTTATCGTGTTTTAAAATAATAATTTGTTCAGCAGCTACTGTGCCTCTTACTTCTAAAGCATATTGTGGTGTGGTGGTGCGTATGCCTACGTTGGTAGTTGCAATTTAGCCATTGGGCTTATTTCCACTTTCACTTTTGCAATTCGCATTTTATTCATTTGCTGCACAGTCAGCTTAAATTGTTTGTATTGTGCAAATTCATTCAGGTGCGGTATTTTACCAAATAATTCTAAAAACAAACCTGCCAGTGTATCGCTTTCACCTTTCACTTCATCAAAGGTTTCGGTAGGAATAGTCAAAACTCGGCAAACATCATTCATCAGCATCTTTCCTTCAAACACAAAAGTGTTGTCATTTATTTTCTGGTAATTAAATTCTTCGCCTTCATCAAATTCATCTTTGATATCGCCAATAATCTCTTCTAAAATATCTTCCAATGTTACCAGCCCGGTTGTTGCGCCATATTCATCTACCACAATAGCCAGGTGGCTTCTAAGCGATTTGAACTCTTTCAGTAAATCATCAATTTTTTTATTTTCGGGCACAAAAAATGGTGGTCGAATCAATTCGTGCCAATTAAAGTTTTCATCTTTATCTGAATGCAGCAATAAATCTTTAGTAAATAAAATTCCTTTAATCGAATCAATATCTTCCTGATAAATGGGTATCCGGCTGTAACCAACTTCATTCACAAATCGTAATAACTCTTTAAAGTTAATGGTATAATCAGCCGCCACAATATCTGGTCGGGCTTTCATAATTTGTTTGGCAGAGATGGTTCCAAATTTAGCGATACCTTTTAGTATGCTCATTTCCTGCTTGGATGTTTTATCGTGCAACGCCAGATCTATCGCATGATTCAGTTCATCAGTATCTATTTCAGTTTGTTTTTTGCTCAGCAATTTTGTTTCGATAATATTCGTAAACGAAATTAAAATATAGCTCAATGGCGAAAATATTTTTGCCAGCAATTTCAATGGTAATACCATGAACAAACACACTCTTACATTCCGTTGCGATGCATATACTTTTGGTAATACTTCGCCAAACAGCACCAGAACAAAGGTTACAGCTACTATCTCAATAAAAAATTTCAGAACTACCGATTGAATATTGTAAGAGTTGATGATGGCATAAGTGCAAACCACAATGCCAATATTCACAAAGCTATTCGCAATTAAAATAGTGGCTAATAATTTCCGGGGCTGCTCTAACAATACAATTATTGCATTGGCAGATGATTTATACTTTTTTCGCAGCAGCGATAACTCTTTTGTTGTTAAAGAAAAGAACGCTACTTCGGCACCAGCCACTAATGCACTGAAAATGAGTAAGAAAAAAACAATGGCATAAAAAATTAAAACCGAACTGCCAGCAGTGCTGGCCTGCAAAAGCAAAGTGCTTAATAAATGTATATTTCCCGACGGAGGTTGCGTATCCAAAATGTAGTGGTTTCGTTAAACAAAAAGAGTTGAACAATTTTTACATCGTTCAACTCTCACAAAGTTAAAAATATTTTTCAACAATTAAAATGGTAAATCATCTGCTGGTCCATCATTACTCATCATGCTTTCAGCTGGTGCAGATGAAGATGTTGAAGATTGATTGTTGTTTTGATAACCACCACCTGCATTGCTTGCGCCATCTTTGCCGCCCAACATTTGCATATTGTCAACACGGATTTCAGTGATGTATTTTTTCTGACTGGTTTCTTTATCATCCCAACTACGGGTTTGAATTTTTCCTTCTAAATAAACTGGAGCACCTTTACGCAAATATTTTTGAGCAATGTCAGCCAATGTCCCCCAAATAACAATGTTATGCCATTCAGTTCTTTCTTGTTTGTTGCCCATTTTATCTTTGAAAACTTCGCTGGTAGCTAATGAAAAATTGCACACCATACCACCGCCTTCAAATGAACGCATTTCAGGGTCTTTGCCCAAATGCCCGATTAGGATTACTTTGTTTACGCCTCTCATGATTATATAATTTTTAGTTTGTTACGAATTTAATTGGATAACGAAAATAATAGCAAATTTTCAAAATGCAAAACTATTTTACCAAATGCCATTCGTTTGATGCTTGGCTTTCAGCATTTTTATTAGCGGCAATGATAGAATAAAACACCACTTCATCATTACTCAATTTCGAATCGGTAAAAGTGAAAACAGTGCTTTTTACGCTGCCGATTTGTTCAGGTTTTTTGCCCGGTGTACGACGATAGATTTTGAATTCTGTAGCATTTTTAGCAATACATTCCCAAGATAATTTCACTGTATTATTTTCAAATGTTCCTTGCAAGTTGAACGGCGAAGCTAAGTTCAGATTCTCTTTTTTAACTTCGACTATATTTGTTTTGCCATTTTTTTCATTCCCGTTATTTAAGAAAACTAATTGATACTGATAAGCAACATTTTGCTCAACAGTTGAATCGATAAAGCTTTTAGTTGTTAGGCTTAATACAGATTTATTAATTTTAACAAATGTTTTTTCATCTGATTTTTTGCGCAACAAGTCCATTCCAAAAACTCCATTTACCGATGAATTAAAATTCCAACTCAACAAAAATCCTTTATCAATATTTGTTGCTGACAAAATTGTCATTGGCATTTGCAAATTCTTATTGCCATGAATTGCCTGAGTAATAGCAGGTTTGCAGGCATCGCCCAAAATGTGACCATTAGTTTCTTGTTTGATGACATAACTATATGTAGCACCAGCAATCATATTTTTATCGTCATCCAAATAACTTTGAAGTGCTTCATTTTTGAAAGAAACGAAATCGCCCAACTGTTTAAACTCACCATCAATTCCTTCGCAACGATACACATAAAAGCCACGAATGTTTTCGCCATTAGGAATCCAATACAACTGAACGCCTTTATCAGTGGGCTTTGCAAGCACTCTTAACGGAGGCAACGGTTTTTGTTTGCCGCTGCAAATTGCAAAAACTTTGTTAGTTGAAATTGTGCTTCTGCCCAATCTGTCAACCACTTTCAATGTATAAAAATAGCGTTGACCTGTTGCAATCGTTTTATCTATATATTGATTTTCCGTAGGAGAAACCGACATAATTTTCTGAAAGGGTTTTTCATAATCAATACCACGATAAATTTCAACAGCATCTAATTCTGTTGCATTAGGAATTTGCCAGGAAATTTTAATCGCTTCCAAACTATCCATAGTCATGGCTTTCAAGTCAGTTGGCAAATCGGCATCTTTTGCTAAAAGATTTGTCGACAAAACTGTATCGGAGTGGATATTGTAATTGCCATAATTATTTGATGGAGAAATGCAATACCGATACATCGTTCCTTTATTCATCTTTTCATCTGTAAAAGCATAAAAAATAGTGTCTTTCTTTTCATAAATATTTTTTGCAACAGCGTATTCATTCATTGTCCCTTTTTCTCCTTCACTTCTGAAAACCTTGAAATGATGAGGCTTTCTGTCTCTTACTGTTTTCCAGATGATAGTCGCTGCAATTCCATCTGTTGTTTGTTTCACATATTTTGGTTTGCGATAAGTCATCATTTCTGGATAAGCAACTTCGTTAGTTGTTAAACTTTCAATCACTCTTCCATTATCATCGACCAAAGAAATTTTGTAAACATATTTTGTGTTTTTGTTCGCTGTTTCATCTAACAACAAAACTCCAAAACCAGCAGCTACATAATTAAAAGCTAAATGATGCTTTAGTGAATCCCAGCTTTTTGTGTGTTCAAATTTTAACCATGCATTTAACAATTCAGGTTGCTGAACATCAACATTATAAGGCATTACAGCATTATTTGCTTTCTCAATAAATTCAGTTGATGTAGATGGTGTGGAGTAAGAAATTATTTTTTGAAAATTATTTTGCCCTGCCACCGAACGCTCCACAACATAAGCTGTAGCTCCTTTGTACGGATTTTTTTTATTTGCCGAATGCAATGTGTTTAGTAAATAGATCCCTTTTTCGCTGCCATAAGCATTTTTCTTTTGTGCAAAAGAAAATGAACTGATGAAACTGAAAAGCACTATGAATCCTATTTTTTTTATCATAACCTATGTTTTATTTTTTTGAATTAGGAAATCTGTTTAATGAAAATGCAAATCTTTAAATTCTAATTTCACTCCATCACCTTTTTTGTAAGTAGCTGCTAATCTGATATCCATGCCCTTATTCCAGGAAGTGGTTTCACAAAACCAACCATCGCAATCACTATCACACAAACCCCCACCCACATAAGCAGAGCCTTGTAAATCTAAAAATACTTCACCTTGCATGGTGATGTTTGCATTCATAATTGCGCTCTTGGCATCGCTCATCATTTGAACTGGATTGATAGATGGTGATGGAATATTCAAATCAATATGTCCGTAAACACCAGCCCCACCAGTAGCTGACAAATCAGCACCACAACAAGCTATACCAATGCTTGCACCTGCACCTGCATGTATATACACATAGGCTTGTCCACCTAAATCGTAACTAATTTTCGGATAATCCAAACTGATTCCTGTGTAAGAGTTTAAATGAATGGCATGCTCCAAAGTGCAATGCACAATTGGGTCTAAATTGATATTGATTTGCGGAATAATCGGCACAGGCACTGCAGCTTCGGTGCAGAACAATGCACCTGTGTAGCTTCCTTTAGGGAATGGGTCTGGCAAAACATTTTTATAGAAATATTGCGCCAACACATTTTGTATGTTGCCGCTAATCGTTCCTTTCCCAACGAAAAAACCACATTTACCACTGTTGACAGGAGAGTTTTGAATGTTAGTTGCAATTGCACTTCCAAACACATACCAATCGCCACCACCAAATTTCAAATCAACGTCGCTTGATAAATGGCAATTACTTAAATCTTGTTCGATGTGCAAATTTCCGATTAAAGCTTTTTGCCCAAAGTCATAAGTGATGCTTCCAGAGCCTAATCCATCAACAGCCACATTCTTCACTCCCACTTTTTGATTGTCTGCTACCAAATCACCTTTCACAGTAAAGTTCATGTGCTTTTTCGCATCTGCAATTCCATCTAATCCAAATAAATCACCTTCAAAAGCAAAGTTGTTCCACTCAGTATTATTGCTCATAGTGTGCATGGAGCCGGTAATTTTTTCTAAACCTGAAGTTCCTCCACTGTAAACAAATTTTTGATTGGTGTTATCAACTGCAATAGTTGTTACTGCATTTGTTTTGGTTAGCGTAACTTCAAAAGCATAATTCACCGAAGAATTTTGGTCTTTAATTTTTCCATGCAACACTAAATTATTGTTTTGAAATTCCTGATTAGACGAATTGAAATTCACAATCACTCCTTTGGTGTTTAAGCTTAAACCGCTGAATGGAGCATCATTTGGCATCAATTTCAATTTCCCGTTGACAGCTTCATATCGCATTGTGAATGCATCAGTAAGTTCACTCATTTTCGGGATTTGCAAATCCAATTTTCCTCTGAAATTTATTGAACCAGTGGTAGCAAATGCCATTGCAGGATGAAATTTAGAAACGCTGTTTACTGTTACCCAAGGAGTAGTTTCGCTTAGCATAATTACATTTTCATCATCGCTTCCACGACTGTAAAGCGAAACATTTTTCAAATTGATGACATCATTGGAAGCTAAGCCAGGTAGGCCATTCAACGACGCAAGCACATCTCCTTTTAACGGTAGCATCGAAAGTGACCAAGCACCATTTGTACCATAACCAACATCAAAACCAAATGAAACCGATGTATTGTTTTTATCTAAATTGAGAGGAATGTTACCGCCTAATTTTATTTTTTCGACATCATAAGTTCCATAAATAAATCGACTATAATCAATCAAAACATTTGTGGCTGGAACAGTTAAAGCCCCAGCAACAATGCTGCCTGTAGCATTTAATCCGTTAGAAGTTAATGTCCAGTCTTTCACTGCAAATTTCCATTTATCCATTGGGATAGTAAGGCTGCTACCTGATGCACCATGTGTTTCATTTTTATCAATATCAATATTTCCAACATTCACATTGATGTCAGGTGAAGCTAATTGTGGAATGTTGGTGTGCAACATCGTGTTCAAATGCAAGCCGTCTTTATCAAATGTTGAACCTGCAACTTTTGCTTCACCAGCATATTTGTTGTGCAATAAATACCAAACATTTTTATAGTCCCAAGTACTTACTTTAAATGAACTGGTTAAAGAAGTTGGTGTTGTTCCATCGCTGTTGTATAAGTCCAAAAATTCAGCTACATCATAACCCAAAGTTTTTCCATTATAGTTGGAGGTACTTATATACATTGAGTTTGCAGCATCCTTCACCGAAAAACCTTTTTTGAAATTTGCTCCGTCTATAAACAATGGGGACTGAATTTTCCCGGAATTATCACTCAATTTTTTTACAAACGCACCAAATGCAGAGTAAGAAAATCCACCATAACTATTGAACACTTTTATGTTTTTAGATTGTGTTGTACTCCAGAAGTCATTCTTCGGAACAGCCAACGGAAGCCCATTGGCAGCTTTTTTTGAGGAAGCAACTATCTCAATATTTTCAAAATCGAAGTTGTTGTTTTTTATAGCATCGCTTGATGTAACCAACACACTTGGTATCGAAAAATAGTTATTCGCATTATTCACCAGCATACTTCCGCTAATGAAAATTTTACCAGTGTTTGGCCCAATTCCGAAAGTAATATTTTTTACTTCAATTGGGAAGCCAAGCAAAGATGATATATCCATCATGTCAAATCTTGAAACAGTTAATTTAATTTTTGCACCTTGATATGAACTCATATTCACAACTTTGGTGGAGCCAAAATAATTTTTCATTGTAGTTGGTGGAATGGCAACAATATTGTGTGTGCCATCGGCTGGAACGCCCATTAATTCGGCATCGCCATTAATATCTGTATAAGCAACGGGAACAGTAAATGGTAAATCTTCCACATAAATTTTCACATTCACAGCTGGCTGACCTTTATCTGTAACATGACACAAAACTTTTTTACAAGGTTTCAATTCGAAATTAAAAATGTTTGTGTACTTAGCATCATCATCAATACTCACAATTTTTGATTCGAAGCAACTGCCTGAAGTTTGTGATTCCAACTTCACTAAAAAAGTTTTTGCTGATGAAGCAAACTCTAATTTCGCTCTATGTACTGCATGTTTAGTCCCGTTGTTATCATTTTCCCATACAGTTTCATCAATTGAAGTTACTTGCTGTGAACCATTGATAATAGTAGCTTTTACAGGAATGTTATTCGCCACATAGTCACTGCCAGGCGAATGAGCTTTGATAATGATGTGGTGCTGTCGATGTTTTAATTTGAAAGTAATTTTTGGTTGGTCGCCAAAGAAATTAATGTCTTGATAAACTGTGAGAGGCTCGTATGTATCATTGTCATCAGGATAAGCTGTGAATTTTACCCCTTTGGCATAAGGCGCACTCATGGTGAGTGTTTGAGAAACCGGAAACAACGTTGGTACAAACATGTCCCCAACTTTTATTGAACCAAATGTTTCGTTGGTTTCACTCCAGCTAAAATCATCACCAACAACTACTTTTGCATGAATAAAATTTCCGTCATCTGCATCTACTACTTTTCCTAAAACTGTTGCAGGCAACTCCATGAATATTTTACTTAACGCAGCTTTTTCACCACGTTTTATTTTTGCGCCACCATTTACAAAAACCCCAGTTGGTGTAAATCCATTCTTACTAAAGAAAACTAATTTTCTTCCTGATTTTGTTTTGTCATTTGTATTCACATTAAACTGAAACTTACCATTCATGCCAGTTTGCATCGAAGCTTCAGGCGTTGCACCATACTTTGAACAAATTGTTCCTTTAAACCATGCACCCGAAAAACCATTGTTACCAAAAGTTGATTCGTTGACGGCAGCTTCAGGAATATCGTACACTTCAACCATTACACCTTGCAATGGATTAGTGCTGTAATTACTGTTTGGATAAACAGCGCCCATTATAACTGGGGTTTGCGCCCAGGTATAAACAGATGTTGTTAGAGTAGTTTGATGTAAATCTTTTTGAGCGTTATATTCCTTGATGAATTGTGTGCTGTTCCAAAAAGTTTTTTGTTCGTTTTCATTATCATTAATAGCCGAAAATGCATTGATAATTTCGCTACTGTAATTGTCAAAACTTTGCTCAGTTGATTCAGTAAAATAATAATAACGGTCTTGTGCATTTTGCAAATCATTCAACACAACATGCTTAAATAAGAACTTTCCACCGCTTGTAGTCGTGGCTTCATCAATCACTTGATAAGTCAATCCATCAACGATTTCTTTTTTTGAAAGCCCGAATAATTTATTTTCGTTAATCGGAAAACCATCAGGCAATTTTTTAGGATTCACACACAAATAAACTCGTTCACCAGATTTTTTAATAGGGTTTAAAATTCCCCCAACATCATTTATTCCTAAATCGGTATTCACTGCTTTTAATCCATCCACTTGCACATTTGCTTCACGAACATTAGCTAACATGTCGCCCAAATCGTAGTTGTATCCCGGCTCTACGAGCAAATCATTATCAGGGCTATAATAATATGGGCTTTGTACTTTGATTCGTAACACATAATATTCCTTTCCGCTTACAGGTTTTGCATTTCCATTTTTATCATAAAAATTGCCAGTTGAATTTTGATATTGATTTACGCCGTTTTCACCCAATTGATAAAAAGTAGTGTTGCCAGTATTTAATGAAAATTGACCATCACCATCTGTAGTGCCAGCCGCAAAATCATTGCTGTTGCCGTTTATAGGATATACAATGCCATCAGCATCGTTTTTAATTACCCATTGTCCAACTAATTTTATTGGCATATTCGCCAGTGGTTTTGCATTAGTCATGTTGGGTGAACCATCATCATTTGCAAAAACTCTTTTCAATTTTCCACTCACTGCTAACGACATTTGATAGGGAGCTAAATCCATTTCCTGCTCAACATAATTTCCCATATTGATGTCAAACTGAAAATCTTGAAAGCAATCATTAAACGGGCAACTATTCCAAGAGAATTTGGTTGGTTGATACGCTACATTTTTTCCGTCAGTTGGTTTTGCATAGATGTAATAATTATCGCCTGCGCTCATTTCATCAGCTGGATATATGTTTTGAATTAAATCGTTAAAAGTCACACTACTATTCATTTTGGCAGTTTTCTTAGCATAAACCAAATACTGACGTTTGTCAATAGTAATCAAAGAAGTTTTTCCATCGCTGCTGCACTCATTATCAGGTGCACCAGAAGATTTTTTATATTTCAAAACATACACATCCACATCATAATTGTATGCACCTTGAATAGGAGTTATCTTTCCTGTGTAATAATTCTTTTGCTCAGCAAAATTTTTCAAATTCACTTTTAATGAATAATTTTTTGCTTGCTGATACACATTGGCATCGTCTTTCAAAATTTTTCCTTGAATAAAAAAAACTGTTCCGCCTGAATAATAATAAGGACTCCCATATTTCACCCATAAACCAGTTGCATAAGCCAAATGATGAGATTTTCCATCGGTTGCTTGTGCTGCGCCTAAAGAAAAAGTATCTAAAATTTTTGATTGAAATGAAGAAGGAATATCAAAATGAAAATTGCCAGCATCATCAGTTTTTGTGTGGGCAATTATTGCACCGCAATTACTTGTTTGTGGATATTTCGGGTCGGGCTTGGTAGATAAAAGTGGAATAGATGAATTGCCCAATGAAGCCAAACTATCTACCATTGCATACACATATTTCCCTTTACTATCTTTACTTACAGCACGTTTCACTTTATATACTTCGCAGATTGAATACACTTCAACTAACTTAATAGAAGCATTTTTTAAAGGATAATTTTCAGGGCGATTATTATCATCTGTTGATGAATTTCCAAAACCAAATTTCTTGTTTCCTACTTTTTTCTTCTCTACAAAAAAATAATTTGCCTTGCCTGAAATGCTTGAATTTCCAGTATTAGTTTGAATATCTGATTTTGAAATTTGTGAAGAATCTTTCCCTGAAGATTTATAATCAAACGTGCAAACTTCACTCACCCCATCATTTTTAAAATACACTTTATCATTCGGGTCAGTTGCCTTCACCCTCCATGCATATTTTTTTCCAGCCCTCAATTCAGGGTCAATTGCATTGTATAAATAAGTGGGTGAATTGATAGTTTTTTCAAAATAAGGAATCGTGTTTGTCGCAAAAGCATCATTAGGATTTTGTCCTTCATACAATTCTAACACAGTCAATGTAAATTGAGTATTGATAGGAGCTCCAGGGCTATTCACCCAACTAAAAATTAGTGATTGCGGATTTTGTCCGTTCACAGCTCTATCACACATTGGCGCAATTAGTCGTGGAGGATTTACATCGGAAACGTGAATCGGGGCAGAACACTGCTCACTTCCAATTGGCTGACGAGTTAAGTAATCATAAGCCTGAAAACAAATTTTGTAATTACCTTCTGGTATTCCGTTTGTTCGAATTATAGTTTGCGTTGAAACACCAGCAACATCCACATAATCCCAATCAAAATAATCCCTCAAATCATCACCAGTCATACGTTTCGGAATATTCGCTTGTAATTCAAAAGGTTTAGAGGGATAGTAATTATCTTTTGTCTTGATGCTTACGCCATTGTCGCCAATTACGCTTCCCTGAAAATAAATTTGAAAGTTGGTGCCAGCATTGCCCAACGCTGTAACAGTTATCACCGCTCTATTTTCGTAAATTAAATAGTCGGTAATTTTTGTAGAATAAGGTGGCACAATAACCGTGTTGACGGTAACACGATTGGGTGTTTGTGCTTTGATAAAAATTAAAAACGAAAAAAACAGAACTGCTGTGAATAGTAGAATTCTTTTCATGATGAAAAAATTTTCACCAAAATAAGAATATTAGTCTACAAAAGAAACGATAATTATTCCCCCTTTTGAAGTTCTTTCAATCGTTGCACTAATAAAAGCGTCCATTGTCTTTCTGCTCGGTAGAGCTTTACAATTTTTCGGTTGGAAATTATTTTTTTGAACTCAATAAAATATTTTTTCTTCAAATCCAATTCGTGTTGTTCCATCACAAAACTTTCTGAAATTGCTTTTTCAATTTCAGCTTCAGTCATGTTATCGTAATTCTTTTTGGTGTCGTGCAACAAATCTTTTTTGTCTTGTCTGGTTGCTTCTAGCTCTTTTCGATATTGATTGTAAACAGGCCAAAATGCTTGCGATTCGGCAGGTGTTAAGTCCATTTTCTTGGTAATGAAAGCAACTTTTTCCGCTTCCAATTTTTCTTTTACGCTGCTGTTTAATTCACCATCTTGGGCAAAAGAAATTTTGCAAAACGAAAAAATCGTTGCAATTAAAATCAGTATGTAGTTCTTAATCTTCAATGTTGTTTTCTTAATTAAATCGCATCATTCAAAGTTGATTCATCTACTTCATTTTCCAAATATTCTTTCAACTCTTTTTTCTCTGACTCTTTTTTGTTGTCAATTTGCGGAATCACTTTTTTTGTTGTAGATGCTTTTGCAACAGGATTTTCCATCAATTGCAAATCTTCCACTTCTTCCGCATGATTTTGCAAATATGCGTTAATATCTTGAGCTGTTAAAGCCTGTTCAGTATTCTGATTCGGTTGATTGAAAAATATTGCAACCCCAATCAACAAAGCTGCAACCGAAGCTGCTGCTGCAAATTTGAAAGTAGCTTTGCTGAACAATGAAACTACTTTTCCTTTTTCCGATTGTTTTACTTTAGCTAAAATCTCTTCAACGTTGTTTTCAAAGTAATTTTCGGGAACGCTGAACATATTGATTTTGCTCACTTCTGAAGCTTCTTCCTCTATGCCAATCAATTTGGTTTGCGCCAAAATCTTATCCGCTAAATTGTCGAAATAGTTTTCAGGTACATTAAAAGCATTTACTTTACTGAATTCCAACGCTTTCTCTTCTTCGCTGACTAATTTGGTTTGTGCCAAAATTTCATCAGCTAATGTTTCAAAATAATTTTCTGGAACGCTGAAACTATTGATTTTACTATAATCTAAAACAGGCTCATCAAACTTCGTCTGCGGTAAATTTGGAGCAAATTCCTTGAAATAATTTTCAGGTGAATTAAAATGATTCAACTTACTGAAAGGCAAAATGTTTTCAGTTTCCAAAGCCGATTTTGCTTTTTGCAAATGCAAATCAACTTGACTTTCAAAGTAACCTTGCGGCACTTGAAAACCATTGCGGTTGCCAATTGCAGCCACAATGGGTGAAATTTCGTTTATTTCTTTCAATATGGAATCACTCGTGTTCATTTCTTCTTTATCTATTCTACTTGCTATGACTTTTTTTTATGGTTTTCGTTTAATCATTTTCTTTTACAAACAGTTCTATTTTTTTCACTGCATGGTGATAACTGGCTTTCAATGCTCCTTCGCTAGTACCTAACACTTTGCTCATTTCTTCGTAAGGCATTTCATCATAGTAACGTAAATTGAAAACTAATTTTTGTTTTTCGGGCAAAGTCAAAATGGCTTTCTGCAATTTCATTTCCATCTGATTGCCATCAAAATACTTATCACTGCTCAATTTATTGGCTAAATGATTTTCCATATCATCCAATGAATAAGAAAATTTCTTTTGTTTGTTGGCCAAAAAAGTGAGGCATTCATTTGTACCAATTCGATACAACCAAGTGTACAACTGACTTTCTTCTCTAAAGTTTTCCAAGCCTTTCCATGCTTTGATGAAAGCATTTTGCAAAACATCATTCGCATCATCATGGTCTAAAACCATACGACGGATGTGATAATAAAGTCGTTGCTGATATTTTACAACCAACGCCTTGAAAGCCATATCGCGGCTTGCAGGAATTTTATATTGCAATAAAATTTCTTCGTCGGTCATTTAGGTTTAGGTTAGTTCTTTCTTGCAATCACTTTCAATGCTGCGCTAACAATTTGCGGTGTATCCAAACCATATTTCTGCATCAATTCTTCAGGTGTTCCGCTTTCGCCAAATGAATCATTTACTGCAATCATTTCCATAGGAGCAGGATTGTTTAAAGCTAAAACCTGCGCTACTGCATCACCCAAACCGCCATTGCGCTGATGTTCTTCCGCTGTAACCAAACATTTTGTTTTTGCAACGGATTTTAAGACCGCCTCTTCGTCAAAAGGTTTAATGGTGTGCATGTTGATGATTTCAACGCTAACATTTTGTTCGGCTAAAATCTTTCCAGCTTCAATCGCTTTCCATACCAAATGTCCGCAAGCAATGATGGTTACATCAGTGCCTTCACATAAAATTTGTGCTTTACCGATTTCAAATTTTTGTGTAGTGAAGTTGGCACATTTAGGTCTGCCAAATCTTAAATAAACTGGTCCATGATATTCAGCAATTGCAAGCGTTGCAGCTTTAGTTTGATTGTAGTCGGCAGGAACAATTACCGTCATGTTGGGTAGCATACGCATTAAACCAATGTCTTCTAGAATCTGGTGTGTTGCGCCATCTTCACCCAACGTAAGCCCAGCATGGCTTGCACAGATTTTTACATTTTTATCTGAATAAGCAATAGATTGACGAATTTGGTCGTAAACCCTGCCAGTACTGAAATTGGCGAATGTGCCTGTGAAAGGAATTTTGCCGCCTATAGTCAAACCAGCAGCAACGCCCATCATATTCGCTTCTGCAATGCCGCATTGCACAAAGCGTTCAGGAAAATCTTTAATAAAAGCATTCATTTTTAATGAACCTGCCAAATCAGCGGTAAGTGCCACTACATTAGGATTTATTTTGCCTAATTCGTGTAAGCCATCGCCAAATCCTCCACGGGTTTCACGTTCGTCTATTTTTTGAATATCGGTAACTTTCATTTTTAAAAATTGAACTGCGAAAGTAGAAATTAAATTTTCGCAAATGGAAAAAGAAAACTAACAAGTTGTGAAAAGAGTAAATAAGTACACAAATTTTTTAAGGGAAATCAAATTTTTTTTTGATTTGGTGCTTTCAAGGACTGTTTTACGTCTAATAGAATGTTTGAGCCGGTTTTGTTTTTTCGATTGTATATTAAACATTCCATTGTTGGGAAAAATAATTTTAAGTTAAGAATCATTCCAAATTCAATACCTACATTTATAAGCAGATTTTTGATTGAATAATTTAAGCCGAAAACTCTATTGGTAATTATATTTTATTTAACTAATTTACTACCAGTTTTTTCTTAAGCTGAAATTAAACATAAAATTTAAAAAGAAATTATGCGCAAAATATACTACTACCTCATTGGCTTGTTTTTACTTTTTAATACCGCATCCAAAGCGCAGGCTATTCATGCATGTTTTAGTGCAGGCGGTGGACAAACATTTCCTGTAACGCAATGCGGTGGATTTGTTTTACCCCTAACTAATTGTTCGACTGGTACTTATGATTCAGCAGTTTGGAAATTGCAAATAAGTAGTAATTATAATTGCACAGGCCCTTGGGGAATCACTTTTGTTACCACAAAGGGTGGAGCACAAGCAACTGCTGGAACTGGATATTCGTTAAGTGTAGATGGTTCTTATAAGGTTTGTTTATTGATTTATAATAGAACTACTGGTCAAGTTGATTCAAGCTGCCAATGTATTGCAGTCGTTTATCCGTTTCCAATTCCTAATTTTTCAGTATCCGATTCATTTCATTGTGGAGGATTGACAACTACTTTTACGCCACAAATTCAATCGGGTACAACCCCTTATGGTCCCATCACTTGGTATTTTGGAGATAATTTAACTCAGACTACTAACACTGTATCAAATGTAACACATACTTATGCTTGTAAAAATTCTAATCCACCATGCTATTCAGTGACCATATCAGTAACTGATGCTCATGGTTGTTCTAAAGTAGTAACTAAGCCATGTTTAGTAAATGTGCCATGTAAACCATCGGCTACAGTGTCTGTAACGGGTGGCAGTGCTTGCTCAACTCCAACATCAATAACCTTTCATGCAACCCCATCAGGATTATATGGGCATGGAATTTATTCTTGGTGGTTTCCACCAGGAAGTACTCCTCCATTTACCCCAACCTTTGGTCCATCAAGTTCAGTAGGCAATGTAACGCAACCTTTTTCAACTTATGGTTGCAAAAATGTAATTCTTGCAATTAAAGATTCAGCAACTGGTTGCAGCGATACAGCTAATGTTAACAATGCGGTTTGTATTCAAGGAATTACTGTAACAAGTTTATCTTCTAATTTAAACCATGTATGTTGTAGTCAGCCTTTTGCGATTACTTTTAATGCAAGTTCAAATCCGGTTTCAACCCCTCCGTGCGCAATTGTTGGAACCCTTGTGGCTACTCCGGTTGGAGGTGGCGCCACGATTGTATTAGGGCAAATTTCTTCCACCTCACCAAAGACTGTTTCATTGCCTTGTACATCCTCTGCGGCGGTAACCTATAATATCTGTTTTCAAAATAGCACAGTAACTAATCTATGTAATAATTGCACACTGAATTACACTGGCTGTTTGCAGGTTACAGTTAATCCATCCCCAACTGCTCAAATTAATTTAACACCACCAACATTAGCCAGTTATTGTTCGAAAGGGCACCAATTTTGTTTTAATGCCAGTACCCCAAGTAATAATTTGCCAGGTTGTTCATATGCTTGGTATCTTGGAAGTACCTCAAATACTGCATTGAGCAATACATCAACATTTTGTTACACATTCCCCAATTTTGGCACTTATAAAATTTATTTAAAGGTATGTCAAAGTGCTTTAAATGGTGGATGTTGTGCATTGGATTCAATTGTTGTTTCACAAAATCCACCAACTGGTAGTTTTATAGTTTCCAATACTCGTGGTTGTGATACTTTGTGTGCTAAATTTACCGTATCCCCAAGCACCGATTCATTATATATTTATAATTTTGGTGATGGCACAATTGTAACATCGAATCAGGATACAATGCATCATTGTTTTCATAGTAATTTGGATACTTGTTATACTGTTACTATTATCCATATTGCCCATTCTTTGGGTGGATTTGTTTGCGTTGATACATTAAGACAAAAGGGAATTATAAAAATTGGGCATAAAATGATTCCAAGTATTACCATGAGTCCGCCAATACAATGTTTGGTGCATAAACAAGCTTGTGTTTACGTTTATCCAAATAATCCAGGATTAATTCCACCAACAGGTGCATCGAATAGTACTTGTTTATCAAAAGCTTGTCATTGGTATTTCACAAAACCTTTTGACCCTAATCCTATTGTTCAAAGTTATGTGTGTGATAGCCCGAAAGTGTGTTTTGACGATACTGGACATTTTGATGCACATTATGTGATTATTAATAATACTTGTCCTGATACAGTTGTGGTTCATAATGCAGTAGTAATTAATGGTGTTTTAGGTGATTTTAAAGATTCATTGCATTGTGCTTCAAATGGAACTTTAACAAATTTTTGTGTTACAATTAAGTCGAATATAAAAGTATTTCCAACCCCAACTAATCCTCATGATTCAACTCATATTAAATTTATAGTAAATAATAATACTTGCGGAAGCCCTACTATTTATAATTTTGCTGTTGCTCCAAATGGACCACCACCAATATTTAATCATTGTTTTTGCACTGCCGGTAGTTACACTATCACTATGATTACAAAAAATTCTGCAACGGGCTGTCCTCCTGACACAACCATTAAAACTATTACTGTTGCTTCTTATCATGCTGTAATGAATTTAAGTCCAATTTCGACCAATCCAATTGGATGCTTTGTTTACCCTTATGGATTTTGTTTTACTTCTATTGGTTCTTCACCAGCTTTACCTGATAAAATCACATGGTCATTTGGCGATGGTAAAACTTTAAATAATGCGACTGCCCCTTGTCATACTTATGATTCATGTGGCACATATATTGTAAAATTAAGATTAGCCGATAATTCAGGTACTTGCAGCGATTCGACTCAATTAACCGTTGCTCTGCATGATATTTACCCAAATATAACAGCTTCATTGGTATCACCTTGTAGCAACTGTTATGTATTCCATAATAGCACTGTTTTCTGTGGTGGAACACCAGGAACTACTACTATTCATTTTTATAATATTGTTGGAGGGGCTACTATCCCTGATATTGTAATTCATGGTGCTTGGACAAGTTATACATTTTGTAGCCCTGCTGTAGTTAATTCAGCTTTAGCAACAATAACAGATAGTTTAGGATGTATAAAAACATTTAATGTTGGTCTGCCGGGAATTGTAGGCATTGTGCCATGTTTAGCAGGTGTAACTGATACAGTAATATGTGTAGGCGCTACATTAAATATGAGTGATTGTGTAACAGGTTATTATGTTTATAACAGAGCATGGACATTTTCTACAGGGGCTTGTAATCCAAATGGCACGCCTGTTTCTACCACATCTACTTATAGCCATACTTTTACAAGTAATGGGTATTATTATGTCAATTTACACCAAAGTAATCCATTTGGATGTTCGAGTGATACTTGTGTAAGAATTCATGTGCAAAATCCTATTGCTGCTTTTAAGAGCAGAGATACAATTCCATGTCCTGGTAGTTTCGATACTCTTATTAATAAATCAACTGGTGCATACAATACTTTAATTGTCACAATGAGTGCACCATCGATTAATTTTTATCAAACATTCACATACAATAGAGTTATCGGTGTATCAAATATTCCAGATACAGTTCTCCTTCCATTAGGGTTTCCTGCTGATTATAATATTTGTTGGAAGGTAATTAGTTCAACAGGATGTTCTGATTCTGTTTGTAGAAATTTACATGTGGCAGGACCAGTTGGTCATTTAAATTGCAGTAATGTTTATGTTTGTGTTGGCGATTCTGTTTGTTGCACATTAACAACCAATTCGATTGGAAATCCTTTTGTTAGGTTTTCTGATGGTACTTATGAATACTTAAGCTATAATTCATCTGGCATTTATAATTTCTGCCATCGATATACATTCCCAGGCCATCAATTGGTACAATCATTTATAGATGATGGTGCAGGATGCAGTTACCCTTTATTTGACACAGTAAATGTGGATGGTCCTATTGTGAATTTTTCATGGGCACCCTATAAAAAAGATTTTTGTGGTTCAGCGAATGTAGGAATGTTAGATTCATCAATTGCTTCTTTATATCCAATAGATACTTCAAAATATAAGTGGATTATTTTTAATTCAAATGGTAGTGTTTTTGCAACTTACTCACACAGAAATCCTGTTATAAATATTTCAACACCTGGTTCTTATTCAATTATGGAAATAGTGAAAAGTACTTTTGGTTGCTCGGACACACTGCGAAAATCATTCATCAATGTTTATCCTTATCCAATTGCTCAGTTTAATGCAAATCCAGATACAATTTGTATAAATCAATGTGTTAATTACCTAAACACTTCTATAAATCAAGATAGTGTTGGGGGATATAAATGGTTGCTTAATTATCCTTCGGCCTCTGTTTATAGCACGGCAACTAATTATCAATATTGCTATGCAACCACTGGTTCTTTTCAATCGGTATTAATTGATAGTAGTGTACATGGTTGTATTGATACAAGTAGTATTCAAACAATAATTGTTTTGCCAAGCCTAACTGCTGGTTTTACACAAAGCGATGATACAATTTGTGCGTTAAGTGGGAATGTATTTTTCCATAGTACATCAATTCCAAATTCAGGTATAACATGGCAATGGAATTTTGGCGATGGTTCTACTATTTTAGGACCTGGCAATTTTCCAAATCCTTCTCATTTTTTCAATATGCAACCTGGGTCAAAAGACACATGCTTTGCAGTTAAATTAATAATCAGAAATTCATCAGGTTGTATTGATAGTTCAGTGCATTATGTTTGTTTGTCCAACGTGCCAACTGCCGGGTTGATAGTTTCTAATAAAATTGGTTGCAGTCCATTAGTCACTTCATTTACTGATAACAGCATTTCATTAGAACCAATTGCTTCTTATGTAATTGATTTTGGAGATGGTTCTCCACTTTACAATTCTTCTACAGCTCCTTCTGCATATGTGCATAGTTATATTAATATAAGTCATACTAATACAGCTACTTATGTTGCTACTTATACTATCACTTCATTGTTTGGTTGTAAAAGCAGTTTGACTGATACATTTATAGTTTATCCAGTTCCATCAGTTTCGTTTATTCAAGACAATGATTCACTTTGTGGAAATGCAGTGGTGGTAAATTTTAGTAGTACCTCAACACCAAATTCGGGAGTTAATTTTACCTGGAATTGGGGTGATGCCACAGCAAATACTTCTGGTAATTTCCCATCTACTGCACATGTATTTCATTTACCAGGAGGATTGGGAACAGCTTGTTATCCAACTCAATTAACTATTACAAGTCCGCATGGATGTCTTGATTCATTCAATCATACCATTTGTATTTCATCTGTTCCTATAGCGCATTTAACAATAGGGCCTAATGCCAGCTGCAATCCATTATCTACAACGTTTACAGATTCAAGTAATTCATTGGTACCAATTGGTAATTTCCTAATTGATTTTGGCGATGCATCAGCTAACTTCAATTCACCAACTGCTCCAAATGGAGTAACGCATGCCTATTCTAACTTGAGCCACTCTGTTTCAGCAAAATATGTTGCTAATTATACTATCACTACTCAATTTGGTTGTTCGCAAACTATAAAAGATACTTTTAGTGTATATCCAATTCCGGTAGCATGCTTAATTGCAACAGATTCAGTGTGTCCGCAAGTAAGTACACCAATTGGTTGTGTTGCGCAAGCTGGGTTGCAATATCATTGGTATCATCCGATTGGATCAAATATTTTTAGTCCAAATGATACCACTGCAAATCCGAATGTAGCTCCAGCAGTATCAACTACTTATAGTTTAGCAGTTAAGAATCAATGGGGATGTGTTGATACGGACTCTGTTTATATTTTTGTAAAAGGCTTATTGATTCCTTATGCCGGCAGAGATACTAATATTTGTGCTGGTGGCGTAGTTCATTTGTTTGCACAAGGAGGATTAAGTTATGTATGGCAACAATTAAGCGATTGGTCAATTGTGAGTGATAGCGCAAGTTTCCATATTGCACCTAAAGTTTCAAATACCTATGAAGTAACAATCAGTGGTGATTGTAATACTGATTCAGTTAAAGTGCATGTAAATGTTTTCCCAACTCCATCTGTCACTATTAATCCTACAGAGGCAACTATTATAGCCGGACAAAAATATAACGTTACAGCAGTGCCTTCTGGTTTAGGTTTATTGCAATGGCATCCTGATTATAATATTAATTGCGATACCTGCAGAAGCGTAATTATGTCGCCAGATATCAATACAACTTATACTGTTGTTTTAACAGATGTTTATGGTTGTATAGATTCTACCGAAATCACTATTTATGTTTTATGTGATAAACAAAATTCTATTTATGTGCCTAATGCTTTCGAACCAAGCGTTGGCGCATCAAGTCGTAACGCATATTTTTATGTGCAAGGAACAGGTGTGAAAGAATTAACTTATTTAAGGGTATTTAATAGATGGGGAGCTGAAGTATTTAATGCAGAACATGTTCCAATTAATAAGCCAGAAGCAGGTTGGGATGGTACTTTCAATGGATCTCCTGTAGGCATTGATGTTTATATGTACCAAATGCAAGTAGAATGCAGCAATGGTAATTTGTTTCCAATTTCAGGGAATGTTACTATTATTAAATAACGTTTGATTCTCGATTTTCATTAGACACTTCCCATATCTAATTATTGGGAAGTGTTTATACTATTGATTTAAACGATCTGATTATTACTTCAAAATCCTCCCATTCATAGGATAATAATTGTTGAGGCGATTTGGCAAAACCTTTGCCCATCCTAAGTTTTGGTTTTGATATTGCATCAATGTCCAGCCAGTTTTATCGAAGCTAAAATCTTTGATGTCTTCCTTTTTCAAATATTGAATAGCTTGTTCGTAGCTTAATTCTGCTTTTTGAATGGAATCAGAAAGCATGGTACTTAAAGCCAGTTCATGGTCAGGAATTAAATCTTTGTGTGTCAATTGACCAACGCATATCCCACTTTTAATCACATTCAATTGGCTGCTGATAAATTCCATTTCATCAATTAATGATTTTGGTTGTGCAATGATGAATTCGTTTTTTGGTTGAAACTCATATTTGTCAGCATCTTTCAGCCAGTTGTTCAAAATGGCTTTATTGATGGAAGATGTTTTTTGTTTTGATTTTTTCAATCGTGGTTTTTCGAAAGCATCGTTTTGCTTTCGCATAGCGCAACAAAAAAATCCTTCGCCTTGCAGCAAATGCGGATAAAATCTGAAACCTTTTGCTTTGTATTTTTTTGATTCTGTCGAAACAATATTCCATTCTGTAGGGACATTGAAAGAAATATTTTCAGCTTGCAATTCGTCTATCATCCAGTCAGCAATCGCTTCGTTTTCACTTTCCGAAAAACTGCAAGTACTGTAAATTAAAACACCATTCGGTTTCAAACATTTCCAAACATCGGCTAAAATCCTTTGCTGACGCTGACTACAAAGATTTACTAAATTGTCATTCCATTCATTTAAATATTCTGGCTCTTTGCGAAACAAACCACTTCCGCTGCATGGTGCATCAATTACCAAAACATCAAAGTAATTTTCTAAACGCTCAAAATGCTTAGGGTCATTATTGGTTACCAATACATTTTCACTTCCCCATTTCGTAATATTTTCTTTTAAAATCGTAGCTCGGTTTTTTATCACTTCATTTGAAACCAGCAATGAATTTTCATTGAGCAATGATGCAATTAATGTTGACTTACCACCCGGAGCAGCACATAAATCAAGCACTTTGAGCGATTGTAATAAGTCAACACTTTGTTTCAAAACAAATTCTAAAAACATACTGCTGGCTTCTTGCACATAATAACAGCCAGCATGAAATAATGGGTCGTAAGTAAATGATGGTCGTTCTTTCAAATAAAATCCATTTTCGTACCAAGCAATTTTTTTTTCGTTTTCAAACTCAGAAATTTTCTTTTTAGGATTTAATCGGATAGAAGTATTGGGCGATTGTTGATGTGCTTGCAAAAATGCAATTTCATCAAAGCCTTGTTGTAAGCGAAGTTCAGCCAATAATGATTCTGGTACTTTATTCATCGTTTCAAAATAACAATTAAAATTCCTATTAACACAACCATCCCACCAATGATTTGTGAAGTAGTTAAAAATTCATTTAGAACAGGAATAGCGAATAAGGAAGTAAGTATGGCCTGACTTAATAACATCACTGAACCAATTGCAGATTGAATATGACCAAGCGCATAGTTAATGGTTAACCACCCAGCAACATGGGTGATTAATCCCAATCCGATTAGCGGAAGCCAAGACTCTTGCGGCACGGCTAATGAAGTATGCAAAAATAAAGAACTGATAAAAAGAGTAACGGTGCAGCTTAATGTTGCAAAAGTCATGAAGGTAAGCGTATCTGTTTTTTGTCTTGATTTACCAGTTGCTAAAATGTAACAAGCATAGAAAAAACTTGCAATCAGCGCAAAGCCATTTCCCAAGCCTATTTCAAGGTGATTTACTTTTTCCCAGCCAATGGCTAAAATCATTCCGGCAATGGAAATGAATGTGCCCAACCAGAAATATTTATTGAGTTTTTGTTTGAAAAAAATGGTGGTTCCTAATGCTACCCATACTGGAGCAAAGTTGGCTAAAGCAGTGCTGAAGCCTGCTGAAGAAAGTAGAATGGATTGATTCCAGAAAGTTAAATCCATGCCGAAGAAAAATCCGCCTAGGCAAATGAGCCAGAGATTTTCTTTAGTTGGAAATTTATTTTTACTGATTAACCAGATTGGAAACAGTACTATTAATGCAATCAAAACTCTATAAAATGCTGATGTGATGCCGGGTACATGAGCAAGTTTTACAAAAATAGCTGACCAGCTAATGCAAATTGCACCAACAAAAAGTAAGAGATAGGCATAGCGTTTTGGATTTGTTTGCAAATTATTTCAATCGTTTTAATTGATGAATAATTTCTTCCAGTCCGTTAAGTTTTATTTCATAAAGCGTTTCGAGTTGCATTCCAAGCTTGCCTTTCGGGAAACCATCTTTTCGTTTGAACCATTCTAAATAGGAAACAGGTAAATCAGCAATCATTCTGCCTTTGTATTTTCCAAATGGCATTGGTGTTTTGATGAGTGACAATAATATTTCGTGATTGGGTTCCAATCATACAAAGCTAATATACCTTTTCTCTAACCAAAATTATTATTTTGATTTCACTAAAAAACAGCTAAAATTTATCTGATAAACAAACTGTTGATTGATTTATTTTCTACTGCATTTCTGATAGCAGTTGCAAACAAAGGTGCAACTTGCAGTCTCTTTATTTTATCACTTTTTCTTGAATAAGGAATGGTATCGCAAACAACTAATTCAGTTAGCACGGAATTTTCAACACGTTCAATTGCCTGACCAGAAAGCACAGGATGTGTGCAAACTGCACGTACACTTTTTGCTCCCTTCTCCATTAATAATTTTGCGGCACTAGTCAATGTTCCTGCTGTGTCAATAATATCATCTACCAAAATTACATCTTTACCTGTTACGTCACCAATTACAGTCATAGCTGCCACTTCATTAGCACGTTTGCGTTGTTTGTCGCAAATAACCATTTCGCCATTAAAGTGCTTTGCATAACCTCTTGCACGATTTGTACTTCCCACATCAGGTGAAGCGAAACAGATATTATCATCAATTCCTAATGCTTTTAAATAAGGGATGAAAACATAAGATGAATCTAAATGGTCCATCGGAATATCAAAGAAACCTTGAATTTGCGGTGCATGCAAATCCATTGTCATCACTCGGTTAGCACCCGAAGCAACAATTAAGTTAGCAACCAACTTTGCGCCAAGAGAAACTCTCGGTCTGTCTTTTCTGTCCTGACGAGCAAAACCAAAATAAGGAATTACAGCGGTGATATACTTAGCTGATGCACGTTTTGCGGCATCAATCACTAGCAATAATTCCATCAGATTTTCAGCAGGCATATTGGTACTTGCTACTACGAAAACATAATCGCCACGAACTGATTCCTGAATTTCAGGTTGGATTTCTCCATCGCTGAATTTCTGAATGTTGATTTTTGCTAAAGGCAATTCCAATTCACGAACAATATCGTTACTAATATATTGTGAATTTGTAGCCGAAAATATTTTTACCGACGATGCTGGGGTAATCATTTTTTATAAAAAATTGAGTAGTGAAAATTGATTATTTTTTTGCTTCCGCTGCTTTTGCATGATCAGCTAAAAATTGCGCCAAGCCAATATCAGTCAAAGGATGTTTCAATAAACCCATAATCGCTGAAAGAGGCGCAGTTACTACATGTGCACCTGATTGAGCACATTTCACAATATGCAAAGAACTGCGAATAGAAGCAGCTAAAATTTGCGTATCAAATTGATAAATGGAATAGATTTGATTGATTTCCTGAATCAATTGTACACCGTCCCAATTACTATCATCTACTCTGCCAATGAATGGCGAGAGGTATGTTGCGCCTGCTTTTGCAGCCAATATAGCTTGCCCGGCACTAAATACTAAAGTGCAATTTGTTTTGATGCCTTGAGATGAAAAATATTTTATGGCTTTAATACCATCTTTAATCATCGGAACTTTTACCACGATATGCTCATTCAATTTTGCTAACGCTTTTCCTTCTTTAATAATGCCTTCATAATCGGTTGCAATCACTTCGGCACTCACAGGTCCGTGAACCAATTTACAGATTTTTACATAGTGCGCATTCACTGCTTCTTCGCCGCTGATGCCCTCTTTCGCCATTAAAGATGGATTGGTTGTAACACCGTCTAAAATGCCTAAATCGTGGGCTTCTCTTATTTGGTCAAGATTGGCAGTGTCAATGAAAAATTTCATGATAAATTAATTTTGAGGATTAAAATTTGTGGAATTTATAATGAGCAAAGAAACGGAGAGAAAATTGTTTCGATGAATTTATTTGTACAACTATGTTGATAAAATTATTCGGAAAGAATTGAAGAGAGCTAAATAAAAAATGGCAAGTTACCTATATCGCACCGCTCAACCGCCTACCCTTGCTGCCTTCCGACCCTGGGGGAGTAAGCAGGAGCTGGTCGTATAGGACTTGCCGCTGCAAATGTAATTCAGCAAAATCAAAAAAAAGTGTTTCATGGAAATTTTATTTCTGAGAAGTTATTTTTTATTAAATTTGAGCAACCGAAAAATTTAATTTTATTTGAATCACTCCCTGAGAATATACCTCACTCTTTTTCTCTTATTGTTTTTTAAAACATATGGATGGTCTAATCAGTTTGAAGAGCCTGATATGAATTCATTAAAACATAGGGCTTGTAATTTTTCAAACACAGGATTTATCGAAAACAGAGGCCAATTGACAGATGAAAATGGAAATGTTGCTAAATCGGTATTGGCATATTGCCGAAAAAATAATTTACAAATTTTTGTCACTGAAAATGGGTTTACATTCGTTTTTCATCAATTAAAAAACGGGGCCGACTCCTTGATAAAGGTAGAGGAGATTTTTTTAGATGCCAATTTAAATAGAGGCAATATTGATTGGATAGAAACAAAAAATAGTGCTCATCTCAATTATTATAACCCAAATTACAAGAATGGAATTCTTGATTTATTTGAGTATAAAAAAATCCGAATTCGAAATATTTATAATGGAATTGATTTGATTTTAGAACTTTCTGATACCACTTTCAAATATAGTTTTAACATAGCAGCAAATATTGATGAAAAGCAAATCAGGATGGAATGGAAAGGGTCGGAGGTTGCTTTGAATAAGGTTTCTAATTGTTTGAAGGCCTCAACCAGATTTGGCGATTTAGTCGAAAAAAAATTAATCGGGTGGCAACAGAATGTTTTTTTGGCAGTTAATTTTTTATCGAACGAAAAAAATATTATTTCCTACAATATCCCTAATCGGAACCTATCTAAACCTGTAACCATTGATCCATTGGTAGTTTGGACAACTATGTTTGGTGGTGTTAATACGGATTGCGCTACTGCAGTTGCAATTGATTCAACAAATAATTTTTATGTAACTGGTTATACAGCATCTTTCTTTTTCCCTTTACAAAACGCTGGAACTTACTTCAGCAGTCTATTGCAAGGTGGGGCAGATATTTTTATTAGTCATTTCGATGCAAATCTTCATTTGAAATGGTGTACATTTTATGGTGGTAGTATGGATGATGCAGCTAATGGAATCAAAACTGATAGACAAGGAAATGTTTTCATAACAGGATTTACTAAATCGCAAAATTTTCCTACTCAATTTCAACCTGGTACTTATTCACAAGTTAATTTAAATCAATCTTTAGTTGCAGGAAGTTCTGATGCTCTTTTGTTAAAATTTAATAATTCAGGAAGTAGAATTTTCTCTACTTTTTTAGGAGGTACTGCTAACGATATAGGTCATGATTTGGTTATTAATAGTAGCGGTAATGTGTATTTGATTGGGAGAACTTTGTCTAATAATTTCCCAACACAAAATTATAGTGGTGGTTTTTTTCAAAGCAGTTTGAATGGAAATCAAGATGCATTTGTAGCAGAATTTTCAAATAATGGTGCTTTGAATTGGTCAAGTTATTTTGGAGGAAATGGTTTAGAAGAGGGTAATTCAATTTCAATTGATAATGCAAATAATATTTTTATTGCAGGCGGAACTACTGATTCTACATTATTTCCATTGTTTAATAATGGAAGCTTTTTCCAAAATCATACTGATTCAATGGAAGCATTTGTTGCTAAATTTTCCAACAATAATATTTTGCAATGGAGTACATTTTATGGCGGAACTACTGATGATGTAGCGATGGCAACTGCAATTGATAACAATGGTAATATTTTTATTGCAGGCAATACTTTCTCGGGTAATTTCCCAACTTATGCTTCCGGTAATTTAGCTTTTCGCGATTCTGTTTTAAATAAATCAACCATTGGCTTTTTTAGTGATGTGTTTTTGCTGAAATTTTCAAATAGTGGAAATAGGCTCTGGTCAACACTTTTAGGCGGAAGTGATAATGATGCCATACAATCATTGGTTCATTACATGGGTTATTTTGATGATTATATAAACGATGCTTTAGTTACAGATAATTGCGGCAATGTAACTTTTTCATTCACTACAAGTTCTGGTAATTTAGATTTGAAACAAGAGGGCTGTAGTGGTTATTTTGATAATAATTTAAGTGGACAAACTGATGCTGCTATTGCCCGATTTTCAAATCGAAGTGAATTGAAATGGCTCACTTATTATGGAGGAGGTGCAGATGAAACTGGTATGGCAATGGTATTAGATGGGCAGAGCAATATTTTATCAGCAATGAATACGGATAATAGTTTTGGTTATTATTATCAATCTCAATTTCCAAATGCTTACATACAAGTTTCGTCTTATTTATCTTCTGTCAATCAGGATTTTATTTTAAATAAGTTTCAACCAGTTCAGTTTGATGCAAATATTACATACTCTAAATGTTCATCGGGATGCACTGGCAGCGCACAAGCAATTGTAAATGCAAGTTGCCCGTTAAGTTCATTTCAATATATCTGGAGCAATGGTGTGTCATCATCAGCTGTTACTAATTTATGCACTGGCAACTATTCAGTAATTATTACTGATACTGCTTTCAGTTGTGTTTCAGATACTTTGAAATTTAATTTGCATCATGGATTTCAAGCCTATCCTCAATTTTCTAATCAGATTTGTTCTCATCTTTGCAATGGTACTGCCACTGTTCAACTGCCAGGCATTAGTAGTTTTACAACCACGTGGTACACACCTGATTCTATTATTTATTTCACTAATCCTGTTTCAAATTTATGTGCAGGCAACGATACAGTGATTGTAAATGTACCTGGCTGCGGAAGCGATACATCAATTTTTAAAATTGGTATTTATCCACCTTTAGGAATTTATTTAAATGCATTATATCCAAATGATTTATCTCCATGTCCGTTTGCTTGCAATGGCTTGGTACAAGTAGTTTTAATAGGAGGGCAGCAACCACCTTATTGCTCATGGAGTAATGGTATTACAGGCACTTCTGATTCTTTTTTGTGTGCAACACATTCTTATACAGTGACTGCTACTGATTCAGTTTGTTATACCAGTAGTTTGCAAGTACAAATGCCAAATCCTTATGTAGAGTCCTTTAAAGTTCAGGTTAACCAAAGCTCTGCTTGTTTGCCGGTTAATTCAGCAACAATAACACCTAAATATTTCGGTAAACCAACCAAATATTTATGGAGCAATGGCGATACTACAGCCACTGTCAATAATTTAGCACCAGGAAATTATACTTGCATCATCTCAGACTCTTGTGTAAGTGATACTGCTCATATTACTTTAGTGCATGTAACGCCAAGGCATTTAACCGTTCATATTTTACAATCTCAGTATTCGTGTAATTGCACCAATATTATTAAGTGTGCCTTTGATACAGCTGGTTATCAGCCCTACACATATTATTGGTTTAATATTAGTAAACATGATACTACTATAACTCAATTGCCGATTTTAGATAGTTTGTGCAGAGGTGATAGTATTATATTGTTGATAAAAGATTTATGTGGTGATTCCGCTTTTGCAAGTTACGTAATTGATAGTGGAGGATTTCAGATTCATATCAATTATACAAATTCGTGTTTTAATTCTTGTACTTATAAAGCATCTGTAACCAATAGTCCAATTCCTCATTATACCGGCACACCTCCTTACACCTATATTTGGAGTAATGGTCTAACTGGAGTAGTTGATACTAATTTGTGTCCGAATACTATGTACTACGTAATTGGTTATGATAATTGTGGTAGAAGAGATTCTCAATCAGTAACAATTCACCCTGTTAATACGCCTCTTTCAGTAAGTATAAGTGGGACACCTGCTTGTTATGGTTTATGCAATGGTACTGGTATCGTTCATGTGAATAGTGGATTGCCTCCTTATCGATACAGATGGAGTACTGGTCAAACTACCAATTATATTAGTGGATTATGTGCTGGTCAAACTTATTGGTGTGTAATTAAAGATACTTGTGGTGATTCAATTAAGAAGAAAATTATTATTTCTTTACCTCCTCCACCTACCTTGGTTACAACTACCTCTCCTGCCTGTCCTTCCCTTTGTAATGCAACCATCGCAGCTTTACCATCAGGCTTAGGTCCTTTTACTTTTTTATGGAATACAGGAGCTACCACCTCTTCTATCACCAATGCATGTCAAGGCATAACTTATACTTGCAAAGTATATGACCAATGTAACGATTCTACATCTCAATCAGCAACCGCTTCAGTAGCTGGTGCAATGACTTTGGCATTCATTACATCGGGCAGTTGTTCACATTATTGTACTGGCTTTGTTAGTGCAAATATTAGTGGCGGACTTCCGCCTTATAATTTTCATTGGAGCAATGGAGCAACAGGCAATACTTTATTTAGTGCTTGTGCTAATAAAAAATATCGTTGTACAGTTACTGATTTTTGTGGTGATACAATTACCGATTCGGTAATTGTTCCCGTGTTGCCGAATAATTTTCAATTAAATTTTCAAACTACCGCAAGTTGTCATTCAACTTGTACCGGAAAGATAAAGGCCGTGGTTAGCGGCGGTTATCCACCTTATAATTACTTGTGGAATAATAATTTAACTACTGCCAATATAAATAATGTTTGTGATTCGATTTATTACACTTGCAGAATTATTGATAATTGCGCCGATACTTTGTTTGATTCAGTTTTTGTGCCGGCTCGAGCAATATTTAAGGATAGCTTTCTGATTACAAATGCTCAATGTGGTTTTAATTGCAGTGCATCAGCTAAAACAATTGTATATGGTGGAGTAGTACCATATTTTTATCATTGGGATAATGGTTCAACTGCTCAAACAAGAAGTAGCCTTTGCGCTGATTCAACTTATTTTTGTGTTATTACAGATGGTTGTGGAAGCGATACTGCTTGGCTTAGAATGCCTCATGTGACTGCTAGTCCTTTATTTGCAATGCCTATTTTAGGAAATCCAGTTTGCTCTAATACTTGTAATGGTTCTGCCAACATTGCTATTAATGGCGGTGTAGTACCATATTATTTTATTTGGAGTAATGGCAATAATACTACCTATGCTAATAATTTATGCGGTGGAACTACTTATGCTTGTAATGTAACCGATGCCTGTAATCAGCAATATAGCGTAAGCTTCGTGATGCCAGCTTATGGACAACTCAACGCTTCGGTGCAAGTATTATCAACCACTTGCGATAACAGCTGCCATGATAAAGCAATCATTATCGCATCAGGGGGTAAGTTGCCCTATCAATATAAATGGAATACTGGCGATACAACTTTTTTAGATACAATTATTTGTCCTAGTAAAAATTATTGTAAAGTAACGGATGGATGTAATAGCATTGATTCAGTAAGTTTTATTATTCGCAAAGTAATTAAACTCCAAAATTTTATTGATTCAATCGTACCCACTTGTCCGCTTTTATGCAATGGCAGTGCTGTAATAAATACTGTTGGTGGATTAATGCCTTATCGCTATTTGTGGCAATCGGGAGATACTTTTAATTATATCAAAAATATATGCGGAGGCAATTATTTGTGTGTAATAAAGGATAATTGTCATCATGTAGATTCTTTGCAAGTAAATATTCCATTTACAAAATCTTTGCAATCAGATTCTATTAAAACAACGGCAACTTGTGTCGGCAATTGCTCAGGCAAAATTAATTTGCATATTTCAGGCGGTAGTAAACCATATCATTATGTTTGGAATACAGGCGATACAATTAGTCATCTTTCATCACTATGCCCTGGTATTTATACTATATTGATTACAAATCCAAGTTGTTCATCTGATTCATTATATGATACAATTCAACTTGTTTCTTCTTTGCAAACTACCACTCAAATTATGGCGGCTCCAAAATGCTATAGTGCTTGCAATGCAGTAGCATTAACCACTCCAGTTGGAATTAATCCACCATATTCTTTTATTTGGAATACAAATACTACCCAAAATAATTCTCTCGATAGTCAGTTGTGTGCTGGTATTAATTTTGTGAAAATTACTGACCAACATGGTTGCATTGTTTATGATACAATTTCTATTGTGCAACCAAAGCAGCTTTTAGCAGACACTATTTTTACACCAGCACATTGTTTCAATTCTGATGGAGCTATTATTGCGCATGCAAAAGGTGGAACAAAGCCTTATCATTATGTTTGGAGTAACAATATTTTTATTGATACTATCAAAAATATTCCTTCAGGCAATTATAATTTAATCATAACTGATAGCAATGGCTGTGTATTAAATTCAAACTTTACTTTAAATTCAACATCAGCTCATATATATGTGTCGCATGATACGATAGTGCATATTGGCAGCATTGTCAATCTATTTGCCTATGGTGCTCAAAAATATTTTTGGCATCCTAACAATTTTTTGAATTGTGATACTTGTGCCAATGTGATTTGGAATGGCAATGCTCCTCAGACCTATTGTGTTATAGGAACAGATAAATATGGTTGCATTGATTCAGCATGCTTAACAATTGACATTTATAATGTTTGCGGTGATTTAGCTGATATTAAAATGGCAAATGCTTTTTCCCCGAATACCGATGGTAAAAATGATTTATATAAACCAATAGTCGAAATGCCTGATTGTTATAGTGATATTTTATTTCGGATTTATAATCGTTGGGGTGAGCAATTATTTGAATCTACCGATTTCAACAGCGCTTGGGATGGCACTTTCAAAGGTAGGTTAATGCCCATTGAAACGTATGTATGGTACTTAAAAGTAAAAAATTATCTAGGTGAAGAAAAAATGATGAAAGGGGATGTTATTTTGATAAGATAATTTTTTTGTACCTTAAATCGCTACACATAAATTTTTCACTTCCATGAAAAATTCCAACGCATGCATGCCACCTTCACGGCCAACACCGCTTTGTTTCATGCCACCGAATGGAGTTCGTAAATCACGAACGAGCCAACAGTTCACCCAAATAATTCCGCTTTCCACTTTTGCTGCGATGCGATGTGCTTTTGAAATATTTTCTGTCCAGATGGTCGCTGCTAAACCATATTCAGTTGCGTTAGCTAATTGCAATGCTTCTTCTTCGGTTTCAAAAGGTTGAATGGTAACTACAGGTCCGAAAATTTCTTCTTGATTAGTTTTACAATTTTGCGTCAATCCTTCAATAACAGTAGGTTCTATAAACCAACCTTCTGCACATTCCCCTTCACCTTTTATTGCTTCACCACCACATAAAACATTGCCACCTTCTTGTTTGGCTAATTCAATACAACTCAATATTTTTTCAAAATGTGGTTTAGAAACTATTGCACCTAATCGTGAATCATCATTTTTCGGATTGCCAACTTTTAGTTTTTTTACTTCTTCTACAAATCTTGTTTTGAATTTTTCGTAGATAGATTTTTCAACCAAAATTCTGCTACCACACAAACAAATCTGACCTTGATTTTCGAAGGAAGAACGTAAAGTGGTCTTCAGCATTTTTTCAAAATCGCAATCTGCAAAAATGATGTTTGGATTTTTTCCACCTAATTCCAGACTCATTTTTTTGAATTTAGGCGCCACCTCTGCCGCTATCACAGCGCCTGTTTTTGTGCCACCTGTGAAAGAAATAGCTTTCACATTTTTATGCTTCACAATGTTCATGCCTGCACTATGACCCAAGCCATGAACGATATTTAAAACGCCTTTTGGCAAACCAGCTTCAATGCAAATTTGTGATAAAAGAAAAGCTGTCATGGGTGTAACCTCACTTGGTTTTGCCACCACACAATTGCCTGTGACTAAAGCTGGTGCTATCTTCCAGGTAAATAAGTACAATGGTAAATTCCATGGCGAAATACAACCTACCACACCCAAAGGCTGATGAACAGTGTAGTTGAAGTGTTTGCCATCCATCGGAAAACTTTCATCATGAAAATTTAAAATGGCGTTGGCATAAAATCTGAAATTATCAGAAGCTCTTGGAATATCAACTCGTGTGGCTAACCAAACGGGTTTGCCATTATCAGTACTTTCGGCTTCTGCCAAAGCTGTTTTGTTGGCATCAATCAGGTTAGCGATTTTGTGTAAAATATTGCTACGTTCTACTCTGCTCAAATTGCTCCAAGCTGGAAAAGCCGCCTCTGCAGCCTGCACAGCAGCATTCACATCGGCTTCATCCGAATCTGGAATTTGCGAATACACTTTACCTATAGCAGGATTATAATTATCTAACCACTTATTATTTTGTGGTTTTACTAATTCGCCGTTGATGTAGTTGAGTATGGTAGAAGAAAGATTCATTTTTGAAAATTGAGCCGTAAAAATACCTCTTTCTATCCATAATTATCAAAAGTGAAATTGAAGAAGTATTTTAGCGGCGAAATAATTTTTCAAACATTCATTTAATCAATCAATTTATAAAATGAGTTCAATTAAATCTATC
>CANFST010000036.1 GCA_947449695.1 Chitinophagales bacterium
ACGATTGAACAATTCAGTGATTTAGGAAGTGGCTTTAATATTTCGTTGAAAGATTTGGATATACGTGGCGCTGGGAATTTGTTGGGAGGCGAACAAAGTGGCTTCATTGCCGAAGTGGGTTTTGAAATGTATCATAAAATATTGGATGAAGCCATTCGTGAATTGAAAGAAACTGAATTCAAAGATTTGTTTGAAGATGTAACTACAGATACCATTGCACCGAAATACGTGAAAGAGTGTGCTATTGATACCGATAATGAAATGCTGATTCCTGATGAATATGTGAACAGCATTAACGAACGACTTTCATTATATCGTCAGTTGGATGATTGTGAAAATGAAGAGCAATTGCAAACATTTTCCACACAATTAGCAGATAGATTTGGCCCATTGCCAGCGGAAGTATTTGAATTGTTTGATGGTATTCGTTTGCGTTGGGTAGCTACTGATTGCGGCTTTGAACGATTGATTGTGAAAGATAAAATGATGCGTTGTTATTTCTTAGGTGAACAACAAAGTAAGTTTTATGAATCACCCAAGTTTGCCAGCATCCTCAATTTCATTAATGCACAAGGCACACGATGCAGCCTGAAACAAACCGACAAAAACTTAATTGTAAGCATTAAGCACATCAAAGATTTGAAAGAAGCCAAAGAGTTTTTGGAGAAGATGAATGGGTGATTTGGAAATGAGGAAATTAGAGGATGAGAAAATGAAAATACAATAACAATGGAAAATAATTTAGTTACTTATTATTTAGGTGCTGGCGCAAGTGCTAATGCAATCCCAACGCTTGGTGAAGCTTTTAAAGAAAGGTTTAAACTATTTGTAGAATTTGTTTCTGAATTTTCTAAACAAAATAAAATTTACGAATCTGAACTTTCTGAATTTTTGTCAATAGCTAACGAAATATCAGAGAATTACACTCCAGATACTTTGGCAAAAAAAATGACCATAAATAGAGAGTTTAATAAACTGAGGAAAATAAAAAAAGTGTTAACTGGTTATTTTTGTTTTGAACAGAATAGAATTGATGCGGAAGATTTATTTAGAATTGGTCCTGAAGGATTAAGTAAAATAGATAACTATAAAACGTTGAACACAATTGTTGATGGACGCTATTCGCCTTATTTATCAGCAATTCTTGACCAAAATAATTCCCAATTTCATTTACCAGAGAATTTAAGAATAGTTAGTTGGAATTATGATTTTCAGCTTGAAAGGGCTTATTTTGAATTGACTGGTGAAAATGGATTACATAGCATAAATTCATTAGGCTAAATGGAATTGCGAATTTTGATAGTGAAGAATATTCTTTAAGTTCAATGGTATCAAATATGAATTATGTTTCTGAAATCCCAAATAGTGGTAATAAAAATATTTTGAGCCAATTATTAAATGTTATTACAAATGAAAAAATTGAATCAAAAATAAAATTTGCTTGGGAATTTCAGGGTAATTCTCAAGTTAAAAAGGCAATTGATTGTTTTAAAAATTCAACTTCAATAGTTGTAATAGGTTACAGCTTTCCATACTATAATAGAGCAATTGATTTTCAAATTTGGGATGAATTATTTAGTAATAGTGACATAAAAACAATCTATTTGCAATACCCCGATAAAGTTGAGTGTGAAAAAATTGAAAGAAGAATTAGATTGATGCTCAAAGATTATGATTATAAAATACCCAGTTATGATTATCCCCCTCAAGGATTAAAAACTAACTACTCTGATAAAACAAGGTTAGACCAAATTTTAGAGTTTGAGCATATTTATAAAGATGAACTTTTTTACATTCCTGATACTTTAATAACGAATCAAAAACCAAAGTATATCAAATAACTTTCTCACATCTAAGGTATAAGAAGCCTCAATTCTACCGTTTAACCCCTGTTTTCCCTCATTTTCCTGCTTTTTATAATCCTGTTTGTTGTAAACATGATTATAGTTGCGGTAAACATAATCAACAATAACATTTTTGTAATCATCATTAAGGCAAAGATGATTATGATTGAAGCAATGTTGATTATGATTGCTTTAATGATGATTATGTTTATCATTTTTATAATTATGATTGCCGCAATAATGATTATGATTGAGGCAATGTTGTTCATGTTTGTCATTTTTATGATTATGATTAAGGCAATAATGATTATGATTACCATTTTTATAATCATGATTACCATAAACATGAACAATAAAATCATTTTTATAATCAACAAAAAAGAAAAGTGGAAGCAGGATGCTGTTTTTAACCACTCACAATTCTTTAACTTTTTGTTCTGTTAATCTTAACAAAGCGTTTTTGGTGGGTTTTAAATACCCCTTTAGTTTTGAGTAAATTAATTTTTTAACCAAAACAAATTTATTATGAGAAAGACTTTTTTATCTGTTATCGCTTTGTTGTGCTTGTTTTCAACTGAAAAACTTTTAGCACAAAACACCACCACACCTGCCAACCCCAATGCCCCCGAAATTAAGTTTGTAACTGTGAAACACGATTTTGGCAACATCAAAGAGGGCGAAAAAGCTGTTTTTGAATTTGAGTTTACCAACACTGGTCATGAGCCATTGATTATTCAGTCGGCGCAGCCATCATGCAGTTGCACTGCATCGCATGTACCTAAAGAACCTGTATTGCCTGGCAAATCAGAAAAGATTACTGCCGAATATGGCACACAAGGCAGAGTTGGGGCTTTTACTAAAACAATTAATGTAAGCTCTAATGCCAGCACACCAAGTGTTATGCTGACTATTACAGGCACAGTGCAGGCTGCAACCGTTACACCTTCATTGGATAAGAATCAGAATACGATGAGTGAACAGAAGAAATAAAGCAACCAATTTTTTGAAAAAGCGGCATGGGAAAAACCTTTGCCGCTTTTTTTATGTGACGGAAATATTTTTGACTTATTTTTTGCTGTTTGCTTTTTAATGGTTAAGTTTACGACAATCTTAAACAAAATTTACCATGCAAAACTTTACAAAAGTATTTTTTTCTCTCTTTTTAACACTCTTATTGTCTTTTGCATTGGCATTACAAACCAAGGCTGTAAACTGTAATGCACATTTTATTCATTACCCGAATACGCACAACCCTGATAGTGTTCATTTCTATCCAACGGTTACTACGGGTACTTCTTACTATTGGAATTTTGGTGATGGAAGTCCAACAGCTACTTCAACAAGCCCATGGCATTTGTATGCTGCCGCAGGTACTTACTATGTTTGCCTTTACATTAATGATTCAGGTACAGTTTGCACTTGGTGTGATAGTGTAAAGGTTACTGGTCATACGTTAACACATCCATGCAATGCCGCATTTTCACATTACGCTTTGTCAAATCCGGATAGTGTTCATTTTTTTCCGGCAATTACCTCTAACTTTCCGCAATCATGGAATTTTGGTGATGGCTCGGCTGTAAGTACTGCTTCAACGCCCTGGCATTTGTATGCTGCTTTAGGTACTTATGTAGTATGTCATACTGTAAATGATTCAGGTACTTATTGCACTTCATGCGATACGATAACAATTGTTGCGGTTAACTGTAATTCGCATTTTACGCATGCCCCCAACACACATAATGCAGATAGCATCTATTTTTATCCAGCTGTTACCAATGCTGTATCTTATTACTGGAGTTTTGGTGATGGTTCACTTTCATCAACGGCTACTGCACCTTGGCATCTATATGCGCACAGTGGCACCTATCATGTTTGTTTGTATGTAAATGATTCAGGCACAATGTGCACTTGGTGCGATAGTGTGAAAGTGCTAGGTAATGCAGTACATTGCAATGCTCATTTTGTGCATTATCCAAATACACACAATACTGATAGTATTCATTTCTACCCGAACATTACCACTGGAACATCTTATTACTGGAGTTTTGGTGATGGCAGTACTTCATCAACGGCAACCAGCCCCTGGCATCAGTATGCACATAGTGGCACTTATTACGCTTGCTTATACATCAATGATTCAGGCACCACTTGCTCATGGTGCGATAGTGTTAAAGTGATTGGGAATAATACAGTGCATTGTAATGCTCATTTTGTACATTATCCAAATACACACAATGCTGATAGTATTCATTTCTATCCGAACATCACTACAGGAACATCCTATTACTGGAGTTTTGGTGATGGCACAACTTCATCAACAGCAACCAGTCCTTGGCATCAATATGCGCATAGTGGTACTTATTATGCTTGCTTATACATCAATGATTCAGGCACCACTTGTTCATGGTGCGATAGTGTTAAAGTGTCAGGAACTATAAATTGTAATGCTCAATTTGTTCATTATCCAAACACCCACAACGCTGATAGCATTCATTTTTATCCTACCACCACTTCTGGAAGTTATTATTACTGGAATTTTGGTGATGGCACTAACTCAACGGGCATTGCTCCTTGGCATTTATATGCTCCAGGTACCTATGTTGCTTGTTTAACAATTAATACTGGTGGTGCTTATTGTACGCAATGCGATACTATTGTGGTTACAGGTTCACAGTTGCCGTGCAATGCTCATTTTACACATTACTCATTAACCAGCAATACTGATAGTATTCATTTTGTTCCATCAGTTACAGGCACTAATACTTATTATTGGAATTTTGGTGATGGCACTCATTCAACAAACCATGATCCATGGCATACTTACAGCACACCTGGTCATTATTATGTTTGCTTGTATGTGAATGGCACATCATGTCATTGGTGCGATAGTGTAATCATCAATGCCATTACACCACCTTGTAATACCCACTTTTCACACTATACTTTAAATAATCAAGATAGTGTTCATTTCTATCCAACAGGTACCACAGCAGCTTCTTACTATTGGAGTTTTGGTGATGGAACAACATCTGCTTCACAATATCCTTGGCATCAATATGCAGCGGCAGGCAGATATTATGTATGTATGAGAGCTACAACAGGCGCAGCCTATTGTTACTGGTGTGATAGTGTTACTGTGGTTGGTAATCCACCGCCACCATGTAATTCAAACTATGCTTATTATTGTTTAGGCAACCCTGATAGTTTGCATTTCTATGCTTACAGTGGTGTCGGCACTAATTACTGGGATTTTGGTGATGGAACAACTTCAACATCTCAGTATCCTTGGCATTATTACACTACCTTAGGCACTTATAATGTTTGTCATACCACCAACAATAATGGTGTTTATTGCACTTCGTGCGATAGTGTTACATTAGGTGGCACTTACTATGTTTTCTATCGAATTAATGCAGGCACTAGTGGCGATACTTTCCAGTTTGCACCTTCATCAGCCACTGGTATTAATGCGGTGATGCAGAATTATGGCATGGTAAAACTTTATCCGAATCCTTCTAACGAAAAGGTTACTATTGCTATCAGCAATTTATCAAACACAGCAAACATCAGGCTTTATGATAGTTATGGCAGAACTGTTTATGCAATGGATAATTTAATAGATGGTAATTTTACTATCAATACAAAAAATTTATTGGCAGGAAATTATTTTTATCTTATTAATTCCAATAACCAGATTATTGCTAAAGGGCAATTCATGATAGCTCATTAGTATTCTTTTAAATAACAGTACTCTTTTTACAAAAAGCGGCAAGGGAAAAACCTTTGCCGTTTTTTTTTATAAAAAATAAATTTTGAAAAAATCAAAACCCATACTCTTTAAATGCACTGGTAAATTCATCGGGTTTGTAATTAGGATTGACAACAAGTTGCGAAAATTCATATTGCTCAAACAAACCTTTGTCGTCATAAATCTGCTGGAAGATAGGGTAGTAGCTCTGCTGGCTGATATACAGTATAGTCGTTTTAGCATATGATGAAGGTACTTTCAATTTTCTGCTGCCCAAATCTTCATCGAAATATTTAATACCATTATTCAATTCTAAAATTGAATATTCGGGAATCAAGAGTTTTTTGCAAATTGAAAATATGGTTTCGCCAGGTTTTGATTGATAAGTGGTAAAAGTAAAATTGGGGTCTATCACCACCATTTTATAACATTTCACATTGTTCCAAACCACTTCACCCTCATATTTAAAAATGCTTTCAAACTTTTTCATTGCCAATGCTTTTTTGTGAGCATCGGTAAGAATATTGTAAATAGTTCCAAAGCCTGTGCAAAGTAAAGTATGATGTTGGTTTTTAGCCATAGTAGAACCAAAAGGGGAGAAGTCGAGATTTGGAATATACTTACCTGCATTCACCAGCACTTTATTTTTTCGTTCACCTTCTGCATACAGCAATTCAGTACCAGCATTATCACCAGAAAGCACTTTTGAATAAATACAATGCGGCTTTACTTTCAGTTTTGAAAACATATCGTTTGCTTTCATGCCTCCATTATCTTTCAGGCGTTCAATGCTATGCATTTTAAATTGAACACCTTTATAACTGCCCAATTCTTTCAGCATTTTTTCAATAATTAATTGCGATGAAATTTCATGTTTCTCAACCGAATTGGCTGACAAAAACAATAAAGCAGTAAACAATAGCAAACTTGCTAGTTTCATTGATTGAATCAAGATGATTGTAAATAATTATTATTGCAAATTATTATTCTTTAAATAAATTTCCAACATCCAAACAAAACAATTTAAAAACATATTCTTGCTTGAATCAAAATTGTGTTAAAGCACTTGCAAAATAGCACACTTCAAATAATGTGTTTCAGGGATATTCCAAATCAATGGATGATCAGGTGATTGAGCATTATAAGCAACCTGACGTAAAATTCGTTTGGCATCTCCGGCAGCATCTGCGATTACATTTTTAAATTCTTCACTATAAATAAAATGACTGCAACTACTTGTAACCAAATAACCACCAGGTTTTACCAATTGGATACCTCTTAAATTAATTTCTTTATATCCTTTTGTAGCGGCTGCTAAATTTTTTCTGCTTTTTGTAAATGCAGGTGGGTCGAGCATTACAATATCATATTGTTTTTTTTCGGCACAACGTTTTTTCAATTCATCAAAAACATTTACCGCCGAAAATTTAAACTGTTCAAAATTATTAAGTTTAGCATTAGCCTTACATTCGTTAATGGCATCAGCAGAAATATCCATGGCTTCTACTTCGGCAGCACCAAATTTTGTTGCATACATGCCAAATGAACCAGTATAACAGCAAGCATCTAGAACAGAAGCATTTTTAACAAATGGTTGTAATGCAAGTCGGTTGTGGCGTTGGTCATGAAAAAAACCTGTTTTTTGTCCTTTAGCCACATCTACCCAAAATTTTATTCCATCCTGATTCATGATGAAACGAGTATCAAACTTTGCTTTTAAAAATCCTGTTTGCTGTTGCATGCCTTCTAACTCTCTTACAGATGCATCATTGCGTTCGTAAATTTTTTCGGTATTGAATATTTCACTTAAAATGTTGACGATACTTGTTTTCCATTTATCAATACCCAATGAAAGAGTTTGGATTACAATCACATCTTCAAATTTATCAACTACTAAAGCTGGCAATCCATCTGCTTCACCAAACACAACTCTGCAATTTTTTTGATAACCTATGTATTGACGGTAAGCCCATGCTTCATTTAATCTTCTTCGGAAGAAATTCTCGTCAATTGATTCATCTCGGTTTCTGCTCAATAATCGAACAATTATTTGTGATTTATCATTGATATAACCTTTTCCTAAAAAATGCTGATGTGCATCGAACACCTCAACTATATCGCCATTGGTATATTCACCTTCAGTTTTTCCAATTTCGTTAGCATAAACCCAAGGATGCCCACCTGCAATCCTACCTTGCTTTTTGGCCTGAAGAATAATTTTTGACATACATTTTTTTTGCAAAGGTAGCAAACAAAAAATCTATTCAGTTTGAAATGCAATTTCCTTTTCATCAATTACATTTGGTGTTCTAAATTTTTTTTGATGAAAAAAACAGTACTCCTTTTATTCACTTTTTATTATTCACTATTCACTTTTGCTCAACCGCCTTATCCATCTGGCAGACCAACTTTGGTTAAAGAATCTTTCGATGCAAAATCTCCTGCCGGAATTTATGAAAGCAAAGAAAATCCGTATTACTGGAAAAATAGAAAACCTGTTGAAACCTACTGGCAGCAAGACATTCATTACACTATTGACGCAAATATTGATGAAACGAAAGACATCATTGAGGGCGATGAAACTTTAGAATATACCAACAATTCGCCTGATACTTTGAGCTTTGTTTTTTTTCATTTGTACCAAAATGCATTTCAACCCAATTCATATTTAGATGATTTGAGTAAACACAATAATGTAAAATCAAAATGGGGAAAGTACGAAGCACAAGGCTTGGGAACTACTGTAGAATCGATAGTTTCAGATAATCAAGTATTGAAAACAGAATTAGATAACACGATTTTGAAAGTGTATTTGGCAAAACCAATTTTACCTAATTCACAAATTTCTTTCAAAATAAAATTCAAAACTTATTGGGATGCAGGGAGCCAAAGAAGGCGCATGAAAAAGTTTGATGTAGTTGGTTATAAAGATGAAGTTGGGCATCGTCATTATGATGGTGTGCATTGGTATCCGAGGATTTCTGTTTATGATGCAAAGTTTGGCTGGGATGTTCAACAGCACATGGGCAAAGAATTTTACGGCGATTATGGCACTTATGATGTGACCTTGAAATTCAGTGATAATTACGTGGTGGAAGCAACAGGTTGGTTGCAAAATGAAAACGAAGCGATGCCAAATGAGTTGCGAAGCAAGCTCGACATCAAAAATTTTCCAAAGAAAAAAGAGGTTATTACTACAGTTTACCATAGAAATGAAGGCAAAGGAAAAAAAGATATGCCGATGTGGGTTGTAAGTGAAGCTCCTAAAAAAGATTACGATAAACCCGAGGAAATAATTCCTTACAACACTACAAACAGAAAAACCTGGAAATATCATGCAGTGAATGTGCATGATTTTGCTTTCACAGCTGACCCAAGTTATCGAATTGGTGAAAGCGAATGGAACGGAATTAAAATTGTTTCACTTGTTCAAGAAGCACATGCAAGTGGCTGGAAAAATGCAGCCGATTACACAGCTCGTGTGATTGAGTATTACAGCACTCACGTGGGCATGTATGCCTATCCAAAAATGGTGGTGGCTGATGCACAGGATGGTATGGAATATCCGATGCTTACATTGGATGGCGGTAGTGACCCGGGTTACAGAGATTTGCTGGCGCATGAGGTTGGTCACAATTGGTTTTTCGGCATGGTCGGTAATAACGAAACTTACAGAGCGATGCTCGATGAAGGCTTTACACAATTCCTCAACACCAATGCCTGTGAGGCTTTGGATGGGAAATATCGCATCACTCCAAAATCAAAATCGTGGTATATGAATCGTTTTAAACAAAAAGATTTGATTAGAAATTCTGAAACAATGAATGGCTATATTAATGATGCCATGCACAATCCAACAGCAACTTTAAATACACACAGTGATGATTTTAACGGTGCATTAAATCATGATGGCGGATATAGAAATGTGTATTTCAAAACATCTGCTATGCTTTTCAATTTGCAATATGTATTAGGTGATTCGCTGTTCTGGCAAGCATTTCAGCATTATTTCAATCAATGGAAAATCTGTCATCCGTATCCAGAAGATTTTCGTCAGAGCATTCATCAATCTGCAAAAGTTGATTTGAATTGGTTTTTTGATGAGTGGATGGAAACTGCAAAAACGATTGATTACAAAGTAGGAAGAGTGAAAAATTTAGGCGACCATAAATATCGCATCACTTTAAAACGAAACGGTGAAATGCAGATGCCGCTTGATGTTCAAGTTACTGACAAAAATAATCAGCGTTATAATTTTTACATTCCGAACACTTGGTTTGTAAAAAATACTTCGGCAACTGTTTTACCAAAATGGTGGGGCTGGGGAAAATTCAGAAAAAAATATTCTTTCGATGTGCAACTCAGCAACAAATTGGATGATGTAAAAATTGATACATCACATCGTTTGGCGGATATTGACATGACCAACAATTTTTATCAAGACAATTCAAAAACAATTTTTGATGCAGGCTTAAATCAGCCACAGGATTGGACTTACAAGCTTCAAAAGATTCGCCCAGATGTTTGGTGGAATGGCGTAGATGGAATAAAACTCGGTGTGCATTATGATGAATCATTGATGAATTACAAACACAATTATTCTTTGTCGGCATGGTGGAACACAGGCGTAGCAAGCAACGTGGGCAATGTTGATTATTTGAAAGATAGCAAATCATCGTTAAAATATTTTGGTTTAATCCTCGACATGAATAATCCAACTGATAAAATGCTGAAGGGAAGCAGCTTTCAAGAGCATTTTCAGGTGAATGATGGATTGAATTTGGATAAAGTGCAATGGACAATTCAAGCCAATCCAAAAAATAAATTTTTCATCAACACCAAATTCATGCAACAATTTGACAAGCGTTATTTGTTCAATGCTTTTGATTGGGGCTTGGATAATTATTTGAGTGATAGCCGCTTAAGTCGCTCTGTGTATGCGTTGGACAATTCTTCTGATAATAAAAATAAAATCCTTACTTCTTCTTTCAATCCCAACAAACGTGAGTTTGAAAACAATGCCAGTTTGAATTTAGGTTGGGAACACATTTACAACTATTACACGGGCAATGGAAAAATTTTATTGGAAGGAAGATGTGGAACAACGAATCATGATAGTGTGCATTGGCAACCTTATAGTTTTGTGCAATTGACAGTTACAAATAATACTCGTTGGAAAAAGTTTGATATTCGTACAAGAGCCTATGGACGCTTGTCTTCGGGCATGTTGCCGAATGAATCAGCATTGTATTTAGCAGGTGCTTCGCCAGAAGAAAATGCTGAAAATAAATTTACTCGTTCGGTTGGTTACATCCCAAATGAGTGGATGCAATATCAAACTACCACATCGCATTTGCAGATGGGTGGCGGCTTGAACCTTCGTGGCTATGCAGGTTATCTGGCAGTGGAGCAATTTGCCAATCCGCAATATCAATATTTTACTTACAAAGGCAGAAGCGGTTTTTCGGGCAGTTTTGAAGTTGATTTTGATGATTACATAAAATTTCATCCGAAGTTTTTCCGCAACTGGTTGCATGTGGATGCGTATGCTTTTGCTGATGGTGGTGTAATTATTTATGATGACAGTTTGAACAACTCCATCATTGGCGATTATACGTCTACATTTCGCATGGATGCTGGGATTGGAACAGCCTGGACAATTAAACGTTGGGGAAAATTAGATGCTATCAAACCATTCACTATTCGTTTTGATATGCCATTCTTTTTAAACCGCCCAGCTTATGGTGAAGAGTATTTTAAGTTTAGATGGGTAGTGGGAGTGAGTAGGAGTTTTTAAAAATCTTTAAAATAAAACGGTATTTTTATAAAGAATAAACAAACCACAAAAACAAAAAATTATGTCCCACTTCGATTTAGAAAAAAGCAACTCCGAATTTTACAGAGGAAAAAGATTCTTAGATTTTGGTAGACTTGAACAAGCAATAGAAATCTATACTAATCTAATAAATCAAACTCTTCAATGCGAAGAAAATGCAGATGTTATTTTGACTTTAGAAACATCTTATAATAATCGTGGTGTTGCAATATGCAGACTTGCATTACAGCAAAAAAACAAAGATTTATACCTTACTGGTGTTGACGATTTTGAAAAATCAGTTGCATTTACAAAAGATGAGCAACAGAAAAAATGGTTGACAGCAAATGGTAATTTAGAAAACTTCAAAAAACAACTTCAAAGTTTTGATAACAATGAAAATCAAGATGAAAGTGTCTTTCGTTCGGTCTAAATAATTTAATCAAACTTCTTTAAGTTGATAGCTAATTTTTGAAAAACAAAATCAATCAGGCAATCATTTCACAATTGATTTATCCAACCAACCACCAGGAATTTATTTTGTTGAAATTCGTCAAGCAGAAAATATTTGGCGCAGCAAAGTGGTGAAGGAGTAGTCGTTCAGCAAAAAAATCTTTAACAGATAAAGGTTAAAGGTGAAAACTTGTATTTTCTTTTTGTTTTATCATTGTACTTTTACCGAATAAAATCAAACTAAAAAGTTCAATAAAGTAATTCATTTTGAAGAAGATAATTTTCATCTTATTATGGTTGTTAAATTTTAATTTGCTCGTTAATGCTCAGCAAATAAGGATTATGGGGAGTAATATTTTTCAGATTGATTCATCAAAAATTACTACCTATCATTTTAATAAGATAGACGAACAAACCCTGATTGATACTTCGATAAATAATCTTCATCTGTTTCATCCTGCTCAAACCGAACAACAACCTTTTTATTTTGATTTAGGAAATCTTGGGCAGCCTGTCTATCAATTTTATCACTGGCAAAATGTGCCTTTTGGTTTTAATCCTTCTATTGCTTCTTTAGAGCCAATGCATTTTACTTTTGATAATCAACCTTTGTATAGCACATATACTAAAGCTTTCAGCGATTTGAAGTATGTGGTTGGTTTTAAAAATGAAAATTTATTAGATGCAATTCATTCGCAGAATATTAATCAGAATTTTCATTTTGATGCTCATTATCGTTACATAAATTCAGATGGAATTTATTTACGTCAAACCACCAAGCATCAGAATCTTTTTTTGAATCTTTCATTTGTAAGCAATAGTGAACGTTATCATGCACAGGTAAGTTATTTGGTTAATCAATTTCGTTGGCAACAAAATGGAGGTACAATAAATGATTCTATTTATGAAAATAATTATATTAATAAAAATGTTGTGCCTGTCGTTTTCCAAAATGCTTACAGTAGAATGAAGGAAGATGCATGGCAGATTGCTAATAGCTATGAATTTGGCAGTCATTATGCAAAAAAAATCAACGATACAGCAACCATAAAACACTTTATTCCATTTTTCCGTATCCAACATGTTTTAAAAATCAGTAATCAATACAGGCATAATGCTGATGATAATTTTGATTCGCTTAATTATTTACCATTGCATTATTCATCTCCAACTATAGATTCTTTCGGGAATAAAGATTCATTAGTCAATTCATTGGTAATTCATACCTATTCCAATCAAATCAACTGGTTAACTATGCCTTACAAAAAATTTTATGGTGATTCAGTATTAGTAGCTAGAAAAACATTAATAAATCTGGGTATTGAACATCAATTGATTCAAGCCAAATTTGCACAGTTAAATAAATCAGATTACAATTTTAATTTGCATGGAAAAATAAAAAGCAACGATTTAAATCGTAAGAAATTCAATTACAATATCGCTGCTGATTATTGTGTAAGTGGCTATAATAAAGGTGATTATAAGCTTTCATTGTTTGCATTTGAAAAAATAATGAATTCAAATTTTGTTGGTATAGATGCTTTTGCGCAACAATATCGAAACGCATTAAATATTTTATTTTGGAGCAATGAATCATTACAACAGCAATATTTTTCTGATTCGCATCAGACTACAATTCAATCAGCAACTATATTCTGGAAAAATAATCGCTTTAATTTCAAGCTGAGTTTTACCAATAATCTATTAACTAATTATCAATATTTCAATAACAATGCTCAATTGATTGCAGGCAGTAGGACAATAACCCAACCTTACTTTCAATTAAAAAAAGATTTTATTTTTTATCACTGGCATTTCAATAATTTATTCAATTACAACATAGTTCAAAACTCCGAAATACCTATGCCTGCTGTTTTATACCGTGGGCAATTGTATTATGAAAACAAACTGTTTAAAAAAGTTTTATTATTACAAATTGGCATGCAATTAAATTATCAGGATAAATATTTTGCACCTCAATGGATGCCAGTATTCGATTATTTTTATAACCAGCAAATTAACTTTGGATCACAACAAAACCTTCAGTTTTTTGTCAATGCCAAAATAAAACAAGCCCGGATTTTTGTTAAAATTGACAATCTGTTACAAGGTGTTGATGGACATGGATATTACATTGGAAAATATTATCCTTTGCCTGACCGTGGCATAAAATTTGGCATTAGTTGGCGCTTTTTTGATGAATAAACATGTGCTAAAAAATGTTTTCAAATTTATCATTATTGCTGATTAGAAAATATCTTTACCCCCAATCTGTATAAAAGATTAATGCAAGGCAATCGTTTTTACCCCCTTTTTATGCACTACAAACCCAAACAATTATATGAGGTGGTAGTGAATGATACCGATTTTGAAAAAGATGCGGTGGCGGCGGCTATGTTTTTAATTGAAGAACAAAGTTTGCAAGGTGGGTTGAAAATGGCAATGGAAAGGAATTTACAAAAAATTCAAAGAGAGGAACAAGAAAGAATTAATGTACAAAAAGAAAAGGAAGAACATTTGCAAAATGTGGCTGCCTTTCAAGAAGAAGGTATTGTTTTTTCGGTGCCATTGGGCGATGTAAAACAATTTGAAGATAGAATTGCTGCGGAAGGAATTGAATTTTACCGAAACGATAAATTAGAAAGTTTTGATGTGGATAGCGCACCTACACAAAGTTATTATTTCAATAAAAGGTATGCTGCTGAAGTAAATGTTATTGTTCGTGAAATTGAAATGAGTAAAATAATCCCTAACGAAAAAAAATCTATTAAACATTTAGAGATTTATGTTCTGGTTGGCGTAGTAATTATGATTGGGGTAGTTTTTAAATTGCTTAATATTTTTTAAAACAATGAATACACTTGGGCATCTTTTTAAAATAACAAGTTTTGGCGAATCGCATGGAAAAGCGATTGGTGTTGTGATTGATGGCTGCCCAAGTAATTTGAAAATAGATTTTGAAAATATTCAATCTGAATTAAATCGTCGTAGACCAAACCAATCTAAAATAACTTCATCCCGAAATGAAAAGGATGAGTTTGAGATTATTTCGGGTGTTCTGGATGACAAAACTATTGGTTCTCCAATAACAATTTTAATAAGGAATAATGATGCAAAATCACATGACTATGAATGGTTGCAAAATACTTATCGTCCGGGTCATGCCGATTTAACTTATGAAAAAAAATATGGCATCAGAGATAATAGGGGTGGAGGTAGGAGCAGTGCAAGAATTACTACAGGTTGGGTTGCTGCTGGTGCAATTGCGAAACAATTTTTGGCACTAAATGATATTCAAATTGTTTCTTGGGTGAGTCAAATTGCAGATTGCAAATTTGAAATTGAAAAAACTTTTTTGGAGAAAAATATTTCAAAAAAAGAAATTGAAAACCTGAAAAAAGAAATTGAAAAAAGTATAGTTCGTTGTCCTGATGAAAATATTTCCAGCAATATGATTAAGCAGTTAGAAAAAATCAAAAAACAAGGTGATACTGTTGGAGGTATTATCTGCACTGCTATTTACGGGTTGCCAACAGGATTAGGCGAACCTGTTTTTGGAAAATTTCAGGCTGAATTAGCGCATGCTTTATTAAATATTAATGCTACAAAGGGGTTTGAATTAGGTAGAGGATTTGAATCTGCAAACATGAATGGCAGCAATTATAATGATGTTTTTATTCAAACTAAAAATTCTGTTTCTACTTCAACAAATAATTGTGGTGGATTGTTAGGTGGCATTAGCAACGGAATGCCTGTGTATTTCAGTTTAGCATTTAAGCCATTATCAACTATTTTTACTGCTCAGCAAAGTATTGATAAAAATGGTAAATCTGTTTCAATAAAAGCTGAAGGCAGACATGACCCTTGTGCTGTGCCTCGAGCAGTGCCTATTGTAGAAGCAATGACAGCATGTGTTATAGCAGATTTATTACTGCTTAGTAAAAAATAATTCTGTTTATGTATTGGTTAAATATTAGACAATACACTTTTTTTTAGTTTGTAATTTTATATCAATTTCCAAACAAATCATCTCTTTTAAAATGAGTTTTGCAATATTCATTTTTTAATGGTATGAAAATTAATCGTCCTTTAATAAAAAAAATTTTTACTAGTCTACTTTGGTGTGGATTGAGTGTTGGATTTTTTACGCTTTGGGCTTTTTCATCAATGGAAAGGAAAAAAATGAGGTGTGAAAAAATTCTCATAAAAATTGATGAGGGAGACAATAAATATTTTGTTGACAAACAGACAATATTTAAAATTATTAAACAAAAAAATAACGATACTTTATTCCTAAATAAAATAGATAAAATTGATTGGATGGGTTTAGAATCGGCTATAGAGGCTAATTCGTGGATTATCAATGCAGAAATTTATTCTAATAGAAATGGCGAAGTGATGGTGGATGTAAAACAACGTTGTCCAATAATGCGGATAATTAACAAAGAACATTTATCTTTTTACGTTGATGAAAATGGGCTACCGATGAATTGGAGTTCTACATTTACAGCACGTGTTCTGATAGTTACTGGAAATGTTTCAATAACTGATTTTAATTACTCCCATCCAGAACAATCAAAACGGAAAGATTTAGTGCAATTAGTGAAATTTATTTTAAACGATAATTTTTGGAAGGCACAAATCACACAAATTGAAATAAATGATTTAGGCGATTTTGAATTGTATCCATTAGAAGGTGAACATAAAATTGAATTTGGCGATGCGGTGGATATAGAAGAAAAGTTTGACAGACTGAAGTTTTTTTATATCGAAGGCTTGAATAAGGTTGGTTGGAGTAAGTATAAAAAAATCAGTCTTAAGTTCAAAGGACAAATTGTGGCAACAAGAAATTAATTTAACTACTCATCAAAATAAAATATTAAAAATGTTAGACAATAAAAATGATATCGTTGTAGGCTTAGATATTGGGACTACGAAGATCTGCGCAATTGTTGGCAGAAGAAATGAAAACAATAAAATTGAAATTTTAGGCATGGGTAAAGCCGACTCAGTTGGTATTGATAAAAATGAAGGTGTTGTAAATGTTGAGCAAACTGTTGCTGCAATCAGAAAAGCAGTTGATGAAGCTCGTGAAAAATCTCAGGTTGAAATTAAATCTGTATATGTTGGTATTGCAGGTCAGCATATTAAGAGTTCTCAACATACAGGTATTATTACTCGTCAGAATACAGAAGAAACTATTAAAAGCGCTGATATTCAACGCTTGGTCGATGACATGTTCAAGCTACAAGTTGACCCTGGCGAACAAATTATCAATGTTATTCCACAAGAATTTTCTGTTGACAATTCAAGAGGAATTAAAGACCCAAGAGGAACGCTTGGAACAAGATTAGCTGCCAATTTTCACGTTATTACTGCTAAATTAAATGCTGTAAAAGTTTTACAAAGATGTATTCAGGATGCTGGTTTAGTTCAGGCCGGTATCACTTTAGAACCTTTAGCATCTTCAGCATCTGTTTTGAGTGAAGAAGAAATGGACGCTGGTGTAGCATTAGTTGATATTGGTGGTGGCACAACAGATGTTGCGATATTTAAGGATGGTATTATTCGACATACAGGTGTATTTGGTTATGGCGGCAATATCATTACTGAAGATATTAAAGAAGGATTAGGGGTGATGACCAAACATGCTGAAATGCTGAAAGTTAAATTTGGTTGTGCAATGGCTGGAAGTGTTGATAGAAGTCAGAATGTAACTATTAAAGGAATGAAATGGAAAGACGCGACAGAAGTTTCTTTATACAATTTATCCTTGATTATTCAAGCCAGAATGGAAGATATAATTGGCTCTGTTAAATCTCAAATAATTAATGCTGGATTCGATCATAAAAAATTAATTGCTGGTGTAGTTCTTACAGGTGGTGGCTCTCAATTGCAATATTTAAAACAATTATTTGAATATCATCTTGGTATTAATACTCGAATCGGGCAACCATTAGAATACATTGCTAACAGTGATTTAAGTATTTACGCTAATCCATCCTACTCAACTGGTATTGGTTTAGTTCGCAATGGTTTTGAAGATGCTGACCGTAAGCCATTTCAAAATTTAGAAATCAGTGAAGCGCAACAATTGGCACAAGAACGTGCAAAATTAGAAGAAGAATTAAAAGCCGAAGAAGCATTAAAAGCAATACACCAAGTTGAAGTAGAAGAAAAACCTAAAAAAACCGGTATGGGATTTTGGAGCAGTGTAATCAAAACAACTTCCAAAATATTCGAAGGAGAAGAAGATACTAATTTATAATAAATCACACAAACCATAATTAACCAACCAAATCAAACCAACTTTCCATCATGCTCGAATTTAATATGCCCAAAAACCGCAGTTCTAAAATAAAAGTAATAGGCGTAGGCGGCGGCGGAACTAACGCTGTAAATCATATGCACCGATTAGGGATTAAAGATGTAGATTTAGTAGTAGCTAATACTGACAGACAATCATTAGATGCAAGCCCAGTTTTAGTAAAAATTCAATTAGGTGAAACCTTAACCGAAGGTTTAGGTGCAGGAACAAACCCTGAACGTGGTAAAGCTGCTGCAATAGAAAGTTTAAGCAGTATCAATGAATTGTTGACTACTAATACCAAAATGTTGTTTATCACTTGTGGAATGGGTGGTGGTACAGGCACTGGTGCAGCACCAATCATTGCTAAAGCTGCTCAGGAATTAGGTATTTTAACAGTAGGAATTGTTACAACTCCATTTGATTTTGAAGGACCTAAAACAAGACGAAGAGCATTGGAAGGAATGGAAGAACTGAAAAATCATGTTGATGCTTCTATTGTGATTTCAAATGAAACACTTCGTGAAGTATATGGCAATATGGATATTGACAATGCGTATTCAAAAGCTGATGATGTATTAGCTATTGCAGCTAAAAGCATTGCTGATTGTATCACAACAGTAGGAACCAAAAACGTAGATTTTGAAGATGTTAGAACAGCATTAGCAAAAAGTGGTGTTGCTATTATTGGTAATGGTACAGCCGAAGGTAGTGATAGAGCATTACGTGCTGCAGAACAAGCATTAGAATCAAAATTATTATACGATCGCGATATTCGTGGAGCTCAGTTTATTTTGATTAATGTAACTTATGGTAATCAAAAAATCACATTAGATGAGATGAATGAAATTGCTATGTTCATTTATGATAGAGCTGGTGAAGACGCTCAAATAAAACAAGGTCACGTATTTGATGAAACATTGAATGATAAAATTTCGGTGTCAATTATTGCAGCTGGTTTTGGAAACGGAGAAAGCAAAGTTAGTGCTTATATAAATAATCGCTCTTCTAACACCACAACTACACAAATGGTTTTAGAACATAATTTGCCACTTTCTACACCATCAAATATGGCAGATTTTCAGTTAGATTTCTCATCTGAAAATAATGATATTCAAAATCAGCATGAACCATTGATGAGTATTCCTGCACCTCAATTATTTTTAGATTTATCAGCTGATGATGAAAATCAAAATTCTTCTTTACCAATAAATAACGAAGTTGCCGAAGAACCAAAGTTGGAACTACCTCAAACACCAATTCAAGTAAATAATGTTCAATTTGAAGTATCTAATAATCAGATTGATATTTATTCAACTGCCAATAAAGCTGTTATAAGCGAAGAAGCTGCAATGGAATTGGAACGTATTCGCAGAGCTAATGAAGAACGTGAATTAAGAAAGAAAGCATTAAAAAGTATGAACTATCAATTCACTCAACACAAAACAAGTTTTTCTGAAAAAGGAATGGAATTGGAACAAACACCTCATTCATCCGAAAACAATATTAGCGAATATGCATTCCGTCAAAACGCCGATGGTGATTTTGAATTGAAAAAGAATCCTTTTCTGCATGACAATGTAGATTAAATGAAAAAATCAAGGATATACACAAAAACAAAAAAGCTGTTAGATTTTCTAATGGCTTTTTTTGTGTTTTTACCTGATAAATTCTAATAAATATTTTAGGTCTGTTCTTACTTTTGCAACATAACTTTTAAGGAATGCGTCGCAGATTATTGTTATGTTTATATTTTTTAGTTGTGCATGTTTTTGCACGACATGATATCCACAATCATTGGCAAAAACAAAAATCTTTTGAAAAATATTTATACGCTCAAATGCCTGAATTTAAGGCAGTTTTAGATTCGCCAACGGTTTACCGGACACAGATTTATTTCAGCAAAATCCGGAGAGATAAAAACGGAAAAGTTCATTTCAAAGATTATCATTTCAAAAAACACAACCTGTATTATTACCCGGCAAGCTGTGTGAAGTTGCCAGTAATTTTAACATGTTTAGATAAGTTAGAACGAAATCATCTTTCAATTCAAAACAAATTATTCATTGAAGATACTACCTACTGCGGCTTTGCTGGACAAACAGAAATTAAAAATGGGTGGAGTTTTGCCGATTACATGAAGCGAATGTTGGTGGTGAGCAATAATATTTGCTTCAATCCATTGTATGATTTTTATGACCCACAATTATTTAAGATTTTCTGGCACAAATCAACATTAATCCATCAACGATTTAATTATAATTGTGATTCATTGGCAAACACAAAGCACTTTCCATTAAGTATTTTAGATTCTTCAACTCAAAAAATACTTCTTCATCAAAAAGAATATTACAACATCAACAATTTAGAATTTGACAAATCTTGGGCAAATGCTGGTTTACGTTATCTTGATGCCAAAGATTCTCTTATTAATTATCCTAAATCTTTTTCAAAAGCTAACTTTATTCCATTAGCAACTTTACAGTATTATCTGAAAAATATAGTTGCTGATAAAAACGATTATAAAACAGAAAATGGAAATTTCCTCCTCAAATACATGAGCATTTATCCTTCAGAATGCCGCCACCCAGCTTATGATGCAAAAGAATATCCTGACAACTGGGGCAAATATTTGTTGATTGGTGATGATACTGCATTTAAGAAAAATGATTCCATTCGAATCTTCAACAAAGTGGGCATGGCGTATGGTTTTCTGACCGATTGCGCTTATATAGTAGATTACAAAAATCAGGTAGAATTTGTGGTGTCTGCTTCGGTGTTTGTAGATAGAGATGGCACTTTGAATGATGGTAAATATGCTTACAAAGAAATCGGGTTGCCGTTTTTAGGCAAATTGGGAAGAGTATTAATGCAACATGAATTAAAACACAAAAGAAAGAGTAAATTTGCCGCTCCGAAAATGGAATACAACGATTAACAATTAGCAAATTAGTAGATGAGACGATTAGCCAATTGAAAAATCAACAAATCAATAAATCATCAAATGAACAAAGGATTTTATTTTTTTCTGTTAACTACATTTTACTTTTTGAGTTGCAATCAAAATCATTCCGTAGCTAACAATGATGCTGTTAAAAAAAATAGCACATTAGCCAACAGTATTGGCGATGGTAGTTTTAATCGCATTGCACGTTACTGGAGTGGGTTACACGATTCTGCAAATGCTGGCATCGAAAAATTTAAAGAGTGGAAAAAATTCAGCACCGATTTAGATTCTTCATTTTCAAAACTCGATAGAAAGAAATTTACAGTAGTTGATAAATGGGCAACTGTTGAATTGAAAAGTGTCAACGAAAAAATCAATACCGTATTTTATCCTTTCAGCGGACCCGATTTTTATTACGCCAATAATTTATTTCCTAATGCTAGGCGCTATATTATGGTGGGTTTAGAGCCTGTGGGTGACGCAAAGAAACTGGAACATTTAAATGATACAACGCTTAATGCTTATTTAAAACGCATTGAAAACTCGTTATATTCTATCACTAATTTTGGTTTCTTCCGTACTATTGCTATGAAAGAAAATTTCAATAAAGAAAATCTGAATGGCATGTTGCCTTTATTATATCTGTTCACTACACGAAGAGGCTATGAATTAGTCGGTTTACAACGCATTGTATTGACAAATGATGGTGTTGCAAAGCCCTATCAATTGAACGATTCAACTGTGACGATAAAAAATGTAAGGGGGGTGAAAATCATATTGCAGAAAAATAATCAGCAACAAGAATTGTATTACTTCTCGTTTGATTTATCCAACGGGAATTATAAAGCTCACCCTGAATTTGAAAAATTTATTTTATCGCAAAAAGATTTTTGCACTTATTTAAAAGCAGCATCTTGCTTATTGCACAAATCATTTTTCAGCGGTGTTCGGAATTTGATCTTAAACAACACAACTGCTGTATTGCAGGATGATAGCGGTATTCCGATTCAGTTTTTTATAAAAGAAAAATGGAACACCACTTTATATGGTATGTACACTGGCACAATTGATTTATTTAAAGGTGATGAACAACCCGATTTGATGGCACTTTATAAAGATTCATCCAAAGTAAAACCCTTACCATTTGGCACTGGCTACAAATATTTTAAAGGCACTAGTAATTTGCAATTGGCAGTAAAAAAATAGAGATTAATGTTTTTAAGTATATTGAAATGAAATGTACTTTCGCTTTTCATAAAAATGTACTTCTATACTGCTTACCATCTCTTCATGAAAAAATTATTTCTTCTTGTTTGCTTGCCCATTCTGTTTTGTATCAGCAATATTTTTGCACAAGGCACTTGGTCTCCACTTTCAAATCAGGCACCCGATGCTAATGGCGGCGTAATGTTACTTTTAACTGATGGAACAGTTATGTGCATGACACAAACCGATACAATAGGGGGAACAAGTATTGGCAATACGTGGAATTTATTAAAACCCGATGCTTATGGAAGTTATCAGAATGGCACTTGGTCAACCTTGCCTGCAATGAATTTTACTAGATTGTATTTTTCAAGTCAGGTTTTACCTAATGGCAATGTTTATATTGCAGGTGGCGAATACGGAACTGGTGGTCATTTTGGTGAATTATATGATGTTAATACAAAGCGATGGACAATTACTAACAATTCACCAAGTAGTAATTTTTTTTATGATGCTAATTCAAAACTATTATATAACGGTAATGTTTTGCAGGCTTGTGTTTCCCCCAATTCAAGTCGTAATCTTATTTGGAATTCTTTATCTAATTCATACTCTTTTATTAGTGTACCAAATTCTTTCGGAAGTAGCGATGAAGCCTCATGGATTAAATTGCCTGATAACAGTATTTTAAGTGTTGATTTGCAAAGTCAGAATGCTGAACGTTATTTTCCCCAAACTAATACATGGTTGCATGATGCCCATGTTCCAGTACCACTTTATGATGCAAAACTTGGGGAAACAGGCGCATCAATATTATTGCCAAATGGTAAAATATTTTTTTTAGGTGATTCAGTTTACACAGCTATTTATACGCCTTCAGGAAGTGCAAATCCAGGTAGTTGGACAATCGGGCCACAAATGCCATTAGTAAATATTAATGGATCTTCAGTTCAATTAGCTTGTCCGGATGCACCAGCAGCTATGATGCCAAATGGAAAAATTCTTTGTTCTTTTTCACATGCAGGAACTTACAACGATACAGCCTGGTTTTATGAATACGATTACCTCACTAATGTTTTTACACCAGTAAATACACCCGATGGAAATAGTCAGTTAAACGGAACACCATCTTATGCAATTAATATGCTCGACTTGCCTGACGGTACCGTATTAATGACCAAATTGGGAAGCAATCAATATTATCAATATAAGCCTTCGGGTAGTGCATTAGCTATTGGTAGGCCAAGTATCGATTCAATTTTTTCAACTGATTGTAAAACTTTTAAAATAACAGGAAAATTATTTAATGGGATTGGCGAAGGTGCTTCGTATGGCGACGATTGGCAGATGTCAACCAACTATCCGATTGTACGATTAACAAAAGGTAACAAAGTTTATTATGCAAAAACTACCAACTGGAATAGAGTTGGGGCAGTCATGACAGGCAACTTAGCTGATACAGCTTATTTTACGGTGCCTGCTTCAATGCCTTCGGGCAATTATTCAGTTGAACTGATTGCAAATGGTAATCCTTCTTTTCCAACTGTTTTAAATTATCGTACCATTCAGTTGGCTTCAACTTATCAGGATAATATAATCGGAAATAAAAATTGTATAGGTAAGGCTGAGGTAGCTGTAAAGAATGGCAAACCTCCTTATCAGCTTAAATGGAATGGAAGCAATGAAACCAGCGATAGCATTATTAATTTATGTGCTGGAAAATATTGTTGCACCGTTACAGATGATTATGGTTGTATAAGCAATACTTGTGTTACCATTAAAGATGGATTACCACCATCATTAAAAATTTATCCAGAACCTAATAATGGTATGTTTACAATTGTTGGATTGAGGGAAGGGCAAAAAATGATTTTGTATAACGATATCGGACAATTTTTAAACGTATTTACAGCCGATGGAACATATACCTCAATTGATATTTCATCAAAAGAAGATGGTATTTATTTGCTTACCATTCTGAACTTAGATGAAAGTGTAATGAAGCAAGAGAAAATAATAAAGTCGAAATAAAAAATCCACTATTTTTTCGAGGGAATAGTTTTTCTTGATCTGTTTTTATTATAAGTAAGAAAAAATACAATTCCGCTGTTTAGACACCTTTAATATTTTTCCAGATTTCGGAAAATCAATGGTCTTATTGATTTAGTTTTGCTAACCACTTAACCTTTCTGTATGAAATCATTCTCCCGTTTTTTCATTTTTTCCTCCGCTATTTTTGTAAGTCTTGTTTGTATTGCAACATTTCTTCGTTGGCAATTCGATTTAGTATCATTTAATTGGTTTACTTTTTATTTTGGTAACATTAACCCTACAGTGGCAATAGGTTTAATCATTAATGCAGTTCTACTTATTCTATTGCACTACATTGTAAAACCTGTTAGTTTCATCGATTTTATCAACACCATCAAACAACTCAGTAGCTATTGGCTTACTTTGAACAGAGTAGTAGATTAATTAACCCCTAAAAACTACCATCACCATGAAAATATTAATTGCCGACGATAACGAGTTCAATATTTTAATTGCTAAAAAATATATCAATAAGCTGTTTCCCGAAACACAAATTGAAACCTGCACCGATGGGGTAGAAGCGGTCAAATTTTCAACCCTTTCGAAATTCGATTTGATACTGATGGATTTACAAATGCCCAATATGGATGGCGAAACTGCTACCAAAGCTATCAGAAACAATGCTGACAATATCAATCAACAAACTCCTATACTGGCATTAACCGCCAGCGTAAACCCTTCTGAATTAGATAATTGTATGCAAATAGGAATGAATGATGTGATTGCCAAACCATTTGTAGCCAACAATATTAAGCAAAAAATACAATCCTTTGCTGTTGCGGTTTAACCACTTTAAGGAAGTAACATCTTATTGCTTTTTAAAGCGGTGGATCTTTTCAATTCGTAATTATCATTTAAGATTTATTCCTTCACCACTTTCCCTCTCCACACTTTTTCGTTTTCTTTTACCTCGATGAAATAAATGCCTTGTGGTTGCTGACTTAATTCGAGTGTAAATTGATTGCCCGATTGGTTTTGTTTTTCAAATACAGTTTGCCCTGTAAGGTTAATTAATTTAATTGTAGCTGCATTTACCGCTGATTGCAAACTAATTACTGTTGAATGGTTAGCAGGGTTGGGTGACAAATTCAATAATGTGTTTTGATTTATTGATGAAATACCTGTAACAACAACTGAATAGCATAAGGATGTATCCATACAAACATTATTGGTTAATGCTACTGCATAATTGCCTGAAACAACAGGCGTAAAGCTTTGATTGGTTGCACCGACAATAGCAGCATTAGCATTATTACAATCAAGCCATTGATAGGTTGAATTGCTGGCGGATGTTAAAGTTGTTCCATTTACAGTTACAGATTTATTTACTGGGTTAACTGTGTAATGAAGTGTAATCAATGAATCGCAACCTAAATAATTAGTGAAATGATGTGTAAATGTGCCTGAAGATTTTAAATAAGTACCATAAAAATTAAAGCTATCTCCTTTGCAAACTGTTTGCGACATGGTAGTAGAAGAAGAGGGGAGTATGGTTAAATTAAGCGTTATAGTTGAATCGCAATTCAAATAATTAGCCATTACATAATTGTAAACCCCAGAGTTGGTAAGTGTGGCACCGAAAAAACTATAACTACCACAAACAGATTGATTTATACTCGAACTACTCGGATTATTGCAAATTCTTTCGGAGATATTTAAATGTGTAGTATTCCACAAATCATTATTATCACTTCCGCTATTGCCATTTACAGCATTTACAACACCCCAAAACGAAATATAGCCAGTACCTGCAGTAGGAGCTTTCCAGTTAAATGTTTTTGAATAAGTTGAACCATTAGTTCCTGATCCGGTTGTTGCTGTTGTGGTTGCACTTTGTTCTACAAGATTCATAACAAAACTTCCAGCCATTGCAGCTGCATATCGGGTAGTTGGTGGTAAAGAGGTGGTAATCCATGCACCAGCATTGATTGGTGTGGTTTGAGCAACAGTATCTACAATACAACCTAATTGAAAGCCATAATTAGGTAATGTGGTATTGCCATTGTTAACCCCGGTTATTTTTACTGTATAATTCATGCCTGGTACATATCTGTTAGTGGCTATGCCAGCTGAATCCAATTCAATTGAAACTGCTATATTAGTAGTAGCATTTCCACTATGACATCCACTGCCTTTACATCCTGCCATATTTCCTAATCCGGTTTCAGCACCAGTACAGTTATGACCATGCTTGGCAGCTCCTTTTTTATACCCTGTTAGTGTAATAAATGCAATAACTAAAACGGTAATAATGGACAGAATATTTTTTTTCATAAAGGCTGCAAAGCTAAAATTGCAATATGAATAAAATGTTACCAGAACTAAAACATGAATTAAACAAAGGGCTAAAACAACCAATAGAAAACAGTCATCAATTTTTTTCTTCTTTCATTTGAAATAAAAAATAAACCACCACCACTAAAGCCCCTGCAACCGATAAATAAAACAAGGCTTGTGGCGAAAACTTTGTCCAGATTAATCCTGCTAAAATATTGGCTGTTAGTATCACAATGCTTTGCATGCCCGAATAAAACCCAAGGGCAGTGGCTTTGTCATCGGGGTTGCAATGCTTGCTTAACCAGGCTTTTGAAACACCATCGGTGGCAGCAGCATAAAAACCATATACAAAAAAGGCTAAGAAAAATAACCACACGGTAGAGCAAAGCGGAAATAAAAAATAAGCCAGCATAAAAAACAAAACACCAATCAGGAAAGCTCCTTTCATGCCTAGTTTATCGGCCAAATGCCCAAATGGATAAGCCAACAAAGCAAACACCATGTTGTAAAAAATATAAGCTGATAAGATAGTGGTGTCAGTCAACTGAGCTTGCTTACCCATCAACAAAATAAAAGCATCGCTCGAATTGAAGAGGGCAAACAATAACAAACCAAACAACAGTTTTTTATAATCAGCCGAAGCCATTTTCCAATAACCCAACGATTGCCAAAGCGATGGCGCTTTTTTGTTGCTAATGGCGGTTTGTTTTTTTTCTTTCACCAACCAGGTGATGCCCACCGCAACCAATGCAGGCAAAAAAGCAATAAAAAACAAACGGCTATAATCGCTGGGATAAAAGTGTAAATAAACCAAAGCAGCTAACACACCCAATCCTGCACCGATAGTATCTAAAGCCTTGTTGAACCCAAATATTTTGCCTCGGTTTTCGGGCGTTGATTCATCAGCCAATAAAGCATCACGGGCACCAGTTCGAACACCTTTACCCAATCGGTCTAAACTTCGTGATGCAAAAACCCATATTGGAAAAGTGAAAACAGCTAACATTGATTTACCAATGGCACTCATGCCATAACCCAAGCGTACAAAGCTCATTCGGTTTTTTAAGTTATCGGAGAATTTACCAAAGTAAGCTTTGCTCAAGCCTGATGTGGCTTCGGCAAAACCTTCCAAAATCCCAATAAACAAAGCGGTGTAGCCAATACTTTTTAAATAAAAGGGCAAAATAGGGATGAGCATTTCGCTGCTGATATCATTAAACAAACTGACAAGCGATAATAAAATAACGGTTTGACTTATTTTCTTTTTTGACATCGTTAAGATTTAAGTGATTAAAGATAAGCTAAAAAAAATCTCAAAAATTAAAGCTATGCTTACTATTTTGTTCAACTTCTATTCCGTTAAAGTTGTTGGGGATAATTACTCGAAAAGTGCTAAAAATCAATCTATTGAACCTGAAAAAAACCAAAATGAATTTGTTGGGTTATTAAGGCAACTTTACCTGATTAAAGTAACATCTCCCTTTAAAAGCTGATGTGAAGATTGCTCAGAGAAACTATATTCAATCATATAAACATACACACTTAATGGTTGTTCTGCTCCTTCGAATTTCCCATCCCATCTGTTGTGATAATTAGATGATGCAAATATTTGTTCACCCCATCTATTATATACCGCAATTTTATAAAACCTAAGATCATCAGGATGATTGGTTATAGCACCAAAATCATCATTGTAGCCATCGCCATTAGGTGAAAACGCATTAGGCACCTGCAATACTTCAACACAATGTTCTGATACATTGATTGAATCAGTTGCCGCACAGCCATAATTATTTTTTACAGTAACACTGTATTCACCAGCCCTGGTAACCATGAAAGTATTATTGCTACTTCCATCTTGCCATTTTATAAAATTGAAATTAGAAACAGATAAAATGATTTTATCAAACCCATCGCAAATAGTTGTGTCGGCTCCTAAATTAACATTCATCATTCCGAATGAAGGAGTTACAGCCTGCATAGTATCTTTACATTGATTAGAATCAGTTACTATTGCAGTAACCTGTGTTTGATAGGCAATATGATTAATCGTTGGTGAATAGGAATTAAATGGTAACCAATGATACTGGTAAGGAGGTGTGCCACTGTTGATGGAAATTGAATCTTCACCTTTTGATGAATTACAGGTATCAGGTTTTGTAATAATGGAAAACTTTAAGGGGATTGAAGGTTTTATTGATAAAGTATCATTGATCACACAATTGTGCGAATCAATCACCTGTACTAAATAAGTGCCACTGATTAAATTATTTGCCGAATTGGAAGAACTTATATTAGGTTGCCAATTATAACTGTATGGCGATATACCACCATTTACCTGAACAGAAGCAAGCCCATTTTTTTTACCACATGTAGTATTAGTAAGTTGGTTATGTAATTGCAAAGCTGATGGTTGATGAATATTAAACTGAATTTGTGCTGTGCAATTATTCGCATCTGTTACAATAACACTATAATTATTGGCAGATAAAGAAGCGGATGAATTGGAGTTGCTCACATTAGGCGTCCATGAATAATTAAATCCTGGTGTACCTCCATTTACCTGCACAGTTGCACCTCCATCATTACCATTATAACAAGAAACATTTTTTAAATTGATTATTCCTAGAGTCATACTACCGCCTGATGAGGGGACATAAACATGAATAGAATCTGTACAACCGTTTTGGTCAATGATGGATACCACATAATTTCCGGCATTGATATTATTTGCAATATTGCTTGAACTCACATTGGGTTGCCATTGATAATTATAGTTGGGGGTGCCTCCATTTTCAGTAACAGTACCTGAACCATTAGCCGAACCACAAACTGATGAAGTTGTACTGAAACTATGGCTGAAATTAGCTGGCTGGGTGATATGCACTGACCTGGAAACACTGCAGGTTTTCTGTTGTGATACTGTAATGGTATAAATACCTGCCACCAGTTGAAAGGCAGAATCAGTCAATTGCGGAGGTGTTGTATTCCAGGAGTAGGATAGAGGAGCATTACTCCCAGTCACTATGGCATTTGCCTGACCATTATTTCCATTAGGGCAGGAAACATTTAAAGAATCTATACTTAAACCTAATACAGCTATTGATTTTGTAATAGTATCATTTCCGCTGCATGCGTTGGTAGCAACTAACTGCACATGATAAACCCCAGGCGATGAAAAGATATGTGTGGGGTTTTGAACAGTGCTTGTATTATTTACACCCGAAGCAACATCTCCAAAATTCCAATGCCACGATGAAGGACAATTAGTAGAGGAATCTGAAAAGGAAAATGTAGCAGTAGAGGTGCAGTTAAAACCGAAATCAGCCGTATAACGTGGGGCATTCTGAATATATACATCATCAAAGGCTACACCATCAAATGCATTGCAAGTGGTACCAGCGCCAAATGTGAATCGAAACAAAACATTCGACTGACCTGCTAAAAAACTTAAACAATGTTTGGCTACTACCCAGCCGCTGCTACCGCCTCCACCCTGACAACTGCCTGCTGTGGCTTGCATATTGCCACTCCATCCGTCTTTTACTGTGGCAAGATTGGTTAAATAAACTACAGGAGTATAGTTATACCAATTGGCTGTGTAACAATCAGTCGGCTCATTCACAGTGCCTACATTTATCCACGAAGTACCATTATTGATAGAGTACTGCAGATTTGAACCATCGTACTTACGCTCCGACTCCCAGAAAATTTTAAACTCAATATAAGGATGTGCAAGATTAGTGAAATCAAAACAGGGACTGGTTACATAAGAGCGTTCGCCATTAGCATACGAACTGTTGGTCAAACCCCCTACTATCCAGCATTTCAGCCCTTGCCCTGCTGAACTGATAACTGGTTTAGAAGGTGTGCCCCATGCCCAATCATTCGATACACCACCTGATGTCCAGCTTCCATTAGTGATTTCAAAATTTTCGTGATAAGGAAATGTGCTTATACATTGAGCTTTAAGGCTCAGAAAACCTGAAAAAAGAAATGCAATACCTGATAAAATAAACCTAAGGTGATTATTCATAAAACGATGCAAATATCGTCAATACGTTTTGCCCCGTTGCTTACCCAAAGTGAACTTAGTATTAAATTTAACCTATGCCTCTTCAAATATATTCTTCCACCAAAAATATTGATAGCCTATAATAACTCAACCTACCGTAGAAGTTAAGCTGTTGCTTGTTGTCGCCAAGCTGCCGCAAAGCCTTTAAGCGTTGGGGCTTGGTGACTTTCTGATTCAATAAGGTTGTTCTCATTTTTCATTTACTTTTTGTTTGTTTTATTTTTCTTTTTTGAATCAAGCAGTTACGAAGCGGCTTTGCTCATTACCTCTGCTTCAGCTTCGCAACAACTCATACAACTTGCTACCTACGGGATTTTTTTTAGCAATTTTTAATCAGGCTTGAACTTTTGTTTCTTTTGGTTCAAGCCAAAAGAAAATAAAACAGCCTAAAATTATGGAGTTTCGTGGGGACACGAACCTCGGCAGAAGGTGCTGAAAGCCTATTGTTTAATGAGTTTTACGATTTTTGAGGTGTTGGCATTATAGCATTTAACGAAGTAAACACCTGATGGAAATGCGTTAAGATTAATGATTGTGGGGTTAAACATATTAATGGTGCTGTAAATAATCATTCCGTAAGCATTATACACGTCAATATTAAGGTTTAGATTGGGTGTGGCTGTTAGTTTGAAAATGCCGTTGGATGGGTTGGGTGTAATATTGATGGTTTGTATTGGGTTGGTTTGTGGATTGAAAATGCCTGTGGTGGTGGGGTCGAATTGCCAAAGGTCGTTGGTTCTTGCAAAAGAAATAGTTGATTTTAGCCCTCCGAAAACATAACCTATGTTAGCAATATTAAATCCCACTGCACCTGTTCTTGCGTTACTAGGAAAAGATGTTATTTGATTCCATGAATCTGTTATTGGATTATATTCCCAAAAATCGTTTAATAAACTTCCGTTATAGTATCCTAAACCTATGTACGCCTTGTTGTTAATAACAAACCATGAAGCATTTTCTCTACCAGATGCAGGTAAGCTTGTCTTTTGTGTCCATGAATCCACTAATGGATCGTACTCAAATAAATCATTTAGTCCACCACCACCACTTGAGCCTAACCCCACGTATCCTTTTCCTAAAATTGAAAAACCAACTGCACTTTTTTTACTATGCCCCAATAGAGATGCTTTTTGTGTCCAAGTATCATTAACAGGATTGTATTCCCAAAAATCAGAATGAGTATAAAGACCATCATACCCAAATCCTAAATAACCTTTATTCCCAATTGAAAATGAAGTAGCAAAAGTTCTATAAGTACCTGGGAAGTTTGTTTTTTGAATCCATATATTATTATTGGTGTCAAAAGCCCACAAATCATTTGTAATAACCGCCCCACCTGTACCTACATACCCAATTCCATTGATTACAAAACTTATTGCAAACTCCCTTGTACCTCCTCCAAAATTGGCAATTTGAGTCCATGAGTCATTGACTGCATCGTATCTCCAAAAGTCATTTAAATCATGTCCGCTACTATCCATTCCAAGACCAATGTAGCCATAATTACCAATACTAAAACTTACTGCTCCTTCTCTTCCTATGCCTGTAAGATTGGCTTTTTGTGTCCAAATACCATTTGTTTGAGCATAAAGCAAATAATTTGTAGTAAGTAATACGAGGATTAATATTTTACTTTTCATACGGTTTATTGTGTTACAATTTTTTTAAAATACAATTTGCTTCCGATTTCTATTCGGTAAAAATAAGCACCTTGTGCCAACTTATTGATGTTTACTTCAAACTGATTTTTACCTATATTTGATTTTCCAACAAAAACATTTTTTATTTGTCGTCCGCTTAAATCATACAATTCAATTTTCAAAACTTCTACTTTATCAGTCGTGATTTGTATGGTTTGCGTTGCATCTGTCGGATTAGGATAGATATTAATTGCCTTTTGTAATTCGATTGCATCTATACCGTAGAAGTTAAGCTGTTGCTTGTTGTCGCCAAGCTGCCGCAAAGCCTTTAAGCGTTGGGGCTTGGTGACTTTCTGATTCAATAAGGTTGTTCTCATTTTTCATTTACTTTTTG
>CANFST010000037.1 GCA_947449695.1 Chitinophagales bacterium
ATGAGCATCCCTGCCAAAGTAGATAAAAATGGTAAAGAAACAGTGCCAGCCCAAGAGTTTAAAGGCGTTAATTATACAGGCATGATACCTATGCTGATTGCTGCTTTGCAACACAGCGATTCTATCATCAATAGCTTACAACAACAAATCAACTCCATCAAAACCACCTGTGGTTACACTGCCCAATGCCCTACTTACAAAGGCACTAACAGCAGCAGCGTAACGTTGAGCGATTTACAAATCATCCTCGACCAAAATGCACCCAACCCATTTGCCGAACAAACTACTATCACCTTTACTATACCTGAAAGCGTACAAGATGCTAAAATCATTTTCTATACCAACAATGGCACTATCTTAAAAACAGTAGCAATCACTGATAGAGGCGCAGGCAGCCTATTGGTATATGGCAGCAATTTAAGCGAAGGTTTATACAGCTATACTTTAGTAGCCGATGGCAAACCAATTGATACCAAAAAAATGATTTGTACTAAGCATTAAACTGTTTTGTTTATACCTGACCTTTGAACAGAGTTAGGTGTTGACTAAAAAGATATTATACTAAAATCAAAGGAGCAATACCATTATTGCTCCTTTTTTGTGCTTATAGATGTCACTGAGCCCATTTCCTTTTAAGGAAATCCATTTATGGATGTTACTGAGCCCATTTCCTTTTAAGGAAACCCATTTATGGATGTCACTGAGCCCATTTCCTTTTAAGGAAATCCATTTATGGATGTCACTGAGCCCATTTCCTTTTAAGGAAACCCATTTATGGATGTCACTGAGCCCATTTCCTTTTAAGGAAATCCATTTATGGATGTTACTGAGCCCATTTCCTTTTAAGGAAATCCATTTATGGATGTTACTGAGCCCATTTCCTTTCAAGGAAACCCATTCAACAATGTCGCTGAATGCAAACCAACCCCTCAAGGGTAAGTTGTTTTTGGTAGTCGCTAAGCTACAGCAAAGCCTGTCATTCAAGTGGCTTGGTATCTCCTTAGTTCTAATAAATTATTTTGAATCAAGAAGTGCCAAAGCCCTGCTTCAATACTTCTGTGAATAGTATTCGGTAAAACGTTAATCTGTTTTTAAAAAATCAAATTCGACTATCAGCAGTTTGTAGTTACCTTTGATCTTTCAAAAACAATCTTCATGAAAGTAATTCCAGGTGAAATATCTACAGGCAAATTACATGCTTATATGTTAGGCTCCATTGCGCCCCGTCCAATTGCCTTTGCAAGCACTATTGATAAAAACGGTATACCTAATTTATCGCCATTCAGTTTCTTTAATTGTTTCGGAAGCAATCCGCCTATTTTAATTTTTTCACCTGCCAAAAGAGTAAGAGATAATTCCATTAAACACACTTTAGAAAATGTAAAGGAAGTGCCCGAAGTGGTAATCAATGTGGTAAATTACAATATTGTTCAGCAAATGAGTCTGGCAAGTTGCGAATACCCAAAAGGAGTAAATGAGTTTAGCAAAGCAGGCTTCACTGCTGTGGCATCCGAAAAAGTAAAGCCATTTTGTGTAGCCGAATCGCCGGTTAATATTGAATGCAAAGTGAAAGATATTATTGAAACAGGACAGGAAGGAGGCGCAGGCAATTTAATCATTTGCGAAATCGTGATGATGCACATTAAAGATGAAGTATTGGATACAGAAGGAAAAATTGACCCACAAAAAATTGATTTAGTTGCCCGTATGGGTGCCGATTATTATTGCAGAGCAAGTGGCAATGCAGTATTTGAAGTAGCCAAACCAAATTTAAAATTAGGTATTGGCATTGATAATCTGCCTTCAAAAATCAGAAGCAGTAAAGTTTTAACTGGTAATGATTTAGGTATGCTGGCAAACTTTGAAGCCATCCCAACGATAGATTTATCTTTTCAATTTAATGGCACTAACTTTCATGAAGCAGCACATCAATTGCTTTCGCAAAACAAAACAGAAGAGGCTTGGCAGGTTTTATTAAGAGAAAAATAAAATTATTTTTTCAAAACTTCCACATCAAAAATCAAAATTGAGTTGGATGGAATCGTACCCACTTGCTTTTTACCATAAGCATAAATAGAGGGGATAAATAAAGTTGCTTTTTCTCCGTAGTACAAGGTTTTAAATGCTTCATCCCAGCCTTTAATCACCTCACCTTTGCCAACCACAAATTTGAATGGCTCTAAGTGATTAAAACGTTTTTCAATATTCGAATCAAAGATGTAGTTATTAATCAATTTACCGGTATAATTCACTGCAATTGTATCGCCTGATTGCACCATTTGCGATGATGGCTTTATTTTCCCTTTATGATATACATACACACCCGAAGCTAATTTGGTAGGCACACAAAAGTTTTTATTCAAATAAATATGAAGCAAACTATCATCGTAATCCAGACTCTTTTGTTTCATAATATTTTGATAAATACTCAATTCATTTTCGCTGAAAATATTATTAGCTTTCAAATAAAATTTCATCATTGAATGAGGCTGAGCAAAATAAGGAAGTGCATTTTTGTAAAGAGAATCAACTGGAATTAGAAACAAAGCACTATCACCGCTATGCATCATTAAAAGTGCCTCCATCAAATCACCTTTAAATGAAGAAGATGTTACTGCAATTTGTTGTTCTCCAAATTCCATTCTTGTATTCAGCACCAATGAATCTTTACTGTTTTTTAAAACTAATTGATAAAAAATAATATCTCCACTTTTGGCTTGCCTGTGATGTTTATACTTTTTATAAAAACAATAATGCAAACCAGTTGGCGAAACTTTTATCTTTTGAGCAGTAACAATACCTGCCCAGCAAAAAAAGAAGAAAATAAATAAAACGGCTCTTAAATTTTTCAAGTAAATCAATGCAATCAGAAAATATATTTGAAATTAGAATTTATTTTATATCCAATAATTCTACATCAAATATCAATGGGGCATTGGCAGGTATAGCACCTTGACCTTGCTCGCCATAACCTAAATTAGATGGAATATATAAAGTAGCTTTTGCTCCTTTATTTAATAATCCAAACCCAATATCCCATCCTGAAATAACCATATGTTGCCCCAAAGCAAAACTGAAAGGTTGTTGATGATGAAATTGTAAGTCAGTATTAGAATCGAAAACCGAACCATTGGTTAATTTACCTGTATAATTTGCAATTACGGTTTGACCAGCTTTAGGCTTTTCGCCAGTGCCTTGTTGTGTAATTACATAATACAAGCCTTCAGGTGTTTTTTCAGCTTTAATATGATTTTCAGCAAAGTATTTATCAAACTGTTTTGAAGGGTCAACAACACTAACAATATCTAATAATTCTACATCAAATATCAATGGCGAATTAGCTGGTATTGGCCCTTGAGCTCTTTCACCATAAGCCAAATAACTCGGAATGTATAATGTTGCTTTAGTCCCTTTTGTAAAATGACCAAACCCAATATCCCATCCTGGAATAACTTGATGCTGATTTAATTTGAAAGTGAAAGGTTGAACGTGATGAAATGCAGTATCAACATTTGAATCAAAAGGTTTTCCATCTAATAATTTACCTGAATAATTCACAACCATCTGATCACCAGACTTTGCCATTTCACTTGAGCCTTGTTTAGTAATGGTATAATATAACCCTTCGTTGGTGCGTTGGTAACCAGTTATTCCATTAGCAGAAAAGTAATCTTTTAATTTTTTCTCATCAATGCCAACTTGTTCTTTTTGTTTTTTTTCTTGTTCTGCTTGTAATACTTTTTTTCTTAATTCTGCTTGCTCCTTAGTATAACTTGAAAAGGAATAACAAACCACATCTCCTGAAGTAGCAAATGGCGGCATTTGTTTGCCATACATAGAGTCAGCAGATACTTTAAAAATTGCACTATCACCAGGTGTCATTTTCAAAATTCCTTCATACATAAATCCGAAATTCTGTTTTTGAATAGGAATATCAGGCATAAAACCAAAATCATTAAGCACAGTTGTACACTCTTTATTAAACAAACGGGCATGCATCGATAAAGTGCCACCTTCTACAATTTTAGGTAAATTAGAATCGTCAGTATGCCAAATAAAAGTTTGTAAGCCTGTTTTTACTTGCTCAACATTTACAGTCCGTGTATGATGTTTAACACCATTAGCTTCATTATGCTGATGTTGTGTTGCCGCTTTATCAACCGTTAATGCTGGTTTAGCAGCATTCGTTGAGGCATTAATTTTGGGAGTCGTAGCTGTTTTTTGTTGTGCTGATACTATGTTGCTTAATGCAACTAAAGAAAATAGAACTATTCGTTTCATCTAATATAAAATTTTATTTCGTCAAATGTAGTAAATAAGGCAATGCCCAATAATTTTTTTGCTTAATCAAATTTAAAATCTGAAAAACTAATTCAGGCTAATATGAGGCATTTCAGTACTGGCAGTAAGCACAAACATTAACGGAAGTACTTCGTAATCAAAAAAATATTCGCTCATGGGCAGACTCTGCAATATAGCTTCTAAATCTGTTTCATTAATTGCCTCCACAACCATCCATAACAATGAACGGTCATGAGCCAAACTATAAGATTTTATTACACCGGCTTCTATTAAAGTATTTACTTTAACACGATGGGCAGGAATGGTACGAATCATTTCTTCATTTAATTCTTCGGGCAAGCGATAGGTTATCATAAATTCCATTCGCCAAAATTAAATGCAAATGATTTCATCACCAAAATTATTTTTCTGAATCTTCATCAACAGCTTGTGTGCCTGTTGATTTTGTTCCTGATACAATATCTAAAATAGGCTGGATTTGATAATTCGCAAAATTAGAATTGCTGCCTAAAACAATCACAGTTGTTCTGTCATTCAATCCTCGGAAATAGGAATTATTAAATTGATGCCACCATCCATTGTGATAAACAGCCTTAACACTTGGGGAATAAACAATCATTCGCCAACCATATCCATAATTTTTCATGCCAGCTTTCTCAAAACTATGAGGCATATAAGCCTCATCTAAAGTTTCTTTTTTCAACAATTTATATTCACTCAAAGCACAATCAAATTTCCACATATCGCTAATTGAAGAGTAAAGTCCTTTATCGCCGGTTACACCATCGGTAAAGTCAAAACCACCCTTTTGCCACCCTACCCTGCTATATCCGCAAGCTTTATCATTGCAACGGTTATAATTCTCGGGCGAATAAATCCATGAATCTTTCATACCTAATGGATTGAAAATATTTTGCTCCATATATTGTGAAAAACTCATACCACTAATTTTTTCAACAATAGCAGCCAATACCGCAAAGTTGGTATTGCAATATTCAAAATGGCTATCAGGTCGGCTTGCCATGATTGGTTTGTGCACAGCCATCATTTCCATCAATTCAACATTGCTCATTAATTGACCTTTTAATTTCCAATACAAAGGCGCAAAATTCAAATAGTTGGGCAATCCACTTCTATGACTTAACAACAATTTTATTGAAACATTCTGATAGGGAAAATCAGGAAAAAATTTTTGTACTACATCGTCATAATTCAACAATCCTTTTTCAATCAATTGCATAATAGCCACTGCTGTAAAGGGTTTTGAAGTAGATGCCAATTGAAATGAAGTATGTTCTGTTACAGGAATTTGATTTTGATAATCAGCCCAGCCATATACATTTTTGTATAAAATCTGCCCCCATTGCGCTACTAAAATTGCACCATTAAACCCTTGATTTTTTACCTTGTACTGAAAGAAAGAATCTAATTTCCGATGCTTTTCAGGTCCTGCAATTTTTTTATAAATTTCAGCCGAACGCAAACTATCCTCATTATTTCTTTTTACAGAACCAATTTGATTATTGCTGGAAGCCTGATGACAGCTAGTATTTAACCAACTCGTCCATAAAATTATGCTGATAAAAAGATTCACTTTTAAAAATTTATTTAGTTGTAAAAACATTATTTAGTGTGTTCAAAAATGATGAGCAACCGATGTAGCGGCGCACTTTACAAAAGTGTAAATATTTTTTCGCAAAAATAAAAAATGTAATTTCTATTAATCTCACCAAAGCGTTGAATAGTTTAAAAACTATACACTTTGCTTAAAACAACGCTCTCAATGAAGCCTTACCTGTATGAATTATTTTACCCGAAGTGCCTGTTTTTCTTCCATCATAATTAATACTCATTTCAATATTGCCAGCTAATTTCCTTTCTAAAGAAACACTCCACAAATAATTTGCACCAGGCTGCAAACCTTCTAAAATAGCATAAGCAACATTGGTATTGGTGGCTTTGTTATAGGTTACTTGCGCAATAGAAGTTGAAAAATTCAACACACTTTTATTCAAAATATTCCATTTCAATTCAGCCGTTATTTTTTTTACCGATGCCGAATCACCGCCTTGCAAAGCAGTATTCACAATATTTTTGAGTGATGCTGCAAAACTGAATCGCAAATTTCTGTTGGGATAAACATTTAATTTCGGTTCAATCAAAAAATATTTCAATAAATAATTTTGTGTAAAAACATATTGCGCTGTGTTGCCTTTGTTGCCAAGAATAAATGTATTGGTGTTGTTAAACTTGCTGCCCAAGCCAAGTTTGGTGTGTAATGTCCAATCCTTTTTTGTTCTAGTTTCAAAGCCATATTGCAACAATGATTTTTGAGTATTATCAATATAACCTGCATCCATGCTCCATTTAGGATGATTTCGATTTATAAATAAAGTGGTGCTGAACAACTCTAAATCTGACACTTGCAATGAATCATTAATTTTCGAAAACGGCTCATAACTTTTTATACCTGCAGCTGCCAAACTTTTTTTGGTGAGTTGCAAATTGCTTTGCAAAACCAATCTGTTCATCCATTTTTTCGAACCATATTTTTCGGCAAAAAAGTTAGCTGGTTCAATATTCAACGTTTGATTCCACAAGGCTTGATTAGCTTTTACATATTGCGTTGTAGGAATCAAAATTCGTTCGTAGCTTAAATTATTCTGAAAATCACTTTCCGTAAATTCATTCAATTGCTGAACACCATCGCTGTTCAAATCGTGCCAAGCATAATGCCCTGTTCCATCAGGCACTTTCAAATAAGTGTATTGCCGCTTGGGTTCTTGAACCGTTGCCAATTCGTATAAAGTTTCAAAATGAATCAAACCTTTTAAAATTCTTGCCTGATAATTTATTCTACCCAAAGCTGTGTTTTCACTACGTTGCGAAGTAATTGTAGTATCAGCAATTTTTAGCTGACGATAACTAGCCGTTAAAGTTAAATGCTGATTTTCCAATTGATTCATTTGCCACGAAAAGCTTGCTGCATCAGCCTTTGCATTTTGCTTGAATTGGTGGTTCACAACTGCATTATCCCATCTTCGGCTGGCTGTTAATGCAAATTTATTTTTGGTTGAATCGTTTGATTGTGCAAACCAATCAACATTATCAAATGCAAATGAATTTCGGGTCATTGTATCATTTACTTTTTGTTGATTCCATTCTCTGTTCCAATTGAAACCTGTTTTTATTTTTTTCTTACAAATGAATTTACTCAAATGCGCTTCTGGCCTCATATACGAGCCATTTATTTTTTGGTTAGTGAAGTTCAAATAACTTCCACCAGCCGAAAAATTCCATGAAGATTGATTGATTGTTGTTTTCAAATTGTGTTTAAATCCTTTGTACACTGAATCCATCAACAACGCATTGGCTGTGTATTGTAAGCCAATATTGTGTTTGAAATTTAATTGCAATCCAGCATTCATAATTTGCTGATTGTAATTTTTAGTGTTAGTTAAATTCCAATCACGAGTAAATTCAATTGTTCTGAAATTTTCAACAGGCTTAAAATTATTTTGCACAAACTCATAGCCTACTTGCGTTTGTGGTTTAACAGCAAAAATATTTTTCGCCACATTCCATTTTTGTTCATCATTAAAATGCAATGCAATACCTGTATGCAACGAATTATTTTTTGAGGAAAGTGTGTTCGGGTCAAATTCACTAACTGCCGCTTCTACATTAAATTTCTGTACATCATTTTGAAAATCGGCAGCAGCAGTAATCACGGTTTGTTTGTTAGGTGCAATGATTTTCACCATCGGCAAATACGAACCTTTATGTTTACCCACCCAACCGTAAACCCTACCATTGGCAGCTATTTTGAGTTGTTCGTAATCTCCCAATCCTGCACCAAAATAACTAAAACTCACATTGTACAAAGTGCTGTCTTTATTCACCGAAAAAACAAAAATAGAATCTTTAATGCCACTTAATGTTGTATCAATTTTTCGATATAAAATTTTATTTACGTCGTAAGCTGTGCTACTTGATGAACCAATCAAGGCATTTTGAATACTATCTCCTACCGATTGCAACATTTTTTTTTCATCTGTTGTAAGTGTTTGTTGTGGCTGATTGGCAGCATCTGCTTCGTTATATAAATTCAATCTGAATTTCCATTTGTTGATTTTAAATTCATCGGCAGCAAACAAAGTTGTTCGCAAATAATTTTTATCGCTGTATTGAAATTCAACCTGAATTCTTGCATCTTTTGTAATTAATCTATTCGGCGTAAAAATTAATTCACCCAAATTATAATCGAGTGTGTAATCGTTTTCAGCGCCACGTTTCAGCAATTGCCCATTGATATAAACTTTTTCCGAACCTGCTAAAACAATAATAAAAGTTTCACCATTAGTGCCTGTAAGCCGGTATGGTCCTTGATTTCCTTCAGTACCTTGAAAAATATTTCGTGCATATTTCCCTTTTGAAATTGCACCAGCAATAGTGATGCTATTTTGACTTTTATTTTTAAATGTATCAAGCGATTGCACTTGCAACCCTTCTAATTTTTTTTGCGCATTTAAAAAATATGAATTTGGTTTTTGAAAATCAAAATCACCAGCGGTAAGCAAAGTATTTCGGCGTTGCACTTTAATATAAATCTTGTCGAAATCTTGTATTTGTGCTGTGTTACCGTCTGGTTGAATTGGAATATTGTTGTCGGTCATTGCTGCCGTAACCGTTACATCGCTGGCAATTTTTCCACTCATTTGTAAATTGAAACTGCTGTTAGTGACTAAACTTTGTGAATTGCCAAATTGCAAACCACGAGAATAACTTCCATTATAATTTAGTCCCGAACCTAAATCTAATGCGCTTTTCAGGCTTTGTTCTTCGGGCTTATATTCAAATGAATTAATAGCAAAGCCATGCAGCGGTGATTGCAAACTTGGATTTTTATGAAAATAAACTGAATCGAATTTGAAGTTAAGCAAGCGATAAGTCAACACCAAAGAATCAGTAACAATGGGCTTTTTAAAAATAATTTTAGCATTCAATTCATCAACAGAAAAAAAAGAAGTATCGATTTTTTTCAAGAATTTATCGGTAATGATTAAAGAATTGTGAAGTAATGGCAACGAATCAAAAGGCTTTGAAAGTTGCTTTGCTGCGATTTTTTTTTGCTTCAATAAATAAAAAGAAGATTGGGCTTTCGTAAAAATTACGCAGCAAAAAAAAAGAAACGATATGCAAAAAAGTTTTTTCAGAAAAATATAAAACGAAGTTACAATGCTTTATGGTATGCTATTTTGAAAAATAAACACTTGTTGGTGTGGATTGAAATTTTGTATTTATAACTACACTTTTTCAATTGCTGTGGATGAATATTTTTCAAAATGGTTTATTCTAAGTGTAACTTAGGTGCAACAAAAATTTTCGATGAGCGAACCATTGCTGCAAATAAAAAATCTAAGTATTAATTTTAATTCAACTTCGGTTGTAAATCAAATTAGTTTTGATTTACAGAAAGGTGAAACCCTTGGTATTGTTGGCGAATCAGGCTCTGGAAAATCGGTAACAGGTTTATCCATCATGCAATTGTTAGCAGCAAATGGAAAAATTTCGGGTGGAGAAATTTTATTTCAAACAGCAAAAAATGGGACAGTTGACTTATTAAAACTTCCGGAAAACGAAATCAGAAAAATTCGTGGAAAAGAAATTGCGATGATTTTTCAAGAGCCCATGACATCACTCAATCCTGTTTTTACTTGCGGTGAACAAATTGCTGAAACAATAATTTTGCATCAACATTTATCGAAAAAAGAAGCGAAGCAAAAAACAATCGAATGGCTCGATAAGGTTAAATTACCTAATCCTGAAGCTACTTTCAACAAGTACCCACATCAATTAAGCGGCGGACAAAAACAAAGGGTGATGATTGCAATGGCAATGTGTTGCCACCCCCAATTAATTATTGCCGATGAACCAACAACGGCATTGGATGTAACCGTGCAAAAAACAATTTTAGAATTGATGCACGAATTGCAAATACAAAACAATTCGAGCTTGATTTTTATTTCACACGATTTAGGAGTGATTGCTGAAATTGCCGATAAAGTGGCGGTGATGCAACAGGGAAAAATTGTTGAACTGGGAAATGTTGTCGAAATATTTGAAAACCCTAAACATCCTTACACCAAAGGTTTACTGGCTTGCCGACCACCATTGAACAAACGATTAAAAAGATTGCCAGTAATTGCTGATTTTATTAAAAACGTAAACAAATCGGAAATCAATACTCATGTTTCCAACAAACTTTCTACTACAGAAATTGATGAACAATTAAAAAAGTTGGAGCAACAAAAAAACATTTTAGAAGTAAAAAATCTGACTGTTCAGTTTCCAAGTAAGAAGAATTTTTTAGGCCAATCGACTGAATTTTTAAATGCAGTTGATAATATTAGTTTCCAAGTTCTACAAGGCGAAACACTTGGATTGGTGGGTGAAAGCGGCTGCGGAAAAACAACTTTGGGCAAAACAATTTTAAGATTAAATCAACCAGCCGAAGGTGAAATTTTATTTGATGGTAAAAATATTTTCGATTTGCAAGGCGCTGATTTAATGGATTTCAGAAAGCGGATACAAATTATTTTTCAAGACCCATATTCAAGCTTGAACCCCAGAATGACCATTGGGACTGCCATTCAAGAACCAATGCAAGTGCACTCGATTTATTCCAACAAAAAAGAACAAGAAGAAAAAGTAATTGATTTGCTGGAGAAGGTAAATTTAAAATCCGAACATTTTTATCGTTATCCGCATGAATTTAGTGGTGGGCAGCGCCAGCGAATTGTTATTGCTCGGGCATTAGCGGTGCAACCTGAATTTATTGTTTGTGATGAATGTGTATCTGCATTGGATGTGAGTGTACAAGCACAAGTATTGAATTTGCTAACTGATTTGAAAACTGAATTTAACTTCAGTTACCTTTTTATTTCTCATGATTTGTCAGTTGTAAATTTCATGAGCGATAAAATTATGGTGATGAATAAAGGAAAAATTGAGGAATTAAATGTGGCAGCCGAAATCTTAAAAAATCCGAAAAGCGAATACACGAAAACCTTGATTACTGCTATACCGAAAGGCAGAAAAAGAGATGTATTTGTGCAATAAAAGAATCACCCAAAAGTCGATGGTAAATTGATTTAGAAGAAAGTAGTATTAGTTCCCTTTAAATAATAATCTAAAATAAAATGAAGGCTTTTTAAGTTGCTCTCTTATAGAAACATCATCAAACATGCACATCAATGTATCTCTAATTAGCTTATTGCTATTCGCTTTTCGTACAATAAAATTAAACAGCCAAGGAAAATTAACTAGCTGTTGCATTCGATAACTCAATTGCAATTCATCGCCTAATTTTTTATAAACTGCTTTGTCATAATTCGATAATTCGTTAGCAGAAAAATTATTTTTTTCAATGCAATTTTTCACCTGCAAAGCAGCTAATTCAGCACTCCACATAGCATTCCCAACACCTTCACCTGTAAAAGGGTCAATCAGTGATGCAGCATCGCCAATTAACATAAATCCATCTCCACTTAACTTTCTTTTTTTACTACCTAAGGGCAAACCATAGCCTTTAATATCATCCATCAGTTCAGCATTTTTAAACCGTTCTTTCAGAATAGGATTAGTGGCAATTATTTGCAGCATTTCATTTTTCAAATTAATTTTCTTTTTGCTTACAAAATCGCTACGCATGCCAACGCCAACATTGGCAGCACCATTAGGCAGAGGAAATATCCAAAAATAACCAGGCAAAAACTCTTTTAAAAAATGCAATTCAATAAAATTAAATTTATCTAAACCATCCACATTTTTATAATAAGCTCTTAAGCCTGCACAATAATGCTGATGCTCCAATTCAATGCCACCTATTTTTTTACTGAACTGCGAATGAGCACCATTAGCAGCAATTACTAAATTGGTTTTACAAACAAAAGTTTCATCTTCATTTTTCAATAACCAACCATCATTTTGTTTTTCAATAAATGATATATTGGTTTCTTCAAATAATTTTATTTGCGAATATTTTTTAACCTCATTAATTAAATAATTATCAAAATCAATTCGTCGTGAAATAAATCCTGGTGCGATTTTCTGAGTTTCAAAGTCTTTTTTAAAAGGAAGTTTTATAGATTGTAAATTGGGGGCTACAAATTCAACACCATGACATGGCAACTGAAATTTTTCAGTAGAAAATTCATGAGTAAAATCAGAAATGATTTTATTTAAACTTTCAACCACTTTGCCACTTAATGCATCTCCACAAATCTTATCCCGAGGAAATTTAGCTTTATCAACTAAAATACATTCAATGCCCATTTTCGCCAGAAACAATGCGGCTGTTGCACCACCAGGGCCAGCACCAATAATACAAACTTTTGAAGAAATCAATTTAATATTTTTTGCAAAGAAAATTAAAAAGATGATTGCTTTACTGAAAAACAAATTTCATTAAAGCTATCTTTGTTCACTAAAATAAAAAAACATAAAGCAATTCATGTTTCCAATTTATCGAAAAGAGATTACTTTATTTTTCAGTTCACTCATTGGTTATATTTCAATAGGTGTTTTTTTGGTTGGGCTAAGCCTTTTTGTTTGGCTATTTCCTGACAGTAATGTTTTGCAAATGGGTTATGCCAACATCAATCCATTGTTCGATTATGCACCAATGATTTTATTGTTTTTAATTCCAGCCATCACTATGCGTTCGATTGCCGAAGAAAACAAAAACGGTACAATTGAATTATTAACTACTCGACCATTAACCGATTGGCAAATCATTTGGGGAAAATATTTAGCGGCTGTAACGCTTTATGCAGTAAGCCTTTTGCCAACATTGATTTATTATTATAGCATTTGTAAATTAGCCAACCCAGTTGGAAACGTTGACCATGGCGCAATCATTGGTTCTTACTTTGGTTTATTTATGTTAGGCGCAACTTTTACCGCTATTGGAATTTTTGCATCAAGCATCACATCCAACCAAGTTGTAGCTTTCATAGCTGCCGTGAGCTTGTGTTTCATCATGTATATGTGCTTTGATTACATCAGTAAAATGCCAGGGATATTTGGTCAGTTTGATTTTTATGTGCAGCAAATCGGCATCAATGAACATTACAATGCCGTAAGTTATGGTGTGATTGATACTCGAGATGTAATCTATTTCATTTCGGTTATAGGAATATTTTTATTTGGAACTAAAATAGTTTTACAAGCAAGAAAATGGTAAATCGTTCGACAAAAATAAGAAATGCAATTTTGCTCTGTGTTATGCTAATTGGAGCTTTGGGGCTGATAAATGTAGCTGCTAATTATTTTTTTATGCGGTTAGATTTAACCGCTGAAAAAAGATATACGCTTTCCAATTCATCAAAAAAAATACTTAAAAATTTAGATGACATTGTTTACATCAAATGTTATTTGAAAGGCGAATTTCCCAGTGGATTCAAGCGTTTGCAGGTTTCCACACAAGAAATGTTAGATGCTTTTACAAGAGTGGGTGGTAATAAATTTCGCTTCGAATTTATTGATGTGAAAGAGGGCAGAACCGAACAACAGCAACAAGATTTGCGCAAACAGTTAGAAGAAAAAGGCATCAATCCAGTTAAACTCAATATTCAAAGCGATGACAATTTTAAAGAGCAAATTGTTTATCCATGGTGTCTTGTAACTTATAAGGACAAAGAAGTTCCTGTTTTTATTTTGAATAACCAAATGGGAAAGAGCAGTGAAGAGCAACTAAATAATTCAATTGCTTTGCTCGAATACAACTTGATTGCAGCCATTGAAAGTTGCATCCAGCCTAAACGTAAGCATATTGCATTTTCAAATGGGAACGATGAAATGCCAGTTGAAAATATGCAAGATTTCATACAGACTCTTTCTAAAGATTATGATGTTCATCCTGTCGACATTAATGCAGTATTGAGTTTGCCTGCCAATAAAATTGATTTATTGGTGTTTGCAAAACCTACTAAAACTTTTACCGAACAAGAAAAATTTAAGATTGACCAATATATTATGAATGGCGGAAAAGTACTTTGGTTGCTGGATGCGTTAGATGGTGACATTGATAGCTTGCATAGACGCAAAGAGTATATTGCCCCCGATTATCCGCTGAATTTAGATGACCAACTATTTAATTATGGTGTTCGATTAAACAAAGCACTGGTGCAGGATTACAGTTGTGCGCCGCTACCCATGGTTACAGGTTATGTGAATAATGAGCCACAATATAAAATGTTCCCTTGGTTGTTTTTCCCAGTTATCATGAGCAACAGCAACCACCCGATTGCAAAAAATCTGGATGCTATTATTACGCTATTTCCATCATGTTTAGATACAGTTGGGCATCAGAATATTCGAAAAACAGTTTTATTGCAAAGCTCAAAATATAGTCGTGTAGTGTTTTCGCCGGTTAGCATTGATTTACGATTAATGAAAATGCAACCGCAACCTTCGTATTTTACTAAGCCTAATCAAATTATTTCAGTTTTACTAGAGGGTGAATTTACTTCGCCTTATGCAGGTCGAATTGACCCAGAAATGGCTTCAGCTATGGATTCGATGCATATGAAATTTACTGATCATATTGAAGACAATAAAATGATTGTGGTATCAGATGGAAATATAGTGAAGAATCCAAGCAATAAAAAAGGTGTTCAATATCCTTGCGGTTATTATCCGTTTACTCGTCAAACCTTTGCTAATAAAGACTTTCTGATGAATTGTGTGAGATATTTAACTGATAGCAGCGGCATCATTGAAGCCCGTGCAAAAGAAATAAAATTGCGATTATTGGATGGACCAAAAGCAAAAGAAGAAGCCACACAATGGCGATTGATAAATATTTTATTGCCGCTTGTTTTAATTGTTTTGGGCGGAATTATTTTCAATTATGTAAGAGAAAAAAAATTCTCATTGAAGCAATAATTATTAGATGAAAAATCTTTTTCGTATTCACCTACCATTGCTGATTGTGAACGTAATTTATGGTGTCAATTTCACAGTAGCAAAATCTGTAATGCCCAAATATATTGAACCTTTGGCGTTTATTGTGCTTCGGGTTGGGGTATCGGCTTTATTGTTTTTTATAGTTCACAAATTTTTCATCAATGAAAAAATTGAAAAGAGAGATTACAGAAATTTTTTGCTTTGTGCGCTTTTCGGTGTTTATCTAAATCAATCCCTTTTTTTTATTGGGATAAAATATACCACACCAATTCATGGTGCATTAATCATGATTGCTACCCCTATTTTGGTTTTAGTATTAACTCGATTAATTTCAAAAGAGCCATTTAATTTATTGAAATCAATCGGTATCACTTGCGGAGCAATTGGTGCATTGCTTTTAATATTAGGTGGTAAAGAAATTTCAGGCGGCACCAATACGGTGTTAGGCGATTCGATGGTATTCATCAATGCTTGTTGTTTTGCTATTTATTTAGTGATGGTAAAACCATTGATGCAAAAATATCATCCCATCACTGTGGTGCTTTGGACATTCACTTTCGGTTTTCTTTTTGCCTTGCCAACAGGCTCGTATGATTTAGCAAAAGTGCAATGGCATATCTTTACACCAGCTGTTTGGTGGGCTGTTGCAAGTGTTGTAATAGGCGCAACATTTTTGGTGTACCTACTAAATAATATTGCTTTAAAAAATGCTTCTGCCGCTTTGGTTGGTATTTACATTTATGTACAACCTGTGGTAGCAGCAATTGTTAGTATTTATTTTGGGAAAGATAATTTCAGTATGATTAAAATAATTTCGGCTGTGTTAATTTTTGCAGGTGTTTATTTTGTGAACATTGGAAGCCTGCAATTAAAATCAAAAAAACAAATACACCCAACAAGTTATTGTTGAAAAAAGTAGTAAGATAAATTTGTTTATTTCGAAAATAGAAATATCTTTGCATTTAATTTTTTGAAAGAAATGAACGCAATAGTAAAAATATCAGGACAACAATTTGATGTAACAGTAGGTCAAGAAGTAAACGTTTATCGTTTAGAAGGTAATGCAGGCGAAAAAGTAGATTTTTCAGATGTGTTATTGATTGACAATAATGGTAAAGTAACAATAGGTGCTCCGACAATAAAAAATGCAAAAGTAACTGCAACAATTTTGTCTCACTTCCAAGGTGGTAAAGTTGCTGTGTTTAAAAAGAAACGCAGAAAAGGTTACCAAAAATGGAACAACCATCGTCAGCAATATTCAAAAGTAAAAATTGAAGCTATTGCTTAATTATTATTAAAAAATAAAAAGAGTAAAATAAAATGGCACACAAGAAAGGTGAAGGAAGTTCGAAGAATGGTAGAGAATCGCATAGTAAGAGATTAGGTGTAAAAGTATTCGGAGGGCAACAAGTTGTTTCCGGGAATATTATTGTTCGTCAAAGAGGAACAGTACATAATCCAGGTGAAAATGTAGGAATTGGAAAAGATCATACATTATTCGCTATGAGTAATGGTGTGGTAGAATTTAAACGTAAGAGAAATAATAAATCTTACGTGAGCGTTGTAGCTGCTCAAGCATAAACCATTGGAATTACTTCTTTCCAGATGTGATATCAGGAAGGGAATTCACATAAACCAAATTTTTTAACCAAAAAATTAACCAAAGTCATGGCTACAAAAAAAGCTGCAAAAAAAGCCGCTCCTAAAAAAGCTGCTGCAAAAAAAGCTGCTCCTAAAAAAGCTGCTGCAAAAAAAGCTGCTCCTAAAAAAGCTGCTGCAAAAAAAGCTGCTCCTAAAAAGAAATAATTTTTTTAGAGCTAAATCAAAAGGCATGTTGTTTACAGCATGCCTTTTTTTTATATTAAATATTCTCTTCATTTTAATTTGATTTCACAAAAGAAAACAAATGATTTTGTTAAGCCAAAAAATATTCTTTTACTTTAGCACCCCATGAACAAAAGAAAACAACCTTTGGTGGCAGTTGTCATACTAAACTGGAATGGACAACATTGGTTAGAAAAATTTTTACCAAGTGTTACTAATAATACTTATCCCAATCAACAAATAATTGTTGGAGATAATGGTTCAACTGATAACAGTATTTCATTTTTACAACAACACTATCCTACAATTCAAATAATTAAGAACCCAACCAATGAAGGTTTTGCAGGAGGTTATCAAACAGTATTAAAACAAGTAGAAGCCGATTACTACGTTTTATTAAATAGTGATGTGCAGGTAACGCAGGGATGGATTGAACCAATCATAAACTGGATGGAAACAGACAATAAATTTGCTGCATGTCAACCCAAAATACGTTCCTTCAATCATCCCGAATTATTTGAATATGCAGGTGCTGCAGGAGGTTTTATTGATAAAAATGGTTTTCTGTTTTGCAGAGGCAGAGTATTTAATTCAATAGAAAAAGACGAAAATCAGTATAATGATAATTGTGAAATATTTTGGGCGACTGGCGCAGCCTTATTTGTAAAATCAACCCTCTTTCATATGGTTGGTGGATTAGATGCTACTTTTTTTGCTCATCAAGAAGAAGTTGATTTATGCTGGCGGTTAAAAAATGCTGGTTTTAAAATTGGTTATTGTGCAGCTTCAACTGTGTATCATGTTGGTGGAGGAATGTTGCCTCAAGGCAACCCTAAAAAAACATATTTAAATTTTCGCAACTCGTTGTTTTTGTTATATAAAAATTTACCCCTGAATAAACTGCCTTATATATTTTTAAAACGAACTGCCTTAGATTTATTAGCTTCTTTAGTAGCACTAAAAGAAGGAAAATATAAAGATACATGGGCTGTTATTAAAGCACATTTATCTTTCTATGCCCTACTACCCACTTTAATTCAACAAAGAAATAGCATGAAGAAGTTGAACATTTTCAATATTGATTCTTTTAAGAAAAATACAAAAGGCTATTATGATTCAAGTATCGTTTGGGATTTTTTCATAAAGAAAAAAAAGAAATTTGATGGTGGTTAACGCTTATTGCAAATAGGCAATTGCATCTCCCATACCCGTTTTAGTTTTGACATAAATCATTTCTTGTAATGTAGTGGATACAGAAATGCCAATATAATCAGGAGCTATAGGGAATTTTTTATGTTGCCTATCAACTAATACAGCAATTTGTAGTTTCTTAAATTCAAGATTAATTAAAGGTTGCAAAGCATAAAACAGTGTTGCCCCCGAATTGGCAACATCATCAACTAATACAATAACTTTATTATTTAATGAGCCTTCAAAATTCAAATTTATAGGATGTTTTAATGGATTTAATTTGTCAATATGAATATAGCCGACAGAAACATTTACTTGTTCTTTTTTTATCTCTTGAGCTAAAAACTCTGCAATTAATGCACCTCTCTCATAAATACCCAATAAAACAATTTCCTGTTCTTTAAAATTATTCTCAATTATTTCGATAGCAATTCGATTTAATTTGCTCCGAATAGCATCCGAATTCAATAAAATTGTTTCACTCATTTATTTTCAATTTAATATCCTAAAATTTTCATCATGCTATCCGCAGTTTGTTCCTTTCTGAATAATTTATCAGTTACATTTCCATCTTCATCAATTTGAATTAAAATATGTTTTGGTGAGGGGACCAAACAATGCTTTATTCCGCCATATCCACTCAATGATTCTTGATATGCACCAGTATGAAAAAAACCAATATACAATGGTTCTTCTTTATAAATTTTTGGCAAATAAATTTGCGATACATGAACTTCACTATTGTAATAATCATGGCTATCGCAAGTTAATCCACCTAAATTCACTCTATGATATTCATTGTTCCAGCCATTGATTGGAAGCATAATAAATTTTTGTCCAATCCCCCAAGTATCTGGTAATGTTGTGATAAAAGAAGAATCAATCATATACCACAACTCTTGGTCGTTTTGCCATTTTTGTGAAAGTACTTTATAAATAGCCGCACCACTTTCACCTACAGTAAAGCTTCCAAATTCAGTGTAGATATGCGGTACAGGAACTTTCGCTTTTTTACAAGCATTCTTTATTTGCAATACAATTTCGCTAATCATGTATTCATAATCATAATTAAATGTGAGTGAATTCCGAATTGGAAATCCACCGCCAATGTTGATAGAATCTAAGTCAAGACATTCTTTTTTCAATTCGCAATAAACATTTATTGCCTTATTCAATTCACTCCAATAATACGCATCATCTTTTATCCCTGTATTAATAAAGAAGTGCAACATTTTTAACTTAAACTTCGGGTTTTCAGAAATCTTATCTCGGTAAAAACTTTGAATATCTCTACTTCTAATTCCTAATCGGCTAGTATAAAACTGAAATTGAGGTTCTTCCTCAGCGGCAATTCTAATGCCTATGTTGCACGTTTCTGTTTTTACAAATTTTTCGTATTCCTTTATTTCTTCCTTATTATCTAAAATTGGTGTTACGTTAAATCCTTCATTAATCAGTGTACTAAGCTTACGAGTATAAACTTTTGTTTTAAATCCGTTGCTGATGATTTTAGTAGATTTATCAATTTTTTTTCTTTTGTACAAACGTTGAATAATTTCAATATCAGTTGCAAAAGAAGTTTCTAAATGTATATTATTTTTTAAAGCTTCTTCCAATACAAAACTAAAATGACTGCTTTTTGTACAATAACAATAATTGTAATCAGCCTTATAACCATGTTGCTTAAAAGCCTTAGCAAATAAGCGTTTTGCTTCCTGAATCTGTTCAGAAATTTTTGGCAAATAAGAAAGCTTTAATGGAGTGCCGTATTTTTTAATAAGATGAGATAAATCAATTTCATTAAAAAACAGTTTATTTTCTTTTACTTTAAATCCTGGTTGAGGAAAATCATAAGTTTGATGAATAAGGTCGCTATAGCGGTTGTTCATTGATGACTAAAAAATTTTAAATGATTCAAAAAAACTTCGGGATAAATGTAAAAATGAATTCTATTTTACTTGTATAAAAGTCGATGAATTTTAAGATATTTTTAGTGCAATCTCATCAAACATCTCCTAAAGTGGGGCGTAATACAATTTCTTCGATTAATGATGAATTGGATAATTGATAAGCATTAAAAATTGCTAAAGCAACATCTTCAGCCATAATAAATCTTTCTTTAGGCAAATCAGTTCCTTTCCATGAGTCGGTCAAAACAGCACCAGGATAAATGGTGCTTACTCTAATGCCTTTGTCTTTTAATTCTTCCCTTAAATTTTTTGAAAATCCGGTGAGTGCAAATTTTGTAATGCTATAACTTCCACCATTTTCATAAGCCCGTAAACCAGCCACACTACTCATATTGAATATATGTCCTGATTTTTTTTGAATCATCATGGGTAGCAATGCACGAGTAATTTCATAAGCACTTAGTACATTAGTTTGCCATAAAAATTCTAATCTTTCAGAGGGTTCATCAGCAATATTTCCTGGTAAAAATGTTCCTGCATTGTTGACTAAAATATCTATTGTTTGAAAATGAGTGATTATTTTTTTTGCAAAATTTTCTCTATCATTTTTTTTGCTTACATCCGCAACAACTATCAATACATCAACATTTGCATTGATTTTCATTAGCTCAATTTTAGTTTGATTCAATTCATTTTTGTTTCGGGCACAAATAGCCAAATTAAAATTTTCGCTTGCAAACTTCTCGGCAATTGCCTTTCCAATTCCTTTTGAAGCACCAGTAATAACAACAGTTTTCATATAATATTTTTATTTCGCAAAGTAAAATAAACAATTAAATCCAACAACGATTCAAATAAAAGTTTACAAATAATTTCTTTATAAAATCTTTATAGTTCAGTCAGTATATTTTACACCTTCTATATTTTTTGTAGCTTATTTTTGCAAACCAAATTCACTTTTCATGAATAAATATTTTACACTTGCAGTTGTCCTGTTTTTAAGTTTCAATAGTCAGTTTTCTTTCGCTCAGAATGGCGATAAAATTCCTTTAGAAGGAATGGATTTTACCTGGCTTAATGGTAATGACAGAAGAGATTCGTCAGTATTTCACAATAAATATTTTGCACCTTCAGTGTTGATTGATTTGAATTACACTTATTCATTCAACAACCCGATTGATAATACTGTAGTGGGTTCTACGGCATTAGCAAGAAATAATGAAATGGAAGTTTCGGGTATTCACTTCGGCGGCGATTTTACTTATAAAAATGCCCGTGGAAGAATCATGACACAATTTGGCACACGTTCAATTGTGATTCCACGAAATGATGTAAGTGATTACAGAGGTCAGTATGAATTATCAAATGCCTATCGCTATTTGAGTGAAGCCTACGCTGGTTATCATTTTGATAAATTGTACGGGATAAATGTTGACTTTGGTATGTTCATGAGTTATATCGGGTTGAATTCTTATTATCAACCTGAAAACTGGGAGTATCAGGCTTCTTTCACTTCCGACAATACACCTTGGTTTTTTAATGGAATGAGAATGCAGATTTTTCCAACTAAAAAACTAAAAGTGGAAGCATGGTTAATCAATGGCTGGCAGAGCTATGGTAAATTCAATACCATGCCGGGATTAGGCGGCAATATTACTTATTGTGCCAATGAAAATTTCAAAATACTGAGCAACGATTATTTGGGAACTGATGCAGTTGATTTGGTGAAAGGTGGCATTCCAAGCAGAAAAAGATTTCATTCTGACAATAGTATGCTGTATCGTTATTACAACCGACCAAATGCAAAAGGAATTACTAAAATGGCACTTTGTTTAACTGGAGATGTTGGGTTTGAACAGGGTGGTGGAGTGAATGGATTTACCAAAGGCGATAGCATTCATGGGCCGGCGCAATATTTTGTAAGTGGAATGTTTTATAACAGAATTTGGTTTCATCATAATAAAATGGCCTGTACAATTGGTGGTGGTGTAATGACCAATCCCGGAAGATATTTAGTGTTATACCCAACTGGCGATGCAAGCCCATTACCAAGTGCAACCAATCCAACTACAACTGAAGGAACGCATCCGTTTAGTGCAAATGCTGGCGACCAGTTTAAAGGCTGGGATTGTTCTACAAATTTTGACTGGATGCCGAATCAAAGTATCACTTTCAGAGTGGAGCTGGTGTACAGAGAATCGAGTGTGCCTTATTTTGCAGGAAGAGGTGGTGTTACATCACCAACAGGATTTTCAACTACTCCATTACCTTCCTCATGGACGCCTGATTTAGTAAAACAAGAAACCAGATTATTGTTTGCGGTGTTGTTTAGGATTTAAAATAATTCAATGTTAATGTAGGGAATATTTTTGCCAAAATGGCAATTTACAATGTAAGCCAAACTCTAATCCTAAAGTTAAATTTTTGCTTTTAGTTATTGCTAAATCATTTGAAGTATATTTCTGTAAATCACCTCCAAATGCTGCTCTGCCGCCAAAAGTTAAAAAGAAAAACTGATTAATATAAACATCATAGCTTATCGCCATAATTGCATTCCATTCGTCTAAGTAAACAGGTTTTTTTACATTAATTTCATTAGGAATCAAGGTATAATCAATATTTGGAGCTGATGAACTTCTTAACCAACCATATTGAACACCTAAAACATAATTCATTACTAATGGTTTTGATTCAATGCCACGAAGTGGATGCCATTTAATTTTAAATAAAAGAGGAATATGATTGTAATTCATTCTTAAATTACTATTCTGTAAAGTAGAATTACTTGAAACTTCTGACAATTGTACATTTTGGTTAACAATATGATACTCTATTTGAACACCATATTTATTATTAAAATCATACCCAGCAGTAAAACCGTACGCTAAAGAGGCATTGATAACATATCTCATTTTAATGTTTAAAATACCAGAAGCAGGCACAGAAGCACTTATCCAGGAATTTCCAAATTCAGTTTTTATCCCAATATGAAATCCTTTTACAAAATATAATTGCCTGCGTAATAAGTCACTTATAAAAACATCATCATTTACTTTTCGATGCATTGTACGATTAAACTCAACATCACTATTTCCAACCAATGGTAATTTTGTTTTTAAACTTAAAGCCAATCCCAAACTATTATTTGCAGCTATTGCTACAGGAATTAAATTTTTAGATTTTAAATTTTCATTAGTAGATGGAATAGAATTATTGGTATTGCTTGCTAAGTTCAATTGAATAGTGGCATTGGTGTTTTTGATTCTTTTCGGAGCAATAAAATTTTCTGAATTCCTTTTTTTTACAACCTTTTTTTCAGAAGATATTGTAGCTATTTGTTTCTTGTTGGAATCATTTATTATTGCTTTGTTTTGAGCAATTTCATTTGATTTATTTTCGATTTTTTGCTGAGCAAATTTTTGTTCCGAATTATTTTTTTGAAATAAAAAAATCAATGTAGCCATAACAATTGCACCCATAAATGCAGCAGCAATGCCAAAATTAAACCATGACAGAACTATACCTTTGTTTTTATTGGGTAATCTGCCTTCAATTTTCTTCCACATTTTTTCTTGCGGAGGAAATTCATGCTCTGCCAAAGCATTTTTAAATAAATTATCTAATTCATTACTTTCCATATAAAGCTGCGTTTTCGCTACTTAATTTTTTTTTTGAATGTTCTTCAATCATTCGTTGCAATAGCATTCTTGCTCTAGCTACTTGTGATTTAGATGTCCCTTCTGAAATACCCATCATATCGCCAATTTCTTTATGAGTAAATCCTTCGATTGCATATAAATTAAATGCTACTCTATAACCTGGCGAAAGCTTTTGAATCATTTGCATCATTTCATTTGCGCTCATATTACTAACTATATCATTACTAACAACCTGATTATTAGCTACTGACTGATTAAGCTCAGTGAGCGGATACATTTTTGAATTTTTACGAAACATTTCAATAGAAGTATTTACAAAAATTCTACGTAACCAACCTTCAAATGAACCATCGCCCCGAAATTTTTCAATACTGTTAAATGCCTTTAGAAAACCTTCCTGTAGCATATCTTCAGCATCTTCACGGCTATAAGAATAGCGCATACATACCGCAAACATTTTACCAGCAAAATTACGGTAAAGCAGTTCTTGAAATTTGCGTTGACCTTTAATGCAGCCATCTACAATTTCATCCAATTCAGGCAATATTTGATGTGAAGTATCCAAGTATTAGGTTTTATAAAAATACATCAATTTCACCGACTCAAAACTATAGTCGATAAAAAAAAGTAAAAGGTTGCATCAACCTCAAAAAAAATATTTTAAAATAAAGTAAAACAATAAGATTAAATTGCTTTCAAACTCAAATCTAAGCTGGTATAATGATGCGTTAAAGCACCAACGGAAATAAATTGAACACCGGTTTCAGCAATAGCAGCAATGGTTTGCAGATTTACACCACCACTGGCTTCGGTTTCTATTTTATTATTGACCAATTCAACGCCACTTTTCAAATCTGCTAATTTGAAATTATCAAACATTATTCGTTGAACATTTTTACAAGCTAAAACCTGTTGCACTTCATCTAAATTTCTGGTTTCAACTTCTAAAGGAATTTGTAAATTATTTGCTGCCCGATATTGATTAGCTTTTTCAACTGCTTTAGCAATACCACCAGCAAAATCAATATGATTGTCTTTCAGCATCATCATATCATACAAGCCAAAACGATGATTGCAACCACCCCCAATTCTCACAGCCCATTTTTCAAAATAACGAAACAATGGTGTTGTTTTTCGGGTATCTAAAACTTTTGCTTGTGTATGAGCAATGGCAGATGTGTATTGATTTGTCAATGTTGCTACACCACTCATGCGTTGCATACAATTCAATACCAATCTCTCTGCTTTTAATAATGCTTGTGTATTACATTCTACTTCAAAAGCTATATCACCGACTGCAATTTTATCACCATCATTTTTGAAAATCTGAATAGTTGAAGTTGCATCAACAAATTGAAAAATGATTTTAGCCAACTCAACACCAGACAAAATTCCGTTTTCTTTCACCTTCAAAATGGCTTTACCACGGGCATTTGCAGGAATACACGATAACGATGAATAATCACCTTGTTGTACATCTTCTAAAAATGCTTGTTCAATAAATTGATGAATGATAACTTGGTCAGTCTGCATGAAAACTTATTCTTTTTCAAATCTAATTTCTTGAATTAAAAATTGTGCGCCTTTTTGTTTGGCGTAAAAAACTACATTAAAATTTCCATTGGAAGTAGTTAACGTTCCTATGCCAAATGTAGAGCCATCGGGCGATTTACCGTTGTGTTTCAATTTAAAATTAGTGATAGAATGTGTTTGAAAAAACGCATTTAATATGGCTTGCGCTTGACTTTTGCTATAATTTGATTCTTTATCCAACAAAGTCATTTCAATGGTGTTATCAAAATAAGCAGCTAAATTATTCGCAGCCGAATTTGAACTCAATGTGCTGGAAACCTGCTCTACAATGCCAGTTTCTACCATTGATTCATTTGCAAAAGTGAAATTGTTAGCACTTAAAAATGCCATCAACACTATCAATAAACTTAAAAATTTCTTTTTCATTTTCAATTTGTTTTGGAATTCCATCCAATTGTTAATGATTCATTAGCCAAATTTATGCCAAATAAAACAAGATTAGCAAATTTCTTCTTCAATAAAATTAACGCCATGCTTTTCTAACTCTTTCAAAACTGGATTATAAATGCTCGAAATGGTCGGTGTTAAAACTCCTTTTTGTTTTATCTTTTCTTTTAAAATCAACACCGCACCAATAGCCAAAGGCAAGCCAACAGTTTTTGCCATAGCTGTATGTATTTGATTTTCGCCTTTCATCACTAATGACGAATGCAAGCGTTTTGTTTTTCCATTTTGTTTATAAATAAACTGATGTTGCATCACCACCATATCTTTATCATCGGCTTCCATTTTCCATTTTTGTTCTAATAAATGTTGCAATTGCTGCGCTGGTGTTACATTTACAAGCGGTAATTTCGTTTCTTCAAAAATTCCTAACCACTCTAAATTTTTAAGAACTGCTTTGTTTTTGAATTTATTGCCTGCTAAATAATTTTTGATTTCATCTAACAACGGATGCTGTGCAAATAAATTTTCATCGCTTAAATAGGATTGAATAAAATTACGCCAAGTGCTTTTCCCATCAGCATTTACAGGGTAAGTATCATCAGTAATTCCTAACTGAACCAATGCATTCCAACTTTCGCAAAAACCTTTTTTTCGTAAAGTGCCTCGTAAAAAATCTTTTACGCCATGTAATTGGTAAGTGTCAATATAACTCAGTGAATCTCTGTTGGCATACGCTTCAAATTCGCCATAGCCTTGTACTTTCACCATTTCGATGTTGCTAAACAAACGATTGTAAGGCAAATAATTTACTGATTTATTTTTCAAAAATTGAGCAGTGCCTTGTCCTGCAACAATTACATTTCGTGGATTCCAACTAAATTTATAATGCCACGGGTTGTTATCACTTTCGGGTGCAACCAAGCCACCACAATAGCTTTTGAAAGAGATCAATTCACACTTTTCCTTTTGCAACCGATGATTGATTTGCATCGCACTCATGTGGTCGATACCTGGGTCAAGTCCAATTTCACAAAGTGCAACAGAATTATTTTTCTTAAATTCAGCTGATAATGCTTTGATTTCAGGCGTTACATAACTGGCATTGGCAAAATGTTTTTTGAATTTTACACAATCTTTTATGATAGGCAAATGAAAAGCAGGCGGCATCATACTAATCACTAAATCTGCTTTTTCTATTAATGCACTTCTGCGTTTTGCATTATTAATATCGAGCTGAACTGCTTTGCAATTGGGCAATGCAGCAATTTTTTGTTCCACAATTGCTGCATTGAAATCAGCAACTGTGAGTAACCAATTTTCTTTTTTGCATTGCGCTGCTAAATATTCAATGGCATAAGTTGCCGATTTACCAGCGCCGATTAATAAAATATATTTCGAATAATTCATCGCTGCAAAGTTGATAAAATTGTTCCATTCCCAAACATTATTCGATGGAAAACGACAACAACTTAACGTTTTATTTTCAAATGTTATCTTCGCCGAAATTTTAACTTAAAAATGAATACCGTTGCTAATTATAATTTCCAAAATCAACTAGCTATTGTTCGTGTTGATTTTAATGTACCATTAAATGCTGAATTTAAAATCACTGATGATAGTCGGATGAAAGCAGCTTTACCCACTATTAATAAAATATTGAAAGATGGTGGAAGTGTAATACTGATGAGCCATTTGGGCAGACCAAAAGATGGACCAACTGATAAATATTCATTGAAACATATTGTTGCTCATTTGTCTGATTTATTAAAACTGCCTGTGCAATTTGCCAATGATTGTATCAGCGATGAAGCAAAAACAAAAGCTTCCAATTTGAAAAGTGGTGAAGTTTTGTTGTTAGAAAATTTACGCTTTTACAAACAAGAAGAAAAAGGCGACGATGCATTTGCTCAAACTTTGGCAAGCATGGCTGATGTGTATGTGAATGATGCATTCGGCACAGCGCACAGAGCCCATGCCAGCACAACAATTATTGCTAATCATTTTGCAACGGGCAAAAAAATGTTTGGTTTTTTAATGGCTGCTGAAGTTGAAAATGCTAGAAAAGTAATTCTGCATCCTGAACGACCATTTACTGCCATCATTGGCGGAGCAAAGGTTTCAGATAAAATTTTGATTATCGAAAAATTGATGGATACGGTGGATGCTTTAATCATTGGTGGTGGAATGACCTACACTTTTTTAAAAGCACAAGGAAAACAAATCGGGAAATCATTGTGTGAAGAAGATAAAGTAGAAACTGCAAAAGCATTGATAACAATGGCTTTGCAGAAAAATGTAAAATTGTTGTTGCCTGTTGATTCGATTGTTGCTGATAAGTTTGCAGCAGATGCAGCTACACAAACAGTTGATAACGACAATATTCCTGCAGATTGGATTGGATTAGATATTGGACCAAAAACGGTAGAACTATTTGCAGCGCAAATTAAAAATTCAAAAACAATTTTGTGGAATGGGCCAATGGGTGTGTTTGAAATGCCAGCTTTTGAAAATGGTACTAAACAAACTGCGTTTGCAATTGCTGAAGCTACAAAGAATGGGGCATTCAGCTTGATTGGCGGCGGTGATAGTGCTGCAGCCATCCATCAATTTAATATGGCATCACAAGTAAGTTATGTAAGTACTGGTGGTGGCGCATTGTTAGAATTTTTTGAAGGAAAAGAATTGCCTGGTGTTGCTGCAATTGAGTCGTAAAAAATTATTTCGAGAAAATATCTCTGATAATTCAATAGAATTCTGTCGCAGAAAAATCTTTCTTGTTTTGTATCTTCGCCACTTCATTCTAGTCATTCGCCATTGGTCGATAGTCACAGTTAATTCTACTCAAATGACAATTACTCAATTTCAAATGACTTCAAGTTTTGCATTTTAAATCTCTAAATTTTTAAATAACAATGGCTTACGACATCGAAATGATTAAAAAAGTTTACGCTGAAATGCCTGCTAAGATTGAGGCTGCACGTAAATTGGTGGGCAAACCACTTACTTTAACTGAAAAAATTCTTTACACCCATTTACATGCTGAAATGGTGGCAGCAAACTTTCAACGCAGCAAAGATTACGTTGATTTTGCACCAGACCGTGTAGCAATGCAAGATGCAACGGCTCAAATGGCGTTGTTGCAATTTATGACTTGCGGTCGCAAAACCGCTGCTGTACCGTCTTCGGTGCATTGCGACCATTTAATTATGGCAAAAGATGGTTCGGCAAAAGATTTAGATTTTGCCAATCACGAAAGCAAAGAAGTGTTCGATTTTTTGGCTTCTGTTTCTAATAAATATGGCATCGGTTTTTGGAAACCTGGTGCAGGAATTATTCACCAGATTGTTTTAGAAAATTATGCTTTCCCTGGTGGAATGATGATTGGTACTGATTCACATACGGTGAATGCTGGTGGTTTAGGAATGATTGCCATTGGTGTTGGTGGTGCTGATGCAGTGGATGTTATGGCTGGTTTAGCTTGGGAATTGAAGTTTCCGAAATTGATTGGTATTAAATTAACAGGGAAATTAAATGGCTGGACATCTGCAAAAGATGTGATTTTGAAAGTAGCTGGAATCCTTACTGTAAAAGGCGGAACAGGCGCTATTGTTGAATATTTTGGTGAAGGTGCTACTTCAATGAGTTGCACAGGTAAAGGAACAATTTGTAACATGGGTGCTGAAATTGGTGCTACCACTTCAACATTTGGTTATGATGAAAGTATGAGCCGCTACTTAAAAGCTACTGGCAGAGCTGATGTTGCTGCTTTAGCTGATGGTATTGCACAACATTTAACTGGCGATGCTGAATGTTATGCTTCTCCTACCAACTATTTTGATGAAGTTATCGAAATTAATTTGAGTGAGTTAGAACCTTATATCAATGGACCTTTCACACCCGATTTAGCTACGCCGATTTCTAAAATGAAAGAAGCTATGGTGGCTAATAACTGGCCTGCAAAAATTGAAGTGGGTTTGATTGGAAGTTGTACCAACTCTTCTTACGAAGATATTTCAAGAGCTGTGAGTTTAGCAAAACAGGTTTCAGAAAAAGGTTTGAAATCAAAAGCTGAATTCGGCATCAATCCAGGTTCTGAGCAAATTCGTTATACAATTGCTCGTGATGGATTTATTGATGTGTTTGATAAAATTGGTGCTAAAGTTTTTGCAAATGCATGTGGTCCTTGTATTGGTATGTGGAGCAGAATGGGCGCAGAAAAGAAAGAAAAAAACAGCATCATTCATTCGTTCAACAGAAACTTTGCTGCTCGACAAGATGGTAACCCAAACACTTATGCGTTTGTGGCTTCACCCGAAATCGTTACAGCATTGGCTATTGCAGGCGATTTAGGATTTAATCCATTAACAGATACTTTGACTAACGAAAAAGGTGAACAAGTAAAATTGGATGCACCATTTGGTGATGAATTACCAACCAAAGGTTTTGCTGTTGAAGATGCAGGCTTGATTACACCAATGGCTGATGGTAGCGGTGTTCAGGTGAATGTTGCACCAGATTCAAAACGTTTACAATTATTAAGTCCGTTTGCAGCTTGGGAAGGAAAAGATTTGATGGGCTTGAATTTGTTGATTAAAGCAAAAGGTAAATGTACAACCGACCATATTTCAATGGCTGGTCCTTGG
>CANFST010000038.1 GCA_947449695.1 Chitinophagales bacterium
CTTTTAAATCTTTGTATCTGTGCATTTTGTATTTTTCTTAATACCTAATACATAATTCCTAATTCAGCTTTATCTCTCCTACCAACTGATTCAAGTAGTTCATTTGTTCGCCATCTTTTTTCAATTCTTTACGAATCATTTTTTCAGCTACTGAAGTTGCTAAAACGCCAATTTGATTTTTGATTTCAATCATCGCTGCATTTTTCTGATTGTCAATATCACGTTTAGCTTCCGCCAACAATCTTGCAGCTTCGTCTTTTGCTTTTCCTGAAGCTTCGCCAACTATTTTATCATAAGTTTCACGTGCTTCTTTCAAAATTTTTGCTTTCTCTTCTTTAGCCTCATTCAAGATGCGTTGATTATCAGCATTTAACAATGCCATTTCAGCACGAGCTTTTTCAGCACTTTGCAATGCAGTAGCAATGCCTTCTTCGCGTTCTTTCAACATCGAAAGAATTGGCGACCATGCAAATTTTTTCAAGATGAACAACAACAACAAGAACAACAATGTTGTCCAAAACATTAACCCTAATTCTGGTTTAAGTAATTCCATTTTTTATTTAGCTTAATTTGAAATTTTAATTTTTAAAAAATGGTGTCGCAACCAACCGTTGAAACACCATTTTAATTTTTTGCTGAAAGCTGATTATTTGAAGATAACCAACAAACAAGCTACTACTGCGAAAAGGGCAACACCCTCAATCAACGCAGCAGCAAGAATCATGTTAGAACGAATGTCGCCCAAAGCTTCTGGTTGACGAGCGATTGATTCAACAGCTGAACCACCGATACGTCCGATACCGATACCAGCACCGATAGCAGCTAAACCTGCACCAATACCTGCACCTAAATAACCCATTGCGTTTGCTCCAGCAACTGCTTCTAATAAAACTGATAAAGCCATTTTGTTTTGATTTGTTTATGTTAAAAAATAAAATCCTTGTTCGTTGTTATTGGTTCTTTTATGGAAAATATTTGTACACTTCTTTTCGATGTAAGCAACAAATAAATTCAACACTGTTTTCATTCACCAATATTCCTATTCTATAATCTCCAACCCTAATTCTATAAGCACTTTTACTTCCCTTCAGTTTTTTGCTGTTGTTTATTTCTTGAATTGTTTTGGCTTCCTCAACATTAATAATTGCCAACTCAATTTTTTCAGCAACATGCTTTTGTCCAATTCGTTTTACATCTTTCAAAAAAGATGCACGAAACTTACTTTGCATTTTGATAAAGCGATTTTAAAACTGCTTCTCTGCTCACAATTTTCGATTTGCTTCCTTTTTTAATTGCGCTTATCAAACCCATTTCTTCCTGTTCTTCAGCACTTAATTCTTTTGAAACCAATCCTAATTTAGTTGCCAATTCTTTCAGCAATTTAAAATCAGATTTTGATTCGGTATTAATAATTAAGCTCTGCATTTTCTGTTTTCAATTAATGATGATGCGGCTCTTCTACTGCCTGACTGATGAACACACTGGTTAACAAAGTGAATACATAAGCCTGCAATAAAGCCACCAACAATTCCATGCAATCCATAAATAAGCCAAAGCCCACACTCAACAAACTTGAACCCCAACCAGCAGCCGGACTCATTTGACCAAATATGAAAATCAAACTAACGATACTCAATATAATAATGTGACCAGCGGTGATGTTGGCAAACAAACGTATCAACAAAGCGAAAGGCTTAGTAAACACACCCAACAATTCAACGAAAGTCAAAATAGGTAACAAGGCTACAGGAACACCCGGCATAGCCACGATGTGATGCCAGTAATGTTTGTTACCGCTTACATTCACAATTACAAAAGTGAACAAAGCCAAAGTAACCGTAACAGCAATATTTCCCATCACGTTTGCCGAACCCGGAATCAAACCCAACAAATTATTTATCCAGATGAAAAAGAAAACGCTTAATAAAAACGGAGTGTATCTGTCTGCTTTATGACCTAATGATGCTTTTGCAATATCATCACGAACAAACAATACGAATGGTTCCAACGCATTTTGAAATCCGCTTGGTGCAGTATTTTTATTAGCTGTATATTTTTTAGCAACCTGAGTGAAAATTAAAATCAACAAAATAACACTCAACATCATGCAAGCAACATTCTTGGTGATGGAGAAATCGAAAAACGATGCACCATCGGGGCGGCTGATTTTACCATGTTCGTTCATCAAATAACCGTTCTCTAACATTTTTCCTTCCACAATTTTTCCTTCAGCATCGGTATATGAATTATCAACTCCCTCGTGATGGAATTTGCTGCTCATAAAAAACTCGAAGCCATTTGGTCCTTTTAAAATCACAGGCAAAGGAAGCGAAGCATGAAAATCGCCAACCGAAAAGAAATGCCATTCGTGGCTATCGCCGATATGCCCCAAAATAACATCGCCGGGTTTAAATTCTTCGCTTTTCTTTTCAGAATTTTCTGCTACAACAGCCGTAGAGGCAGCTGTGGTGTCGGTTGCAGCAATTTCTTGCGCCATAGTTCTGTTGCACAAAACAAGGATACAAGCGGCTACAAAGAATATTTTAAATATACGATTCACTATTTTTGGCTGTTTTTTCGAGCCGCAAATGTAAGAAATGAAAGTGGAAAAAAGAAAGATTTTTTGGAAACTTTATTCTTTAAAAATTACTTTGAGTTATTTTTCAAATATTCTTCTTTAGCTTTCATTTTTGCAGCCTTTACTGAGTCTAATTCTATTTGATTTTTTAAGCCTACTGAATGAATTTTGTTTTGCTTGTTTTGATGGGTTGACTCCGAAATGCTATCTTGAAATTTTGGCAAGTTGTCACCATCATGCGCTTCGCATAGGCATTTACATGAAATATTGAATAAGAAAAAACAGCCTATTAATACTACACTAATATTATTTTTCAAGTAAGATAATTTTTTCGGTTTTAACAATTTTATTTCCCAATACAATTTCTAGGAGATAGCTGCCAGCACCTAATGCACCTTTATTAAAAGTAAACAAATTTTCACCTTGTAAGCAATCAGCTTTATAGATTTCCTTTACAAGTTTTCCTTGTACATCATATAAATTGATAGTAACCATTTCATTCTTTTCCGCAGTAAATTTTATTAAAAAAATATCAACTATTGGATTAGGAAAAACTAATAATTTAGGTTCAATAGCTTGCGCAGATTCAATTCCGTTTGGTGCGGAAGCAACGCTCTTTAATGCACTTACATAATTAACCCAATCAGCCGAATTGTTCCCATAAGTATTATAACAGTAAATTGTAGGCGGATTTGATGAATAATCTCGTGCAGCAGCAGAATAGTCGCCCCACCTATTACCCTGCATTCCGCCACCAATACTTTGTGCATAAGCATTTACATAACCAGAACCAGCCTGAATAGTCACAGGGTTTGATACATTAAAATTATTATCAATAAAAACAGCTGCACAACTCGGGTAATCATTAATACTTGAGTAATTAAAACAAATTACACTCGATTGGTCATTATTATTATAGCCTGCAGATGCAATGCCTGGATAGGAATAATCGGTGTTTGGCGCTCCAATAATTTTATTTTGAGCCATCCATGATGAGCCATTGTATGCGATTCGTGAATAATTAATAGTTGTAAAATTACTACCAGCGTCGCAATGAAAAACAAAATGAATCGTACCATTCAAGTAAAAACCATCCATGGCTCTAAAATCGCCGGTCATTAATTTTACGGATGTCCCTTTTTGAATCCCATCACTTGGTTGAGAATAAGTTGGAATACTTACATAATCTAAAGTCATACTTGGTGTGTTATTCACTGCATTGTTGATTTTAAACAAAAGCAAATTTGATGAAGAACTACCACTATTGTCTGTAGAAATTAAATACATCATATTACCATATCCTCCGTTTATTCCATTTGAAATAGGCACCATTGTAAAAGGGCTGCCTGATATATTGCTCCAAAGCAAAGCATCAGAACTACCATAAGTACTTCCTGCAAAACCAATAGTTTTATCTAATTGATAAATAACAGATTCAAGGTAATTTCCACTACCATCAAACATATTACTTGTGATAAACAAATCATGATCAGATACTGCCAACTTAGGATAATCTACCCAGCAATTACCATTATTTACAGATGAAGGCGAACCACTAAATTTGTAAATCCACCAGCCCTGTGTGGGGTCATCCGTTTTAGAAAAAGCTACGCAAAGCGATGATGGAACTGGAGAACTATTGCATGTTTGACAATATAAAATAAAGCGATTGGCTTGATTGTCGTAAATTACTTTTGGGTCGCAAAGCGAATTAGAAGAAGAAAGCACACTATTAAAAAAAGTTATTAAACTCATTTTAGCTTGCAAGCCAGTGCCAGATGTACTATAATATCTTACATGAGAATTAACTACTGTTACAATTTGGTTATTTCTATTAATCGCAAGTGTGTTGTCAGATGGACAGCCATCATTTGTTATAGTGTTAAAACCTGAAAGCAAAATTGGTTCATTACTTTTAGCTTCTTCTGCCGACTTTGATAATATTTTTTTTTCTACCAAATATTTAATTTTGGCTTTCATTTTTTCGGCTTTCAATTCTTCTAATTTTTCTTGCTCATTGCTTTCGTTTTTTGAAACACGAAGATTAGTCAGCTCCGGTAAAAATTTTAGATCGTCGGATACTGGATTAACAAACCCCCCAAATTGAATTGAAATTGGAACATACTGGGCTGCACCAGCCTTAACAGATTTGTTTTGAGCAATTGAATAACCAAATGAAAATACCAACAACAAAATTACTACGCCAATTTTTTTCATTACTTTAAAATAATATTATTTGGCAAAGCTATTTATAAAAATTCAACAAAACAATTCACCTTTGCATTGTGAATTCAAAAAAACATATCGCCATTTTTGCCAGTGGCAATGGCAGCAATGCAGAAAAATTGATGCAATATTTCCAGCACCATCCTTCTATCAAAATTGAATTGGTCATTTGTAACAATCCAAATGCATTGGTCTTGGAAAAAGCAAAAACAAAGCAAGTAGAATCAATATTAATTAGCAAAGCTGAACTAAAAACTTCTGATAAGTTGTTTCCAGTTCTTGAGCAACATCAAATCAATTTTATTGTATTAGCAGGTTTTTTATTGCAAATTCCTTCATGGTTGACACAAAAATATCAGCATCATATTATCAATATTCATCCATCATTATTGCCCAAATTTGGTGGCAAAGGCATGTTCGGTCGCTTTGTACATGAAGCAGTAATAGCTGCCCATGAAACTGAAAGTGGAATTACAATTCATTTTGTAAATGAAAAATATGATGATGGAGAAATTATTTTTCAGGGAAATTGCAAGGTTGATAAAAATGAAACTATCGAATCTCTTGCTAATAAAATTCAACAATTAGAACACTTGTATTTACCCAAAATTATTGAGCAGATAATTGTTTAATGTTTGCATAATTTATCTTTGTTAAGCTGAAGCTAATAAATTATCATTCTCCATTTTTTGAATAAGCTGTTCGATGACTTTTTCTATATGTTTTTCAAAGTTAAAAGCAACAGATCTGACATGTTCATCTAAATTATTTTTCTCAGCTTCTTTTTCAATAATGATTGCTTCGTTAGCAATACTTTTACAACAAATATTTTCCACCGAAGGTTTTAACCGGTGAGCAGCAAAACGGACTATTTCGGCGTCATTAAGCGCTAATCCATTTTTCAATTTTTCTACCTGGGGTGGTGTATCTCGAATAAATAACTGAAGCATCCTGTTAATGAATTTAGTATCATTATCGCAAAGCTTTTCCAATTTAGCAAAATCGTATAATAATTCCTCGGTATTCAATATTGTATAATATTAGTTTTTAATAAACGAAGTCTAATTAGGCATTTCCAATTCCTTATTCTGAATCATTTTATAAATAGTTGATTTGCCTATATCCAATTTATCGGCTACCCGAACCACATTGTGGTCATACTTGCGCAAAAAATGTTGAATAATATCTTGTGTATAAGCTTTCAAAGTTTTTTCTTCGTTGATTAAATTTTGTTGCTTTGGATTAGCTGATAAGTTCACATCTTCAGCTGTAATTTCTTTTCCATTACACATTACAGTTGCTACATCCATCAAGGCTTTCAACTCTCTGACATTACCCGGAAAATGATAAGCTAACAATTTTTCTTGCGTATCAGCTTGAATGCTTGGTACCGGTAAATTATTACTCTTACAAAAATCTTCCACAAAATATTTTGCTAATAATAAAACATCGCTTCCTCTTTCACGTAAAGCTGGCAACTCAATTGGCAAGCCTATTACGCGATAATACAAATCTTCTCTGAAATTTTTCTGTGCTACTTCCTCTTTCAAATTTTTGTGTGTTGCTACAATCACTCTAACGTCCAATTTTACTTTCTCTTCGCCGCCAACCCTTGTCAATTCACGTTCTTGAAGCACTCGTAATAATTTACTTTGCAAATTCAAATCTAATTCAGCAATTTCATCTAAGAAAATTGTGCCGCCATTAGCTTGTTCAAACAAACCAAATTTTCTACCTGTTGAACCCGTGAACGAACCTTTTTCATGACCAAATAATTCGCTTTCAATTAAATCTTTTGGAATAGCAGCCATGTTTACTGCAATAAAAGGCTTTTTCTTTCTTTCGCCATTATAGTGAATTGCTTTTGCCACCAATTCTTTTCCTGTGCCAGTTTCACCAGTAATAGAAACATTAATATTGGTTTGCGAAGCTTTTTCCATCATTGAGAAAATTTTCCGAATCGCTAAACTGTTGCCGATAATGGTTCTGCTGAAGTCGTATTTTTTCCCCAATTCATCTTTCAATACATCCACTTGTTTTTTGAGCGATGTATTTTCTTTTATTCGCATCACCATATTCCACAAGCGGTCTTTGGTGTTTTCGTCTTTAATTAAATAGTCGTAAGCGCCATGACGAAGCAAGTCAACAGCCGTGTTGATGTTATCTTGTCCGCTAATAATGATGACAGGAATCTCAGGATCGTACTGTTTTATTTTTTTCAAAAAGTCTAAGCCATTACCATCTGGCAAAGCATAATCGAGGGTAATTAAATCAGGTGATTCAGTTAAATGACCGATGCAATCTTTACCGTTCAAAAATTTCTTCACGGCATAATCGGGGTTCATTGACAGATGATACTCCAATAATTCGCCATACCATGCATCATCTTCAACTACGAAAATTTTAAAATTTTCCATTTTGGGTAAATAAAATTTATTGTCTATAAATTGGAAATTCCGGAGTTTGATTTTTTCGCAATAAAAGTATCACTTCCTATTCAATTTTTGCTACCCTAAAAAATGAACAACTTTAATTTTTTAAGTGGAAAACAATTTAAACACTTTAGATTTTTCGTTGTGAATACCATTATCTTTGTAAGGTGCAAAGCCTCAATTATGCAGCATTTTTTGAGTATTGGAAATTATTTCTTGAAATCAGATTTACATCGAATCAATTTCTAAAATAAGTGTTAGCATTTTGTTTCTTTTTTAATTTTTATTCAAATCAAAATTGTAAAAAATAAATTTTCAAATCATGAAAACAAAAGAAGATTTAAAAATTTTCGTAGTTGACGATGATCCATTTTGCAGAAAAATGTATAGCACTCAATTAAAAAAATTGGGTTATAATAACATAGTTGAATTTTCAAACGGGCAAGATTGCATCAACGAAATCATTCAAGAACCAGTTGTTATTTTTTTAGATTATGAAATGACCCCAATGAATGGTATGGAAGCTTTGAAAAAAATAAAACGATTTGACCCTAACATTTTATGCATCATGTTAAGTGGACAACAAGACATGCAGGTGGCTGTAAACATCTTAAAATATGGTGCTTTCGATTACATTATCAAAGGAAAAAATGAATTAGAAACTATTGCAGCAGTGATGCAAAAAGTGGAGAATGTGATTGAATTGCTAACACAACCACAGCCCAACAAATGGGCAAAATTATTTCCGTTTTAAAATCAAGTTGGCAAAAAATTATTTAATGATTTTGCCATTAATGAATTGTATTGTAGGTAAAACAATTGATGCTGAAGTGTCCATTGATTGGGGAGAATTAAATTTCTACGAATGAATAATTCTTCTGTTCTTATTTGTTGAGCAGATGGGATATGACATCCGTTCTCTGCACTGGCACATGACTCAAATCCTGCTTCAGCAGCTATTTGCCACCATTCTTTTTTAAATGGGAAAAACCTTCCAAACGGCAAGGCTAAATGTTGAATTGCGCCACAATATTTTTCGATTTCATTTTTTGAAATAGAAAATTCTTCTGCAATTTGATTCAAACTTTGCCGGCTTACATCAATATGTGTATTTGTATGTGAGCCAATTTCATGACCTAATTTTTGAATCGATTCCACTTCGTTCCAATTCATAAATTCGATGGGAACGGCGAAACGCAAATTGTTGTTAGCATATTTTGTAATCAATTCTAAATTCGTTTCCCCAATTACTGATGGACAGAGAAAAAAGCAAGCATTAATTCCAAACTCTAAAAACACTTTTGCCAATGTTGTATTGCTTTTATAGCCATCATCAGAGCTGAAACAAATGTAAGGTTTATCAATATTTCCAGTCTTAATTCTATTCACCGCTTCAGAATAACTAATGAAAGTATGTTCTTTTGAAAGCGCTTTTAATAATTTTCTAAACGATGCAACTTCATCATTAAATAAATGATGCAAAAACAAAAATTGCACTCGATTTTTTTTGATTAATGCTTTATCAATTCCAAGAAAAGAACTGACTGGCGCAGCTAAATTTATTACTGCATCACGAAATTTATTTTTTGTAGTATAATTTTGAAAACGCCTTACTGTAGCATAATTGTTGGCAAAAAGAAGTGTTCCGTTCATTGCAATTTACTTAATAATGAATGCTAAATTCTGTTGAATAAACTTTTCTTCTTCAAATTGAATTTCAAATTTTAATTGCGATGCAGCCATGTTGTTATAAATTTCTGGTTCGCAAATTCGGTTTAATTTTTCACTCAATTCTGCGATATTTCTGCTGTCAACTTTAAAACCATTTACACCATCCTGCACCAATTCTGATATTCCACCAATTGGTGGCACGATAACCGGCAAACCGTAAGCCATGGCTTCAATCACGGTGAGACCAAATGTTTCATTGGCCAAATCCACTCGTGTTAAATTCAACACCAAATCTGCTTTTTGATAAAATGGATGCACATTATTTTGCTTTGGATATAGTGCAAGATTGGATGAGATTTTTTTTAAACTAAAATATTCATCCAATTTTTTTTGGCTGGCATTTACTACCAATTCGAAATCCAAATGAGGATTGGCTTCCGCTAACTTTAAAAACTCATTAATACCCTTGTATTCCTTTAATGAACAAATCATCAAAACATTTTTAGGTTCAATTTTATCTTTTTTGAAAAGCTTCGATTGCTTGATAAAATCATTCTCAAGTGCATTTGAAATAATACAATTTTCTACTTTAAAATTAAATTTAGTTGCTACAAAATTTGAAACATAAATAATCCTTGTTGCGCAAATTTTAATTACAACATTTAGTACCAATAGGTCGAGTAATTGCCTATTGGTATTGGTTTCATGAATGTGATAAACCACTTTGCATCCTTTTAATTTACCTACAATAGCGGCTGCAAATGGAAGAATTGTGTTGCAATAAACTATGTCAGTTTTTTTTAGAAAGAAAAGCGCTTTGAAAAACAAAATAAATTGAGAATAGAAAAATCTAATTATTCGTACGACAACTAAATTGCTAAATTTATAAGGGAAATAATGATAATCAACTTGCGGCAAATCAGATAGAAACCCGTTGGTTTTGTTGATAAATAAACATGTTTTTATTTCATTGTATTGCCATCCTTTTAAAAGCTGTTTTAGCACTTTTGGGCTTCCGCTAAAATCATTTAACAAATGAAAGGCAACAATTCTCATCAACATTTAGTTTGAACAAAGAAACAATTTTTTAATAAGAATAAAAATAAGAAAAAGAAGATTGTTAAATTTTTTATTACAAAGTTTAATTAAAATAACCATTAAAATAAACAACCAAAATCCTAAGGTGGAAAACAATTTAATGTGTTTAAAAATCCGCCTGATTGTAAAAGTATCTTTACCAATATCAATTTCAAAGTTTAAAAATGATGATGCATTTTTGAATATGTTGAAAGCCAAAAGCCGTTATATTTTGGTTACTCAACTCAAAAAAAGCATAATTTTTTTACTCAAAATCAATTAAAATCAAATTGATGTTGCATAAAAATTTGTTGAATCTTTTTGCTGTAATCTTTTTGCTGATGGCACTTTCAGCTTGTTCATCACAGAATTTATTTAATTCAAAAATGGCAAGCAGCAAAGAATTTTTTGACTATAATCCTCGATTAGAGTACATCATCAAGAAAGATGATAAAGTGATGCTAAGCATTTGGGATCATGATGATTTAGGTGTTGGTTCGTTGTATAACAGCATGTATAATTCAAACGAAGTATTTGGTAAATGGATGATGGTGAATGATAGTGGCATCATTAATATTCCAAAATTTGGTCCTTTTAAAATTGCTGGTCTTTCGATGACACAAGCTGAAGACTCATTGAAGCTGCGTTTCAAGAAGATAATTGTAAATCCGATTTTAGAAGTTAGAATTTTAAACAAGGAAATTATTGTGATGGGGGAAGTGAAAACATCAGGCAAACAATTGCTGGAAAAGCAAAACAACACATTGCTTGATGTGATTGCAAAAGCTGGTGATTTAGACATTTATGCCAACAAGAAAAAAATCAAAGTCATCAGAAAATTTGGCAACTACTCAAAATTTGTGACCATCAATTTGACCAAAATGGATAGCACTTTGTCGCAAAATATTCAGGTTTATCCAGGCGATATTGTTTACGTACCCAGCCGAGGAATGAAAGTGTGGGAGAAAAATTCAACATCAATTATTTATCCGCTTTCGGCAATTATCAGCTCTTTAGTATTGTTGAAAAGCATTAATAAATAAACATTTTACAACAACATAAATGAAGGAATCGAATTCAACAATTAATACACTGCGACCACTTTACAGAGGCATTCCCATAGTGATTTTAGTGGTGATATTGGCTGAGTTTTTCATAGGCAGATATTTGAAATACGCAACTCCAATGTATGAGAGTACGGCAAAAATAAAATTAGCCGATCCACGAATAGATGCATCAAGTCAGCAACTTTATAAAAATCTTGACGTATTTGCTACCATCAATAATATTGGCGCTGAAGTTGAAGTTTTGAAATCAAGAGTGTTAGTTGAAAAGGCAATGAAAAATTTGGATTTGCATGTTTCAATTTTTCGAATTGGCGGCATCAGAAAAAGAGAATTGTATGATGAATCGCCGGTGCATATTATCGCCAGCATTACCAATCCTGAATGGGAAGAACAAAAATTCAAATTGCAGGTAAACAACAATCGTGATTTAAAAATCACTACACCCGAAGGTGAAGTGTTGCAAGGCTTTCTGAATCAAATTCTAACATTGAAAGGTGCGATGTTGAAAATAGAATTGAATGATTCATTGATAAGAAGAAAGCCCGATTTGGAAGTGAATGATAATTATGAATTTGTGGTTCATAATTATGATAAAATGACTGATAAATTGATTGATGATTTGGATGTGATGTCGGTAGATAAAGATGTGGCAGTTTTAAGAATTAACTATAAATGTTCGGTGCCGCAAAAAAGTGCTGACATTGTAAATGCAGTAGCCACAGCGTATATCAACGATTACATCGAAACAAAATACAAATCTGCGGATACTACTGTAAACTTTCTGGAAGGAGAATTGAAAGGCTATACTCAACGATTATCAAGCAGTGAAGACCAGATGGAGCAATATCGTGATGCGAAAAGAATCATCAATTTAAATCAAGAATCAGAAACTGATTTACGAAAACTTTCTGACCAGAAAAAAGAATTAGTTGGCCTACAAGGAACACTTTTAGCAACCGATAGTTTGTATCATTATTTAAAAAATGGTAAGGATAAATTTTTAGAATTAGCGCCCGATTTTCAAGCATACAATGATTTATTGAGTAGTGAAATGACCAAGCAAATCAAGGCTTTGCAGTTGGAACGAACAGATTTATTATTGAGATACACTCCAGAAAATGACAAAGTGAAAGTGATTGAAAAGAAATTAAAAGATATCAGTTCTTATTTAATTGAAGGGGTTCACAACACACAAATTAATTTGCAAATCAGATACAAAGATTTACAAAAAAGCATTGCTGAATCAGAGCATGCATTTGATGGATTTCCAACCAAAGAAAAAGAGTTAAGAATTTTGGAAAGAAATTTCAACATGAACGAACAAATTTATCGCTTCTTGCACGAGAAAAAAACCGATGCTGAAATTGCTCGAGCTGCTACTATTTCATTTCATCGTATCATTACTTTTGGTGAAGTTTCACAAACACCAGTTTCTCCCAATGCTTCATTGTTAAAGGCTTTTGGAGGTTTTATGGGATTGTTGTTTGCCATCTTCGGAATTTATTTTGTGCATTTTATGAAAGGCAGAGTGAGTGATGAAAATGTGATTTATAAAAATTCCGACACATCCATTTCTTATTCTATTCCTTATTTCAAAAATCAAAATGAGAAAAATACTTTCTTCACCAAATGGGCTTTGGAACTGAATTTGAATCACGAGTTGAAAAATTTAGTTGTCAGCATTTCATCCATGAATGATAAAGAAGGTAAGCGAACCAATGCTTCGGGTTTGGCTGAAGCCATCACTCGATTAGGCAAAAAAGTTTTGTACATCAGTGCCGATGGGCGAATGAAATCGGAATATGCTAATCATGAATTTTTAAGTTTGCCAACCATTCGTGAAAACTGGCGACTGCCAACAGTTTGGACGTCATTAACTGAAAAATGGTTGCAAGAATTTGATGTGGTTATCATTCAAAATTTAAGCACAAAAAATGATTCCTCTTCATTGATGTTGATGAAAGAATCAAACGTGAATTTCTTTGTGTTAGATAGCCGACGAACAGAAAAGAAAACGATGGAAGAAGCCGACGACACCTTCCAAAAAATCAGCATCCCAAATGTGAGTTACGTATTGAATCGCGCAGGCTATACGCCCACCTTGTTTTCACAATTGAAACAATGGCTTAACCGCAAGAAATCAGATGCTTAAAATTTTTCCACTTACTGCAAAACACTGGGTGATGGCTGACCAAGCAGTGGTGAGTGGAACTACATTTGTTACACAATTTTTAATTGCTCGTCAACTCGGCATTACTGATTATGGTTATTTTTCAGTGATGATTTTAGGGCAATTATTTTTATTGTCGTTGCAGGAATCCGCTATCAGTGGAGTTTTTCAGGTGATGTATCATCAAACAAAAAAAGGCGACCAACAAAAATATGTGAATGGAATTTTGAGTATTCAGTATCTTTTTTTGCTCTTGGTAGTTTTTGGTTCAATGGCTTATTATCACTTTTCTAAAAACAACGAATTGTCGAAATACTCATTGGTAGTGGGTTTGAACATTGTTTTATTTTTGCTGCAAGATTTTTATCGTAGATATTTTGTTACTATCAATGCTGCATCAAAAGCATTTTTGATTGATGCTATTAACAACATCGGACAACTTATATTCCTTTTATTTTTTGCGCTTAAAAATTCATTAACGCTTGAAAGTACGCTTTGGATATGTGCTTTGAGCTTTGCTCCAGCGATTTTAATTGCTTTGTTTTGGGCAAAACCAAAAATGTATAATTGGAAACAAATTCAATACTCATTTTCTTTGCACTACAATCAATCAAGGTGGATGCTGCTTTCAGCTTTGATGCAATGGTTATCAGGAAATTTTTTCGTGGTTTCAGCTGGATGGTGGCTCGGTGCAGCAGCATTGGGCGCTTTGAGAATTGGGCAATATTTATTCGGATTTATCAATGTGTTTATGCAAGCCGTTGAAAGCTATGCATTGCCAAAGGTTTCAGAAACTACATCTAACACAGCCAACACATTTTTATACTTAAAAACATTGTTACTAAAATTGTTCAAAACAGCGATTCCAATCATTTTGCTAATCGTTATTTTTTCGCAACCACTTTTACGATTATTAAAAATTGAAACCACTCCCGAACATTTTTATGTCATCATCGGATTGGCGCTAACGCAGATAGTCATTGTGTTTGGCTATCCTGTTCGCATTGCAATACGAGTGTTGAAATTGAACAGAAATTATTTCATCGGATATGTTATGGCTACTACTTTTAGTTTGCTTACGGCATACATCATCATTCATCAATGGCAAGTAAGAGGTGTGGTGGCTGGTATTTTTTGTTCGCAAATTATTTTGGTTAGTTACTGGCTTTGGGTGTTAAAGAAAAATCATTTTGCCACATGGAAATCATTCATCTCATTTTAGGGAAAGCTAATCCGCATCGGATGAATGGCGTAAACAAAGTGGTTTATCAATTAGCTACCGAACAAGCAATTGCAGGCAAAAGCATTGCTGTATATGGCATTGCGGAAGACACGATACATAATTATCCTGAAAGAAATTTTACCACTAAACTTTTTCAGGTGCAAAAAAATCAATTTCAGTTAGATAAAAAACTGAAAGAAGCTATCGCTGAAAGAAAAGGAAAAGCTATTTTTCATTTGCATGGCGGATACGTTCCAACATTATTTTCTGCGGCGAAATTTTTGCACAAAAATCAAATCTCATTTGTGTTTACACCACATGGCGCATACAATGTGATTGCGATGCAACGAAGTGCTTTTACCAAAAAATTTTACATTGCTTTGTTTGAAAAAAAATTATTGCAGTGGGCAAAATTTATTCATTGCATTGGCAAAAGTGAAGTGGATGGATTGCAAGCTATTTATAAAACAGCTAAGTGGAAACTAATTCCATATGGCTTTGAAATATCTGTATTCAAGCCTATTTCAAAAGATAACGCAAAACACCTGATTGGTTTTTGCGGACGATTAGATGTGTACACAAAAGGATTGGATGTGTTAGTTGATGCATTTGTTTTGTTGCAAAAACAATATGCTGATGCAGAATTGTGGTTGATTGGCGATAGTGATGAAAGAAAAAATTTTGAAGAAAAAATCAACTCAAAAAATATTTCAGGAATAAAATTTTGGGGTAGCAAATTTGGAGATGAAAAAAATAAATTGCTCCAACAACTAAATGTGTTCGCTCATCCATCACGAAATGAAGGTTTGCCATCAGCCGTGTTAGAAGCTTGTGCAATGGGCATTCCAGCCGTTGTAACGGATGCCACAAATGTTGGTGATGTGATTGTAAAACATCAATGCGGCGAAAGTATTGTAGAATTAAACGTAGAAAATTTGAGCAACGCCATCGATAATATTTTTGAAAAAATAAAATCGGAAGGTGCTGAAACTATTACCAACAAAGCAATTCAAATGGTGAAAGAAGAATTTGATTGGAAAAAATTAGTTTACAGGTTTGATGAACTCTATAAATAAATTCGTGCATTCGTGGCAAAAACAAATCAAAATATTAATCACGATAAATTCCTGAAGCAAACAAACTTCTGGTTGCATATCGTGCTGTTCATCATGATTGCCAGCTACTTTACTTGGAATGACAGTGTAATTGTTACACGTGTTTTCAAAACATCAGCTCGTGTATTTATGGCATTGGCAGCGATTACTATTTACTCAAAAATTATCAGCAAGGGCGCAGTAAATTCTTTCAAATTGAACAACGAATTGTCAATTGGTTTGTATGCTAGTTATCTGCTGCTGGGCTTGATTTCATTCAGTTGGAGTACCGATATTGGATATAGTGCATTACAATGGGCAATGGACATTGCAGGATTTATTTTTGCGTACTATTTTATTAAATCGTTGTATTTACTCGATGAATTTTTTCCGAACCAAAATATTCGCTTCTACAATTTGATGGGGAATATCTCATTCGTCATCATGTTGATTTTTACTGTGGGGATGATTGTTGACCCCGACCATTATTTTCGATTAGTGGAAGGTGGCGAAGATAGAAGACTTGGTGGCTACATCATGAACCCAAATGAATTAGGAATGTATTGTGGTTTAGGAATTTCATGTATCATTTTCGACTTGTACCGCAAGCCACAAAAGGCTTGGACGATTTTTAAAATCTTGATTCTCGGTGTTGGATTAATCATGACAAAATCACGTTCATCATTAGTTGGCTTATTGCTCATCATCTTCTTTCACATTCGTGCAGCAAAAAATACAAAGCTCGAAATCCTTACCTACATTGGTGTTATAGCCGTTATCCCGATTGCTATTTCAAAATTAATTTTGCGAAAAGGTGGTTTAGATGACATCCTAACATTCACAGGTCGTGGTCCGTTTTGGGTGGCATTAATAACAGAGGGCTTGCCTCGTGAACCCTTGTTGGGATTTGGTTTCATGCGAATTAATTATACTGATACATTTGGAAGTGTACACACTTACACAGCACACATGACACACAACACATTCATACAAGTATTGATGAATCTGGGTTTCATTGGTTTCACAATTGTTTTATTTCAAATGATTTTTACTGTAAAAGGATTTTTGAAAGAAGAAAAAGAAAAACGACTGATGCTGCTTGGCATCTTGATTCCAGTTGTGATTAACTCATTTACCGAGTTTGGAATTTTTGGTGAAACCAACTACGGCATTCTGTTTTATCAAATGCTCATCTTGTTGATTTGTTTCAAATTCAATCCAAGATTTACACCCAATGAAAAAAGATTCTTGAGAAGAAGAAGGCCTGATTATATTTTTCAAAATGACATTAGTTATTAAAAATACAAAGTCTTTAAGCATAACTTACAAAGAAATTAAATTTAACAGTTTATGAATTTCCTTTTCATTGTGTTCAACAATTTCAAATGGTTGGAACATTGGCAGCGTTAAATTTTCAATTCTTTTTCTGATTAATCGAAGCGTTGGAAAACCGCAAGCAGCAGTCATTTTGCGCACTTGTCGATTTTTCCCTTCATGCAAAATCAAACTGATCCAAGTGTCTGGGATATTTTTTCTAAATCGAATGGGTGGATTGCGCTGAGGAATTTTTTGAATTTCATTTTCATCCAACATGTTGCATTTGCAAGGCAAAGTTTTATGTATTTTCCCTTCTACATTTATCATTACACTCTTTGAAATTTTCTCGAAAAAATCTTTTGTTGGTGAGCCTTCAACCTGCACCCAGTATTCTCTTTCATGTTTTTGTTTTGGGTTTAATAATTGATGATTAAATTTTTTATCATTAGTCAAAATCAATAAACCTTCGCTATCAAAATCTAATCGACCAACTGGATAAATATCTTTAGCGAATGCAAAACCAAAATCAGTCAAAGTTTTTTTATCGCCTTCTGGGCTAAACTGACAAAGCATTTGAAACGGTTTGTAAATGGAAAAATATTGCGGCATGAATTGTAAGTAATTATTTCGCTTTCCAAAGTTCAATTGCTACGCTGCTGACTCCAGGCATTTTATGAGGTTCTGTTTTTGCAATTTTCACTTTGCAATTTTTGATGGCATCAAAATGCAAAACTTGGTTTAAAATATTTTCAGCAACTGTTTCTAATAATTTTTGAGTTTGCTTCATTTCGCTTATCACAATTTGATAAATCAATTCGTAATTAAAAGTTTCTGCTAAATCATCAGTTAAAGTTTGTCTATCCGAAATTTCTGCTTCCAATGAAATGCTGAACCAATGACCACTTTCACGTTCTTCATCATACCAACCATGATAAGCAAACACTTTTACTTCTTCTAAAAATATTTTCATAATTAAACTGATTGGCACAGCAATTGTCATAATTGCTACACAATCATTTCACAAAAATAAATCAAATAGCAATGAAAAACATTTTTAAATCTTTAGTCGTATTCACAGTTATTGCAACAGCATTTAGCACACAAGCACAACCCATCAGAAAAACACAATTAAAGCAACATGAGAGAATTGTACAAGGCGAAAAATCGGGGCAACTTACTCCGCAGGAAGCAAGAAAATTGAAAATAGAACAACGCAAAATTCAAGAAGAAAAACGTGTTGCAAAAGCGGATGGAAAAATTACACCAAGAGAAAGAAGAATTATTAAAGCCAACCAACGCAAAGCTTCACGAGATATTTATGTTGAAAAGCATGATGTAGAACACAAATAGTTTTAGGTGAATTATAATTTCAATTAAACGCATCGAGATAATTTCTTGATGCGTTTTTTTATTTTTAGCAAATGAAAAGCAACGAGTTGAAAGATTTATTAGATGACGCTGTTAAAATTCACAATCAAAAAAAATTTATAAAAGCTGACCCCATCAGCGTTCCACATCATTTTTCCAAAAAAGAGGATATTGAAATTGCAGGATTTTTCGCTGCCACATTTGCTTGGGGAAACAGAACAACCATTATCAATAAAGCCAATGAATTGATGCAGTTGATGGATGAAGCGCCGCATGATTTCATTTTGCATCATCAACAAAAAGATTTGAAGCGAATGGAACATTTTGTTCATCGCACTTTCAACTCAACTGATTTATTGTTTTTTATCCAATCGCTGAAACGCTTATACCATAAATATTCTACGTTAGAGAATGTTTTTTTGAAAAATCAATCCGCTAAGAATTTTAAAATGGAATTAGCATTGCGGAATTTTTACTTAGAGTTTTTTAATGAAGAATTTGTACCACAACGAACTCGAAAACATATTGCTACACCCGACCGAAATTCATCCTGTAAGAGGCTTTGCATGTATTTGCGCTGGATGGTTCGTGATGATAAAAAAGTTGATTTTGGCATTTGGAAAAAAATAAAACCAGCTGATTTAATTTGCCCTTTGGATGTGCATGTTGGTAATATTGCTCGTGAATTAAAATTATTACATCGTTCTAAAAATGATTGGCAATCAGCAATTGAGTTGACCACTACATTGAGAAAATTTGATTCTAACGACCCGGTAAAATATGATTTCGCTTTGTTCAGTATGGGTGTTTTGTCGAAAAAAAACTCCTTTTAAATGATTTGAATTTCTTCAACAAAAAACTGATTTAATTTTTCTTGACTAATTTCAATACCCAATCCAAAGCCTTTTGGTTCGAGGCATTCAGCATTTTCATTAAATAAAATTTCTGCTGCAACATCTTCTTTTAGCAACAAAATTCCATCCATGTCCACCTTGTCAAGCAAAGGTAAAAAATGAGCAATAGCAGCAGTTCCAATGGTGCTTTCGTTCATGCTGCCCATCATCACTTTCAAATTTAATCGTCGTGCTTTTTCAATCATTCTTAATGCCGGTGTGATACCGCCACATTTTGTCAATTTAATATTGATGCCATGAAATTTGCCAACACATTTTTCTACATCATTTTCGCTTACACAATATTCGTCAGCAAATAAATCAATCGAAGTTGTTGCATATAGCTTTTCCATCCCAACTTCATTTGCTTTTGAAAGCGGTTGTTCAATCAGCTCTACGCCTGCATTTTCAAGCAATGGCAGTAATTCATAAAATCGTTTTTCATCAATTCCTTCATTAAAATCAACTCTGATTTTTGATGTTGAAATCTCATGAATGGCTTTCAAAATATTTTCTTCATCTCCCAATCCTAATTTGATTTTATAAATTGGAAAGCGATGATGTTTGATCTTTTCTTTTAAAATTTCAATCGAATCAATGCCCAATGTGTAATCGGTTGGTGGAATATTTTTCCATTCACAACTAAAAGTTTGAAACAATTTTTTTTGTTCAATTTTTGCTTTCCAATCGTGCAAAGCCATATCCAAAGCACACAAAGCAAAGGAATTATTGGGCAATAATTTTTTCAGAAAAGCCCACCAATTTGTTGAGGAATTGAAATCAATATTTTTAAAATGATGTTGAATGGATTTAATGTCATCCATCATTTGTTGCACCGAAATATTGTAGTAGCGAATGGCAGGAGCTTCGCCATAGCCAACGATTCCATCTTTTTTAAAAGCCACTACCAAAGCCTCTTGATGAGTTTTTGTTCCTTTTGAAATCGTGAATGAAAATTCAAATGCTAAACTGGTATGGTAAAAACTAATGTACAATTTTATGATGGCTTGTTTAAACTTTTTGCAATAATAAGTGTCTTTAAGTTAATCAATCGTTTAAATTTGCAGATACTATGAAATTCATCATTCCCATTCAATTTCGTTTTTTAAATTTTCATGGCATTTATGGCGTTGCTATTTTTCCATTTTTAATTTTAAAAAATAAGAATTTGGTTTATGACAAGATTTTTTTGAATCACGAAAAAATTCATTTTCGTCAGCAACTTGAAATGCTTATTCTTCCTTATTATTTCATCTATTTCACCGAGTTGGTTGCCAATTTATTTATCTACAAAAATTTAGAAGAAGCGCAAATAAATATTTGTTTTGAACGAGAAGCATTTGATATGCAACAAGACTTAGATTATTTAAAAAACAGAAAAATCTGGGCGTTTTTAGATTGGTGGAATTAAAACGGATTTATTTATTTGAAATCATTACATAAAAATTGGCAACACAAAAAAGAAGTTTGAAAATTAAAACTTCTTTTTTGATTGAAATATTTTTAAAATATGCTCAGGCAACTATTAATGAATCAGATTAAACAATCTGCTCCAACGGATTTTCTTGAATAAATTGCTGGCATTATAATCTAAACTCAACCACACCATCCAAGCTTTACCAACAATGTGATCTTCAGGTACAAATCCCCAGAAACGGCTATCAGCGCTATTGTGTCGATTATCACCCATCATCCAATAATAATCCATTTTAAATGTATAGCTATCAGTTTCTTTTCCATTGATAATAAATTTACTATCGTTTTGTTCTAATTTATTACCTTCATACACAGCAATAATATCATGATACAATTTGATGTTGATGGAATCTAATTTTATAGTAACGCCTTTCTTCGGAATCCAAATTTTACCATAATTATCAACGTTCCAAGGGAAATGATTAGTATCGTATGGAAATAAAACTTCAGTAATAGTTCCCTTAGGGCGAATGGCTGGCACAATAGATTTAATGTTGCCCAAATCTTTTAAATAAGGGATATGCTTAGGTTCTAAAAACATTTCATATTGATTATTGCCCATCATACCAAAATCAGTAATTCCTTCGTCATTCAAATCATCACCATTAATCTCCGAGCCATTTGTTTCAATCACATATTCCATTTCACCATGCGGTGCTTTGTAAGCTAGCTTGTTATTGATAAACAACTCGGCATTTCTAACTTCTAAAGTATCGCCTGGCAACCCTACGCAACGCTTAATGTAATTTTCTCTTTTATCCACAGGTCGTGGAATTTTATATTCAGGTGGATAATTAAAAACCACCACATCATTTCTTTCTACATGACCTAAGCCAGGCAAGCGATGATAACCCCATTGTACAATTTCAGAATATGCTTTTCCACCAATTAAAGGCATGGTGTGATGTGCAAACGGAAATGCAACTGGTGTGTTAGGAATACGAGCACCATAGCTGATTTTGCTAACAAATAAAAAATCACCCACCAACAGAGTTTTTTCCATCGAAGGTGTTGGGATGGTGTAAGCTTCAACTAAAAAAGTTCTAATTAAAGTGGCAGCAACTACAGCAAATACAATTGCGTCAACCCATTCACGGGTTTTAGATTTTTTCTTTTTGAGATTTTCCTCACCTTGCTTCTTTCGCCAAAAAAATAAATTCATTAAAATTCTTTTTAAAATTAAATTGATTGTTCAAAGATAAAACTCAAACGCTTTAAGCTTGGAGTTATTATAAACTATCTGTGGTGAAAATGTTATTCAATTCCTAATACATCTTTAAATTCGTACATACCTTTTTTGTCGGCAATCCATTCAGCAGCTAACACAGCACCTTCGGCAAAACCGTTTCGGCTGTGGGCTTTGTGAATCAACTCAACTTCATCAACGGGTGATTCAAACAACACATGATGAGTACCCACAACGTTTTCAATTCGCAATGCCTCAATTGGGATAACCTGGGTTGAAATATGTTGCTCAATAATTTTTTTGATAGAAATTGCAGTTCCGCTTGGCGCATCTTTTTTTTCGGTATGATGAATTTCACTCATCAAAACTTGATATTGCGGATGCATTTTAAACAATTTTGCTGAATAATTATTAATAGCAAAAAACAAATTGATACCAATACTAAAATTGCTGGCAAACACCATTGCACCTTTATTAATTTCAAATTCTTTTTTAACATTTTCAAATTCAGCCAACCAACCAGTTGAGCCACAAACCACTGGTAATGCAGCCTTCAAACACAACAACATGTTTTTTACAGCAGATTCAGGGTTAGTAAATTCAATAGCTACATCGGCCTTTTGAAGATTTTCCAAAGTTAATTCATGTAAATTCGATTTTGAAATTTTCAAAACCACTTCATGTTTTGTTTGCTTAGCAATACACTGCTCAATGGCTTTACCCATTTTTCCATAACCGATTAAAGCTATTTTCATTCATGATTTTTTAGAAGTCAAAAGTAAAAAAGGAATAACCGATAAATCGGTTTCGCATTTAAAAATATTTTCTAAAAAAAAGTATTTTCAAAAAATTATCTTTGCGCTCTCAAAACAAAATAAATCATGAATTTTCCAGACAATCTTCGTTACACAAAAGACCACGAATGGGTTAAAATTGAAGGCAGCACAGCGTTTGTAGGCATTACTGATTTTGCTCAACGTGAATTAGGCGATATAGTTTTTGTAGATATTCCTTCTGTGGGAAAAACCTTAAATCACAATGAAGTTTTCGGAACTGTGGAAGCTGTGAAAACAGTAAGTGATTTATTTTTACCATTAAGCGGGAAAATTGAAAGCATGAATAACGGCTTGGATGCAGCACCGGAAGAGGTAAACAAAGACCCTTATGGCGAAGGTTGGATGATTAAAATGAGCATTTCAAATCCATCTGAAGTTGAAAATTTGATGACCGCAGCGCAATACAAAGCGTTAATCGGCGAATAATTTTCTTAAAATAGTTTTAAAACAAAAAGGCGGAGGCTTGTGCTTTCGCCTTTTCTATTTATTTTGCAAACAATGAATTTTATAAGAAGAAATTTTCTTGCTGCTTGGATTTGTGGAATAGCAATTTTTGTGCTCTCTACCATGCCAGGCAAATATTTTCCGCATGTAAGTGTTTCTAACTTTGATAAAGGTGTTCACTTTACCATGTACTTTTGTTTTACCACTACTTTATTATGGAGTACGTATTTTCACGAATGGAAAAACGCTGCAATAAAATCATTTTTTATAGCAGCATTGTTCGGTTTTTCGATGGAAATAATCCAATTACTTACTTTTGAATTTGCCCATAGATATTTTGAATGGTGGGATGTGTTTAGTAATTCCACAGGTGCGTTTGTATCAGCGGTGTTCATTGAATTTGTTTTAAAAGAAAAATCAATTTTCAAAGTGAGAAAGTAAATGAAAATTTTACAAAAAATATCGCTCCTTATTTTTTTACTGATGGCTACAATCAGCCAACAGAGCCATGCACAAAGTCAAGACGATTTGGATTTGGCTGAAGCTTACTACAACAATAATGAGTTTGAAAAAGCAGTGGCGTTGTATGATAAAATGTTTCAGAAAAATCCTAACGCAACAACTATCTACGAAAAATATTTGAAGGTGTTAGAGAGTTTAAAACAATACGACAAAGCCGAAAAGCTAATAAAAAAACAACTCAAAAATCATCCAACCGATTTCACTTTTACAATTGATTTAGCAAAGCTTTATGAGCTGCAAGGTGACAACAAAAAAGCTACAGAACAATATGATAACACGATTAAACAATTAGCTGCAGATCCCGATGCCATCAGGCGTTTGGCTCGTTTGTTTGCCGATATGAATCAAATTGACAAATCGGAAATGGTGTATGAAAAAGGAAATAAAATTTTGAATTCACCCCATTATTTTGATTTGGAATTGGCAATGATTTATGGCAAAAAAGGCAAAGTGAAAACGATGATGGAATTGCTGTTGAATGCACTTGACCAATCACCAACACAAGTGCAGGAAGTGAAAAATATTTTGCAGCCTTATCTCACAAATGATGATGCTGCGCTTGATTTACAAACATTTTTATTCAAGCGTATTCAAAAAGAATCGAACAATTTAATGCTCATTGATTTGTTGGTCTGGAGTTACATTCAACGCAGAGATTTTGACCAAGCCATCACTCAAATTATTGCTATTGATAAGCGTTTGAAAGAAGGTGGTGAACGTGTTTTGCCCATTGCCGAAGCTGCTTTTGATGAAGAATTTTATGATGCCGCTATAGCAGGATATAAGTATGTGGCTGATTTGGGCGATAATTATCCATTTCATTTTCAGGCAAAAAGTTGGTTGTTAAAATCGCGAAAAGCAAAAATCGTCAACACCGATAATTACACGTTGAATGATTTGAATGAATTGAAAAAAGAGTATTTGGGTTACATGAAACAATTTAATGCAGGCGGCAATCGGCAACAGTTTTACGCCAATACAGTTTGCGATTTAGCAAATTTAGAAGCGCTACATTTTCATAATTTAGACACAGCAATTTTGATTGTAAAAGATTTGCTGCAATCGCAAAGTTTGAACCCAATTTCGATGAACAAAGCAAAATTAGATTTGGGCGATTACAATTTGATGAAAGGCGATAAATGGGAAAGCACCTTACTTTATTCGCAAGTTGACAAAGCCATGCCTGGCGATGCTTTGGGTGAAATGGCAAAATTTAAAAACGCAAAATGGAGTTATTATTTTGGTGATTTTGAATGGGCGCAATCACAAATGGATGTGCTGAAAAGCAGCACCAGCGATGTGATTGCAAATGATGCGTTGGATTTATCAGTTTTCATTATTGAAAATTTAGGCAGTGGCGATGATAGTTTGTTAAATATCAATGCCATGAAAATGTTTGCCAAGGCTGATTTGCTGACGTTTCAAAACAAATTGGAGGATGCTTGGCAAGTTTACGATAGTTGTAGATTAGTTTTTAAAAACAGTAATTTGGATGACAACATTGATTTTGCACAATCAAAAATTTGTGTAAAACAAAAACAATTTACAGCAGCAATAAAATTCTACGACGACATTTTATTGAAATTTGGCGATGATATTTTAGCTGATGATGCACTTTTCGCCAAAGCCGATTTGTTGGAAAATAAATTGCACAAAAAAGATGAAGCCAAAAAATTGTACGAAGATTTATTGGTGAAATATCCTGGCAGCACCTTTGTAAATGAGGCACGTAAGCGATTCAGGAAATTACGTGGCGATAAATTAGAATAACTTAATTATTGATTATTTCCCATCAATAATCACAGGCGAATTGCTTTTGCTCCCCATAAAAATAATTTTACTATTAGGTGAAGACGCTAATTCTTTCATTGCTTTTATTTGTTCATATTGCAATTGTTTATCGGTTAAGCCTTCGCTGATGATGTGCTGATAATCAGCTATTCCTTGTGCTTCTACTCTTTTTCTTTCAGCTTCTTGTTTTTCTTTTTGCAATACAAATTGCATCTTTTGTGCCTCTTGTTCTGCCTGAATTTTTTCTTCGATTGTTCCTTTTACGCTTGCAGGCAATGCAATGTTACGAATCAATAATTGTTCTAAAATCAATCCTCGGCTTTTAAAATTTTCTTCAATACTTTTAGAAATACGTACCTGAAATTCTTCCCGTTTAGAAGAATATAATGATACTGCGTCGTAAGAAACTGCATTGTCTCTGATTCTTGTTCTGGTAATTGGTCGAACAATTTTATCGGTATAATCCAATCCTACTTCTCTCAATAAGTTGGGAGCTTCTGTAGGAACTACTCGATATAGAATTGTTAAATCAATAATTACTTCTAAGCCATCAGCTGTTAATACTCTTATAGCATCATCGCCTGTTTTATTTCCTTCATCTCGGATTGCACTCATGGTGTAATTTTGGGTTTTGATATCCATCATTTTAACATCCATTAATGGATTCACAAAATTCATCCCGCTTGTTAATATATCAGATTCAACTTTGCCAAACAACGTTTTTACACCTACTTGCCCTGAACCTACTTGCACAAAACAAGCAGTTAAAACGCCTAATGTCATTACTAAAATTCCAGCCAATCTTATAAGATTAGTGATTTTAAAAGTTTGAGGTGAAGGAGTTAATCTGTTTGCAACTAAAGCTACTATCAAAACAATTAAGCCAATTATAAATAGTGTCATCTTGTTTTATTTCTCACAAAAATAAACAAACCAAACTACTTGGTTTAACTAATTAATTATTGTCATTTTTATAAAAATCCACTCATCAAAAAAATATTTCAAAAAAAATCTCTAAATTTATTTTGACAATCAAAATGAATGTGTCTATATTTGCAGTCCTTTTTGAAAAAAGAGTTAAATGTTCTTTTAATAAAATATTTCAAACATAGCCCACAAAGGCAATTTTGAATATTTCAAAATGTAAATAAGCCGAAGTAGCTCAGTTGGTAGAGCAGCTGATTTGTAATCAGCTGGTCGGGGGTTCGAGTCCCTTCTTCGGCTCAGTTAGTAATATTTGCAATAGGGTAGATGGCCGAGCGGTTAAAGGCGACAGACTGTAAATCTGTTCACGTAAGTGTACGTAGGTTCGAACCCTACTCTGCCCACCAATACCAAGCAAAAGTTGAATACAGATTGGTAAAACGTTGTTTGTAATAAGAAAAAATGCAGGAGTAGCTCATTTGGTAGAGCGACAGCCTTCCAAGCTGTAGGTAGCGGGTTCGAGCCTCGTCTCCTGCTCTTTAAAGATAATTGATGAGTAGATTTTGAACTAACGACTAACAAAAATAAGCCGTTGTAGCTCAGCTGGTAGAGTACATCCATGGTAAGGATGGGGTCACGAGTTCGATTCTCGTCAATGGCTCATAAAATAAAAAAAGAAGAGTATTATTATAATAAAAACATAAACAATTAATAAAATGGCTAAAGAAACATTTCAGCGGAATAAGCCGCACGTAAACATTGGTACAATTGGTCACGTAGATCATGGTAAAACTACCTTGACTGCTGCCATCACAAACGTTTTAGCAAACAAAGGTTTGGCTCAAAAACGTGATTACGATTCAATTGATAACGCTCCAGAAGAAAAAGAACGTGGTATTACTATTAATACAGCTCACGTTGAATACGAAACAGCTAATCGTCACTATGCACACGTTGATTGTCCGGGTCATGCTGACTATGTTAAAAACATGGTTACAGGTGCTGCACAAATGGATGGTGCTATATTAGTTGTAGCTGCTACTGATGGTCCTATGCCTCAAACTCGTGAACATATCCTTTTAGCACGTCAGGTTGGTGTGCCTAAAATTGTGGTATTCATGAATAAAGTTGACTTGGTTGAAGATCCTGAATTAATTGAATTGGTAGAAATGGAAATTCGTGAATTATTGACTTTCTACAAATTTGATGGCGATAAAATTTCTATCATTAAAGGTTCTGCAACTGGCGCTTTAGCTGGTGATGCTAAATGGGTAAAAGCTATTGAAGATTTGATGGATGCAGTTGATGCTGATATCCCAGTTCCTGAAAGAGCTGTTGATAAACCTTTCTTGATGCCTGTTGAGGATGTATTCTCTATCACTGGTCGTGGTACAGTTGCAACTGGTCGTATTGAAAGAGGTGTAACTAACGTAGGTGATGCAGTTGAAATCATTGGTTTGAAAGAAGCTGCTGTTAAATCTACAGTTACAGGTGTTGAAATGTTCCGTAAATTATTAGATAGAGGTGAAGCTGGTGACAACGTAGGTTTGTTGTTACGTGGTATTGAAAAAACTGATATAGAACGTGGAATGGTGGTTTGTGCTCCTGGTTCAATCACTCCTCACACTGAATTCAAATGTGAAGTTTACGTATTAAGCAAAGAAGAAGGTGGACGTCATACTCCATTCTTCAATAAATATCGCCCTCAATTCTATTGCAGAACAACAGATGTTACTGGTGAAGTAATGTTGCCTGCAGGTGTTGAAATGGTTATGCCTGGTGATAACGTAGCTTTAAATGTAAAATTAATCATGCCAGTAGCAATGGAAAAAGGTATGCGTTTCGCTATCCGTGAAGGTGGCAGAACCGTAGGTGCCGGACAGGTTACTGAGATTATTAAATAATTTTGCGTACATTCGCAAAGCAATTCAATTAGCTAATTAGCAGATTTGCTAATTAGCTAATTGTCTTATACGGGCATAGTTCAACGGCTAGAATTGTGGTCTCCAAAACCTCCGATCTTGGTTCGAATCCAGGTGCCCGTGCTGAATAAATCATAGCAATTAGGTTTTAAAAAAACATTATTGCTTTAAAAACAAAAAAATTATGTTCCAAAATTTAAAAACCTACGCTCGTGAATCTTATTACGAGTTGATGCAAAAAGTTTCTTGGCCTACTTGGTCAGAGTTGCAAGGCTCTGTAACTGTAGTTTGCGTTGCAGCTATCATTGTTGCTGCCATTATTTATTTAATGGATTTTGCTTCAAGCCAAGTGCTTACCAATTTTTATAAATTATTTTAATCATTTTAAAAAAAAATGGAACAAGCAGTTGCAGAAAAGAAATGGTTTGTGCTAAGAGTGATTAGCGGTAAAGAGAAAAAAACCAAAGAATATTTAGATAAAGAAATCAGCCGTTCTAATTGGGATAAAATCATTACGCAAGTATTGGTGCCAATGGAAAAAGTTTATAAAATAAAAGACGGAAAAAAGGTTATTAAAGAACGTAACTATTACCCTGGTTATGTATTATTAGAAGCTGACGACACAAAAATCAGTGGTGAAATATTACATGGTGTAAAGAATGTACCTGGTGTAATAAATTTTTTAGGTAATAATTCACCTACAGCTTTGCGTAAAAGCGAAATGAATAAAATATTAGGTATTACTGACGATAGCATGGAAGCAGGTGCTGTGATGGACGAACCATATATTGTTGGTGAATCAGTAAAAATTATTGATGGACCATTTAATAATTTCAATGGTACGATTGAAGAAATTTCGGAAGAGAAAAAACGTTTGAAAGTAAACGTTTTAATCTTTGGCAGAAAAACACCAGTTGAATTAACTTATTCGCAGGTAGAAAAAATTGCTCAATAAGATTTTACTCAGAAAGAATATAAAAAAAGCGAATCAACAATTATTGATTCGCTTTTTTTATGTGATAATGCCTGAGCACTACTCTTTTACAAATTTAATAGTTTGCTGACAACCATTCTCATCTGTTATTTTCAATAAATAGATTTGAGGAGCAAGATGCGAAACATCCAGTTGAATGGGTTGAATGATTGAATGATTGATTTGTTGGATGAATACAGTTTGCCCAAGTACATTAGTTACTTCAATGGTTTTAATGGCTAACTGTCCTTTATTAATTGTTATTTCTGTTGAGGCTGGATTTGGATAAACATTTAATCCTTTATTGCTATCTGTTAATTTATTCTCCATTCCCACATTGCAATTTATTGCCCCTAATTTATAGTTTGGTGTATTTGGAAATGAGCCTCGTTGAAAATGTCCTGTATAAACAGAACCTACATAAAGTTGTTTCTGAACAAAATCACAAGCAATTCCTAGCGAATCAGGTTGATTAATAACATGAATATATGAATTGCCACCATAGCAACTTACATAGGTTTTATTATCAATTCCATTTTTCATTTGAAAAAACCAAGTTTGATTTCCCA
>CANFST010000039.1 GCA_947449695.1 Chitinophagales bacterium
AAGGCACAGCTGCTGCTGAAGCCATGTTGATGTTGTACAACACCAATCATAAAGGTGGCGATACAACTGCGAATAAATTTTTTGTGGATGAAAGTTGTTTGCCACAAACCATTGAAGTTTTGAAAACCCGTAGCCACCCTATCAATATTGAAATTGTGATAGGCGATTTCAAAACTGCTGAATTGAATAATTCTTTCTTTGGCGCATTGGTACAATATCCGGCACAAGATGGAAAGGTGAATGATTATAAAGCTTTCATCGAAAAGGCACACAGCAATGGTGTTTTGGTGGTGATGGCAACGGATTTATTAGCATTAACTTTATTAACTCCGCCAGCTGAATTAGGCGCTGAAATTGCAATTGGTTCATCACAAAGATTTGGTGTGCCAATGGGCAATGGTGGTCCGCATGCAGCTTTCTTTGCTACTAAAGATGAGTACAAACGCAGCATTCCAGGCCGTATCATTGGTGTTTCAATTGATGCAGCCAACAATCCTGCATTGCGTATGGCTTTGCAAACCCGTGAGCAACATATTCGCCGTGAAAAAGCAACTTCAAATATCTGTACAGCACAAGCTTTATTAGCTATCATGGCTGGTATGTATGCGGTATATCATGGAGCTGAAGGTTTGAAAGGCATTGCATACCGAGTACATACTTACACCAATATTTTAAATGAAACTTTGAAATCATTGGGCTATGAAACTGAAAATGAATTCTATTTTGATACGTTGAAAGTCAATGCAGGTGCTTCTTTTGCAGAAGTGAAAACTTTAGCTGAAAAAGCAAAAATGAATTTCCGTTATATTAATGAAACAACAATCGGGATCAGTTTGGATGAATGCACTTCTGAAGGTGATTTGGAAGACATCTGCAAAGTTTTTGCAAAAGCAAAAAATCAAAAGCTGAGTAAATTGAACTGGAAGAAATGGTTGCACGATAATAACGCATTTTCAATTCAGGAAAATTTAAGAAGAACTTCGTCATTCTTAACTCACAAAATATTCAACACACATAGCAGCGAAAGTCAGATGATGCGTTATATCAAATCCTTAGAAAATAAAGATTTGAGTTTAACTACTTCTATGATTTCTTTAGGAAGTTGTACAATGAAATTAAATGCTGCTTCAGAAATGATTCCTGTAAGCTGGCCTGAATTCAGCAAAATTCATCCTTTCGCACCTGCCGAACAAATGGGTGGCTATATCGAAATGATTAAAACCTTAGAAAAATATTTGTGTGATATTACAGGTTTTGCAGCTTGTAGTTTACAACCAAACAGCGGTGCTCAAGGTGAATACGCTGGCTTGTTAGTTATCAAAGCTTACCACGATGACCATAACGACAAACACAGAAATATTGCTTTAATTCCAACTTCGGCACATGGCACCAATCCTGCATCAGCAGCGATGTGTGGTATGCAAATCGTAGCAGTAAAATGCGATGAAATGGGGAATATTGACGTAGCAGATTTACGTGAAAAAGCTACACAACATGCAGCCAATCTGGCTTGCTTGATGGTTACTTACCCATCAACACATGGTGTGTTTGAAGAAAGCATCATTGAAATTTGTCAAATTATTCATGATAATGGCGGCTTGGTTTATATGGATGGAGCTAACATGAATGCACAAGTTGGTTTAACATCGCCTGCTACAATTGGTGCTGATGTGAACCACATCAATCTGCATAAAACATTTGCAATTCCTCATGGTGGAGGTGGTCCGGGCATGGGACCAATTTGTTGTAATGAAAAATTAGCACCTTATTTACCAAAACATATTTATCAAATTACTGGCGGTGAAAAAGGAACAACGGCTGTAAGTGCTGCTCCGTGGGGTTCTGCAAGCATTTTGTTGATTAGCTATGCTTACATAAAAATGTTGGGCAGCGAAGGAATTACTAACGCAACGAAGTATGCCATCTTAAATGCAAACTACATGAAAACCAGATTAGCTAAGCATTATGATGTATTATATGCAGGCAACAAAGGCAGAGTGGCGCATGAATTTATTTTAGATTGTCGTCCGTTTAAAGCATTTGGAGTTGAGGTAACTGATATTGCAAAACGCTTGATGGATTATGGTTTCCATGCACCTACAGTTTCATTCCCGGTTGCTGGCACATTGATGATTGAACCAACTGAGAGTGAAGACAAAGCTGAATTAGACCGCTTCTGTGATGCATTAATTTCAATCAGAGAAGAGATTAAAAAAGTAGAAAATGCGACTTGGAGCCGTGAAGACAATCCATTGAAAAATGCACCTCATACATTAGCTGCTGTAACTTCAAGTGGTTGGACACATAGTTATAGCCGTGAAGAAGCTGCTTACCCACAACCATTTGTACGTCATAATAAATTCTGGGCTTCAGTTGCCCGTGTGAATGATACACATGGCGATAGAAATTTGATTTGCACTTGCCCAAGTGTGGAAGAAATGGCGGAAGCAATGAGTTAATGTGATGACGTGCTAATTTGCTAATGAAATACAGAACCGCTTCAGACTTAAAGTTTGAGGCGGTTTTTTTATTTTTGAGGAAAAAATATTTCATGAAAAAGATTTTATTTTTTTTATTAGCTTTAATTGCTTGCAATGAGAAGGAAAATAACAATAGGACTTTTCAAACAATGTTACTTGTAAATTGTGATTCAACTTTAAGAACTACCTACATATTTTTCCTTAGAGATTCTAGTTATAGTTGTCGTTTAGATTCAAGTTCTGGAAAGTTTTCTTATTACAACAATTCAATAATACTGCATAAACCAACAGGAAGTTTTGATACATTCACTCGAGTTAATAAATGTTCAAGCAGTATCCCTGATACTTTTAAAATTATAAAAAATGGAAGCCCTATTTTTTACTTTATAGACTTTGTTGATTGAATTTCGCAAACTGCCTCTGATGAAAGTTTGAGGCGTTTTTTAGTTTTATAAACGAAAAAACGACGAATAAATCTATTCGCCGTTTTTGTTTTCCACCTACTTTTTTAAATAATTTTATATAGCCCCCTTTTGTGTTAATCAAAGGATTGTTTCGCAATTTCAATTTCAACCAATACTTTATCACAAATGTTTTGGAACAAATCAATTGTATTTCGGATGGCTTCTTTTTGCGAACTGTTGGCATTGAATTCTACCCAATTGGCTTTTTCTTCTAAGCCCAAACCCAAAATTCTAGAACGAGATTTGAAGCGATGTGAATGAAATTTTATGCCACCGTAATCATCAGTCTGCCAACTATTATTGAGGTCGGCTAAGTTTTGAATGAGTTCTTCTTTAGCTATCTGCAACATCTCTTTCATGAATTCATTATCACCATGCCCCAATTGATTTAAGTAGGTTAAATCAAGGTATTGAAATTTGCCATTTTTATTGCCGCCATTATTTTGCATCACCCATTGATAAGCCTGAATCAATAAAGAATAATCAATCGGCTTTGAAATATATCTTAAGTATTCGGTGTTGCCCAAACGCTCATTAATACTGCCACTCACCACAATTAATTTTCTATTAGGAAATGCATTCATCACATCTTCAGCACCGCCATCGCCCAAATAATAATCAGTAATGATGACATCGAAAACATTGATGTCGGGTAGTTTTTTAAATTCAGTAATGGATGAAACGATAGTGCAGGTAAATTCTTTTGAATGCTCTTTCATCATACGTCTGAAAGCCATTTGATCTACAATATCATCTTCAATATAAAGTACATTTTTCATAAGGTAAACAGTTTTAGTTAGCAGATTCACTGAAGCCCCAATACTTTTTCAAAGTATCCATCATATCCCGAAAGCGGTCATAATCAACAGGTTTCACCATGTAACCAGCAATGCCCAATTGGAACGAACTCCATTTGTCATTCTGGTCTAGGCTAGTAGTAAGCACAACTACCGGAATAATTCGCCATTGCTCGTTTTGTTTCATGTGGTCTAGAAATTCAAGTCCATTCATTTTTGGCATATTAATATCAAGAATGATTAAGCCTGGCAATTCTTTTGTCAACTTTAAATATTCCAACCCTTCTTCGCCATTGCTTACAACATGCAAAGGGTTTTCGAAATTAAGTTGTTTCATTGCTCTTTTGATGGTCATCACATCCACCGTGTCGTCTTCTAAAAGCAAAATTGATTTAGTTTTATCCATTTGTTTGAGGTTATGTTGGTTCACAAAATAATGCATTGCAAAGTAGATATTTAATTTTTTATTTTCGGAACTGTGAAGTAAAATTTACTGCCCTTGCCAACTTCCGATTCTACTCTGATTAATCCGCCATTTGATTCTACAATTTTCTTTACGATGGATAAGCCAATACCTGTACTTTCATATTCATCACGTGGTTTAAGCGTTTGAAAAATTTGAAAAATTTTCACAAAATGTTGTTCTTCAATCCCTGGCCCATTGTCTTCTACATAAAACTCCCAGTTTTTTTCTAAATCATTTACGCCAACTTTTATCACTGCCTTTTCTTTATCGTTATATTTAATTGCATTGCTGATTAAGTTTTGAAACACCTGCCCGTATTTCACATCTTCAAATTGAACAACTGGCATATTTTGTTGTACCACAAATTTGAAATTATCGCCTGGCGAAAGTGCATCTATTACACCAGCTACTACCTGTTGTGTATCTTGTGTAACGATATTGTTTTTCACTCTGCCAATTCTTGAATAATTCAAAACACCTTCAATTAGGTTGTGCATGCGATGTGTACGCTGATCGAGCAGATTCAAAATGTTTTTCCCTTCGTCATCTAGTTTTTCTTCATAGTCCATTTTTAACCAACTGGCTAATGAACCAATCGCTCTGAGTGGTGCTTTTAAATCATGTGAAACGATGTAAGCAAAATCATTCAATTCTTGGTTAGCTACTTTAAAATTCTGCAATGCTTCTTCTTGCTTGCGCTCTAATTCTAATCGTGATGTTATATCTCTGGATAAAGCCACCACAAACTCTTGCCCGTCAACTTCTACATAATTGGATTGTACCTCAACTGGAAATGAATCACCTTTTTTAGTTTGTAATTCCCCTCTAACTAATAAACCACTTTCAGCTGGTTTTAGTTCCTGTTCTACATGTAAATCCCAATTGTCAGGATTCTTAAACAGAAGTTCTATTTGCTTGATGTTCATTTTTTGCAACTCGTGTTTGCTATAACCCAATTTCAAACTACCTGCTTCATTGATGAAAGTGAAATCGCCATTTCGATTGATAATCTGAACAATGTCAGAGGTGTGTTGCATCAATCGTTCCAACAGAATTAATTTCTTCTCATATTCTTTTCTTCGGGTAATGTCTAACTGAATTCCGATATATTTTTCAACTTGACCTTTTTCATTAATTATGGGACTCACCTGAATACTTACCCAATACTCCTTACCACTTTTGGTGTAATTAATTAATTCAGCTTCGAATGGTTTGCCAGTTTTTAATTTTTCACTAATTGCTTTAATAGTTTTTGGATTGGTGTTTTTACCTTGCAATAACAAACCCGGTTTTTTTCCTCTCACTTCCTCTAACACATATTCAGTCAGCTTTGTAAAGCCTTTATTCACCCATTCAATTCTGCCCAGAGCATCTGTCATTACAACTGCATTATCAGTTTTATCAGCCACTAATGAAAGCTTACGTAACTCATCTTCCGCATTTTTTCTTTCAGTTATATCAATAGAAATAAATAAAAACTGATTCGGCTTACCATCGTTATTTAATAATGGAACAATGGTAGTATCTGTCCAGTAAGCAAAACCATTTTTATCATTCGCTTTTATTTCACCTTTCCAAACTTTCCCTTGCAAAAGAGTTTCAATAGCTGTGTAGAAAAAATCTTTTTCGTGATAAGGCGTAAAGAAAAAATTGATGTAATCCTGGTGCATTACTTCTTCACGTTGATAGCAGGTTATTTTACAAAAGTTATCATTTACATATTGAATAATTCTTTTTGAATCAATAATAAAAACAGCAGCGGCCTGGTCTAATGCAAAACGAATATTATTCAGTTCTTTAAATGATTCTTTCGAACTTAATTCAAACATTCTTTCCAGCTGCTTGTATTCGGTATCATAGCTGTTATAGGCATCGTTGATAGCCGAAACAAATTGCTGAACTGCAGGATTTTCCAACAGTTCGGGGCTGATATTTTTCTTTACCTGCCTTGCCAGTAAACGATGAAGATTTTGTTCCATAATGGAATGGGAATTTTATTTTTCACTAAATGTAGTTACAGTCATAGTTTGATTGTGCAACGAACATGCACTTCCTTTTCCGAAAGGAGAGATTTCGCCATAAGAATAAAATCCTGTTAAAGTAGTATCTGCACCTAGCACTTCATGTACTGCTTCAATTTCTTCTTCAGTCATTTGCTTCATCACTAATTTTCTTCCGACACAACTTACCAGAACAGCCAATTCAGCATCGCTGCTGCCCATAGTGCTGTTGGCTCTTTCTGCCGCTGTATGTGCGCCATCTACCAAGTGGTCGATATTGGCTTTCATCAATTTTACATAACTGCCTTCGGGTATATCGCCTGCAAAAGTTAAGCTTTGTTTTTCTTCATCAATAGCTAAAATAGTTCTCACTACTGGCTCATCTCCGTTTTGAGTTCTTAAACTTAATGGAAACAACAAACCTGAAGCTGGTAACTGAGCCGATTGTTCACCTAAAAATGATTTGTATAAACTCAATGCCGGTGAGTTATCAATTTCATACAACACATTGTTGGTTGATTTTGTCACCATTCTTTCTACACCAAAAATATCCCAGCCACCATATGAGCCATAACCAACTTTGAAATCATTGCCATAAATTCCAACTGCCATCACTGTGTTTTGATGAGCACCATTTTGATTTTCTAAAATATAAGTCTCTTTAAAATTAGCACCATCGCCTGCCAGACCACCTGATACATTCACCCCTTGCGGCAATTTGTTGCGCATGCCTTCTACCAGTTTTGTTCCGTTGATATTTAATCCTTCGCTTAATACAAATACATGTTTCAGATTTTCAGTAGGCAATTGTTCAATTAATTTTTCGCCAACTGTGATGCTATCATCAGCTGCTGATACTTTTACACTCGAAGTTTTGATGGTTGATTTTTCAAACTTAATTGCTGTGCAAACCATGCTGGCATCTTCAATAAATCCATTCGCAATTTCACCCGATGTGGTGCAGCCCATTAGGATGGCTTGAGGATAAAGGTTTTTAATTTCCTGTAGGATAGCAGGATTTTTAAAATTTTCGGTGCTACCAAATACCAATACCATATCAGGCATCGTATTGTCGGTGGCAAACGCTTTTACAGTTTTCCATTGGTTGGTTTTTACTGTCCAGATTTTTTGTTCGGTAAGCATAATGGTAATTTTTTGTTTAGTTAATGTATTTTTTAGTAGCCGAAAAGTAGCAGCGTGCCTCAACAAAAAACTACGCTGAAAAACGTAAAAATATAAGGCTATAATTTTATTCTTAATGCAATGAGACTGAACACCTGTTTTAAACAAGCATCAAACCTTTTAACAGAAGCCTGCCGAATGGCACTACCTGATTACTCTTTCACAAACTTAGCCGTGTGTACAAAACCTTTTTCATCTTCTGCTTTTATAAAGTAAATACCTGAAGGCAAGTCTTTAGTATTCAGTTGGCGGTTATCAGTATGCAGATTATTAGATGCGTCATGGTGAGTTTGTCGAACCATCATCATCTGTCCTAACACATTTTCTATTTCTATTTTTGAATTTACTGAAAACTGAATACCACTTACTGTTAACTTGTTTTCGCATGGATTTGGATATACTTCCAACTGACTATTCTTATTGGTTAATGGATTGATGCCCTCGGGTGCACACATTGAGCTATCAATATTGGTAAATGCACCATTGCCTATGTTGTTGAAAGCGGCTACTTTATACCAATAATTGCTATTGTTTGAAATAGTATTATCGAAATAAGAATTTATATTTGGGTTGGTTGTGGCAATTAAAGCATAGCTACCATTGCGGCTGTTTGAACGATAAATATGATAACCCCATTCAATATTGCTATTGTCATTCCAAGTGAGTTGAATAGAATCGGCATTGGTGCAAATGGCTTTTAAATTATTAGTGGCAACGGGTGCAATTAAAGCACTATCGCTATTGCAAGGGTAGCCAAACTTTATTACAAACAAATCATTATGACCACCTTGAAATATGGATGTATCAGTTGAGGAAATGATGTTGTTGTTTGTCATATTGCCAGTTATTATTGCTTCTCCTTTTTCATTCATATTAACAAAGTTGTAAAGACAATAATGACCATTAATATCTCCTTGTGTTGTTTGCAAGTCTTGACTGGTTGAAATTATTTTACCACTGTCACTTGAAATTTTAGCAACGTAATTTAATATCTGTTGAGGATTTGGTGTTCTTATCGTGTCCTTCCCAAACTGTGCGTATTGTTTTACCGCAAAACTTGCTAAAAGATAATTCCCTCTGATATTTGATGCACAAACAAATACATTGGAAGCAATAGCAGAGTCTGGTTCTAAAAACCAATCCATTTTACGTAAGTTTTTTTCTATTTTAACAAGAGGAAAACAAGCTCCTGAACTTACCCAAGCGGCTCTCGTCTTCATAACATAATTTTTGTAAAATCTATTTCCTTTATTTCCTGCACCAACAGCAACAATTCCGTCCTCAATATTATCAAAGTTTATTGAGACAAAGGAAGCTGAATCATTTAGAGACAAGGTATCCACAACATGTGTTCGGTCAAATTTAATTATTACTCCATTGCCAAAAACTCCGGGTGTGTTTATTGTGGTGCCTAAAAAAGAATGTGGAGAGGTTAAATAATTTATTGCAGTATAAATGAAGCCAGATTTATCAACACCTGTACCAATAAATTGCGCATTTCCATCAACAATTAACAATTCGGTCTTCTTAATTAATAAACCTGTGTTCGCATTGAAATCATATAAATATCCTCTTTGTGATGTACTAGAGGAAAGAAAAATTGAATCTTGGAAAACCAACATCGATAAAGTATCCTTGTTAAAGAACATATAATTATTTGTAGAGTAAGTATAATATCTTGGATAATTTGCACTCGAAAAATAAAAACTTGCATTAGTTCCCCAAAATTGAAAAGGTGTCCATGTCCATGTCAAAGCACCATTCGTGGGGTTAATCTTCATTACAATTGAGTTGTAGGTTGTAATTCCGTTTTGATTGTAAAGTGGGTAAATCACAGAATCTCCCCAATAAGTTCGGTTATAACCATAGCCAGTTTCAGCAATAGCATAAATATTACCTGCACTATCTATTGTAATATCGTTAATGACCGATTCATACAATGAATCGCCTAATGTTTTAAACCATTTCAAATTTCCATCACAGTCATACTTTGCTAAAAAACCTTGCAACACACTAAAACTTTGATGAGGATTATTGATTTGTGCATATTGATTTCCACCATTTAATCCTTGCACATAAGTGTTTCCCATTATTTCGCCTCCAACATAAGTGTTTCCTTGTTTATCCACTTTCATCATATTTATTCGCTCATCTTTATAACCCGAACCAGATTGCTGGTAGTTACTTCCAATACTTTTTACCCATTGCCACTTGCCTGGCATGGTGGGTATTTGAGCAAAGCATTGAATGGTTAATAGTGAAACGTGAATGAATACAAAGAGTAGTAATGCTTTCTTCATGGAAGTTAAATTTGATTAAACAAAAATAGTCATTAAATCTATAAATGTAATTCGGGATATCACAAAAGGAGTTCGGTTTGTCACAACAGGGATTCAGGATGTCATGTAAGGAGTTCAGGATGTCACAAAATGGATTCTGGTTATCACAAAAAGAATTCAGGATGTCACAAAAGGAGTTCTGGTTGTTACAAAACGGATTCGGGATGTCATAAAAAGAACTCCGGTTATCGTAAGAGGGATTCAGGATGTCATAAAAGGAACTCCGGTTATCGCAAAAGGATTTCTGGATGCGACAATAGGAATTCGGGATACAACAAATGCAATTGATTTTTCTTCACCAAGGTTAGTGTCATCACGAATAGCAATCTTTTCTGTTAGTAAGAAACTAACCGAAGCAGCAAAAACTTTTTCGGATGCCTTTCCGAAATTTGGGAATAGGGCAAATGATTTCATCCATGCCTTTCCGAAAATTTGGAATAGGGCAAATGATTTTATTTAAGGAAGTAGGGTACTAAAGGCATGATTCCATCCAATCCTTGCTGCTTTACGTAACTATTTTGTTGCTGATTGATTTTAAGCTAAACTACGTATGCCAATCGGGTTGGTTTCTGCGTAAATTGCTTAGCTACACACTCTTATTATGAAACACACTATTAACGCTCTGCGAAATTTGAGCCCTTCGGTATTTGATGAAAAATATATTCTGAATTTTTCATTAGTAGCCACCTGTATCAATGTAGGGTTTAGTTTATTTTCATTTTTTGTGCTGCATAATATGCTGGGCGGCAGTATCAATGGCATTTCATCGCTGCTGCTAGCCACAGTTATTTATATTCGTAAGCAGCAATTAATCAATCGGTTTGTATCTGAAAATTTATTGGTGGGCATTGCCTATGTCACCTTCTTTTTGTTGTGCTATCGTTCGGGTGGCATTGTGTCGGCAATCATTCCATATTATGTAGCTGTAAATATGTTTTCACTAACGGTGAACAATAAAAAAGTAGCTGTTTTCTGGACCATAGTAGCAGCATTAAGTATGGGTTATTTTTGGTTTGCACAAGCTTATTTGCATCAGTCATTTCCTAATGATTATAATGGGGTATGGTATTATACCTGGTATTTTGCCTGTGTGATGGGTGTGTTTTTGTTAGGGATAAAAATTGTGGGGGTAATTGAAGAACGCAATGCCGAATTTATTGCAGCATTAAAAGATAAGAACAACGAGCTACAACAATCGCATGAAGAAATTATGCGATTGCAGCAATACAAAGAAAATTTTTTAGCCAACATTACGCACGAATTACGAACGCCATTGAATGCGATTAAAGGCATATCTGAATTGTTGAAAATGCCAAATGAAGAAATTGAAAAAAACGAACTGGTAGATGGCTTATATAAATCGAGCAATCATTTATTAAATATGGTAAATGATATTTTAGATTTTTCGAAACTGAAAGAAGGTAAATTGCTGCTACGCCATCAGCCTTTTCAACTAGAAGATACCATTAAAGCAGCCTGCAAACTGTTAAAAATAAATGCCAGCGATAAAGGATTGGTGTTTAAGTTGCAAACTAATAATTTGCCCGGCACTGCCATAGGTGATGAAAGCCGATTGATACAAATACTGGTGAATATGATTGGCAACTCTATCAAATTTACTGAACAAGGCACCATCGGTGTAGATTGTTATGCTAAAATATTGGATGAAAATAGATGTGTGGTTGAAATTAAAATAACCGATACCGGCATAGGTATTTCATCAGAAAAAATAAAAGTAATTTTTGATGACTATGTGCAGGCTGATGAAAATATTGCAGCTAAGTTTGGCGGCACAGGTTTAGGCTTAGGCATCACTAAGCGATTGATTGAGTTGCATCATGGTTCAATAAATTGTAAAAGTGAATTGAACAAAGGCACTACATTTATTATTAAGTTACCTTATGAATATACCAGCACCAATTATATTCATTTAGCTGATAACAATAATTTTGAAGCCATTGAAAATAAAAATATAAGCATCATCATTGCCGATGATAATAAAATGAATATCATGGTAGCGCAAAAATTGCTGGAGAAATCACTGCCTAAGGCTACTTTGTTCGTCGCCGAAAATGGTTTGCAGGTGCTTGAAATTTTAGAAAAAGAAACAGTGGATATTATATTGATGGATATGAAAATGCCTGAAATGGATGGAACATCTGCGGCGCAAATCATCAGAGCCAGTCAGTATATAACACAACCGAAAATAATTGCCATGACTGCTGCCACAAGCGATGATGAAATATCAGAATGTTATAAAGCAGGTATGGATGAATATTTGCCTAAACCCTTTTATAAGAATGATTTATTAAAAAAAATTCAGGATTGTTATCTGCAATTGTATCCAATGCCCAACAATAAATCAGTGATTGATAATTGATTGATGGTATAGTTTTTTTACCTTTGCCACACTATGCCAAACATATCTCATCGGGGCGAAATAATGCCATCTTCACCTATTCGAAAATTAGTTCCTTATGCCGAAGCGGCAAAAAAAAGAGGAACAAAAGTATATCATCTGAATATTGGTCAGCCTGATATTGAAACCCCAAAACCTGTGCTGGATGCTGTTCGCCACAGCGATTTTAAAGTGTTGGAATACAGCCATAGTGCAGGCAATGAAAGTTATCGTCGGAAGCTGGTGAGCTATTACAAGCGATTTGATATTGATCTGGATTATTCTGAAATCATGATAACAACAGGTGGTAGCGAAGCCATATTGTTTGGCATGATGGCTTGCTTAGATGCAGGCGATGAAGTGATTATTCCCGAACCATTTTATGCCAATTACAACGGTTTTGCAACGGCTGCCGATGTAGCCATAGTGCCTGTTACGGCACATATCGAAAGTAAATTTGCATTGCCGCCGATTGCTGATTTTGAAAAATTAATTACACCAAAAACAAAAGCCATTATCATTTGTAATCCGAATAACCCAACTGGTTATTTGTATTCGCAAAAAGAAATGGAAACGCTTACGGCATTGGTAAAAAAGCACAATTTGTTTTTATTCAGCGATGAAGCTTATCGTGAGTTTTGTTATGATGGCGCAAAACCATTTTCTGCTTTACAATTAAAAGGTGTAGAAGAAAATGTAGTGGTGATGGATACCATCAGCAAACGCTACAGTGCATGTGGTGGCAGGATTGGTGCATTTGTAACCAGAAATAAACAATTATTTGATGCTACAATGAAATTTGCTCAGGCAAGATTAAGTCCGCCTTCATTTGCTCAAATAGCTGGTGAAGCTGCTATTGATTTACCTGCCGATTATTTTGATGGCATCAAGCAGGAATATACTGACAGAAGAGATTTGATGGTGAAAATGCTGAATGAAATTCCGGGTGTTTATTGCCCAAATCCGGGTGGTGCATTTTATGCCATTGCCCGATTACCAATTGATGATGCAGACAAGTTTTGTCAATGGTTATTGGAAAGTTTTGCTCACGAAAATCAAACTGTGATGTTAGCACCAGCTACAGGATTTTATGCAACGAAAGGCTTGGGAAAAAATGAAGTCCGCTTAGCTTATGTACTTAACAAACAAGATTTGCAAAAAGCCATGGAATGTCTGAAAGTGGCTTTGGAAGCTTATAATATATGAGTTTAAAGAGGTGATGATTGGAAAAAGGAGAGATTTTGTTGGCTGCTAATCTGTTAATAGAAATACGCTTTTCAAATTTCTAAGATCGTTGCAAATATTAAAAATCTTAGAGTTTGGGGTTTTTATTTTGTAGTTTTAGTTATTGGGGTTGAAAAGCATGTGCCCAATATAATACCCTAAAAATGCTCCAGCCGAGTAGCCAACAATGTATCCTAAGAAATTTGCAGTGCCATTCTTACGAACAACTTCATTATGTTTTTCATTTGCCAATTCAGTAGATGCAGCTTGTTTTATTTGTGTAGAATCAAATAATTTCTTTTGATTAGTTTTTGTTTTGTAAAAAACAGCAGAACATCTATAGCATGAACTTCCTGTAAAACTTCGTGGTATTTCTTCTACAATATTTATCAAATCTGCATTCAAGCCACATGCTTCGTGATGCAAAATATTCATCGCATCATTTTCATTGCATTTGGATGAAAAGCCCGTGTCGCCTAATTTTATTTCACCCAATTTAGTTGCAACTGAATCATTGACTTGCATAAACTTGACAATTTCAACTTTGCAATCATTATTAGCTTCTGCTGATTCACCATAACCAACACGAGTGATTTTGTGATAACAACTGCAAAGCATAACAGAGAGTAAAATGTAAGTTATTGGTTTCATTTTTGATTTATTTTTGCGAAAGCATTTTTAATTTATTCACTGCAAATGATGATGAATGTTGGGTTTGAAGAGGTGAAGATTAGAAGAACTGAAGATTTATATAATCCCAAAATCTTTTTTTACACTTACTTCTATTCTCTCAAGCAACTTTGGGATTTCAGTTTTTCTTACAACATCTCGAATATGCTCCAACTCCTTTTGTAAATCTTTATCTGGAATATTTCCATGTATATTCCTTGAGATTGTTGAAAAATCAAGTTTTAGAAAAATGTTGTCTAATGTCTCTTCTAGTTCATTAAAGCTATTGCATTCATCTTGATTCAGAAATATTTTTAAGTACATTAAATTCGATTTAAAATTTTTGAATGGCTCAATAATATTGGTTCTTATTTGACTTTCTTCAACTTTTCTATTTTGTCCTCCATAGAATTCTAAATTCTCTAACAATGAATAAAATTCAACATAGCTTTTATAAAATTCTTTCAACTGCTCAATTTTCTTTGCTTTTACAAGATTGAAAATTATTTCTTGTTTCTTGTTTTTTGATTCAAAGTATAACTTAAAAAAATAAGAAACCCCTCCAACCAAAATAGAAAAAATGACGGCAATTTGCGACCAATATTTAATTATGAATTCCATTTTCAAATTTTCTCATCTTCAAATTTTCCAATTTGCATTTATACCACCACCGCACCTTCTTCTTCTTTCAATCGCATAATTTGGTCTAAAGCATCAGGCACCACATCGCTGCAAATAGTGATGAATGCTCCTTTTGGTGCATTTTTAATCACAAAGTCAATGGATTCTTTTTCTTGTTTGAATACAGTAACTTTTTTGCCAGCATCAACAGATTTAATTCCTTTCAAAATCAAATCAATAATTTCCTGTTCGCTTTTGCCACGTAAATTTCTATCCTGACGAATTACTATTTCATCAAAAATTCCTGCCGCTGCTGCACCCAATGAAATCGTGTCTTCATCACGTCTGTCGCCCACTCCGGCAATTACTCCGATGCGTTTTGTAGCTTCCACTTGCTTCACAAATTTTCCAATCGCCATGATGCCATGCGTATTGTGAGCATAATCTACCATCACCGTAAAGTTTTTGAAATGGAACATATTCATGCGCCCTGGTGTCTGCGCAGCTGATGGCACAAAGGTTTCGAGCGCTTGCTTCACATCTTCAATTTTGAAATTTCGGATGTGCGATGCCAACACAACAGGCAAAACATTTGCTATATTAAACTCTGCTCTGCCGCCAAAAGTGATAGGGAAATTTGCAGCTCTGTCAATTCTGATTTTCCAGGTTCCTTTCATAATGGTGATGTAACCATTTTCATAAACCGCCGCCAAACCACCAGCCTTGCAGTGTTCTTTGATTCTTGGATTATTTTCATCCAACGAAAACAAAGCAACTTTACATTCCAAACCTTCTCTCATTTTATACACCAAATCATCATCGGCATTTAAAATTGCGTAGCCAGTTGGCAACACACTTTCGGGTGTAACTGCTTTCACACGAGCCAATTGTTCCAACGTATCAATGCCTTGTAACCCAAGGTGGTCGGCAGCTACATTGGTTACGATGGCAATATCACAATTATGAAAACCTAATCCTGCACGTAAAATTCCACCACGAGCACATTCCAAAACTGCAAAATCAACAGTGGGGTCTTTCAAAATAAATTCAGCACTCACAGGGCCAGTGCAATCGCCTTTCATCATTAATTGATTTTGGATGTAAACGCCGTCAGTAGTGGTGTAGCCAACTTTGTAGCCCATTTGCTTCGCAATGTGCGCCATCATTCTGGTAGTCGTAGTTTTACCATTTGTTCCACTAATCGCGATGATTGGAATACGAGCCGAAGCGCCTGGTGGATACAACATATCAATCACAGGCTCGGCAACATTTCGTGGTAAACCTTCGGTGGGTTCTAAGTGCATTCTGAATCCTGGTGCAGCATTCACTTCCAAAATTGCTCCACCATTTTCATGCAATGGCTCACTTAAATTTTGCGCCATGATATCAATGCCGCAAATATCCAAACCGATAATTCGTGCAATTCGTTCACACATAAAAATGTTGGAAGGATGCACCAAATCCGTTACATCAGTGGCTGTGCCGCCTGTTGAAATATTTGCCGTAGGCTTCAACCAAAGCTCTTCACCTTTTTGTAAAACGGTTTCTAAAGTGTAATTTTTATCGAGTAAAATTTTCTCTGTAAACGAATCAACTTTGATAGAAGTCAAAACTTTTTCATGACCAAAACCTCTTCGTGGGTCTTCATTCACTTTGTCAATTAATTGTTGAATGCTTGATTTACCATCGCCCAATACCGCTGCTGGCGTACGTTTGGCGGCACAAATAAATTTGTAGTTAATCACTAAAATTCTGTGGTCAAAGCCTGTGATAAATTTTTCTACAATAATTTTTCGAGAATATTTTTTCGCAGCTTCAAATGCAACAACTGCTTCGTCCCAATTTTTTATGTCGGTGGTTGCTCCTTTTCCATGATTGCCATCAATCGGTTTTGTAACAATTGGATAGCCGATTTTTTTGATGGCCAATTCTAAATCTTCATGGTCAACACATATCAAACCCTTTGGCACAGGGATTTCAGCAGCACTCAAAATATTTTTTGTATCTTCTTTATCGCATGCAATTTCAACAGCGATGGAGGAAGTTGTAGAAGCAATTGTTGCCTGAATTCTTTTTTGATTTACGCCATAACCTAATTGCACCAACGAACTTTTATTCAAGCGGATGTAAGGAATTTTACGTTTGATAGCTTCCTCAACGATAGAACCAGTCGAAGGTCCAAGGCGTTCGTCTTCCCGAAGCTCTTTCATTTTTTGAATGTCATCTGTTAAATCATACGGCACATTATCAGCTAATGCTTGTGCAATTTTTACCGCCGCTTTTGCTGCATAAATGCCAGCACTTTCTTCGTAATAACTAAACACCACATGATAAATGCCCGGCGTTGAAGTTTCACGAGTGCGCCCGAAACCCACGTCCATGCCTGCCAACGTTTGAATTTCTAAAGCGATGTGTTCAATCACATGCCCCATCCAAGTGCCTTCTTTCACTCTCATAAAAAAGCCACCATCGCAGCCTTCGCTACAACGATGCGATTGCATCGAGGGCATTAATTTTTTCAGCCGCTCTAAAAAACCATCAATTTTATCAGTGGGTTTTTGCTCCATGTCTTCCAAATCTAATCGCATTACAATCAGCTTGTGACGGCGCACTGACCAATAGTTTGGTCCTTTCATTACTTTGATGTCGATGATATTCATGTCTATGGTTGGTTTTATTTTTTGAGAATAAATTTACTTTTTGAAAAGTACAAATCAATTTTTGAGAAAGCAAAAAATATTTTTGATTTTACAATATTAACATTTCCACATCAAAATCATGAAGGAAACTGACTTTCATCAGTCCGAATTTTCAAAATGATGAATTACATTTGCCAAGTAATTTACCACTACATTAAATGCAAACACAAAAAGACTTTCAACTGTCTTTATCACAATATTTCGCCATCGGAGTTAACTTTAAAAACTCCGACATTAGCATTCGCAGCGATTTTTCTTTATCTGAAGAACAACAGCTGCAATGCTTACAAATGGCTACCAAAGCAGGTTTCAACGATTTCATACTACTTCATACATGTAACCGTACAGAAATGTATGGTATTGGCGAACCACAAATCGCCAAAGAAATTTTATGCGAAACAGTTAATCAACCCATTGATTTTTTTGACGAACAACAATTTGTAAAAACTGGGCAAGAAGCCTTTGAACACATCTTTTCAGTAGCAGCAGGTTTGGATTCACAAATCTTAGGTGATTATGAAGTTTTAGGTCAATTTAAAACGGCTTGCAAAAATGCCAAGAGGAATAATTTGATGAGCCCCTACTTTGAAAGGCTTACCAATACTTGTGTTCAGGCATCAAAAGAAGTAAAAACCAACACCGATTTAAGCAAAGGAACTGTTTCAGTTTCATTTGCAGCAGTTGAAGAACTGATGAATAAATTTGGAAAAACGCCATTGAAAGTGTTGTTAATTGGTACTGGAAGTTTTGGACAAAATGTTGCAAAAAATATTAAAACCTATTTACCTGATGCCATTGTAACATTAGCAAATCGTACTTTTGAAAAAGCTGAGAAACTGGCTACAGAATTAGGTTATCAGGTAATTGAAGTTGAGGAAGCAATAAGTATGGCAAGTGAATTCAAATCTGTTTTAGTTTGTGCTGCTCCAAATGAATATGTTTTTACAACACAAAATTTTGTAAAAGGCAATATTGAATTGATGTTGGATTTAACGGTTCCGCAAAGTATTGAACCAGCTATCAGATTGCTGCATGGTGTTGAAGTAATGAGCCTGGATGATATTTCAAAATTGCTTGACAAAACTTTAGAAAAGCGCAAATTCTTTTTGCCTTTGGCAAAGGAAATTGTTTCAAAAAACATTGAAGAGTTTGAAGAGTGGTTAAAAGTTTATTTGAATCGAGATAAAATTTTACAACTAAAAAATACTTTGTTGAGCATCATGAATCAATGTCCGCATCTAATGGAAATGGACATTGCGAAACGAAACAAAATGATGAATGTTGCCATCAATCAATTGGTGCAAGACATCAAACAAAAACCTGCAGAAGAAATTAGTGTGGAGCATGCAGTTCAATATTTTATTCAAATCAATCATTCCATTTTAGTTGATGCCAAGCATTAAAATAGGCACACGAGATAGCCAATTGGCTTTGTGGCAAGCAAAATTAGTTCAGCAAAAAATCAATTCCATTTCTTTAGCCGATATTATCGAAATCAAAAGCGAAGGCGATATTGATTTGGTTTCGCCATTGTATGAAATGGGTGTGCAAGGCATTTTTACAAAAACTTTAGATGTAGCTTTGTTAAATAATAAGATTGATGTGGCTGTACATTCTCTAAAAGATGTACCAACACAATTGCCTGAAGGACTGATGATTGCTGCTATTTTACCACGTGCAAATTTTAAAGATTGGATGGTGGTGAAAGATGAGCAAATTGATTTTTCAAAACCACTGACGGTAGCAACAAGTTCCTTGCGCAGAAAAGCGCAATGGTTGAATCGTTATCCCAATCACACTTTCGAAAGTTTAAGAGGTAATATTAATACTCGTTTGCAGAAATTGAAAGACAACGAACACTGGGCTGGAGCTTTATTTGCCGCTGCTGGAGTAGAACGAATTGCTTTAGAAATTCCACATCATATTGAATTGGATTGGATGTTGCCTGCACCTGGACAAGGTGCAATTGCAATTGTTTGCAGAAATAATGATAATGATGTCAAATCAATTTGTTTGAACTTTAATGATAACAATACTGCTTTATGTGTAAATGCTGAAAGGCAATTTTTAAGAACATTAATGGGCGGCTGTTCTATGCCTATTGCGGCTTTAGCAACAATTGATTCTACGGGTAAAATGAATATCAAAGGAAATGTTTTAACGATTGATGGAAAGGAAAAAGCGGCAATTGAAATGCAATTTTCGGAAAATGATTTTATAAATGCTGGCAAAGCAGCTGCACAAAAAATATTAGAAAACGGCGGTAAAGAAATTTTGAAGAAGGTAAAACAGCAGATAAAATAATTGAGATGACTCATCTCTTGGTTTGATATAAGCCGTTAACTGTCATTCTAAGCTATAAATGAAGAATCAAATTTAAAGTGAATCAAAATCAAATCCATATCGCCTCTTGCCGAAAGCTCAAAATTGCTAATACACAAAAGGCAATTGAGTCAGGAATTCAAATTGATGATATTGATTTGTTACAAATTGATTATTCAAAGGAAATTCAAACTCATAATCAAAATTTTGATGCGGTAGTTTTTACAAGTCAGCATGCAGTTAAAGCAATTTCAACATTACCCATCACAATAAAAAAAAGTTTTTGTATAGAAGGTGAAACTGAAAAACAAGGAATAGAAAAGGGATTTCAAGTTATTGCAACAGCTCCGACAAGCAAATTATTAGCTCAAGAAATTTTGAAACACAACATCAAATCTGTGTTGTTTTTTTGTGGTGATGAACATTTGGAAGAATGGATTTTTGATTTAAAAGAGCAAAATATTTCAGTTGAAAAATGTGTAGTTTATTTTAAAAAATTAATTCCACATTCATTTGAAAACATGGACGGGGCGATGTTTTTTAGTCCATCACAAGTGAAATCTTTTCTACAAAAAAATGAATTAAAAATCGCAATGCCTGCTTTCAGCATTGGTGAAACAACAGCAGCATTTCTTCATCAAAAAGGATTTCAAAACATTATTATTGCAAACAAAAAAACGGAGGAATCAGTGATTGAATCCGTAATTAATTATTTCAAAAAATGACAGAATACTTATTAATAAAGGCTTTGAAAGGCGAACAAGTGAGTCGCCCTCCAGTTTGGATGATGCGTCAAGCAGGAAGATACTTGCCTGATTACATCAAATTAAGAAATCAGTATGATTTTTTTACACGAGTGCAAACGCCCGAATTGGCTTGTGAGATTACATTACAGCCTGTTGACCAAGTTGGAGTTGATGCTGCAATTTTGTTTTCAGATATTCTAGTTGTGCCACAAGCAATGGGTTTGGAAGTGCAATTAATTGAAAGCAAAGGACCATTCTTGCCTAAAACAATTGCAACACAAAATGACTTGGATGCCTTGCAGGTAAAGGATGCACAGCACAACTTGAATTACGTGTATGATGCTTTGAAGCTGATAAAAAAAGAATTAAACAACCGAGTGCCGTTGATTGGATTTGCTGGTGCACCGTTCACTTTGTTATGTTATATGGTGGAAGGCAAAGGCAGCAAAAGTTTTGACAAAGCCAAACAATTTTGTTTTTCACAGCCAGAATTAGCGCATCAATTATTGCAAAAAATTACTGACGTAACCATTCAATATTTAAAACTGCAAGTCAGTGCAGGTGCTGATTTAGTGCAGGTTTTCGACAGTTGGAGCGGTATGTTATCACCTGAAGATTTCAAGAAATTTTCTCAACCTTATTTAGAACAAATTGCAGAAGCATTGCATACGCATGCGCCTGTGATTTTATTTCCAAAGGGCAGTTGGTATGCGTTGAGAGATTTATCAAATTCAAAAGCAAGTGGTTTAGGATTGGATTGGACTATCAGCCCGAAAATGGCTCGTGAAATGACTACTAATCAAATCACTTTGCAAGGAAATTTTGACCCTTGTAAATTATTACAACCAATTCCTCAAATAAAAGCTGATGTAAAAAAGATGATTGATGAATTTGGAACACAAAGATACATTGCCAATTTAGGTCATGGTATCTTACCAAATATTCCAGTTGACCATGCGAAAGCTTTTGTGGAAGCGGTGAAAGAGTATGGATTATAATTCAATTCTATAAGGCATTCGAGCTTGAATAGTGTTCCATTTTTTAATTTGTTGGATTTGCTCGTAGTAGTTATAAAAGTCGCCCAATTCTTCTTTAATAATGCTTTTGCGTTTGTTAGAACCAACTTGATACAGAACTTCTTTCCATGAAAAATCAAAAGATGGATAATTAACCAACTTTGCATCATTGATTCTTGCTAATCTTTTGGCGCAATTTACTGCATCATCTATATTTCCTAGTTTGTCTACTAATCCAATGCTGATTGCTTTTTCGCCGCTCCAAACTCTGCCTTGTGCTATGCTGTCTATTTCTGATTTAGAATGATGTCTGCCTGTTGCAACTCTGTATAAAAAATCGCTGTAAATGCTATCTACACCAGCTTGAATAATTGTCTTTTCGTCATCAGTTAATTTCCGGGTAACATTTGGCATGTCGCTGTATTTGCCAGTTTTTACGCCATCATGTGTGATTCCTAACTTGTCATTTAAAAAATTTTCGAAACACGGAATGATTCCAAAAACACCAATAGAGCCAGTAAGCGTATTTGGTTGAGCAAAAATTGAATCGGCAGCACAACTGATATAGTAGCCACCACTTGCTGCATAGTCGCCCATACTAACAACAACAGGCATAGTTTTTTTTGCTAATGAGATTTCTCTCCAAATTATTTCACTTGCAAATGCGCTACCACCAGGTGAGTTTACTCTTAAAACTAAAGCTTTAATAGTTTTGTCCTGACGTATTTTTCTGATCATTTCGGCATATTTTTCTCCGCCAATATTTTCTTCATCACCTTGTCCATCTACTATTTCACCTTCGGCATAAACAACTGCAATTTTGTTTAAAGAGTTGTTTTCAATATATTTAATTGACACATTATCGTAGTCTTCGATAGAAACAAATTTTGGATTTTTGTCTGCGGCAATCCCAGTTAAATGCTTGAATTCATCTAAGACTTCATCATAATATTTTAGTCCATCAACCATTTTATTTTTCAAAGCATCAGATGGATGTCTAACTAATAAATTCCGGCTTATATTGTCAATTTCGTCATATGTCATTTTTCTGCTTTCGGCAATTTTACTCATGTAGTGCTGATAAAAAGAATTAATAAATTCAGTGGTTTGTACTCGGTTGGCATCACTCATTTTTGTGAGTCGCAATGGCTCAGTTGCGCTTTTGAATTTACCACAATAAAATATTTGAGGTTCAATACCTATTTTTTCTAATGTGTTTTTAAAAAAAGCAATGTTCACACTCAAGCCTGAAAACTCCATTAAGCCTTTTGGATTAAGATAAATTTTATCAGCAACACTTGCCAGATAGTAACTTTTTTGAGTCATCATTTCCCCATAGGCAATAATAAATTTGCCTGATGATTTAAAGTCAATTAATTCCTTCCTGATAGCTTCTAATGTCGCCCATCCACATTGTACAAACTTTGCGTCTAAATAAATACCTGCAATATTTTTATCGCTTTTAGCTTTTCTGATATTAGCTGTGATTTCTTTTAAACCTAAATATTTTGAAGCATTCAAATTACTCAAGGAAGCAAAATTTATTTCGCTATAGTTTATCCTTTCACCAATTGGTCTATCTAAATTTATTTGTAATATGCTATTACTGCTAATGTTTACCACATTAGTTTTTTTTGTAGCTGCTACAATTCCTGCTATTATAAAAAGGATAATCACACTGAATATACAAGCAGCAATAATAAACCCTACCATACTGCCCAATACGATTTTGAAAAATTGTTTCATGTAAATTGTAAAATAAGTTTCAACAAATGTAGAATAAAATAATGCGAATAAAATTATTCCTCACCCAACTTTTTGCCTTTTATCTTTTTCTTTTTGTAAGGGCAATGTTTGCATCCGCTATCGCAACAATAACCACGTTTTAATAAATGGGATTCGGTAAAAACCATGTAACCATTTTCGTTATAATAAAAATCAATACCTTCTTTTAACAACTCTTTCATCCATTATTTTTTTTCTTAAAAGGGCGGTTTCTGTAATTCCAAAATATTAATTTTATTAACCACACAGCCCAGATAATTGTTAAAACAAAAATCATTTGATACCTGAATAATTATGCGGTGTGATTCTTTTTAACTCTGATTTAATACTATCATCTATTTCAAGATTAGCAATAAAATCTTGCATCATTTGCTGGTTAACATTTTCGGCGCCACGGGTAAGTGCTTTTAAGGCTTCGTATGGCGCAGGATAATTTTCTCTTCTTAAAATGGTTTGTATGGCTTCAGCAATAATCATCCAGTTATTTTCTAAATCCGATTCAATTGCTTTTGCATTTAACACCAGTTTTGATAATCCTTTTTGAATAGAATCGAAACTGATTTGAATGTGTGCTGCCGGCACTCCAATATTTCTTAAAACTGTTGAATCTGTCAAATCACGTTGCAAACGGCTGATGGGTAATTTTTCAGCAAGATGAGATAGTATGGCATTGGCCATACCTAAATTGCCTTCTGCATTTTCAAAATCAATAGGGTTTACTTTGTGTGGCATTGCCGACGAACCGATTTCATCTTTCTTGGTTTTTTGTTTGAAATATTCCATGCTGATGTATTGCCATACATCTTTACAAAAGTCAATCAGAATAATATTGATGCGGCGCAAATTATCAAATAAAGCAGCTAATGAATCGTAATGTTCAATTTGTGTAGTAAACTGCATCCGTTTTAAACCCAGATTTTTATCTACAAAACTGTTGGCAAACTGTTTCCAGTTAATATCACCATAAGCTACATAATGTGCATTGAAATTTCCAGTAGCGCCACCAAATTTTGCGGCAAAAGGAATGGTTGACAAGCTTGCTATTTGATTTTCTAATCGCTCAACAAATACCATTAATTCTTTACCCAATCGGGTAGGGGAGGCAGGCTGTCCATGTGTATGAGCAAGCATTACCACATCATCCCATTCATTAGCCAATGATTTTATAGTGTCTTTTAATTGATTGATTTCAGGTAGATATTTTTCTTCCATCCAGTTTTTAATTGATAATGGAATGGCTGTGTTATTGATGTCTTGTGAGGTTAAGCCAAAATGAATAAACTCTTTAGCATCGCCCAATTTTAACTCATCCATTTTTTCTTTCAAAAAATATTCAACCGCTTTAACATCATGGTTAGTGATTTTTTCAGTGGCTTTTATTTTTAGTGCATCGGCTTCGCTAAAATTTTTATAAATGTTGCGAAATGCTTCAAATACCGATTTATCAATGGTTTGCAGATTTGGCAAAGGCAATTCGCAGAGGGCAATAAAATATTCTACTTCAACCAGCACTCTATATTTGATTAATCCAAATTCAGAAAAGTAAACAGCTAATTGGTTGGTTCTGCTGCGATAACGCCCATCTACTGGGCTAATAGCGGTTAATTCGTTCAGTTGCATATTGCAAAGGTAAAATTAATTCAACATTCATTTTCCTGATTTATTATTTTTGATGTATGCAAGATGTTTTTTCTATTCAGTTCAAACAAATTTTTTTTGACACAAATGATTATACTAAAATGGTTCATTTGCGCACTGAAGTATTGCGTAAGCCTTTAGGATTGATATTTTCAGCAGATGATTTAGAAAAAGACAAATCGGATTTTTTAATAGCTGGTTTTCTTCATGAAACATTGGTGTGTTGTTGTATTTTAACTGATTTAAAAAACGATAATTTTAAATTGCGACAAATGGCAGTAGTGGCTGATTTGCAAGGAAAAAAAATTGGACAAAATTTGTTGGTGTTTGCGGAAAAGCTTGCTAAGGAAAAAAATATTAAGTGTATTGAATTAAATGCAAGATTACATGCCAAAGAATTTTACGAAAAATGTGGCTACAAATCAAATGGGGAAGAGTTCTTAGAAGTATTGATCCCTCATGTCAAAATGATAAAACATTTTTAAATGGATTTTTTTTATTTTTTGAAATGTTAAATGATAAAATTATCATTAAGCATTCACACATTAAATAGCTCCAATAAGGAATTTTAGAAATAGGCAACGGATAAAATATCGGAGTCAATCCTCCATAAGCATCTCTTACCACGTGCGATGCAATTGCAACAAAAATCAACCAAGTCCATTTTTTGTTTTTTGTGATGACGAAAAATGCAACACTCATTAATGTTGCAAAAAGCAAACTGTGAGTGATTGGTCGGATTGGAAGTGAAATTGCTTTAGTCAATGAAAAAGAAAAGTTGACAACGAAGTGGTCTAAATCGAGCAATGAAGCGATGAGAAACACAATGATTAATGACTTGATTTCAAATTTTTGAAACAATGGAAGTGCTATCAAAACAGCAATCATTCCATGAACCCAATTATCATACAAACCCCAATATTCCTTTTTGAAAATAAAATGATGTTCAATCAACCAATCGCTGATGAGGCAGAATGGAAGAAGTACGATTGCAGAAATGAGGAGATGTTTTTTGTTCATTTTTCAAATCTACACAAAAAAAAAAGAGCAAACTATTTCTGAGTTGACTTATCATTTTAAATCACCAATTAATTTGCCGTTGGTATAAATCAAAACTGTATCAGCAATTTTTTTATCACCATTCCAACTTACACCTATATCAAGTGAATCATTTCGCTTTGATAAAAGAAAAAATGAAGTAGAATATTTTAAACCTCCTCCCCATTTTATTGGAGTTACTTTTTCAAACAGCAAAAACTTAGATTCTCTAACGTCATAACAAAAGCTTTCATCAATGAAATCTTCGTAGTTCTCCTCAATATTTATCCATGTAGTTAATTGGCATACATTAGTTAATCTTGCTGGTATAGAAAAATTACAACCAATGAAAAACAACGCCCAGCCTACGAATAATAATATGGGATAAGAAATAAGCAGAAAAGAAAGTTTCCGGTTCTTTTTTGATTGGATTTTGGCAATTAAAAGTAAAGCCAACACAGGAATTTGATAAAGCGTAAACAAAACAACAAACACCGAAAAATAAAAAAGTTTGAAATACACTTTGCAGTATGATAATCCAATAAAAAGCAAACTGATTGTCAAGCAACAAGTAAAAATTTTTAAAAGCAAACTCAATGAAAATATTTCTTTCAATTTAAAATGCACTATTCCTAAAACTATGCACAACATTATTGCAACGGAGTTTAACCATGGAAGTTTAGTTATAAAAATTAATATTCCCCAAAATGGAATGCTAAAAAAATATTCTACTCTCATACGGTTTCAAATCTACAAAAAAAAGAGCAACCCATTTTTGAATTGAGTTCTAAAATTCACTCCAAATTAAATCGCTCTTAATGAAACTATATTTGAATTTTCCCCCCGAATATTCTTTCAAAAATAACTTTCCATCTACGTAAATACAAGTGTCATTAAACATATCAGGTTTATGACCTGACAACTGATAAAAAACAATCGTGGCGGAATCATTTTTAAATTCAATCAATTTCAGTGAATCATTAACACTTCTGTTATCAACTCCAGGCAAATTAAAACTGTATTCCTTTTCAATTATGCCTCCCAATTTATTTTCAGTAAGTTGGAAAGAATAATTTGGATACCAATCTTCACAGATTTTTATTTTCAAATTTTCATGAAGTACTTCAGTTTTTAAAATTTCTAATTTCCAAAAATTAGAAATAAAATAAGTAAGAGTGAATAGTTCTAAAACCCAAATAATTATTGGATAAAAACAAGCGATTAATGACCAACGCACTATTTTATGTTTTACTCGTTGAACAATAATCAACCAAGCTAATGGAATAAAAAGTGGAAGGATTAAAATCGTATAGATTTCGATTGAAAAATTTTTGAGTCGAAAATGTAACAATTCAAATCCTAACCAAATTATGCTAGTGCAAAAAAACATTGCAGCTAAAATCAAAATATACTTCCCTAAATATTGCCTTGTTTTTTTAAAGAATAAAAAAAGAATTATGATACTATAACCAGCTACAAATAAGCAGAGTAGTGGAATATTGATTTGCTTATTCCTTGATAAATCAGAAAATATTGTCCTGAAAAAATCAAAGTCGTAAAGATTCTTTATAAAAAACCAATAAATAGTTTCCCATTTCATTTTCCAAATCTACACAAAAAAAGAGCAACCCATTTCTGAGTTGCTCTTTTTATTTCAAAAAATATGCTCTAATAATTACGCCTTAAACTCTCTTCTAATCACATTCAATGCACCACCTTCTTTAAACCAGCCAATTTGTGATTCGTTGTAAGTATGGTTTACTGTAATGTTTTCAGAGCTGCCATCTTTGTGATGTAAAACCACTGTCAATGGTGTGTTTGGAGCAAAAGTTTTTAAACCAACAATATCCATTTTATCATCTTCCTGGATTTTGTTGTAATCTTCTTTGTTAGCAAAAGTCAATGCCAACATACCTTGCTTTTTCAAATTGGTTTCGTGAATACGAGCAAACGATTTTACCAAAATGGCACGAACACCTAAATGACGAGGCTCCATAGCTGCATGTTCACGGCTTGAACCTTCACCATAATTTTCATCACCCACCACAATAGCTCCAATGCCAGCGGCTTTGTAAGCACGTTGTGTATCAGGCACTCCCA
>CANFST010000040.1 GCA_947449695.1 Chitinophagales bacterium
CAAAGAATTGAAAAAAGATGGCGAACAAATGAACTACTTGAATCAGTTGGTAGGAGAGATAAAGCTGAATTAGGAATTATGTATTAGGTATTAAGAAAAATACAAAATGCACAGATACAAAGATTTAAAAGTTTGGCAAAAGGCGATGGAATTGGCGAAAGAGGTGTATGAAATAACTTCATCATTTCCAAAAGAAGAAAAATACGGATTAACAAGTCAGATAAATCGTTCAGTAGTTTCAGTGCCGAGTAATATTGCCGAAGGAGCAGGAAGAAATTCGAACAATGAATTTGTACATTTTTTATCAATTGCATCAGGGTCGTTGTGTGAGTTGGAAACGCAGTTGATTTTATCGGTAACGTTTAAATACTTTGAAAACAAAAAATTAGAAGAATTATCAGAAAGAATAAAGGAATTACAAAACATGATTTTTAAATTGCAGGAAAGCTTAAAATCATAATACCTAATACTTAATTCTTAATACAATAAAGAGAAATGGGAAACATTAAATTAGCTGGGCGATATGCTAAATCATTAATTGATTTGGCGAAAGAAAGAAATCAGGTTGAAGCGATTTACAATGATGCGTTGTATTTTAATGCAATTGCTGAAAATACTGATTTTGCTGTAATGATGCGCAGCCCAGTGATTCCAGTTGACAAGAAACAAACTATTTTTCAAGCCATATTTGGCAACAAGGTTTCGGATATTACTACTTCATTTTTCAAAATTGTTATTTCAAAAGGACGTGAAAGTTTTTTGAAAGAAATTATGAACGAAGTAATAAACCAATACAATGAATTAAAAGGAATTACTAAAGTGCAATTCACCAGTGCTGTAGCGGTTGATGCTGCTACGATTGGCAAAATTAAATCTATCATTGAGCAAAGCTCAGCTTTGAAAAATGTTGATTTAAAAACCAAAGTAGATGAAAAATTGATTGGTGGATTTGTGTTGGAATTTGATAACAATATTTTTGATTCATCAGTTTTGAAAGACTTGAATGACATCAGAAAACAGTTTGTGGGCAATGAGTTTGTGAGTAAAATTTAGTTAGTTGTACCATGTATTATGTACAAGGTACAATGAAAAGACAAACAAAAATTATATCGGGATAAAGAATTAGGAAAAGGAAGCTCTAATGATGAATTAGATTGCTTCCTTTTCTTTTTTTATGGTCTTTAAATGGTTTTCTGTTATCTCGTTTTTGTTTTTGGTGGACTGTTGGAATTTTTCTGTTGTGGGGTCTGACTTTTTTGCTGTCTTTGGCTATTTTTTTGTACGCTTGACTGACTTTTATGCAGGGGACAAATTGTTTTTTGTACACTCAATTTATTTTTCTGCTATCGTGATTTTGTTTTCTGTTGTCAAGATTGAGTTTAAAGGTATCTTGGTTTATTTTATAGTTGTCACGCAAAGGTGAAAAGAAAAAGGCGATGAAATTTTCATCGCCTTTTTGCTATTTAAAGTTTACGCTGATGCGTTTCCGATTGGTGCTGCGCTGCTTTTTGATTTGCCATGTGCTAATATGATTGTTACATGGGCATCATCAATGTCGGCTGGATTGTTGACGATTAGCCAATGGGCGAATATGCCACCAAAATCTTTTGAAACTGATGCTTGTAATTCGGCATTTGCTTCTACTCTTATTTTGTTGGCTGTCGGCATTGTAGCTGGTGTATCGGTCAATGCTAATTCAATGGGAACGGTGCTGTGATTGCGAACTGTGAATGTATCGCCTTCTTGAAATTTTTTTCCGAAGATTGCCTCAAAATGATGTGGCATTAAGTGCAGTTCTTCGGCTTGTTGTGTTTTGCCTAAATCAATTATTTTACGTGCATTGATATAACCTGCTACAAAGGTTGGTTGTGCTGCTTTGTAGGTTTTTACCAAATTATCCATTTTGCCTAATTGGGTACGCAAAGTTGTAAACAATGTGGTGAGTTGGGCTGTGGCTGCGGTGGCTGCTGCTTGCAATACCTTTTTGGTTGGTGCAGCATTGCTGTAATTTGTAATTGCGGTTTGCAAATCGGTAATATCTGTTGCTACAATATTGAATGGTATTAGTGATGCAATGGCGATGCCTGTTGCTTTATCGTGAACTAATTGCATACGATTAACGATTTCGGCGGTGGTACCTAAAATGAAATCGGAATGAGTGAAGTGAATTTGTGCTGCTAAAACTTGGTCGTTAATATCATCGGCGTAAGCCATTAAGCCTGTGCAAACGTGTTCGGCTTTATCGTTAGCAATTTGGTGTAAATTCTTTTTGGTGGTGGTTGCGCCTGTGTTATCTAATCCTTGTGCGGTGGCTGCTTGGTTGATTGAAACTACTGTGCCTTTAATGCCTGCTAAAAGGGTTGTAACTTTTGTGTTGGTAGTGAAGATGGCTACATTTTTATCCATGTAGGCGGTGGTGGTGTTAGCCATGTTGAGGCTGTTGTTTTGATTGTCGGTCATGTTTTTAATTTTTTTTAGTGATGAACTGTGATTAAATATTTAGTTGTTACAGAATTGTAACGGGTGCAATTTTAAAATATTTTATGGAAGTAGCAAAAAATTATTTAATGATTTTTTTGCACGCAAAGGCGCAAAGAAAAGGCGATGAAATTTCATCGCCTTTTTCTTTGTTTATAGTTTTTTTGCATGACTGACAGACATTGATTCTATCTCCTTCATCAAAGATTTTTTTCGTGTTATAATATGGTCTAATTCTTTTTGTGTTTGTTCCTTTTGTTCCAGTTCAATTGTTTCAGACAGTATATCTTTATAGTAAGCTATCAATACATCACATTTTTCAATTTGCATTTCTTTGAACGAAAATCTTTTTTCTTCAAACACTAACCATTTTGCAAAGTCAATACAATTAAGTTCGTTAACATTATAAGGATGATAATCATATTCTTTTGCCCGACTTAACAAGACAGCTATATCAATTGGGGTGCTTGGCTCATAGTTGACAACTAAATTTTTAAAACCATAGGGATTGAGAAAGTTACGTAAGCTGACATTATGTATCCCACTTCTATTTGAGGTTTCATTCATCTCCAATATTATTTCTTCTTGACCGGCTGTTGTTCCAATAACAACTCCTTCGTGATGTAAAAAGTCATCTGGAAAAGGAAGATGCTTTAGCGGTCTTTGTAAAATCGTCCCACTATAGACAACTTTGCCATCTGGAAGAGTGATAAAATTATTGACAACATTTGGCAGCGTTTCAATGATTGACTTTCTATTGAATGGTCGAAGATTTTTTGATGGGTCATTGTAAAAACAAAATAACCGCAAGCCAAAAATATGTGTAAAAACAATTAGGTTCATAATGAATACAAATGTAGTTATTGAATTGCTTGTTAAATGCAACTAAAAAGCAAAGCAAGCCGTATTTTAACGGCTTGCTTTTGCAGTTTAAAGTATTTATTTAGCAACAACCATTTTCTTTGTAACAGATGAATTGTTAACTGTCAATTTGTAGTAGTAAATGCCGTTTGCAAGATTGCCTGAATTGAATTGTGTAGCATAGTCGCCAGGTTCAAGTTGTTGGTTTAACAATGTTGCAATTTGTCCACCCAAAATATTAAACACTTCCAATTTTACTTTGCCACCAATGCCAATATGAAAAGGAATCACTGTTTCATTATTGTATGGGTTTGGAATGTTTTGTTTTAATTCAAAGTCATTATTGAACGATTTAACATTTTGATAGAACGTGTAAATAGGATTTGTACTTGGTTCTTGCACATCTGTAATTGACATTGTTCCGCTATTATTATTTACTTGGAATGCACGTAAAACTAAATTAAGATTTGGATTGCCGAAAATTTGACCATGAGAGCCAGGATGAGTATTACCAACACTATCCATTTCTTGTGTGAACAAATATCCAATGTCATTTCCGTTGCCATTTAGTTTTCCAAAAGCAGAAGAAGCATCCCAAACGAAAGCAGTAGAATCGCACAAGTCGCCTAAACCAGCAGGATTAGTAACTGAAACATTATCCCAAGCATTAGATGAATTTAAGTCTTTTAAAAACAAGTTTAATAATCCTTTATCATTAGGGTCTGTAACATCTCTGATTTGTAATGTCAATGATGCGTTGCCATTGGTGCTTACTGCTGCTTGTGGTAGTTGATAATATAAAGTTGAATCTTCTACAATTAATGAATCATAACTTCCAATTGGGTCATTATTTTTCCACCAACCAAGGTAAACGCCGTTTACTAAAGTGCTATCAGAATTCAAGTAATTATAAGTAAACCCTTCTACGCCATAACTTCCGTTTGCAGCCATAGTAATGTCTTTTACTTGATAACCATTGTTTAAAATAAATCGCTGTGCTGGCGATGACCATGTAGAGCCATTCCACTCTGAATACATAATATCGTTTGTTGTAGAATCATTCATATCAGGGTCTGAAATCCATTCTGCTATTGCTTTTACTGAATCATAATAAGCTAATTGAAGACTAAAATTATTCCCAATTGAATTAGAAATGATAGCTGGTGCTGAAAATGAGTATGTCCCAGCATTTTCTGTAATTACTGAATAGTAAATATCTGTACCATTCATTGCTGTTAGGTCGCCAACTTCCCATGTAATCATACCTTGATTTCCTTTTCCCCAATAAATTTTGGGCTGTCCTTCGGGTGCATTGCCCGAAGCATCTGTTAATTGTGCTTTGTAAATAACAGAATTGGAATTAGGGTCGAAAACTGCAAACCAAATATTTTGCTTTTCAAGATTGTTATCATAAGATTGCAATGTGTCAAATACGCCATCCATTTGTGTCCAAGCAATTAATGAGTTATGATTTGGCAATAAAGAAACTGATGGTTGAATTATTGAGCTGTCATTACTTGCGATAGAAACTGGAGTTGAGAAATTTCCTGTGTAAGCATTATAATTAGTAATAAGCAGGTTAGAATTGTTTGAACCGAAATTAATATCGTCAATCCAAGCAACCGCTAAAATAGAATCTCTTGCAGATATAACGCCCATCGTCCAAGCTTTTGGAGTAACATTAGTTGTCGTTTTTAAAGTTTTAGCTGATAAATCAAAAAAGTCATCTTTCATTGAATTAATCATCCTAAAGTTTGTAGCAAAGGTGTCGGCATTACTTGGAAAATACCAAGGACCATAATCTCCTTCTTTATGATAACCCATTACTTCTCCTTCTGCATGAATATCAAATCGACCGCCCCAAAAGGCAGTATCAAGTGGAGCTGTAAATGAGTTATGGCGGAAACCTGCACCAATAGTTAATGTCGCATCAACTTCACCTCTTGCAATAGTAAGGCATGAAAAACCACCTGCACATAAAAGTGATAATTTCCCTTCAACAGAAGCTGTTGCCGCAACTTTTCCTAAAATTTGTGTTGCATTATTTCCTACTTGAACAAATCCCCATTGATTGCTTATTGCATCGTAACCTAAAACAACCTGTGCTTTAACTTTAGGTTTAAGTTGAAATCCTATTTCCGCCGATATACAACCTACACCTGCACTAAATGCACCTGCACCTACGCCAACCAATGGCACTGCATTGAACTTTTTTGAAACTTTATATGGCGTTGGATTCCATTCCATAGAAGCATCTGCAACCAAATTAAAATTTCCATCTAAACTAATATTTGTACTTGTTTGAAAATTATTATTGGGCTTCGGTGCATTTTTGCCTAGAGAATTAATATCTAACGACAATGCTGTTGCTGAACTAAGGTTTGCTATTCCTGTTGTCATATTCCATGAAGCATCAAAATCAATATTTGCATTTCCAATCCCAAACCCATCGCCTCCAATTCCTTTGTAGCTTGATGGAACAGTATTGTTGTTGATAATACTAAGAATTGGAATTGTTGCATGTAGCGTAAAGCTGTCTGAATTTACTATCAAATTTGTGTAAGAGCCGCCAATATTTAACCATTGTGGTTTTGGTTTTATATTTGGAGTAAACGTAGCACTACTTATTGAGTTTCCCGAACTGAAAAACTCTGCTGTAAAGTAGGAATTGGTATCAACCTTGCCCATATCATAGCTCCAATTACGTGAAGAATTTCCACCAGTCATGTCAATAGAAGAATCAACCACCACATTATATTGGTTGTATAAATAGATGTTGATTGAGTCAGCCGATGGGTCGCTTGCCGTGATAGTTGTAATTACAGGTGTAATACCATTAATAAAGTGAGTAGTACCTGAAGAAGTTTGAAGAGAAGCTTGACTAAAACTTTTTAAAGAACTGAACAAAATAAAAAGGACAAGAAAAGTAATTTTTGTTTTCATGATGATTTGGTTTATTTATTTTGAAATTTGGTTTTCTAAATCGGTAATTTGAACTTTCAAACTTTCAATAACTTTTGTTTGCTGACCAATTTGTTGTTCTTTTTCGGAAACACTTCTGCCTATTTGAAAAGATTTTATATCTTCTAATTTTGCTTGCTCTGTTGCAAGCTGACCTTTCAATTCGACAAGCCTATTTTTAAAACCTTCGATTTCAGCAGCTTTTTGTTCGTTGCTGTTTTTAATACTATCCTGTGTTGCTTGTTGTTTAAGCAATTCAACCTTTTCATTTTGTGCTGCTGCATTGGCAATAGAATCTATTTTATGTTTTTCTGCTGCTGCTTGTTGTTCTTTTGATTGCCCACAAGCAATAAGGGTAATAAGCCCCATGCTTACTATTGCATGTTGTAATTTGTTTGACGTCATGATTTTTATGTTTTTAGATTTTGTTTTGATGAAGTTGCCAAAAACAAAAAGGGCGTACCCAATTTGCTTTAATTGTTCCCATTCCTAACGAGGCACTTGCAAGCCTACAGAAAAATGAAAACAGCAAACCAGTACACCCGTGGGTGTACCGCCATTACTGCTTCTTTTTCTGTTTTGAAATTTTGCAAGTTTCGTTAGGAAGAAAAGAAAGCGATACTTTTATTTTAGAAAATGTTATTTATCCATGTATAATTTTTTTTGTTGAGTTGCAAAGATGAAATAATAAATTAAAGAAAGCAATAGCCATTTGAATGTGATATTTAAAATGGAAATAGAATGTAGATTTTGTTTTGACTTTAAAAGTGCATCACTTACCTTTGCGCCTCAAAAAATTTAATAAAACAACATAAAATGTCAGCAATAAATCCAGAAGAAATTTCAGCAATCCTTCGTCAGCAGTTGAGCAATTTCAACACTGCTGCTGAATTGGAAGAAGTAGGTACCGTATTGATGGTGGGCGATGGTATTGCCCGTGTGTATGGTTTGAACAATGTGCAATATGGCGAATTGGTAGAGTTTGAAAATGGTGTACAAGCAATCGCATTGAACTTAGAAGAAGACAATGTGGGTGTGGTATTGATGGGTTCATCTGCCAGCATTAAAGAAGGTGCAAAAGTGCGCCGTACGGGTAAAATCGCTTCTATTAAAGTGGGTTACGGTATGGCTGGCAGAGTTGTAAACACATTGGGTTTGCCAATTGATGGTAAAGGACCAATTGCAGGCGATACTTACGAAATGCCTTTGGAACGTAAAGCACCAGGTGTTATCTATCGTCAGCCAGTTAAAGAACCATTGCAAACAGGTATCAAAGCGATTGATGCGATGATTCCGGTTGGTCGTGGTCAACGTGAGTTGATTATTGGTGACCGTCAAACTGGTAAAACAACTATTGCGATTGATACCATTATCAATCAAAAAGAATTTTTTGATAAAGGCGAACCTGTGTATTGTATCTATGTTGCATGCGGACAAAAAGCATCAACAGTTGCCCAGGTGGTAAAAACTTTGGAAGAAAAAGGTGCAATGGCTTATACTACCATTGTGGTAGCATCAGCTGCTGACCCAGCTCCATTACAATTCTATGCACCATTTGCAGGTGCTGCAATTGGAGAATTCTACAGAGATTTAGGTAAACCAGCGTTGATTGTTTATGACGATTTATCTAAACAAGCGGTGGCTTATCGTGAGGTGTCATTGTTGTTAAGAAGACCTCCAGGACGTGAAGCTTATCCTGGTGATGTGTTCTATTTACATAGCCGTTTATTAGAACGTGCTGCAAAAGTTATCGCTCGTGATGACATTGCTCAAAACATGAATGATTTACCTGCTTCTATTAAGCATTTGGTAAAAGGTGGTGGTTCGTTAACTGCGTTACCAATTATCGAAACACAAGCTGGTGACGTTTCTGCATACATTCCTACTAACGTAATTTCGATTACTGATGGTCAGATTTTCTTGGAATCAAACTTATTCAACAGCGGTATTCGCCCAGCGATTAACGTGGGTATTTCAGTAAGTCGTGTGGGTGGTTCGGCTCAGATTAAATCAATGAAAAAAGTTGCTGGTACTTTAAAATTAGACCAAGCGCAATATCGTGAATTGGAAGCGTTCTCAAAATTCGGGTCTGACTTAGATGCTGCTACAAAAGCGGTGTTGGATAAAGGTGCTCGTAACGTAGAAATTTTGAAACAAAAACAATTCAGCCCATTTGCTGTAGAAGATCAGGTAGCTATTATCTACTTAGGAACAAACGGCTTGTTGGGTGCTGTGCCTGTAAACAAGATTAAAGAATTTGAAGAAGAATTTTTAAGTGCAATGAAAGCTACACAAAAAGATGCGATGGCTTCTATTGCGAAAGGCAACATTGGCGACGCTGAAATTGCAGCTATTACTAAAACAGCTAATGATTTGATGGTGCGTTATAAGAAATAGATTTTAGTATAGAGTACTAAGATATTAGACAACAACAAAAAATCCCGAAGCAATGGTTCGGGATTTTTTTTATGCTTTTACCTTATCAAACTCACATCCCCTTTTTTGAGGTGGATATCGCCGCTGGCATTTTTCCAACTGATGTAGTAAACATAAGTTTCTATTGGTTGCAACTTACCATTGAAAGTACCATCCCAAGCCATGTAGTAATCATTAGTTGCGAAAATTAACTGCCCCCATCGGTTGAAGATCTTGTAGCTATAATCGAGCGGTTGCAAATCGCAGACGTAGAAGGGTTTTATGTCATCATCTTTAGTGTCGTTGTTCGGGCTGAAGGCATTTGGCATCAGCATATTACAATTGCAATCAATAAAATGAATATATATAGAATCTCCAACTGGTGCACAAGGCGATGCAGTGATTTGAATGCTATAAACTCCACTGTTAGTAATAGCTTTAACAGGATTGGTGCTTAAATCATTCCATACATATTGTGCATTGGCAGTTGTTGTGGTAGCATTTAAAACTATTACATTATCACTGCACAAATTTGTATCATTGCCCAATGATAAATTGGGTAAGGGAGATACAGTCAGTATAGTTGTAATCACACTATCGCAATGGGCATTATTACTAATAATTGTGCTGTAACTATTAGCTATGTTTACCTGCTGCCCGTTAGGCAAAGTAAAATATTGATTGCTGCAAATATTCTGGTGCTGTGTATAATAGCTGACTGCATTTACTATTAAATGAACCGTTACAATACTATCGCAGCCGAAATAATTTGATAAAGTATCTTTGTAAGTGTTAGCGGTATTTACTTTTGTTCCTTTAGGTAATGTATAAGTTTGATTACCGCAAATAGTAGCATTTATAGTGGCTTGGCTAATGGGTTTTATTTTTAAAATAGTTGTGATAATACTATCGCAACCATAATGGGTAGATAGCGTATCATTATAAATGCCTGATTGATTAACCATTTGTCCACGAGGCAAAGTAAAAAAATGATTAGCGCAAATGCTGGCTTTAACTGTATCTTTAAATAATGAATGAACAATAATTGTGGTGGTAACAATACTATCGCAGCCAAAATGATTTATCAAAGTATCTATATAAGTGCCGGCCGTGTTGGTGATTTGTCCATCAGGTAAAGTGTAAGTACGGTTGTTGCAAATATTTGCATGAATAGTTTTGTGAAGAATAGGCCGGATAATTAATTGCACAGATATGATACTATCATGAACTCCTAAATAAGTGTTTAAAGTATCGGGATATATGCCAGTTAAATGAATAACTTGCCCATTAGATAAAACATAAGATTGCCCCTGGCAAATGAATGCTGTTTTATCGGCACAATGTAAACTGAATTTAACTGTATTAGCAATAATCTGACAGGGTGAATTTCTAACCACCGCTATAGTAATGATAGAATCAGGATGAATGCCTACCAAAGTATCGTGAATGATGCCAATTGGTTTTGTAATCGTCCTTATGATGGTCCCACTTATTGAATCTTTCCAGATAAAAGTATAAGAATAGGTTGATGCTCCAGCTGAAACAACGGATACAATAGCCTCATTTGGGCAATGAGTTGTTAAAGAAAGATGCAATGCAGAATCTGCACAAATGGTTTGTGGATTAATAACGGCTACAAAACTATCGCCACACACATACAGCATTTGATTAGAAGTATTCAGCATCATATCGTGTACTCTGTTGCCAGCTTGCCCTCCAATTGTCAAAGTATCCACTATTGAAAAAACACTGCCATTAAATTGGTACCTCAAAATATTGCCATTGTTACCACCCACATACACCTCATTGCAATTATTGGTTACAATACCTCCCTGATATTTGGGCAAATAAGTTACATCCACTATTGTCGGAGTACCCACCGGAGTACCATTGGTAGCATTAAATGCTGCTAAATTATATCCATCGTAAAAATAGAGATATTGGTTGTTTACTGCTAATGCATTTATCCCATTGCTCCTATTAAAACCTACATAGGTTTTGTTATCGCTCTCATTCATTGTATTAAAACCTGTGAGGGTATTCCAAATTACGCTTGAGTAATTATTATTTACTTTATAAATACTGTTATTGGGCCCACCAGCAACATCGGCAAAAATTAAGTACGGATTTCCATTATTATCAATAACAGCATTTGCAATATCTTCTTGATAACCAGTTAAACCTGTAACATTAGAGGTTGTAACACTACCAATTGTAGTGTCAATAATTCCAAAGTTTAAATTTGAATTAGTGCTACCACCCATGCCAATTAATTCGCCTGTGCTGCAATTAAATTTCATTTCCCATATTTCAAGTAAAGATGAATTTGCGACAGAAACAAAATTATCATAATTACCATTCGCATCTAATCTAACTACTTGTGAACCACCAAAATTAAAAGCTTGGCTGGTATAGGTTTTACCTGTCAGCTTATCTACTACAAAATTACCGAAATAAAAACTACCCCATGACCAACCAATAGAAGTTACGGTTCCTAAAAAAGTCCAAAGCAAAGTGCCAGTATTACTATACTTAGCAACACAACCATCATAACCATAAGCAAACAAATTACCAAATTTGTCAAAATCAACATCAAAGCCAATATTATATCCGGTAATTGAAGTTAGATTTGTTACCCATGGGTCAATAACAATCTTCCCTTTGGCATTTGCTGCATCAAAAGAAATGATATGATTAGCCATTTTATACTGTATAACAATGGCATTACCCGTTTCATCTTTTGCTACTAAACCTGTTTCCATCAAAGTATCGCATTGATTAATTAAATAGAGTTGGTTGTTCATCAACTTTGTCTTTAGTGCTTTGTTAGTTGCTGCATATTCAAACTGATATTTCTGCAAAGCCTTAGCCGAAGCGGCTATTACGGTGTATTTTACACCGCCTTTTGGGTGCAGCTCCATCACTACATCAATACCATTATACAAATTTTTGTAGGTAAGCTTTTTATAGCCATAGCTATTTAAATCAGCTGTGCCATAGGTAAAATAATGCTGGCTTTTATCTTCAGCTATCACTTCCACATTGGGGTTGGCATGTAGCCATTTCATTTCAACCCATTCTTCTTTTCGGCTTTTGAATGACTTTGCTCTTTCTTTTTCTTCAGCTTCTTCGTTTTCTTTATTGCCTTCTTTTTTAATTGTTGGCATTTTCACCACATGAAAGGTGAAACCTGATTTGGTAAAATAAATTTCATCATGGTCTTGCACAGCATACAACACATCTTTTACCTGATGTTGAATTTGCTTATATTGCCCTTTGTTTTCAATAAAGTAATGTGTTTTGAAAATATCTTTGCTCAACCAGGGACGGCTTACCTGAGCCTTTGCAGAAAGTTCAAAAAATAAAATGGAGATTGTGAAGAGCCCCCAGAAGTAAACAATGTTTTTTTTACTCCAATTCATTATTTCATAGTTTTATTTAAAAAAAAGGACGCTTAGCAATAAGGTATTGCTTCTGTCCCATATCGTATTGCAAAATTAAATATTTTTTTGGAAAAAAAAACACAATAAATTGGTCAAGTTTTGAAAATCAGGAAGTTTTTATCCTTTTATCTTATCCTTATACCTCGGTTAGAGTACTCACTAGCCGAAACAATCGATGATGTTTGTGGTGACACGAATATAGGCAGAGAAATAACTTTGAAACAGCATACAAAATTCATTTTCAGGGCTTTTTTCTTATTTTTGTTCTAACTTAAGAATATAGTAAGCATGAAAAAAATCATACTTCTTTTTGCTGTAGTTGTTTTTTCAATGAAGATATTTGCTAACTCTATTATAACTGATTCAAGTTTTAGCAATAAAGCTTTTGGGAAGTAATCTTTTGATACCAAATTTAGTATTGGTTTTTATGTAGGAAATGCCTACTACGCAAAAGAACAATATAAGTTGTATAACCATCCAAGTATTACAAATAGGCATTTGGTCAATTTAAGTTTAGCTGTTGTGGCTGATTTAACGATAAATGAAAAATACGATTTGTCTGTTGGGTTAAAATTATATGTTCAAAATTCTTATATACTTCATTCTACAGAGCCTGTATATTCAGACTATCCAGTAACTATTTATGATTTGTTTGGGAAAGTGTATAAAGACTTTACACTTAATAATTGTAAATTGGGTTTGGGGCTAGGTCATTTTGTATCTAATACAGGATATAGGTAACACAAACGGTATGTCATTTAATGGGAAATTGGAAGTTTATTTTGTGAAAGTGAAATGGATGTCAGTAGAGTTCCTGATGGAAAAACGCATTTTTTTTAAAACCTATTTTGATACACCTAATAATATGTACAATCAGTTAAATATAGCAGCAGCTATCAAATTTAATCTATAATGAAACAATTACTGTTTCACTATTCATACTCCTGCTTCAACCTAGACGAGCTTGATTTTTCAGTCTTTGGTGGTGTTCACAAGCGGCAGTAGAGCAGCGCCGTTGTCGGAGTTTGTTCTCCGACAACACCATTTGAGGATTGTTGGCGAAAACACCAACAATGGTGCAAAGCAAAAAAACCGATAAATACAAAACTCCGAAGCAGCAATGGTTCGGGATTTTTTTATGCTTTTACCTTATCAAACTCACATCCCCTTTTTTGAGGTGGATATCGCCGCTGGGGTTTTTCCAGTTGATAAAATAAACATAGGTAGCTATGGGTTGAGGCTTGCCATTGAAAGTACCATCCCAAGCCATAGTATAATCAGTAGTTTGAAACACTAACTGCCCCCAGCGGTTGAAGATTTTATAGCTGTAATCTAATGGTTGCAAATCGCAGGCGTAGATGGGTTTGATGTCGTCATCTTTATTATCGTTGTTGGGGGTGAAAGCATTGGGCATAAGCATATCGCAACTGCAATCAATAAAATGAATGTGGATAGAATCAAGCACTGGCGCACAAGGCGAAGCCGTGATTTGAATAGTGTAAATGCCACTGGTAGTAATGGTTTTAATAGGGTTGGTGCTTAAATCGTTCCATTCATATTGGCTGTTGGCTGTGCTGCTGCTGGCATTGAGCACTAATACATTGCCAGCGCACAAATTTGTATCGTTGCCTAAATCAACTATGGGCAAGGGGTTGATGCTAAGAGTGGTAGTAATCACACTATCGCAGCCTGCATAATTGGGGATGATGGTGCTGTATTGATTAGCTGTGTTGACCTGCTGACCATTGGGCAGCGTAAAAAACTGATTGCTGCAAATGATGGCCGACTGACTATAATAACTCACCGCAAGCACTGCTAAATGAGTGGTGATGATGCTATCGCAACCGAAATGATTAGTCAAAGTATCTGTATAAATACCAGCCGTATAGGTGCTTTGTCCATTAGGCAGCGTATAAGTTTGGTTGCTGCAAATGCTTGCGTTGATATTACTTTGATTGATAGCATGCACCGTGAGTACAGTGGTGATAATACTATCACAACCGAAATGGTTGGTTAAAGTATCTACATAAGTACCAGCCGTATGGGTGCTTTGTCCATTAGGCAACGTGTAAGTTTGGTTGTTGCAAATAGCGGCGTTGATAGTGGTTTGGTTGATAGGGTGAATCGTGAGTATGGTAGTAATAATACTATCGCAACCGAAATGGTTGGTTAAAGTATCTATATAAGTACCTGCCGTGTTGGTGCTTTGCCCTTGCGGACGGGTATAATACTGATTAGCACAAATAGCCACTTGCTGACTAAAAAAAGTTTTGGGTTCATTTACATGAACCAGCACAGTATCTCGGCTTTTGCAGTGGCTTAGTGTATCAGTAACTATGACAATATAGCTGCTGTTATGTGTAATGGAAGTAGTAGGATTAGCAAGGGTTGAATCATTTAAACCTACACTGGGTTGCCATATATAGCTATTGCCTGCGGTGGCTGCGCTGCCTATTACAGCAGTTTGCTGATGGCAGGTGAGCAACTGATTTGCACCAGCATTAGCGGTAGGGTAATGATAATTCACTTTTACTGTAACCGTATCGAGCATGGTGCATTGATGAACGGTATCAAAAGTATTCAGATAATAGTGATAGGTGCCAGTAAAAGCCCACGAATAAAGCGGAGGCACATTGGCAATCACCGGGTTGGCAAGGGTGCTATCAGTAATATAAGCCGAAGTATTCCAATGATAATGGCAATGGGGCAGTGGGGCAGCCCCCAGCGTATCTTGCTGATGACCACAGTTGAGCTGAATAGGGTTATGGTTTTGGGTATGCAACACAGGCGCAATGTATAACACATGGCTAAAGGTATCGCTTTGGGTGGCATTGCTGGCTATAAGGGTAACTGTAAAATTGCCTGGTGCCGAAAAAGCATGAAAGGGGTTGTGCAAGTGGCTGCTATCATTTGCCCCCGTGCTGGGGTCGCCAAAAAACCAGCGATAAGTTAAATTGCCTGTTAAGCCAATGTTAGTAAACGTATATACACTATCCAACGAGCAATATTTATAATTGATACTGGCTTGTGGCTTCACTAAAAAAGTAGCAATAATATTAGGTAACCCCACACCAGCATAGCCATTGTTGTATTGTTCATAATGCCCATTAAACCCATTGTGAATAAATTGGCAAGCTGCCCCCAAGCCATTGGGGTTAGCGATAACATGCAAGTAATTCGAATCACCAATAGCTATATATATTTTACCGTCAGGGGCTATTTGCAGCCCGTCATAATATCTCCAACTTCGATTATAAACCCATGTCATTGTACTGTTATTCCAATAGGCATACCAAATGCTATCTACAATAGTTCGCGAAGCTTTGATGGAGGATGGACTGCCAGCATTTAAGTTATATTGCACAACTCCAGCAAAGCTTTGGTTTGCAGAAACATTACCCCTAACCCCATCAAAATAAAGCCTTGAACCATCAGGCGAAAAACTCAAATTAAATACAGCCATATTGATAGAATTTGTATTAGGAAATAATGTATCAGTAATTGAATTACTTAATAACCCAGCCATATTATTAAAGGTATAAAGAAAAATACAGCCCATAGCATTCCCACTATAACTACCCCTTCGCCTATATTCACAAAACCTACTACCATCTACCGAGAAATTAAAAGATTCATCATTAAAGGCTTGATAACCATTATTAAAATGCCTACTGCTCATATCGTTTATCACAGGGTTTTGAATACCATTTGCAGTTAGTAAATAGGCATATAATGAATCGGTTTTCCATTTATGTACGATTATCCATACATCTTGCCCATTGCCATGCACCACCCCAGCAATGCCAGATGTAATAGAATCTAATAAAAGCTGCCCCATCACTGTAAAATCACCCAAATGATTATGTTTATTCATATTGATAATGCTATAGGTTAAACAGAAGGAATTTAAACCATTAGGTGTTTTTACAGTTGAAAATATATAATAGAGACTATCATTGCCAGGCTGCGGTGCAATGAGGCTGTTTTGCCCTCCCCAACTGTTCCCACCATAGCTATTAGTATTAAATGGATGAGTACCATTTTGCAAAGCAGGCATCAATTGATGGGTGCTATCCCAAGCCAATTGAGTTCCATCAGTATAAAACAATAATCTACCTGTTTGGCGGTCGGCTATGCTGTTACCCAATGATGCTAACATTTGGCTATTGTGTAAAGGCGCAGGTGGGTTTTGGTTAAAATCAATGGCGGCATGACTTCCAAAATACCACATGTTGGCTTGTTTTTGTGAAAACAATTGCTGGCTACTTGATAGCCAAACAATAGCTATTGCTATATATGGGTGGATGGCTTTCATTGCAATTTGTTTTTTATTTTTAGCAATGCCCTATATAGTTTTTTCACTTCGTTATTAATATGCGCTAAAGGCGATGCTTTTTTATAGTTTGTTTTGCTTTTCTTTGCACCCGTTTTTTTAGGGGTAATCGTCGGTGCCCCCCCCCCCTCTTCTTCCGCTATTATTTCTTCTACTTTTTTTAACATGGCATCTACTAATTTTTTTTGAGTGGGCAGTGGGATGTTTTTAGTGGTCTCTAATTTCGAAATTCGTTGCCGTTTTACACCCACTTCTCTTGCCAGCACTTCTTGTTTTATGCCAATAAAATTACGCAAATTAGCAAACATTTTACCATCGTTAATTTTTTCATCAGTTTCCATGATTTGGAGTTTTTTGTTGTTGACAGTGGTATTATTATATTGTTTTGAATTTCTTTTTATCGCTTTCAAAATTTAAAATATAGCTCGTAGTTCGACAAGCTCACTATGATATAATTCACCATCACCTACTGCTAAACAATTTATTCAACAATTGCTGTAATACCTATCAATGCTATTTTTCAACACCATTTAATATTTATTTTCAAGCAAAATAAAATTGCTTTTATTTTTTGGTGAAACAAATATACCTGTTTTTATACAACCAACAAATTTAAATGGAGTTGCAAAAAGCAATAGTCAAAATTGCAATATGCAACAGCGGTTGACATACAATTCCATTTTATAGAAAATAATATTACAGCCTAATTTTTTTAACAAATCAAACAAAAAAAAATCATGAAAAACATTTTACAAATCATCACATTTTTTTCGCTCGTTTTCTTTTCAAAAATGAGCAATGCTCAAGTTAATTCACCCATTCATTTTGACAACCCATTATCTGGTGTCGCCATTCCATCGGGGCACAATATGGGTTGCGATTATCAAGGCAATATGTTTGGTGCAAACTGGCAAGGCGTTATTGTATCAGATTATATTGACAATGGATGGTTACAACCAAGTATTTATTTAAGTGATTATTATTCCACAATTCCACCACAACCACTTGTTTACCCCAATGCGCAAGACCCCGATGTAGTTATTGTGGGTAATGATGCCTTGGTGGTGTATTATTATTTAGATGTGCCAACTAATAACTATATTTATATGGTGGAAGATTATTCAGGGGTTGGCTATTCTTCACTAGGTTTGGCTACTTCAATACCCATTTACAAATTTCCTGTTAGTTCGGGCACTGCTCCCTTTATTAATATTGATGCCAATGCCAATGGAGATATTGGGATAGTATTTACTGCAACGCCTACTTCACTTGGTTTTTTGGGTGGTTCTTTAACCAGCATATTTAGTTCAGCACCTTCCATTGTTATTACTGACCCTACTGGATGCATACAACCGGATATTGCAATATCAGACGCACCACTTGGGCAATTTTTTATTACTTATGTAGATAATACTCATACCACATTAAATGTAAACTTAAACGGAAGTCCTTACTATAGTTTTACAAGTGCTAATCATTATTCAGAACCCCGTATTGCTTGCCCTGATGCTGGTGGTAGCGCAACTTGGGCTGTAAGTGTAGAAAACACAACCACTCATGATATTGAGTTGCATTATGATAATGGCGGCATTATGCCCCCAATTAACCTTACTAATGGGTCTTTTGCTGGATTATTATCTATTGCTAACAATTCAAGACCAGTGATAGCATTTAATCCATCTGGTGACGTTTGCAATACCTTATCAGTAAATTGGTTTAATCAATCCAATGGTATCATTGGCGTCGAAATAGATAATGTAAGTTTTCCTGGCGCATTTTTAACATGTAGAAATTGGTATAGCAACAATAAATTTTTGGGTTTGAGCTTAGGGGCTTCAGTAGAAACTGCCAGTGCAGTTTGTGGTAGATACGCTGATGTAAAATATGCAGGTGATATAAATGGGGGGCATATAAATTGGCATACATTAGATTGTATAGGCGCTTGGCGCAAAAAGAACCTTGTAACTAATCCAACTAATGTTGCTAATAAATTTAGCATTTATCCCAATCCTGCAAATGATGCTGTTACCCTAAAAGTGGATGCCGAAGCAGTTTCAAACCAAACCATAGTGGTAGTAGAAAATCTATTAGGTCAAAAAGTGTGGCAAACTAAGTATAATGCTTCGTTATCCAACCAACCTATCAATATCAGTCAATTACCCACAGGCTTATACCATTTGAAAGTGATAGATGATAATCAGTTGCTATATGTAACTAAATTAGTAAAAGAATAAATTTGAGCTGAAAACCAGCCCAACGGCGGCAAAAAACAGCTCGTGGATGTGGCTGTGGAGGTTCACTGCCACACTGTGGTCATCCACAGCCAGCCCGTGGATGACCACAGCCGCATCGGAGAGAACCACAGCCACTCGGTGGCTATCCACAGCTATACCGTGGACACCACCTATGGCGTTGTGGACACCACCAGCCGCAGCATGGTTAACCACAGCGGCACTGTGGCCGTGAAATTTTAAAAATAAGAGAACATTTTTTTTAACAAATAAATAAACATTAGAAACATGAAACAAAAAATTTTGGATTACATCCCACATTCATTGGGTGAGCTTCGAGCATGGCTTGCTAATTTCAAAGCTCAATTGGGTTCGCTTGGCGCATCATTAGGTTACACGGCTCCTCAAATTACACTTATTCAGGGCTATGCCCAAGGCATCATTGATAAAATAGATGCCGTAGTTACCGCCCAAGCTGCTTTAGATGCCGCTATCACAGCCCGTGATACCACCAAGAAAACTAATTTGGCACTGCTGCGCATTGAAGCTCAAAAAATAAAAGATAACCCAGCCACCCCTGCTGGCGCAGCCGATGATTTGGGGCTCAATGGCAGTCATCACACGGTAGATGAAGATAATTACCAACCCGATTTATCGGTAAGTTTGGTAGGTGGCATGCCTACTTTGAAATTTACTAAAAAAGGCGTTGATGGTATGAAAATTATGCATCGCTTAAAAGGCGCAGCCAGCTGGAGCTTGTTAGCCGTAGTAACCAAAAGCCCTTATGTTGACCATATCACACTTGCCAATGCTGGCGTAGCCGAAACTTGGGAATATTGCGCCTATGGCTTAATCAGCGATACACCTATCGGTCAGCAAAGCGATGTGGTGTATATCACGTATGCCGGGTAGGACAGTCACAAAATTCATTTATTCGTATTCAATAAATACAATAGAAAATCCCGATGCAACAAGGCATCGGGATTTTTTTATTTTTGAGGAATGAAACATCTAATGACGGTTATTTTATTTTTAGTGGCTCTTCATTGCTCCGCACAATCCAATTTCAAACTATTTTTAGTGGGCGATGCAGGCGATGATGATTTAACAGGCGAAACATTAGATAGCCTGAAAGCCAATATCAACAGAAACTCCAACAGTGCATTAGTTTTTCTAGGTGATAATTGTTATCGCAATTTTCCATTTCAATTTCGTGGTTTTGATAGTAGCTGCATCACACAAAAACGAATCATTTCGCAACTGTCAATTTTAGAAAACTATAAAGGCGCAGCGTATTTTGTACCGGGTAATCATGATTGGTGGAATACTACCAACTTCAACAAGGGCAAACAAAAGTTGCAAATGGAAGAATCGTTTATCGAACAAAACTTAGCATTGAATAAATCTATCAGTAATACTAAAAATGTTTTTTTACCACAACACGGAAGCCCTGGTCCATCGGTAGTTGAGATGAATGATAATAAAATTTGTGTAGTATTTATGGATACCGATTGGTTGCTTTTATTAGATGAAAAACGAACACCAAAAATTAATCAAGAACAAGAAAAAATATTTTATCAGCAATTAGATTCGGTGATAAGTGTTGCTGAAAAAAAGCAACAGCAAATTCTTGTAGTGGCGCATCATCCCATCAAGGCGTATGATAATTTGCTGGGCAGAAAAGTGAAACATCCAAAATTATTTAGCCGAGTGAAAATGTCGATGATGGGTTATCCGAGTTATCAAAAAATGATTACACAATTACAAACTGTTTTTGAAAAACATCATCAGGTGATTTTTGCCAGCGGTCATGTACATGCGTTGCAATATTACAACACAGGCAATGTGCAATATGTGGTGAGTGGTTCGGGAAGCAAAACTTTGCATGGCGATGAAATCAATCCGCCTCACAATGCTCATGAATACAGAGTTTGGGGCGAAGAAGGATTTTTTGTTTTGAATTTTGAAAACACAAAAACCAATATTGTTTTGTATCACGAAAAAGGAAAGCAAAAAACCACCATGGATGTTTTACAAGAAAAATAATTTTTAATTGATTGTTCACTACCTTCGCAAACTCAAAAAATAAAATTTATTATGTCATTATTAGTAGTTGGTACAATGGCTTTTGATGCTATCGAAACGCCTTTCGGAAAATCAGATAAAATTGTTGGCGGTGCCGCCACCTATATTGCCTGGAGTGCAAGTAATTTCGTTACCCAAATTAATCAGGTTGCAGTGGTAGGAGAAGATTTTCCAGCTACCGAATTGTCTGCATTGGCTGCTCGTGGGGTAAGAAACGAAGGAGTGCAGATAAAAAAAGGCGAAAAAAGTTTTTTCTGGAGTGGTAAATATCACATGGATATGAATACCCGTGATACGTTGGATACCCAACTAAATGTATTGGCTGATTTCGACCCTATTATTCCTGAATCTTATCAGGATACAGAATTTTTGATGTTGGGTAATTTAACGCCTGCGGTTCAGATGCAGGTGATTAAGCGTTTGAAAAATCGCCCTAAATTAATCGTGATGGATACGATGAATTTCTGGATGGAAATCGCTTTAGATGATTTGAAAAAAGTATTGAAAGAAGTGGATGTGTTGATGGTAAATGATTCGGAAGCCCGTCAGCTGACTAATGAATATTCCTTAGTCAAAGCTGCTAAAAAAATCATGGGCGAAATGGGACCAAAGTATTTAGTGATTAAAAAAGGCGAACATGGTGCATTATTGTTCCATGAAGATTCTGTTTTCTTTGCTCCAGCTTTGCCATTAGAAGATGTATTTGACCCAACCGGTGCTGGCGATACTTTTGCCGGCGGCTTCATTGGTCATTTGGCTGCCACAAAAGATATTTCTTTTGAGAACATGAAACGTGGAATTATCTATGGCTCAGCATTGGCAAGTTTTTGTGTAGAAAAATTTGGTGCTGAAAGATTACGTGAAATCACAAAAGATGATATTGAAAACAGAGTGCAGGAGTTTGTTAGTTTAGTTCAGTTTGATATCGAATTAGTAGATTAATTTTTCAAAAAAATATTTTTTTTAACAATGGGTAGAATATTTGAAAAACGCAAACACAAAATGTTTGCACGTTGGGATAAAATGGGTAAAGCTTTTACCCGTATCGGAAAAGAGATAGCTATTGCTGTAAAAACTGGTGGGCCAGATATTGAACTGAATGCCAGATTGCGGACTATTGTAAAAAATGCAAAGGCATTGAATATGCCTAAAGACCGCATTGAATCTGCCATTAAAAGAGCTGCCAGTAAAGACCAGGCCAATTATGAAGAAGTAACATTTGAAGGTTACGGACCTGGTGGCGTAGGTATTTATGTTGAATGTGCAACTGATAATAATCATCGTAGTGTGGCTAATATTCGTTCGCATTTTAATAAAGGCGATGGTGCTATGGGCAAAACGGGTTCGTTAGATTTTATTTTTGAACGCAAAGGTGTTTTTAAAATCAAAAATGAAAACCTGAATGCCGAAGAATTAGAGTTTGAGCTGATTGATTTTGGATGTGAAGAGTTTATGTTTGATGACGAAGAAGGAGTAATAATTTTTTATACCCCTTTTGCTGATTTTGGCAAAATGAATAAGGCATTAGAAGATAGAAACATCAATGTGGTAAGTGCCGAATTGCAACGCATCCCCAATACCATGGTTGATTGTGATGAAGCTACTGCCGAAAAAGTATTGTCATTGGTAGATAGATTAGAACAGGATGACGATGTACAACAAGTATATCATAATATGAAATAAAAAAAATAAGCAGCCCTGAAAAATCGGGGCTGTTTTATTTTAAATAGTTTAAACCAAATGAAAAATATTTTTGCATTAGCAGGGTTTATTTTTTTGATGTCATGTAGCATCTTTAAAAAAGATGGCGCATCCGCATTCGAAGAACCTATTGTAAAACTCACAGGCACCAATTGGTTTTTAATTTCGCTCAATAATCATAGCATTGCTATTGATGCCGAAAAACCAGTTCAATTCAAAATCAATATAGATAATAGTTTTAAAGGTTTCGCTGGTTGCAACCAGTTTTGGGGGGTATATAAAATCATGCAATCCCAAATCAGTTTTAGCAATTTCAATCGTACCAAAACAAGCTGCGATAAAATAGAAATCGAAAATGAATTAATCGAAACTATGCGATCAACAAAGGCTTACTTAATCAATGGCAATAAGCTACAACTCATCAATAAAAACGCTGAAATAATTGCCGTGTTTCAAAGTCGTGTCAACTAAGATTAGTCATAAATCAGCAACTCTTGTTTAGTTTTATTCCAATCATGGTAAGTGAATAATTACAAAAATTCTGATCCCTTATTTAAGAAGGTTTCAATTTTTTTATTTATCATTTTTTTTTAATTTGCATTAAATTTAATACCATGAAACTACCAACTAACATTGCTATTTTTAATAGCATACTACTTCTGTTTTTCTTTTTTTCAAAAATTAGTATTGCCCAAACCTATTGCCCACCTAATATTGATTTTGAACAAAATAATTTTAATCATTGGTTTGGTAATGTTGGGGCGGTAAGCCAAATTTCAAATACCAATGATACCTTAATTTACCCTGCAACACCCACAGGTATCAATGCCCAGCAGCACATCATACGTTCCGCTGGATTTGACTTCTATGGTGGCTTTCCGGTTGTAAACCCTTATACAACAAATGGCTATTCGTTGCAATTAGGTGATAATAAAGGATTAGCTGGTTCAGTTTGTGCTCAGATAAAATATTATGTACACATACCTCAAGGGCTCAATAAATATTCATTAGAATATTTTTATGCTGCCGTATTGCAGAATGGAGGACATCAACCCGGATTTCAACCCGATTTCAGAATGACTATTTTCGATTCGAGTAGCAACAACAGTGTACTTCAGTGCAGTAGTTTTATTCTTAAACCATTGAGTTTGCCAGGCTCAGGTTCTTCCATTGATCCATCAGTGCATTGTCAACCATGGACAGCTTCTACCATTAATTTAGATGGCTTGGCAGGGCATACCATTGTTATTCAATTTGATGCAAGCGACTGTGCTTTTGGCGGACATTGGGGTTATGCTTATATTGATTTTTCAACAGCTTGTGCTTTGCCGGTTTTAACCAACGGAACTTGCTTGGGCATAACTACAGCCACTGTTCAGGCAGATACAGGATTTAGTGCTTATCAATGGTACGATTCTTCTTTAACCACTTTATTGGGTAATAACCAAACTTTGATTTTAAACCCGGCACCAAGCAGTGCAACCAAATTGTATTGTTTACTCACTCCGTTAAATCATTGGGGTTGTAATGATACCGTACCTTTTTATTTACCCACCAGCAAACAATCAACTGCCAATTTTGGTTTTGTGAAACGAACATGCGCTGGTAGCACCATACAATTTTATGATTCATCTTTAAGTAATAGCCAAAATGGATTTGTGAATAAATGGAATTGGTCATTTGGCGATGCTTATGCCAACGCAAATAACCCAAATACTGATTCAACAAAAAATCCACAACACCGATTTGATTCAATTGGCAACTATACTGTGTGTTTGATTTCCAATCCGAATCTGAATTGCTTAGCAGATACCATTTGTAAAACAATTGTCATTAATCATTACAGTCCGCCGCTTCCATTAATCAGTTCGAAAGATTCATTATGTGGCAATTCAGATTTTACAACTATTGATTTAAACGGAGTTTATAGCCCCACCTGCAATTATTATTGGTTGTTAGATGCTAACACTTATTTACTGAATGGAAATTTGAATTCAGGTTCGCCTATTAAAGTTTCTTTTTTTACCCAAGGAAATCATACTATTCACTTGCAACAAATCCCTCAAACTAATGACACCAAATGCATTGCAACAGGCAGCGTAAATATTTTTGTAAAAGAAATTTCGCCATTAGTTACCATTCAGGGTGTTGATTCTATTTGCCCTAATTCATCTGCTTTGCTTACCACATTACCTGCAACTATTTATAATTATTGTGGCGCAGTAACTGCTTCTGCCATTACAAGCAATAGTACAACTCCGTTTATTATTGGTGTAAATAATGCGGTAAATAATAACTATGCTACCCCGTTTGTTGGCACTGAATCAAAATGCCAAATGATTTACTTAGCCAGTGAATTACATGCTATGGGTTTTCAAAAAGGAATTATTAGTGAAATAGGCTGGAATGTATTGACAAAAAATAGTTCAAGTTCAGGTTGTGCTAATTATCCTGAGTTCACCATAAAAATGGCTTGTGTAAACTATAATTCATTTAATAACATATCTTCAATCAATTTTGGTTTTGATCTAACCACACCACTTACCACTGTTTATTCAACTAATAATTATAACACCACTTTAGGGTTGAATAGTTTTGTATTACAACAACCTTACAGTTGGGATGGGGTTAGCAATCTGTTAATTCAAACTTGCTATATCGCTAGACCTACTTCTTGTATGTCATCTGGAGATTTAGTTTCAAGTACAAGCATTGGGACAATTGCAAATAGTATAAATGTTGCACCACAAAATTTAAAACTATTTATTGAAGCCGAGTCATTTAGCGGCTTACCTGCATGTGACGCAAATTATCCTTATATCATTAATTATTATTATCAAGGTATTTCGGTAAATAATTTTTATCAATCAAGACCTGATTTGTATTTCAAAGCTTTTAGTAAAGTAATGCCTGCGTCTTCCATTTTAAATTGGACATCCAACCCAGCAGGCATAAATGCTGCAGGCGATTCATTATTGATTTCACCAAACACAACTACCACTTATACGCTCACAGCCAATAATAATGGCTGTATCACAACTGATTCGCAGGTAGTTAAAATAGTTAATCAGTTCATGAAATATTTAGCTTACACCACTTGCATTGCACATCCTTATTTTTTTCATGGTCAATGGTTAAACCAAACAGGTATTTATTTTGATACTATTCATTCTTCAATAAGTTGCGATACAGTTTTAAAATTGAATTTGACCGTAATAAATACCCCTTTTCATAATTATTTATATCAAACCATTTGCACAGGCGATTCGTTTAATTTTTTTGGAAAATATTTAACACAAGCTGGAACTTATTATGATACCATTCCAACATATTTAGGATGCGATTCCATCATTAATTTGAATTTGCAAGTGGGCTATTTTCCACATTATTCCTATTTGTATGAAACAATTTGCAAAGGCACCAATTATAATTTTATGGGACGTATAATAGACTCAACTGGTACTTATTATGATACGCTGCCTTCGTCAAATCCGTTTTGCGATTCTATAATTGAGTTAAACTTACTAATTCAAGATTATCCCAATTATAAGGGCATCAACCAAACATTTTGTTTTGGCAACTCCTATAATTTACATGGTAAAATAATTTCGCAGCCTGGTATTTACTATGATACCATTATTCATGCAGTTAGTTGCGACACCATAGTAGTGCTGAGTTTGAATTATACATTTAACAATGTTGAATATTTGAATAAAACTATTTGTCATGGTTCAAATTATTTTTTCAACGGAAATTATTTAACACAAAGCGGCACTTATTATGATACTATTATTAGTGCTAATGCCAACTGTGATTCAATAATTGTTTTGAATTTGAGTGTGCAGTTTCAACCCGTTCTTGTGCAACAGAATCATACTATCAGTCAGGGTAATTTTTATGCATTCAGCGGAATGCAGCTAACACAATCTGGTACCTATTACGATACCGTTTATAGCTCAACGCCTAGTTGCGACACGATAGTTATGTTAACGTTGAATGTTGTTCCGGTAAAACAATTCAATCTGTATTACACAGTTTGTAACAGAGTTATAACAATGTATGATTCTACATTAACTGCGTCAGGCATTTATACTTTTAATATTCATCATCCCAATCAATGCGATTCAATAGTGGTTGTATATTTAACCATACTTAATAATTTAAAGGCTTCTTATACAGCTGTTGGCAATACTTTAACTTGTAACAACGCAGGCGTAAATTATCAGTGGATAGATTGTCACACCATGCAACCCATTTCGGGTGAAACCAATCAAAGCTTCACACCAAGCGTTAGTGGCATTTATGCAGTTGCCATAAAGGAAGATAGTTGTTATGATTTGAGCAGTTGCTACACTATCGTCATTTCCGGAGTTAATAATCTTGTGGATTCAAAGTATGAAATATATCCTAATCCTACTGATGACATACTTTTTGTTAAATGGGAAAAAACAAATGATGTCAACGAAATTATTTTAACCGATGTATTAGGCAGGATTGTTCTGAAAAAGATACCCAATAATTTTAGTGCAAATCTTTCTTTGAAAGATTTAGCCCAAGGCATTTATTTTTTACATTTAAATGGCGAAAAAGATTTTGTGGTAAAAGTGAGAAAGGAGTAATTGACTGTAAAATCCAATTTAAAATTATACAATCACCGCACCCTCACCGTACATCTGCTTTTTGTATTTTAATGATGGCGAAGAAATAAATTCGCCTAAACCCAATTTACTCCATTTTTCGTCAACAGATTTTATTGTTGCATCATCATGAATTAAAATGTTGGGCCAATCACGGTCGAAATTGTCGAATGCTTTTGTTTTGGTTGTGCCATCAATAATTAATTTTTCAGAATCAATAAAAATATCTCTTCTTGCATCAGCATTATTACAAGCCCTCCAGAGTACATCAGCAATTGAAGAAATATCAATATTGGCATCTACAAAAATGAATGTTTTAATACTTTTCATTTCTTCCAATGAACTAATTTTTGCAGCCAATTCTTTGATGTGATTTTTTCTATTTTTTGTTACAGAAAAAATAGCGACTGAAATTTTATGCTTTACTAAATCAAGATTACAATTTTTTATTTCCACAAAATTTTGCAAAATATTTTTTTGTAATTCATTAGTGGCAAGTAACTCAAAACCAGCAACAATTTCAATAATTTTTTCTTCTTCAAATTTCTTAGTCCCATCAATACACATCTTGCCACCAAAGCCCATTTTGCTGCAACTGTGGTCGAGCACATCCATCGGCCCCTGACTGAAATATACATCTGATGAAGGATTGCAATGTTCACTAACATATTTTGCAACGGCTGCATAATCATGAATATCTACATCGCCATCTACCACTACTAATATTTTATTAAACATCATTTGCCCGGCACCCCACATGGCATTCATCACTTTTAAAGCCTGACCAGCAAAATCTTTTTTAATTTTTACAATC
>CANFST010000041.1 GCA_947449695.1 Chitinophagales bacterium
ATTTATTTGGATACACTGATAATCAAGGAAATAAAATCTACAACCAACAGCTTAGCGATAACAGAGCGGCTAGCGTAAAACAATATTTAATTGACGGGGGAATAAAGGAGAAATCCATTAGCATTGGTGGTTTTAATTTTGAACGACCGGCAGCTAGTAATAACAACGAAGAAGGGAGAGCCCGAAACCGAAGAGTAGAAATTAGCTTAGATGACAAAGATGAACAAAAGGCAAAGCCAATAAAAGAAAATAAAATTTCAAACAAGAAAAAGAAATAGAAAATTAATGGTCTATCTTTTTTCTGAAAAATTTATTTTGTTCAGTTATTTCGAGTGGATGTATTTTGTACCAATCAATAAAATTATTCCATTTTTCTTTGTTCTTGGCTTGCCAGATTGCAAAAGTAGTTTCGTTTCCTTTAAATAATAGCCAATGATTATATGCTTCAAAATGACCTGCTTGCTTTACTTTTAGCTGGTATTCAAATATCGGATTAGGAAATTGCTTGTCGTAATTATGGTTAAAATAAATTTCTAAAAAGTTAGTCCTTACTTTGTCAATCGAATTCAGGTCGATAAATTTTATTCCTTTCAAAGCCAATTCTAAAGTGGGTTCATAAACTGTTGTTCCGTATGGATTTGGTGATGTTGATGTAGACTTCTCTTTACTAAAACTTACAGTTAAAGTGGAATCGCTAGTTAAATTAATTTCGCTTAGATAGGTGTCATATAGCATTTTGCTCATCTCTGCAGAATGTTTGTTGCCTCTTGCAAGATTTAAAAAAATTTCGCCGTAAATCATCCCCCAAACTTCTTCATTACTATAGCAATATAACTTAGCAGCACGAAAATAATTCATCGGATAATTAGGGTCGGCTTCAATTCCACTTTCAAATGCACTTACAGCTTCGTTGTATTTTTTTTGAACCAAATACATGGTACCAATTTGATAATAAAGGCTGCCTGATTTAGGGAATTTTTTTACTCCTCTGTAATACATTTCCATCGCCTTTTCTGATTGATGATTGTCATCTAAAATATTGCCAAACAATTCATAACAATCGGCATTAATATCTGGCATTTTCATCATTTCATTAAAAACTAAAATGGCTTTATTTAGATCGCGTTTGAAATAATAAGCTAATCCCATTTCATATAATATTCTGAAATTAGTAGGATCAGATTTTCGTGCTTGTTGCAGTAGTTTTATTCCCTCGTCGTATTTGTGCAATTCAATCATTTTTTTTCCTTCACTGGCTTTTAATTGAGCCATTTCACTACTGTTTTGCGCCAATATAAATGCACTGCACAGCAAAAATAAAACTAGTATGTAGATTGTCTTTTTTATAAAAAAAATTTAATGTTGTAACAAATTTATATCTAAATATGAGGATTAAAAAATAATCACAAATTTAATTCTTCACAGTTGTAGAAGTAAAATAACAACTTTAATAAGTTAAAAAAATCGCTTTTGTTTTGTGCGCCAAAGGCGACTTTGTCGAACTTTATCGGCAACTTTAAATTGGGTGTGTTGAAATTAGTCAAAAAGGGAGGCAGTAAATTAGCAGCATTAAATAACCTAAAAGAGAGAAAGAAAATTAGTTAGTTAACAAAACAACAATATTATAACTTACGAAGTGTTATTGAGCAAAGCCGCAAACTGAAACTTGCAACAACACAAGACGTTTTCATTTCAGAACTGAACGAAAAAGTGAAAGAGAAGGTAGGGCTGAAATATTTTCAATAAATGCCCAATGTTTAGGGATTTATTGATTTTGGCAATAATAAAACCTGAAATTAAATTGGATTAGCAGTGGTATATATGCAAATCAAAAATAAAAAAGGGCTTCAATTAATTGAAACCCTTTACTGGTATTGTGCGCCCACATGGACTTGAACCAAGGACCCCCTGATTATGAGTCAGATGCTCTAACCAACTGAGCTATAGGCGCATGCTTTTTTTGAAAGCGGATGCAAAAGTAATTTTTTTTGAAAATAAATCCTCATTTTGCAGTCAGAATTTTTATGCAAAATCCAACCATTTTAGCCATCGAATCATCTTGCGATGACACTTCTGCTGCCGTTTTTAAAAATGGCAAAGTGGCGTCTAATTTTATTTGTAATCAAAAAATACATGAACAATACGGCGGCGTAGTGCCAGAGTTGGCTTCCAGAGACCATTTGAAGAATATTGTTCCAGTGGTTGAAGAAGCATTAAAGCAATCTAACACAAAACTAGAACATGTGGATGTATTTGCTTGCACAGTTGCACCGGGCTTGATTGGTTCCTTAATGGTAGGTGTTTGTTATGCAAAAGGATTAGCGATGGCAATGAACAAACCTTTGATAGGTGTGAATCACATGCAAGCGCATGTGTTGGCAAATTTTATTGATGAGCCAACTCCAAAATTTCCTTGTTTATGCTTAACCGTTTCAGGCGGACATACACAAATTGTTTTAATCAAAAATTTTTTGGAACAAGAAGTGATTGGCGAAACACTGGATGATGCTGCTGGTGAGGCTTTTGACAAAACAGCAAAAATGTTGGGGTTGCCTTATCCTGGTGGACCGTTGGTTGATAAATATGCGCAATTAGGAAATCCAAAAACGTATGATTTTCCCGAACCGAAAATTGCTGATTTGAATTTTAGTTTTTCAGGTCTGAAAACTTCAGTGTTGTATTTTTTGCAGAAACAAAAATTAGCTAATCCAAATTTTGTTGAGGAAAATCTGAATGACATTTGTGCTTCGGTACAACAACGAATTGTTTCAATCTTGCTGAATAAGCTAAATAAAGCGTCAATACAAACTGGCATCAGAGAAATTTGCATTGCTGGTGGAGTAAGCGCCAATAGTGGTTTACGTCAAATGGCAGCTGATTTTGCAAAACAAAAAAATTGGAATTTATATATCCCAAAATTTGAATACTGTACTGATAATGCAGGGATGATAGCTATTACAGCTTATCAGAAGTATTTGAAAAATGAATTTGATGATTTGGATTTAAGTCCAATGGCAAGATAATTTACTATTCCCCTCTGCTTGCTTTTGTTGCTTCAAAAATGTGCGAAAAAATATCTTGTTCTACTTCGTCAAACACAAGCCCACGGCGTTCGTACACCAATTTTGCAGTTTGAATAGCTTTGCTCACTTGATAAGAAGTTACGCCTTGTGCGCCGCCCCACGAAAAATCTGCAATAAAATTTCTTGGAAAACCTGCACCAAAAATATTGGCTGAAACGCCCACTACAGTTCCTGTGTTAAACATCGTGTTGATGCCGCATTTACTGTGGTCGCCCATCATCAAGCCGCAAAATTGTGTGCCTGTTTTTTCAAAGCTCTGCTTCACATAACTCCACAATTTCACTTCTTCATAATTGTTTTTCAAATTGCTGTTGTTCGTGTCTGCGCCCCAGTTGCACCATTCGCCAATTACACTATTCCCCATAAATCCATCGTGTGCCTTATTGCTAAAACCGAAGATAACCGAGTTGTTTACTTCGCCGCCAACCTTGCTGTGCTGCCCGATTGTGGTAGCTCCATAAATTTTTGCACCCATTTTCAAAACACTGTGTTCGCCCAATGCAAACGAACCACGAATCATCGAACCCTCCATCACTTCGCTATCTTTTGCGAAATACATTTTTGCATTGGAAGCGTTTAAAATACTACATTCTATCATTGCTTCTTCTTCTAAAAAAATATTTTCGGGTGCAATAATTTGATTTGAAGTGCTGATTGGCGCTGACTTTTTGCCCTTAGTTAAAATTTCAAAATCGAATTTTATTTGCTCATCATTCCATTTAAAAATTTGAAATGCTCGTGTAATCATCTGGAAATCCGCATTAAACGAAATAGTTTTTTCAAATTTCTTATCAAATGTAAAATCTTGTGTTGCAGTTTCATTTAAACAAATGGCTAATAAGTCTTCGCCATTTATCAATGCTTCATTTTCTTTTAAAGTAGAAATTGCATCCGCTAAATCCTTTGTTGGTAAAAGGTTTCCAGCAATTAGAATATTTTTGACAGCAGTTTTTAAAGGAAATTTTTGTTGCAAATATTTTTCGGTAATGCTCGATGAAATTGTTTCAGAAAAAAGTTTTTGCCATTTTTCCCGAATAGTTAAAATGCCACAACGCAAATCAGCCATTGGCCGTGTAAAAGTAAATGGCAACAAATGTTGGCGATGATTGTTATCAAAAAAGATGAGATTCATTTCTGTGAAATTAAGTGCATCAAATGTGCTACAAGCATTTGACTTTCGCAATATTTTTTTCAACAAAATAATTTCTCCACTTTTGCTTTTTTAAAAATAAATCCATGTTTTCAGCTACCACACAAATCAGAGTTCGCTATGCCGAGACCGACCAAATGCGCTATGTTTATTACGGTAACTATCCACAATATTATGAGGTTGGCAGAGCAGAAGCCATACGGAACTTGGGTTTCACTTATAAGCAGTTGGAAGATTTGGGGGTGATGATGCCTGTTGTTGAAATGAGTATTCGCTATTTTCGACCAGCTTTTTATGATGATTTGCTCACTATTAAATCTAGCTTGCATGAATTACCAAAATCAAAAGTGCAATTTCATCATGAAATTTTTAACGAAAAAAATGAGTTGCTCAATCAAGGAATAGTAACCTTAGTTTTTGTTGATTCAACAACAATGAAACGTGTTGATATGCCAGAAGTCTTACACGAAAAACTTTCAAATTTTTTCAATAAAGAAAATTAATGAAGCTGCGAAAGTGCTACTGTCAAGCGTTTCATAGCTTCATGCAATTGTGCTGACGAAGTGGAATAAGAAATTCGGATGCAATTATCATCACCAAATGCACTGCCTGTAACCACACTTACCTTGGCTTCGTGAATTAAATACATGCACAAATCATCTGCATTTTTTACCTGATGATTACCAAAAGATTTTCCAAAATAAAAACTTACATCGGGGAAAAAATAAAATGCACCTGGTGGCAAATTCACTTTTAAGCCAGGTATTTTTTTCAAATAATCATACACCAAATCGCGGCGTTGATGAAATTTATTTAACATCACATTCACTGTATCCAAACTTCCGTTTAAGGCTGCTGTGGCGGCTTTTTGGGCGATGGAGTTGGTGCCGCTTGTAAATTGACTTTGCATTTTTTCGCAAGCTTTTGCAATAGCCAATGGTGCGCCGATGTAACCAATTCGCCAGCCCGTCATGGCATAACATTTTGAAACACCATTTACAGTAATGACTTGATTTTTGATTTGTTCAAACTGGGCAATGCTTTCGTGCTTGCCTGTGAAATTAATATGCTCATAAATTTCATCGCTAATAACATGCAATTTTGGATGTTTAGCAATCACATTGGCAAATGCTTCCAACTCCTCTTTTGTGTAAAATGAACCTGTTGGGTTGCATGGCGATGAAAAAATTAACAGCTTGGAGTTGGCTGTGATAGCGGCTTCTAACTGTGTAGCCGAAATTTTAAAATCAGTTTCAACCGTTGATTTAATGAAAACCACTTTGCCTTGCGCCAAGTTTACCATCTCTGAATAGCTTACCCAATAAGGCGTTGGGATAATTGCTTCTTCACCCAGATTCAGCAAACTCAACACCACATTAATGATGCTGTTTTTTGCACCAGTAGAAACCACAATTTGTTCAGGTGCATAATCCAAATTATTTTCTCTTTTAAATTTGTTGGAAATGGCTAATCGCAAATCTGGAAAACCAGCCACAGGCGTATAATGTGTGAAGCCATCTTTCATGGCTTGGTCGGCTGCATCGCAGATGTGTTGCGGTGTTGGGAAATCGGGTTCGCCCAAACTCAAATCAATAATGTCTTCGCCTTTTGCTTTCAATTCACGGCTCAATTTGGCCATTTGAATAGTTTGCGATTCGCCCAATCTGTTTATTCTATCTGCTAAATAATTCATCCTTGATTTTTGAAAAAATAAAGTGCCGAAAGTAATCAAATTTTTATTTTGAAAAGCAAGAAGAAAATAGTTACATTTGCAACCCGAAAATTTAAAAAAACGGTGGGGTAGCTCAGTTGGTTAGAGCACAGGATTCATAACCCTGAGGTCACGAGTTCAACTCTCGTTCCCACTACCAAAGCGGACAAGTTGCGATTTTTTGCTTCTTGTCCGTTTTTTATTTTCTTGAAACGCACGTCTGTATTGTGAAGCAAGCTGATAGCATAATTCATTTCGTTAGTTCGAGAATTCTCTTTTTCAAAAACAATATTTTGGGGGTACATCGAACTAATTAACTGTTGTTTTCCTTCCAAATCCATCTGTAAGTAATGCCTGTCAAGGGCTTTGGCTAAACTAAAATAAAATTCAAGGTATTCATTCAAATTCAAATCGGCAGATTGATAGTCTTTAATTTTTTGGCTTAATTCATGGATTTTAGGTTCATATTCTTCTTTGATTTCTTTGTAATCTGATGATTCAATTTCACCATCCAACATCAATCTTCTTGCATTTGAAATTCGGTCAGAATATTTCTTGATTTCTGTTTCAATATTTTTCTTCTCAGAGGTAAAATCAACATGGTTTAATTTGAAAGTATTTTTTGCTCCTTCATAAATATAATTGAGTGCTTTCTTATTCAATGTGATGCTTTTGAAATTTTCAATTAATTTTAGATTAAGTGATTCAGCTTTGAATCTAACACCACATTTTGAATTACAGTGATAGTAAAAATATTTTCCGCCTTTGCATCCTTTCGATGCACTTCCTGTTAGTTTATTATTGCACTTAGGACAAAGTAAAAATCCTCTCAATGGTAATTCTTCTTTTTTAGTCTGACGCAATGGGCTATTTTTCTTTCGACCAAATAGTACAAACTGAACTTGTTCAAAAAGTTCTTTACTTATTATTGGTTCATGAGTACCATTAACAATTAAAGATTCTTCATCCTTGTAAGCAGGAATTTCAATCAAGCCGCAATACAAAGGGTTTTTAATAACTACCCAAAAATGTGTTCTTCCGCTTTTCAAACCTTTTTCCTTTGCCATTTCCCAAATTGCATGAACCGAATGAATTCCTTTTGCAATTTCTTCAAAAGCCCATTTGACGATTGGAGCTTGACTTTCATCTATTATTATTTGCCCTTTTCCTTTTTCATCTCTTACATTTTTGTATCCGACAGGTGCAGGTCCTAAATATCTTCCTTCCTTTTTTGCTCTTCTCATGCCGCTGATAATATTTAGTGAACGCCTATCATTTTCTACTTCAGGAGCAGCTAAATAAAAAGCCAACATAATTTTATTTTCAGGGATTGTTAAATCCAATGGCTGTTCCAATGCCTGAGGTTCTATTCCTAATTTGTTTAGTTGATTTATCATGCCATAGGCATCACCTGCATTCCGTGAAAATCTATCCCACTTAGTAAATAATAGGAGGTTTACAGCGTTTTTACTTTTTTTTGAAAATGCTAAAAGTTTTGTGAATTCAGGTCTTTCAAATGTTTGAGCGGAGTGGTCTTCTTTGTAAAATCCAACAATTTGAATGTTTTGCATTGCACAATACTGGCGCAATTTTTCTTCTTGGTGTGCCAATGAATAGCCTTTTTCAGCCTGTTCGTCCGTACTCACTCGTACATAAAGGATAGCTTTTTTGTTCATTGTTTATTATTGTTTTTGAAATTAACGTACCATTTAGTTTATCTTTTAAATAAGTCATGTAGTTGAGTTCAATTAGTATGTCTAAAAAATCTCTAATGATTATTAACTCGTCATCGGTATATTTTCTCTCATCACTATTAAACCAACTTCTTAATTCTTCAATACTCCACTTTGGAGGTTGTTTATATGTTTTACTTAAGCGACTATTTCTAACTTTTTCCATTTGCCGAATTTTCGGCAAACCTAAAAGCATCTTAAATACTGCATTTTAACAAAAATTGACAAGGTTCAAACAAAAGTTGAAATGTCATTTTCCGATATGCTTTTTCCACTTTTAATGAATGACTTTTCCCGGTAAACCAAGCTTATCAAAAATCACTTTCACTTGGTTGATGTTGTAATATCTTCCATGTCTTTCTCCAACTTCTTCACCAAATGGCACTAACCATCTTTTAAAGGTTTTACCACATACATCATACATTTCGGCTAATTCTTTCATAGAATAGGGTTTTAAATCTGTTACATTAGGTTGACTGCTCATACACAAAATATTTAGTTGATTAACACATAATTACTGACCATAAAAATTAATGAACTCGTCAGAATAGATATTGAAGAATGCCGCCAATTCTGTAATATCCATTTTCATTTTTGTTTTGTACTTCGTTATCAAAGTCTTCATCAAAATGGGAGTTTCTTTAGCTATATCTAATTCGGGAGGTTCTCTCCTTCTTATTTTCATTTGATTAAATTGTTGAAGCAAGTAGCGTTTTTGATTAGGCGTTAAAAAGCCCAAATCATCAGCACGATACAATAACGATTGCATACTTACTTTCCATTTCTTTTTTAATTCACCCAATCTTGCAACTGTTATGTTGCCTGCAAAATCAGGTCTGATTTCTTTTTCAGGCATTAGAAATTCAGCAGCAAATAAATTTGCTTCATGGCTAACTTCTCTATCCAAAGATGGCGATGTATAAAGGTGCATCACCAAATGCCCCAACTCATAAGCCAAAGTGAATCGTTGTCTGTCGCCTAACAAAGCTCTATTGGTAAATATTATTGGATGCTTTGTTTCGGTTAAAATACTTTGAGCATCCACTCTGTTTGTTCCAAAATTGAATGAAGTAATTAGAATGCCTTTCGATTCTAACAAATGCACCAAGTTCTTTATAATCGGTTCTTTCAAGCCCCATTCTTTTCTCAATTGCTTTGCAGCTTTTATTGGTGTTTCATATTTACTCAAATCCAAAACAGGCAAATCGGGCTGTTCCAGTTTCAACTGTTCAAGCACTTTGTTGATTTGCAATCTGCAAATATTTACCTGCGCTTCAATAGGTGATAATATCTTTTGCGACACCACTTGTCTTTTTCTGTATGTCATATTTGGTGGCATCTTTTCACCTTCTTGATAAAAAACTGATGATTGAGTAGAAATATTCTAAATAAAAAATTGTTATTTAGCACAAAAGAATAGGATTGAAATTAGCACTCCCAAATAAATCAGGATTACCAGTAAATCTTTTAGCAGCTTGTTTTAACAACACTTCTGCTACTTATAAATATTACTGGCTGTTATCAATTTTGCAATCAGTTGAAAATGGAAACCTTAAAATTTCTAAACAAGATTTATTTGCAAGAATGATTTCAAACGCATGGTTTACCGTAAATTATTTTCACGTTTCTTTTGGCAAGCAAGATTTAATTCAAGACACAATTAAAACTGTAAATTCAATTGAAAAAATTGCCATTGATGAAAACCAACAATTAGTTTTTCAAAAACTTATTTCTACTACAAATAAAGAAACTGAAAAACAACTTTGGCATTTCAATAAAAATGTTCCCCATTGGTTTTTAAGTCCTTGGTTTCAAAAGATGGATAAAAATGAAATCTACAAAGCATCACAAAATTTCAGCGAAAATTGTTTGTATGCTTTGTTCGATGATGCAATTGAAATCAATCCTGAATGGAAAAATTATTTAGTTGAAAATGCAAGAGTGCTAAAAGATTTTTGTTTTTGGAATCTTGCATTATTTCTTCAATCCAAAAATCCAAATGTACCCGACATTCCAAATAAGTTGATTAAACCTGCTGTAAGAAGCGGTTTAACACAACAACGAAAACAATTTTGGGATTTAGTTGTAAATGAATTAGGTTCGGTAAAATGTATTTACACTGGCGAAAAACTTATCGTTGGAAATTATGCAGTCGAACATTTCATTCCTTACAATTTCGTTTCACACGATTTAATTTGGAATTTAATTCCTGCTGATAAATCCTTCAACAGCAAAAAGAGTGATAAACTTCCATCGCTTGAAAAGTATTTCAATTCATTTTTTGATTTGCAACAATCAGCGATAGAAATTGTAAAAGCAAAAAATCCTACAAATAAATTTCTTGAAGATTATCTAACTATTTTTCCAGACGTAAATAAAAGTTTTACAAAGGAAAACTTCAAAGACCGCATTCAGCCGCTTGTTACAATTGCTTCAAATAATGGTTTTGAATTTCTAAAATGATTCAGCAAAATAAATATAGCCACCTAACAGCGAAAGAAAGAGAATCACTTTCCTTTCCAGCAAAATTTTTGTTCAACAAAAATTTATTGGTTGGCGATGTTTTAGATTTCGGTTGTGGCTTTGGAAAAGATGTTGAATTATTAAGTGAAAAAGGAAACAATATTGTTGGCTTCGACAAACATTATTTCCCAAAATATCCTACAAAAAAATTCGACACAATCATTTGTTTTTATGTGCTAAATGTTTTGATGCAAGAAGAACAAGCAAATGTTTTAATGGAAATTTCGCAATTGTTAAAACCCAATGGCAAAGCCTATTTTGCAGTAAGACGAGATTTAAAACAGGAAGGTTTTAGAATTCACAAACTGCACCAAAAACCAACTTATCAATGCAATGTTGTTTTGAATTACAAATCAATTTTCAAAAATGAAAATTGTGAACTCTATGAATACAAACACTTCAATCAAATCAGTAAAAAGATAAACGCTGATTGCCCATTTTGCAATCCCGATTCAGAAAGAGAATTGCTTTTAGAATCTGCAACTGCTTATGCCATGTTCGATAAATTTCCAGTCAGCAACGGTCATACTTTAATCATTCCTAAAAAGCATTGTGCAGATTATTTTGAACTTTCTTTTAAAGAACAATCTGCTTGTTGGTTTATGTTAAACAAAGCAAAAGAAATTTTGAAAAAGGAATTTAATCCAAATGGATTTAATGTTGGAATCAATATTAATGAAACCGCAGGTCAAACTGTTCCTCATGTTCATATTCATTTAATCCCACGATACAAAGGCGATGTAAAAGAGCCAAGAGGCGGTGTTCGTGGAGTTATTCCTGAAAAGAAAAACTATTAGAAAGCATTGTGTTGGTTTTCATTTACAACAAAAGACATAGGAATATCAGTAACGTGTGTAACACTTTCATATCCTTTATGTGTTTCAATTTTTTCAGAATATTTTACTGATAACCATTTATCACTTTGGCTAATCACTTCCCCTCGATGATAAAGAAAACTATCAAAGTATTGGGTTCTAAAAATTATTTTATCACCTGATGAAATTGGTTGCATACACAAAAGTAAATTTTATTTTGCTTCTTCTAAATGGATAGTATTATACTTGAAAAAAAGAAGCAATTTTTTTTGCAAATTCAATAACACACTTTAAACTTGCATTGGTTATAATTCAATAACTACTAAAAAATTAATCACAGTTCATAACTTTTAAAAACTTTTATCATGGCAAAAAAAACATCAACCTCCGAAACAGGTCATGCAAAAAACGTTGCAAACTTCGATGACCTCATTACCATCGCCACTGGCATGGGAGCAGCTTACAATCCTTCTGATACAAAAATTAAATTAGCTGCATTAAACACCCTCCACACAAATGCTGATAATAGCAACTTAGCTGTCGAGGCAGCATTACCCAACTACACCAACGCAGTAGATAATCGTCAAGCAGTATTTTTACCAGTAAAAAAGTTAACAACAAGAATTATGAGTGCATTAGCTAGTAGCGGCGCATCAGCAGCTAGTGTAGCCGATGCAAAAACAATAGCTCGTAAATTACAAGGCACAAGAGCAACACCTATCAAAAACGCTACTCCATCACCAACACCGAGTCCAACACCTGCTCCAACAGCTAAAACTATTTCAGCATCTCAACAAAGTTTCGACAATCAATATGATAACATGAATAAAATGGTACAGCTTTTAACAACCATTACAAGCTATGCACCAAATGAAACTGATTTAAAATTAACAGCTTTAAATGCATTGGTAACAAGCATGAAAGCACAAAACAAAGCCGTTTCAACAGCTTTGCAACCAGTCGTTAATGCACGTAATACCCGTAATGCAATTCTATACACACCAACTACTGGTTTAGTTGATATTGCACAACAAGTAAAAGCATATATCAAATCCGTTTATGGCGCATCAAGCCCTCAATACAAACAAGCGGCAAAAATTAAATTCACAACACCAAAAGATTAATGCAAACGCTTTAGTCCAATAAAAAAGGAAGCACCATTTTTTTACTTTGGTGCTTCCTTTTTTTACTTTTTGCCATCCCTATTTACCAAACTATCTTCCAAAAATTTCAAATAGATATACCAATTATTCATTTATTAATCCTAATTCTTCATTTTCTTATCCTACTTTTTAATTTAAGCATACAATTTATTCAAACTAACATCCCAATCGGTCATACTGTAATACTTTCCCTTCGTTTTTCTATCCCAATTCTTCAAGTAATAATCCTGACATCAACGACTTATTAGGCGACCCTTTAAAATTTGAAGAAAGTAATTCAGAAAACAAACCTGATGTAGAAGATGCAGCCATGAAAGTATCAGGTCGTGTGGCGGTTTTATCCACTAAAATGCAACAAGAGTTTTACAATGAAATTGCAGAACGCTACAACGATTATGTGGAGTATTTAAAACAAGTGGGTGAATATGATTTGGAAGTAGAAGCTATGAATTTAGAAACTGAAACTATCAATACTACCATGATTAAAATGGGTAAAGGTGGCGATAGTGCATTTGGTGAGGATAGCATTTTAGAAACAGTAAAAGCCAATGTTTTAAAGAAACCATTTACAGTAAATGAGTTGGATAATTTATTGAAAGAATCATTAGAAGGTAAAGAAGCAAAAGTGATTCAATCTGAATTAATCCAATCCTACCAAACCGAAATGCAAAAGCGTTTGGAAGCTGAACAACAAGAAACCCAAAGCAAATATGTGGAGTTGGTGAATGATGTTCCCTATGAAAAGAAACTATTAAAGCTAAAAGAAAAGGAAGGTGAACAAGCCTACCAACAAGCTATACAGGCAAGAATAAAAGAATTGAAGGAAGCTGAACAAAATCAAATTGCACAAACAGAAAAAACATTTTCTAATCGTGCCATCTATTTGGAACGCTTGTTTAAGTTTTTCTACATCGGCAGAAAATTATTTTATCCAGTTGAATCTTATAACGAAGGACAGGAATTGATTTTAGCCGCATTCATTGGTTTTGCAATTGACCAAAAAAAGAAAAATCCATTTGCGCCTTCTGCAATCAAATTGCGTTTTGCCATTGCCAGTAGCAACAAATACATTGCGATACCTGCTTCTTATTCGGATGATATTACTTCAATCATTGGCGCAAGTAATGATGCAGGTCAAACGAGTAAAAACGAATTGCTGAAAGAATGGGAAACGGCGATTTCACAAAACGTAACCGACAGAAAAATTCGGCACATTATCACAGGAAATTTATTGCAAGCATTTTCTGATTTCAAAGGAAAGTTGGTGAGTTATACCACTATGAATGGCGAAACCAAGAAAGGAATTTTAATGCCTGATAATTGGGAGCCACCGCAAAGAGGAGAAGAAAAAATTACTGTGCCGATTGGTAAAGCCATGAACATTGTTAAAGCACTTACTTTGAATCAAGCTCTATTCACTAACAATGGATTGAGCATTTTTAAAACAGGTGATGGCTACAAATTAATTGTTGCCAAATCGAAAGCGAAAGGCGGTGATTTTTATCTCGATAAAGATTTATTGGAATTGGTAGAGAAGAAATTATTTGAAACAGTAGCCGATAAAATGGTGGCGATTTTACCACAAAAAAATATTGACAAGTTGGTGGAAGTATTACAAGTGAAGCATAATGTAAGCATCACGATACCATCTTATCAACTGAAATTAATCGAGGGCGATAGAATTGAAACAAGCAATCGTAAAGCGATTGAACTACCTCCAGTTACCAACGACAACTACGATAACATTCGCATTTTAGAATTAGAAGCCGAAGCATTGGCTTTGGAATTAGAACTTTTAGCAGCATAAAATTTTTACCATGATAAACATCTCAAATTATTACAGCGTTACAAAAAATATTGACTTCAATTCATTTCCTGAAGCAATTAAGAAAGGACATGAATTTGTAAATCGTACCACACAAAACGGAACTGATTGGAGTGCTTACAACACCAGTACAACCATTCATCAAGTGATAGATACCTACTTTTCAAAATTGGATGAACAGTTGAATAGAACTGCACCAACAACGATTCCGCAAACAACCACCAACACCACAGCGATTCAACAAACTGTTGCGCCTCGAAGCACTATTCAAAAAATTCAAAAAAGAAATCAATCAGAAAAAGTTCAGACTTCTTCAAGCAACACACCACCATCAAAAAACAATGACAACACCAATTATGTTGAGCGAATTCCTGATGAATTGCGTTTTATGAAACGCTATGTTTTGTTGCATGGTAAAACTAAAACGAAAGAAGATTTATTGCGCTTTATTAATTCGTTGCAAAAAGCAATTGTAGAAAAACGCATTCGTAAAACTTCACCTTATGCAAAGGAAGTAAAGTACATGCAAGATAAGCTGATAGACACTTACAACGAAATGGGTAAATCTATTTTAATAAAAATTAGCGATGATGTGGTGAAGAATTTTACTGCTATCACCAGCGGTGAAAAAGTTTTGACATCGGTGCAGCTCATCAAAAAATATATTCGTTTGAATGGAAAGAAAATCGAAAAAGCAGATGTAGAAAAATTGATTCAACAAATGCAACGAGCAGTAAAAAATAAAAAGTTGACTGATAATGACCCTTATGCAAAAGCCGTTAATAGAATGTTTGGCAATTTGAAAATCTACTTGAATGAAAAGAAAAGAACTGCATTATTAATCGAAAAATCAGAGTTGAATGGTTTGAATGAATTGTTAGGGAACTGTAATTGTCAATCGTTACATGGCGTTGATGAAGACTTTGCAGGCAATGAATTAAAAATAATGAACAGCATGGATTTTGCCAACATGAAATTTAACACAATTGGTTTGAAAGGAAAATGGTTAAATCTAATTGGCGACCCCTCATCAAATTTTACTGCAATGGTTTATGGTAAACCAAAAATGGGTAAGAGTTATTTATGTGTTGATTTTGCAGGTTATTTGGCTCGTCATCATGGCAAGGTTTTGTATGTAGCCAAAGAAGAAGGATTGGATTTAACGCTACAAAAGAAGTTGAATGATAAAGATGTGAAGCACCCGAATCTATTTGTAGCTAATGAATTACCAACTTCACTTTCTCAATTTGATTTTATCTTTTTGGATAGTGTAAACAAATTAGGCTTACAACCCGAAGACTTAACACGTTTGAAAAAACAAAATCCTACCAAGTCATTCATCTTTGTTTTTCAATCTACCAAAGAAGGGAATTTCAGAGGAGCGAATTCATTTCAGCATGATGTCGATGTGGTGATTGAAGTTCCTGAACGTGGTAAAGCTGTTCAGTTTGGAAGGTTTAATCAGGGGGGAGAAGTGAGGATATTTTAAAGAAAAGGGAACAATTAATTGTTCCCTTTTTTTATGATAAATTAACTCATTATTTTTTCACCGAATGCTCCAAAATTTTATACTTGAGTTTGTACAAAATCTTTATTGCATCTATGAATTTAAAGTTCGAGATTTGGTTACCGTCCACTACTAAAGCGGACTTCTCAAACAAATCTTAAGAAGTCCGCTTTTTATTTTATCAAAAATATTTTCATCAACCTGTCCAATTCTGTTATATTCCTTTGTTATAAAAGTGTACAAACAATTTTATAAAAATTAAATTTCAAAAAAAATGAGTGAATTTTTAATGCTTTTCAGAAGCGATGTATCGCTTGAACGCCCATCACCGGAGCAAATGCAAGCCATGATGAAACAATGGCAAGATTGGATGGGTGGTATTGCTGCACAAAACAAATTAGCCAGCGCAGGCAATCGTTTAACTGCCGAACAAGCAAAGATTGTGAAACCGGGTGGAGTAATTACCAATGGTCCGTTTGTGGAATTGAAAGAAGCTGTTGGTGGCTACATTGTAGTAAAATGCGATTCCGCTGAAGAAGCAGCTGAATTAGCAAAAGGCTGTCCGATATTGCATATTGGCGGAAGTGTAGAAGTTCGTTTAGTCATTCCCATGTAATTTCAATCAACAAAAATTAAAATGCCTTCGTAATTTTATGAAGGCATTTTTTTATGGAAACCAACGAATTGTTACCGCATTTATTCAGAACTGAATATCGAAAAATAGTTTCGGTATTGGTTAAAACATTTGGTTTATCACAAATGGAAATGGCGGAAGATATTGCCAGCGATACATTTTTGACGGCTGCTGAACTATGGGGTTTAAAAGGTTTACCACTCAATCCTGTTGCTTGGTTATATAACGTGGCGAAAAATAAAACCAAAAACAATTTACAACGTCATCAACTTTTTGATGGAAAAATTTCAACGGAAATAAAAAATAATGCTGCCGAAAAATTTGAATTGGAAATTGATTTATCGCCCCAAAACATTAATGATAGCCAATTGCAAATGATGTTTGCTATTTGTCATCCATCTATTTCTGTTGAATCACAAATTGGTTTATCACTTCGCATTCTTTGTGGATTTGGCATTGATGAAATTGCCGATGCTTTTTTAACTAACAAAGAAACCATCAATAAACGCTTATTCAGAGCCAAAGAAAAACTTCGGGATGAAAAAATCAGCATCAATATACCTGATGCAATGGAGATTGATCAACGATTAGAAACTGTACTCACCACCATTTATTTGTTGTTTAGCGAAGGCTATTATTCAGCCAATCAAAATAAAATGATTCGCAAAGAATTGTGTTTGGAAGCCATGCGCCTGTGTTATATGCTGATAGAAAATAAAATTACGAATACACCCGAAGCCAATGCATTGCTATCGCTGATGTGCTTTCATGCTTCACGATTTGATGCCAGAATAAATGAAAGCGGCGAACCGATTTTTTACAACGAACAAGATGCCACTTTATGGGATGCAGATTTAATCAAGAAAGGTGAATACTTTTTAAACTGTGCCGCCACAGGAAATGTGGTTTCAAAATTTCATGTAGAGGCTGCTATAGCTTATTGGCACACCCATCAAAATGATACCAAAGAAAAGTGGGAAAATATTTTACAACTCTACAATAAACTGTTGCAAATTGAATATTCGCCCATCGCTGCTTTAAACCGAACTTACGTTTTATCAAAAGCAAACACATTGCTGGAAGCCATTGCCGAAGCGGAAAAATTGAATCTCACCAACAATCATTTTTATTTTATTCTATTGGGCGAATTGTATAAAACGGTTGATAAAGAAAAAGCAAAAAAACACCTTCAATCGGCTTTAGCGTTATCAAAATTGGTAACAGAGAAGCAAAATATTCAGCAAAAAATGGATATTATTTGAATAAAGAAAAAATAGCAACGCTTGAATTAATTGATACCAAAAGAGTTTCAAGGTTTCTTAAATTTGCTGTTTGTTTTTATCTGTGATGAGTTTTCAAAATAATTTACTTTTCTAAAAGCGGAATTTTAACACTCACTTTTTATATGTCTTTACGGTTGAAAAAGTAATTTTACCCTTTCGCCAATTTCCCTAACAACTTCAATGCGTTCTCTCTTTCAGCATCCCATTTTTGCCCGTAACACAAGCGGATGCAATTATTGAATTGATTTTGCAAAGTGTAAATTCTTCCAGGAGTGATGCTGATTTTATTCAGAATAGCTTTGTTATACAATCCGATTGCATCAAATTTTTTGTTGAACTCAATCCATAAATTTAATCCTCCTTGCGGATGAGCAACTTTGGTATCATCTGGAAAATATAGGCTGATGGCACGTTGCAGGTTGAGGTAGTTGTTGTAAATTTCTGTTCGCAATTTTCTGATGTGTAAATCATAGCGCCCGATTTCCATGAAATTTCCAATTGCTTCATGCGTAATGATGCTATTATACATTGTTCGGTAATGCTTTACTCTGGCCACTTCTGCTTTAAATTTTCCAGGTAATAACCAACCGACTCTGTAACCCGAAACCAAAGTTTTTGAAAACGAATTGCAATACAAAACGATTCCACTATCATCATAAGTTTTGCATGTGTCGGGTCGTTGAATGCTGAATGAAAGTTCACCATATACATCATCTTCAACAATAGGAACATTATATTTTTCAGCTACTTTAACCAATTCACGTTTGCTTTCACTAGTCATACAACCACCCATCGGATTACTATAATTCGTTGTCAGCAAACACAATTTTATTTTTTTTGCCTTCATCAATTTCGTCAATGAACCAATATCAACACCATGAACAGGATGCGTTGGTAATTCAATTACATTCAACCCTAGTTGATGAGCTAAACGAAGAAAGCCAAAGTAGGTAGGGCTTTCAACGGCTATTGTATCGCCTCGTTGAGTTAATGCCATCAAGCAAAATGCATACGCATCAGTACAACCAGCAGTCGTAATCACATCTTCGTAATTCAATTTTCCACCCCATGACAATGCACGTTTAGCAATGTTTTTTTTGAGTTTGATGCTTCCTTCTGTGTTGTAGGTTACGCCGCTATCTGCTAGAGTTTTTGTCGCTAATAGCAAAGCAGAATTGATTTTTTTGATAGGAACTAAATCGGGCGAAAGATGTGCGCTTGATAATTGAATCTTTGATTTACCGAAATTTTCTACAATCATTCTCATTACGTCTTCCATGTTGTTAGCATTCTTCACCATCTTCGGTTGACTAACTGAAGCCAATTTTTTAAAATGTTGATGAGCGTAGGAAACATAATAGCCTGATTTATTTTTCACTTCCACCAAACCACGTTTGTCCAATTCTAGATAAGCTTGTGTTGCTGTACTGACGCTAACTCCACGTTCTTTACAAATAGTTCTGATAGAAGGTAATTTATCTCCAACTTTCAAAACATTGTTCTTGATTTGATGCTCAACGGCGTCAGCAATTTTTAGATAAAGCAATTCTTTTTTCATTTCAATAAAAAATCTGTGTGGGTCAAAAATAGGAAAACTGTATCTGTATTGTTTTAATTTCTGAATTCATTTTTGTAGAAATTATTGAATTGCTTTTGAACGCCATCAATTTTCAAGTGTAAAATAATTTTTCAACTAAAAAGTTTAATAACGAAATGAAAATCCAAAACCTCCTTCTTTTTTTATTGTTGCCATTTTTTTCAATGGCGCAAAATACCAGCAATATCAATGGTTTCATCACTGATAAAAACAACAAACCCATTGAGAATGTAAAAATCAGTTTGTTGAAAAATGATAGTTCAGTTGTCGCAAATTCTTTTTCGGATAAAAAAGGCTTTTACAAAATCACTTATAATGGCAATGATGCAACGCTTATCAAAGCTGAATTACAGGGTTTTGTGAGTGAAACAAAATCGTTGAACAACAACTCAAAAATAGATTTCACATTATTTGAATCAATGAATAAAAATTTGAAAGAAATAAGTGTTGTGGCGAAGAAACCAATCGTGGAATACAAAGCCGATAAAACAATTTTCAATGTGGAGAATAGTATCACTGCAACTGGTGGCGATGCGATGGATGCTATCAAACGAGCGCCAGGCGTAACAGTTGCAAGAAATGAAATCAACATTGCTGGTAAAAGCTCAGTAGCTGTGATGATTGATGGAAGGCTGCAACAATTGAGCGGCGATGATTTAGTGCAAATGCTGCACAGCATTCCTGCTGAAAATATTTCTAAAATTGAAGTCATCACATCACCATCAGCAAAGTATGATGCAGAAGGGAATGCAGGCATCATCAATTTAGTTTTGAAAAAAAATAAACAAAAAGGTTTTAGAGGAAGCGTTACGGCTGGACATGAATACAATATTTATGGACAGATGAATTTTCCAACAGTTAGTACATCACTGAATTACAAGAAAGATAAACTCAATTTATTTTGCAATGCAAACGGTGGTTCACAAGGTTGGAATTATGTGGCTTACACCAATACTTATTATCCAAATCAATTTCAGCATCTGGATGTGAGATACCCGTATGTCAATCCCTATGCACGTTTGCAGGTGGGTGGCGATTATGTCATCAACAAAAAATCAACGATTGGATTTATGGCAAGTGAAGGATTCAGTTGGTTGAATAATAAGGAATCCATCATCGCTTCGAGTTATGATTTGAATGGAAATTTAGATTCAACAGTGAACACCATCGGAAAAACAACTGATAAATATTTAGGCAAACTCACTACAAATTTGAATTATGAATATCGTTTTGATTCAACAGGAAAAAAGATGAATGTTGATTTGGATTATTATCGTCAGAAAGGTGATAAGCATCGCGATTTTTCAGTGGAAAGTAGTCCGATGATTAGCTCTTATCTTCGCCAAAACAATTATCGGGCAACTGGTTCGCCGCTTACTGAAATTATGTCAGCAAAAATTGATTTTGAAATTCCTACAAAAAATGTGAAGTGGAATTTTGGAATGAAAGCATCTGATTCGCAAAACGATTTGAATAATTTATACGAAACGAAAACAGGAAATGAATTTGTGAATGACACTACGAAAACAAATCAATTTTCTTATCACGAAGAAATTGAAGCTGCTTATATCAGTGCCAACAAATCATTAAAGAAATTTGAATTCATGGCTGGTTTACGTGCAGAACACACTCGTGGAATTGGCTCGGGTTCAACATTACAAACATTCACTGTTGATTACACTAAACTTTTTCCATCGGCAGTTGTGCAATACAAATTGAATGAAAATCATTCTTTCAATTTAACTTTTGCAAGAAGAATTAGCCGCCCGAATTATTCCTTTTTAAATCCCTTTAAATTTTATTATACGCCAAACACTTATGTGGTGGGCAATCCAACGCTTCAGCCTTCATTTAATTATCTCACAAAATTGGGTTATGCTTACAAATCAAATTTGAATGCTTCTTTACTCTACAATAATATCACTAACTATTTTGACAGAGTTTACACGGTAGATACATTGCATAAAACGAATGCAGTTTCACGACAAAATCTAGGGAGCAAACAAGTGTTAGCATTGGAAATTGATTACTCTATTCAACCAACAAAATGGTGGGAAATAACAGGTAATATTAATGGCGGTCATGTTTTATTCAATCCGACTTTACAAGGCTCACAGGTTCATTTCGAAGCATTTAATTGGTGGGCAGAAATCACAAATAATTTTTACCTCAACAAGAAAAAAACTTTTAGTGCTGAATTGAGTGGGTTTTATTATTCTCCACGTCAACGGGATGTGGTTTATTGGGCTGCCATGAAAAATGTGAACTTCGGAATTCGTTATCAAATGCTCAATAAAAATTTAACTGTTGCGTTTGAAGGGGAAGATATTTTTGCGACTTCTTATTGGCTACAAACAAATAAATTGAACAATACTGTAGAATATTCTTACGATGGACATTCCTACAGAATTTCAATTTCATATAAATTCGGCAACAAAAATATCAGAGCAAAACAAGTGAAAAATTTGGAAGAGATTCAACGTGCTGGAACTTCGCAATAATTAATCCACAACAAAAATAATTTTATGGAATTCAACAAAATAATTCGTGGAGCAAAACGTGAAGCCAACGATGAGCAAACAGTTTATGAAATTTTGGATGCAGGATTTCTATGTCATGTAGCATTTCAACATCAAGGACAAATTATGATGATTCCTACCGCTTACGGAAGAAAAGGTGATGAAATTTATTTGCATGGCTCCACAAAAAATTTTATGCTCAATCAAATTTTAGATGGACAAACTGTGTGCATTTCAGTTACACATTTAGATGGAATTGTTTTAGCTCGAACACTTTTTGATACTGGCCTAAATTATCGTTCGACTATTTTATTTGGAAAAGCCTCTTTGGTCGAAGGAGAAAATGAACGAATAGAAGGCATGAAAATTATTACTGAAAATGTTATTAAAGGAAGATGGAACGAAGTGAATTTGGGAACAGAAGCTCAACTTAAAGCGACGATGGTAATTAAATTTAAAATCGAAAAAGCATCTGCAAAAATGAGAAGTGGTGGACCAATGGGCGATGAAGAAATTAAAGACGAAGTATGGAGTGGCGAAATTCCATTAGCATTGAAAGCAAATGACCCTATTGCCGACGAAAAAAATAAAACAAAATATGAATGGAGTGAAAGTGTTAAATCATTTTTGAAAAAATATTAAATGAATAAAGTGAATGACAAAAACAGAACTCTTAAAATTATTGCAAGACACCAAATCTGCTACCATTAATCATTTCGATTTGTCAGAAAATGAATTGAATAAAACTTATGGCGATGGGAAATGGACTGTTCGACAAATTTTACATCATTTAACTGACACTGAATATTTGTTCTTAGGAAGATTAAAAAAAATAATTGCTGAACCCAAACAAGTGATTTGGGCTTTCAATCAAGATGACTGGAACAATACTTTTGATTACTTGAATGAGCCACTTACAGGCAAAAAAGAATTGTATTCGCTTTGCCGTGAAATGAATTATCAGCTCATTGAAAAATATTACGATGGTTATTTTCAAAAAGAATTTGTACACAGCGAAACTGGTTTAAGAACCCTGTATATGGAATTTGAAAAAGTGGCGGAGCATAATCAATCTCACAACAAACAAATAAAAAAGGCACTGAAAGAATGATCCAATTTGATTTTAATCATGACTATATTTTGGAAGATGAAAGAGTCATCCTTCGACCAATTGTATTGGATGATTTAGTTCATTTAGAAACTTTTTCTGTGAATGAACCCGAGTTGTGGATGTTTAACAGAGGTGGCGGAGCTGGCAAAGGTAATTTAGAAAAATATATTTCTATTGCCGTTGATGAACGAAAAAGAAAAGAGCACTATCGTTTTATTGTTTTTGATAAATGGAACAATGAATATGCTGGAAGTACAGGATTTTACGATATAAAATTGCTAAATGAAGTTTGTGAAATAGGCTTTACTTGGTATGGCAAAAAGTTTCAGGGAACAGGATTGAATAAGCATTGCAAGTATTTGTTGTTGCAATTTGCATTTGATACCAACGGTTTTCAAAGAGTAGGTTTTAGAGCTAATAATATAAATGAAAGAAGCAAAAATGCAATGAGAAGTATTGGTTGTGTGGAAGAGGGCATACTTAGAAATTTTAATAGTGATAGTGTAGGAAATAGAATTGATGTAGTTGTGCTAAGTATATTAAAGGAAGAGTGGGATAAAAAAGTAAGAAAAATGTTATTTCACAAAATAAATTTAGACAAAAATGAATGAATTAAATTTCAACAACAAAACATTTTCCTTGATTTCAAATTCTGAAAATGGCAAAGTAAATACTGAAACCATTTTTGAATTCAAGCAAGATGGAAATTTAGTTACAGCCGATTATTATGGCGGAACTATTCGGTACGGAAAAATAATTGCCGTTTTAAACCACAGGCAATTAAATATGCTTTACCAATGTGCCACCACGAACAAGGAATTGAAAGCAGGTAAAGCCATAGCTGAAATATCATTTACACAAAATGAAAAAATAAAACTCAAATTAAATTGGGAATGGTTAGATAATAAAAATGAAAAAGGAACATCGGAATATCTTGAAAATTAAAATAACATGAAAACTTTTATTTATAGAACTGCATCAGAGTCGGATTTGGGGCAACTTAAAGTATTAGGTTTACTTGCTTATGGACAATTCCAAAATGTTTTAGGACATGAAAATTGGGAATTAATGAAGGCTAAGCAAAATGACGATGACACTTTTCTAAACCTTTTGAAAATAGCTCAGTGTTTTGTTTGTGAAAATGAGAATGAAATTATTGGAATGGCATTTTTAATTCCACACGGCTATCCAACAACTATTTTTGAAAAGGAATGGTGTTATATAAGGCTTGTGGGTGTTCATCCAAAGTTTGAAGGTAACGGAATTGGCAGAAAACTCACACAACAATGTATAGATTTCGCCAAAGACTCTGGAGAAAAAGTCATTGCATTACATACATCCGAATTTCAAAATGCAGCACGACATATTTATGAAGGTATTGGTTTTGTCAAACTAAAAAACCTTGATTTAATTTATGGCAAACAATATTATTTATATACACTTCAATTAGATAAAAATGACAAAAATTAAAACTTATCAAGTTGATGCTTTTACCGATAAATTATTTTCGGGAAACCCAGCAGCGATATGTGTTTTAGCTACATGGCTCAGTGATGAATTGATGCAGTCCATTGCCTTTGAAAATAATTTAGCAGAAACTGCTTTTGTTGTACCAAATGGTAATGACTTTGAAATCAGATGGTTTACACCAATAGTAGAAGTTGATTTGTGTGGACATGCAACGTTAGCTTCAGCTTTTGTGTTGTTTAATTTGCTCAATTATTCTGAATCAAAAATTCAATTTCATTCTCACAGAAGTGGATTGTTAGTCGTTGAAAAGAAAGGTGATTTGCTGATTTTAGATTTTCCAACTGATACTTTGGAATTAATCAATGAGGAACAAAACACAATCGAAAAATGTATTGGAATTAAATCGCTAGAATTATATAAAGGGAAAACAGATTACATAGCTATGATTGATAGCGAAAGCACTTTAAAAAGTCTTCAACCAAATTTTGAAGAAATTATTAAACTAGATGCAAGAGGATTAATTGTTACAGCAAAGGGCGATAATGTTGATTTTGTTTCTCGTTTTTTTGCTCCTCAATCTGGAATAAATGAAGACCCAGTAACTGGCTCTGCTCATACATCTTTGTTGCCATTGTGGTCAAAAAAATTAAACAAAAATATTTTGATTGCACATCAAATATCAAAACGTGGGGGTCAACTCTTTTGTGAATTCAAAAATGACAGGTGCTTAATTGGTGGCAAAGCAAAATTGTTTTTAACTGGGGAAATAAATTTGGATTGAGATGAAAATATTGGCAATAGAAAAAGAGGTTGAAAATGCAGATTGGAAAAACTTGGGTGACTTATTAAGGGAAGAAGCACATCACGTTTTCAATTTGTATCAAGCAAATTTATTAAGAGAAATTTATTTTACAGAAAACAAAAATGCTGTATTAGTAATGGAAACGGCAGATAAGAATTCGGCAGAAAAATTATTGAATGATTTGCCGTTGGTAAAGTCAGGCATTATAAAGTTTGATGTTATAGAGTTAAAGCCCTATACTGGATTTGAAAGACTAATAATAAATTGATGAAATGAGTGAAATAAAATTTATTCAGGCTACTACTGAGCACCTTGAAATGTTGGTAGAATCAAGGGTTGAGTTCCTGACAGAATTTTGGGGTGAACAAACCGACGAAGCAAAAGAAAAATTACGAGCTGAATTAAGAACTTTTTTTGCTAGAGAAATTCCGTTGCAAACTTATGTTTCATGGATTGCATTGGATGAAGAGAAATTAGTTGGTGTTGGTGGAATGAAAATTTATCAAATGCCAGGCAGCTTTAGAATTCCAAAGGGAATGATTGGGTACATTTTAAACATGCACACTGTTAAAACACACCGCCGACAAGGCATTGCAAGTGAAATTGTAAATAGGTTGGTGGAAACGGGAAAAGAATTAGGAGTTCAATTGTTTGATTTACATGCTTCAAAAGAAGGTGAGCCAGTTTACGTGAAAGCTGGATTCAATAAACATGATGAACCGAGTTATAGAAAATTAATTTTAGAATGAAAATAGAACTAACAACAAACGAAATTGAATTGGATGAATGTGCTCAAATTATGTGCTGTACGGAGCCATTTGTAACCTTAAAATTCGCAATCGAAAAATGCAGAGCAGCGGTTCGTGGGGAATTTAAAGAAGTATATGTCGCAAGAGCTGAAAATGAGATTGCAGGCTTTGTCGTAGTGCAGACTTATGGATTGATGAGAGGTTATATTCAAACGATTGCTTTAAAGCCAGAGTTTAGAAATAAAGGAATCGGAACGGCACTATTGAAATTCAGTGAAGAAAGAATTTTAAAGGAATTTCCTAATGTTTTTATGTGTGTGAGTTCTTTCAATTATGAAGCTCAAAAATTGTATTACAGATTAGGATTTGAAAAAATTGGAACATTGACTAATCATATTATTCAGGGTGCTGATGAATATATTTTGAGAAAACAAAAATGCCCGGTAATGGATTTCAATCCAACTAAATAAATGAAAACAAAAATCGTAATTGCAGGTATAGGTGGTGTTGGTGGCTACTTTGGGGGCACGTTGGCCAAAAAATATGAAAACAGTAGCGAAGTAGAAATAATTTTTCTTGCTCGTGGTGAACATTTAAAAATGATTCGACAAAATGGTTTGAAAGTGATTACAAAGAAAAATGAATTTATCGCAAAACCATTTTTAGCAACTGATAATGTAAATGAAATTGGTGTAGATGATTACATTTTGGTTTGCACAAAAAGTTATGATTTAGAAAAAACAATTCACCAATTGAAGCCTTGCATCAATCATTCAACAGTTATAATTCCTTTTCTAAATGGCGTTGATAGCGTTGAAATCATCAAATCTATTTTGCCAAATAATTTAGTGGCTGGTGGGTGTGTGTATATTGTTTCATCCATCAAAGAACATGGCGTAGTGCAAAATAGCGGCAATATTCAAACGCTTTATTTCGGATTAGATAATAACAGAAATGAGAAGTTAGAGAAGTTACAAACTATTTTTCAAGAAGCAAAAATTGAATCGACCTTATCACAAAATATTATTCCATTGCTTTGGGAAAAATTCTTGTTGATTGGCGCTAACTCTACTGCAACATCTTACTTCAATAATACAACTGGAGAAATTTTAGCTAATGAGCAAAAAGCAAAATTTTTGTTTTCACTACTCAATGAAGTGAATGCTATTGCATTGGCGAAAGGTGTTTCATTTAACAAAGACATGATTGAGGTAACTACAAAAAAATTGAAATCATTTCCCTTTGAAACAACATCATCGTTGCAACGAGATTTTTGGAAACAAGATGGAAAGACAGAATTAGAAACAATTACAGGATTTGTTATCAAGGCAGGGAAATTGCTGAACGTACCAACTCCTACTTTTGAAATTGCTTACAATCATTTATTAAATCAGAAATAATCAATCATGAAAAAACAATTTCACTTATTTATTGCACTTTTCATATGCGCAAATGCTGTTTTTGCTCAACAAAAAAATCATGATGAATTAAGAAGCAAATTAAAAACAATTGCTTCAAAATATAAAGCTACAGTGGGTTTGAGTGTGATTCAATTGGAAACGAATGACACGTTTTCAATGAACAATCAAATTCATTTTCCAATGCAAAGTGTTTTTAAATTTCCTCTGTCATTAACTGTTTTGCATCTAGTAGAGAAGAGGAAAATTTCATTGCAGCAAAAAGTTTTTATCAGCAAAAAAATGTCGGATAATTTTTCTTTTAGTCCTTTAAAAAATAGAAACAAAGGCGATAGTTTGTGGATGTCGGTTGATAGCTTGATGATGTATTCCATTTCTTACAGCGATAATTTGGCTACTGATATGTTGTTTGAAACCATTGGTGGAACAAAGGTGGCGAATGATTTTATTCATAAAGTTGGTTTCAAAAATATTCAAATAAAAAAGACAGAACTTGAAATTGGTGGCAATATGGAATTGATGTATGAAAACAATTCACCGCCTTATGATATTAGCCGATTGTTGAAAAATTTTTACGAAGGAAAAATCGTAAATGAGAACAGTAAACAAATATTGTTGCATTACATGATTGTAAATTTTTCTTCTGATAAAAGATTGAAGGGGTGCTTGCAACCCAATGTGGTAGTGGCTCACAAAACAGGCACAAGCCCATTTAGCGATACACTGAAAAATATTTGCAATGATGTTGGAATCATTTATTTACCCAATGGAAATCATTTAGCAATTTCAACTTTTGTGATAAATTCAAGAG
>CANFST010000042.1 GCA_947449695.1 Chitinophagales bacterium
ACTTGTGCTTTTTGAACGCCAACAATGGCAGCTATTTCATCGTAAGAAGCCTGGCGAATTTTTTCTACCGACCTGAAATGCTTGAGCAGCTTGGTATTCGTTGACTGACCAATTCCTTTTATTTTTTCCAGCTGTGGCATTAATGTCGCTTTATCTCTTTTCTTGCGATGATGTGTAATGCCAAAACGATGTGCTTCATCACGCAGATATTGCAACAATTTTAAAGAAGCTGATTTCTTGGAAACATGCAATGGGATGGGGTCATTAGGCACATAAATTTCTTCCAACTTCTTTGCGATAGATGCCAATCCAACTTTGCCAACTAAGCCTAATTTTTTCAAAGTTTCATAAGCAGACGATAATTGTCCTTTGCCGCCATCAATTAAAATTAATTGAGGCAGCTCCCCTGCTTCGGCAATTAAGCGACTGTAACGGCGTTCAATCACTTCTTCCATCGAAGCAAAATCATTTGGCCCTTCAACAGTTTTAATATTGAAATGGCGATAATCTTTTTTACTTGGTTTACCATTTTTGAAAACCACCATGGCACTCACAGCAAAATCTCCCTGAAAATTGGAGTTATCAAAGCATTCAATATGAAAAGGCACATCAGCTAATCTGAAATCTTTTTGCAATTCCTTCAATACTGAAAAATCTTCAGTTTTCATGGTATTGTCAGGATTGGCTGACAAAGCCTTATCACGATAATAGATAACATTCTTCTCACTCAAATTGAGCAAATGTTTTTTATCGCCAATAATCGGAACAGTGATAGTTAGTTTACTTTCGAAGTCAGGTAAGTCAAATGGAACAACTATTTCAGGCGATTCGCTGTTAAATTTTGTTCGTAAATATTCAATCGCATACTCCAGCAATTCTTCTTTAGTTTCATCCAATTGCTTTTTCAACTCAATGCTATAACTTTGTGTAATTGAGCCATTCACCACTTTCATGTAATTCACAAAAGCCAGATTATTTTCTTGTGAAATGCTGAATACATCTACATTCGTAATCGTTGGGCTAACCACTGTACTTTTTTCTTTAAATGATTTTAGCGCCAACATTTTTTTCTTTGTCCAATCAGCTTTTTCAAATTCCAATTTCTCCACTTGTTGTTCTAATTCTTTTTGTAAAAATTCTAACACCACGGCAGTTTGTCCTTTGATAATATTTTTAAACTGGCGTATAAATTCATTGTACTCAGTTTCAGTTTGAGCTCCAATACAAGGGCCTTTGCAATTGCCGATATGATATTCTAAGCAAACTTTGAATTTGCGTTGCTCAATATTTTTTTGTTGCAAATTCAATGAACAAGTTCGAAAAGGAAATAATTGCTTCGCCACTTCTAACACGGTAAACACAGCCGTCCCTGAAGGATAAGGTCCAAAATATTCAGAGCCATCTTTTATGATTTTCCGTGTAGAAAAAACTCTTGGGAATGGTTCTTTCTTTATGCAAATCCACGGATACGATTTGCCGTCTTTCAGTTGAATATTATACTTCGGTTGAAATTCTTTGATGAGATTGTTTTCCAACAGCAGTGCTTCATTCTCACTGTTTACAATTGTAAATTCAATGTGATGTGCTTGCTTAATCATCAATTGCAAACGTGCAGGTTTATCATGCAAACTCACAAAATAACTACTGACACGATTAAATAAATTCTTTGCCTTGCCTACATACAAAATAACATTTTCAGTATTTACATATCTGTAAACACCAGGTTGATTGGGCAATGAGGATTGAAACGATTTGAATTCTTCCAGCGTCATGAAGCGCTAAAATACAATGGAATTTTGGTTTGAATTAATTGAAAGCTAATTATAACGATAATCGAATTTCAAACTATCTAACTTAAATCTTTTGGTATCATTTGTTCTCTTAAAATATAAATTCAGATTGTGTTGAGGATGGTAATCTTCAAAAAAAGTAACAATAATAAACTCAGAAGTATTTTTTGTAAGCCAACCAATTACATTGAGCAGTACCCAGTTTTTTCGTGGTCGAAAATAATTTTCTGCAACTTCTCCATTCATAAATTTGATATTGATATTTTCAATTTTTGAAGGCAATTCAATTTTTGGAAATTCATCATTCCCATTTATGTAAAGGGTATCAGGCTTTTGCTTGCCTTCTGTGTAAACAGCCTTAATATATTCAGCAATAGCTTGCGAATAGTTTTCAGCAACTTCTTGCTGCGGCAACTTCTCAGGGCTCTTTACATTAAAGAGAACTGAGTCATTCAACTTCTCATTTGAATTTTCTTTTTCAATTGCATTATGATTATCACAAGCTACAAAAATTATAAGCCAAAGCAATTTATAAAATTTGAGGTTCATTTTTTTCTTGTTTCTGTAAAACTAACAAAACTCTTTCCATCAAATTTACTCAAACCCATCTGTTCTGAACCAAACCATAAATTGCCAGTTTTATCCTTAATGATAGATAAACTCTTATTGCTCAACAACCCATCCTTCTCTGAATAATTCTTGAATGATTTTCCGTCAAAGCAACTTACTCCAAACATTTCTGTAGCCAACCAGATATTGCCTGCGTTGTCTCCAGTAATATTTGTTATCGAATTTTCAGGTAATCCATTCATGGTGGTGAAATGTTTTAAAGAACTTCCATCAAAGCAAAATGCACCATTTCCTTTGTAGCCATCATCATTGGTTCCAACGGTGCCAAACCAGATATTTCCTTTTTTATCTTCCATAATTGATTTCACAAAATTCTTATTCAGTCCATCTTTAGCTGAAAAACTTACTAATGATTTTCCATCAAATTGATATACACCACTATCATAAGTGCCAAACCATAAGTTTCCTTTTTTGTCTTCAAAAATTGTAGTAACATCAAACCATTTTTTGTTGTCTTTCATTTCAATTTTAACAAATGATTTTTCGATTTCTTTTTTGTGTTCGGTCAAATCATTCGGGTTTTTCAAATCATGTTGGCAGGTGTTATTAATGCAAGGAAAGTTTGTTCGGCTGACATCCATTCGATACAAATAACAATCAGTTCCACATCTAGTAATCCGAAACCAAATGTTTCCTTTTGAATCGGCAAAGGTATTGCAGACACCAAAATCTTCGCCACCATACTTGCTTCCAGCCAATACATCACGGCATTCATAACTCAAAAATCGAGTTAATTTTTTTCCGTCATAACGATATACCCCAATTCCTCCAACCCAATAAATTCCGCTTTTATCTTGTGTAATGTTTGCCACATAGTTCTTCCAAGAACCGCTATTGTTTGAAAAATTATTTTGTAATCCTAAAAAAGTAAAGGGGTTGTTATATGGTGTTCCATCTGCATTTGGCAATACAATGCTTGTGATTTTTTTACCATCAAATTTGCTAACACCACCTACGGCAGCAAACCATAAGTTCCCATTTTTATCTTCAAAAATGTCGTTGATTGCAGTAGTATTCAATCCATCCATTGAAGTGTAATTGTAAAATAATTTCCCATCATAGCGATAAACGCCTTGATTAGAAGCAAACCATAAATCAGCATTGGTGGCTTGTTTGCCAAAAGAAATTTTTCCTCTCCATTCATCTGGAAAAATAAAAGTGTTTTTGATTTTTGACTGACCGATTGTGTTTTGTGCCGAACAAAATGTATTGAGCAAAAAGAAAAGTGAAAGAAAAAAAGTTGGTTTCATGATTTGTGTTTTTTGATGGTTCAAAACTATATACCTGCTGAAACAGATTTTGTTACTCAACAGTTATTGAGTTGTTATCGACTTGTTACCACATTAAATGCGTAGCAGAAAACATTTAATTTTGAAATTCGAAAATGAAAATTAACCGCACTTATTTATTTATCGTTTTATCTTCCATTGCACTTTTAATAGTGTTGATTATTCAGGTAAATTGGGTTTTTAACATTGCTAAAATTAAAGAAGATATTTTTAATGATAAGGCTAAAATGGTTTTGGCAAAAACATTGGAAGCATTAGGTAATGATAAAGTTACATGCGGAAATTTCGAAAAAGGGGGGAGCAAAAATGATAAACAAAAAGTAGATTCATTGTTGCAGACCAACATGAAATTGTACAACATTCACATTGATTACACTTTTGAAATTAATCCTGCTCCATCTAACGAGAATATTTTCACCAATTATTTAAATCTTCCGCAGAATAGCTTCCAAGGATGTGTTGATGTACCAAGTAGTAAAAGCAAGTTGAATTTTAAGTTGATCTTTCCTGAGAAAGAAGAATTTATTCTGGCTGAAATGCGAATGCCATTTTTCATTTCTATTGTATTGATTTTGGTAGTAATAATTATTTCATGGCGAACAATTTTTTCTGTGTTAAAAGAGAAAAAAATCGCCGAACAAACCAATGATTTTTTGAACAATATGACGCATGAGTTCAAAACGCCTATCACCAATATTGCATTGGCAACAAAAATGATTACGAAAGAATTAAGGATCGAAAAAAATGAAAAACAAAAGAAATATACTGATATCATTCAAAGCGAAAATGACAAATTAAAATTTCAGGTTGAGCAAATTTTAGGAATGACAGAATTGGAAAGAGGTGAGATTCCTTTGCATCAATCGAAAGTAAATTTTGATGAACTAATTGAGTCAGTTGTTCATTGTATGCATTTGCAATTTGAAAACTGCAATGCAAAAATAAATTTGGAACTTAATGCACAGAACAATTCGCTGCTTGCTGATGCTGTTCATTTGAATAATGCTATTTGCAATTTATTGGATAATGCAATCAAGTATTCAACATCAAATCCAATAATCGTAATCAAAACATTCAATGAACGACATGATATTGTATTCACAATAACTGATAATGGAATTGGAATTGATAAATCATTTCATGAAAAAATATTCGATAAATATTTTCGGGTACCAACTGGAAACCTGCATGAAGTAAAAGGTTTCGGGATTGGATTAGCTTATACCAAATTCATTATTGAAAAACATGGCGGCGCAATTTCTTTGAAAAGCGAAAAAGAGAAAGGCACTACATTTATCATTTCATTACCCAATGCCTAAATCGAAAATCAACATATTATTAGCTGAAGACGACAAAAATCTGGGGTTGTTGTTATGCGAATTTTTGAACGCAGAAAATTTCTCGGTAACACTCTGCGATGATGGAGAGAAGGCTTTAAAAGCGTTTAATACTTTTCCGTTCGATATTTGTTTGTTAGACGTGATGATGCCAAAGCTGGATGGCTTTGAATTAGCAAAAGCTATCAGAAAGAAAAACAAAACTATTCCAATCGTTTTCATTACAGCAAGGTCACTTAAGGAAGATAAACTAAAAGGCTATGATATTGGTGCTGACGATTATATCACGAAACCTTTTGAAGTAGATGAATTGATTTGGAAAATAAAAGCACTGCTCAGAAGAACCCATGAAAATGAAAGCAAAACAACAATTGAAATAATTGCTCTTGGTGATTATTTATTTGATTACCAGAATCAATCACTTACGTATAATGGCATTATCCGTCGCATAACGGAAAAGGAAAACGAAATTTTATTTTATCTCTCCAATCATCGCAACCAAATTATTAAACGTGATGAAATGCTGAAAAATTTGTGGGGTAAAAATGATTATTTTTTAGGTCGAAGCTTAGATGTTTTCATCACCAAAATCAGAAAGTATTTAAAAGATGATTCTTCAATAAGTATTGAAAATGTATTTGGGGTTGGGTTTATTTTCAATGTGCCCAATAACTTACATTAATCATTTATCCAGTTTCTCGAACACTGAATTATTGCTTTCGTATTCTGGTACAATAGCTTTCATTTTGGCAACGATAGCCATATTGTTTTGTGTGTTAAACAATTGAATGAGCTCATCAATGTGTTGTTTAATTTCATTGTATTCGTACTCTCTAACTTTCGCCACCATTATTTTTTCGTGGTGCGTTGGCAAAGTATTTTCATTGTTATTTAATAACTCTTCATACAATTTTTCGCCTGGGCGCAAGCCTGAAAACTGAATCTGTATGTCCTTTCCTAATTCCAATCCACTCAGGCGTATCATCTTCTTTGCTAAGTCTGCAATCTTTACACTTTCACCCATATCAAAAATCATAATCTCACCGCCTTTACCTATTGCACCTGCTTCCAACACCAATTGCGATGCCTCCGGAATTGTCATAAAATAACGTGTGATTTCAGGATGTGTAACTGTTATCGGACCGCCTTCTTCAATTTGTTTTCTGAACAATGGAATTACTGAGCCATTTGAACCCAGCACATTTCCAAATCGTGTAGTAACAAATCGTGTTTCATTTTTTGAAGCACAAACCTTATCCAATGCCTGCACATAAATTTCAGCAATACGTTTGCTTGCTCCCATTACACCTGTTGGATTCACTGCTTTGTCAGTACTTACCATCACCATTTTTCCAACTTTATATTTCACTGCCAAATCAGCTACCACTTTACTTCCCAATACATTTGTCAATATCGATTCAGATGGATTACTTTCCATCATAGGTACATGTTTATAAGCAGCTGCATGGAAAATAATATCAGGTTGAAATGTTCTGATTGCATTTTCCATTCTGTCGTAATTTCTTACATCTCCTAATACTGCTTCAAATTTATTTGGAGCACATAGTTCTTTCAGTTCCAGCTCTAATTCATATAAAGGTGTTTCAGCTTGGTCGAGCAAATACAATTTTTTAGGATTGAATTTAATGATTTGTCTTGCCAACTCACTGCCGATGCTACCTGCAGCACCAGTTACTAAAACGATTTTACCACATAATTCTTTTCTGATTTCATCTTCATCCAATCTGATTGGATTACGCTCCAGCAATTCTTCAATTTTAACCTGACGAATTTGTTTGATGCTCAACTCACCATTGATCCATTTATTCATAGGTGGAATGTGCAAGACTTCTGCATTATGCTGCAATGCATTTTCAATTAAAATTTTCTTTTTCGCTGAAGATGTTACATGATGAGCAATGAACACTTTATCAATTTTATGTTCGCTAAAAATTTTTTCCAAATCATTTCCACTTCTAATACTTACTCCTTCAATTTTAAGTTTGGATTTCCCTGGATTATCATCCACAAAAGCAATGATATTGTATTCATGTTCTGTATCTCTATCCAACATGTTTTTAATTATTACACCCTCATCTGAAGTTCCGTAAATAAGGCAGTTAATTTTTATTCTGTTGCTGTTTGAGATTTCAAGGTAAATGATTTTTACAGCCAGCCTAAATGCAGTCATAAAAAAAATCAATAACACAAAATCAATTATCATAACCGAAAATGGAATGAGATAAACACCAATAAAATGGTGGCTAATAAAATTTACCATTCCGAAAATTAATGTACCTAGTGTAGCTGAAATAAATATTCGTTGAGCATCTTCAGTACTTGTATAGTAAATGATGCCTGAATATGTTTTGAAAAAAAACATAAAGAAGATGCGAGTAATTATTACATAAGGAAATGCTTTGAAAATGGTTTCTAATTCATTTTGCGGAATATGAAAGTTGAAACGAAGAAGATTGGCAGATGTATAAGCAAACAGAATAATAATAACATCAATAGTGAAAATGACCCATCTTGGTATGTTTCTGATTTGTTTGAGCATCAGTGTTAGATAGTTATTTTAAATAGGGTTGCAAAAATAATTTTTAAATCCATTATAAAATTTCTGTTTGAAATGTATTCCAAATTCAAATTCAGTTTATCGGGCATCACTTGTTCTATATAGCCTTTTTCAGGATTTTCAAAATTAGCTAAAACTTCATTTTCGTTACTGTATTTAATACTGGCATAATCAGTTATACCAGGCTTCACTCTTAAAACTTTTTTCTGTTCTGCATTATAAAGGCTTGTATATTTTTCAACTTCAGGTCGGGGACCAACTAAACTCATTGTGCCGTTTAATACATTAAGCAATTGCGGTAATTCATCCAGTTTGTATTTTCTTAAAAAATATCCAACTTTAGTAATCCTGTTGTCATTCATACCCACTGTTAGCAAGCCTTTTTTGTCTGCATCAGTTACCATTGTTCTGAATTTGAACAACTGGAATGGGATTTCATTCTTTCCAATTCTTTGTTGAAAATAAAATACTGAACCTTTTGAAGAAAGCTTTATCCAAATTGCAATCAAAATAAAAAATGGAAGTAGTATACTTAAACCTATGAATGCTGCCACTAAATCAAAAATTCGTTTCAACATGAAAAATTATTTTTGACTTTTTACTGTTTTTGTTTTCATATAACCACCCGATTTTTTGCCATCAAAAAATGGTACTGGTGTAGGAGCTGAATTATATTGAACATTTTTAACAGTTTCAACATATTCCCAACGATTGTTTTTCCATTCAAAAGCTTCATAAGTTCCATCTGGGAAATATTCGTAGCCCTTTGGTTTTAATGATTTTTCAGGTTTCCCATCTGCTTCGCTTTTTGTTACTAAATGATCAAATACAATCATTTGCATATCTTCATTGTAATTCATTGAAACAGTTGCCGACTTGTTAAATTCAATAATGAAACGATTGATTATTTTAGTTTTAGTAGATGCTGTATAATAAATTAATGGTGCACCAAAAACAGGATTTTTGTTTTTATCAAAAGTGAGCACATCTATTATTTTTTTTATTACACGTGGGTTTTGAGCTTTCCAGCCAAATAAAGTGTAATAAGTTTTTGTGCCAACAATTTTCGGAACAATGTTATAATACATACAACCAAACCAACTATCTTTTGTGCATACAGTGTCTTCAGCATTTCTGATTAAAGGCGAATAATCAAACAATGCAAACAATTTTAAATTTAAAGTATTCATCTGAATTGCGCCATAATAGCGGTATGTGCCGTTGTGACGTAATAAACCCCAAGTAATTATTCTGAATTTGTTATCAGGCGAATAAACTGTGCTTATGGTTTTCAAGCTATCAAAATGATAATAAAATGATTGTGGTGTTTTAAGTGTATGCACTAATTTTTTAATAAAAGAAAAACAAGCATTGCTGCGCAAACCATCTTCATCAGCAAAGGTCATGGAATCTGAAAATTGTCTTAGCGAATCTTCTTGTATGCGAAGTTTCTTTAAATTTTCGGGATGTATAGTTGGTGCAACTGCTGTTTGCGAATAAACAGCCGAACAACAAATAAGCGTAATAATAAAGATGATAAAAACTCTTTTCATTTGATGGCTATAATATTAAAATTGATCGTGCGTAAAGTTAATCTATTCAAAATATTCTTAATGCTTAATAACAAATACTTTGCCTCATTATGTTGTTAAGTAAAATGATTTATTGTTCAGATGTATTTTGTTTTGATAAAATTTACGATATTTGCAACTATAAATATTTAAAATAAATTCAAAAACAGCTTGGCAACAAACTTTCCAACCAACCCAAACAACCGACCACCGAATACATTTACATCAGGTTCAAGTTATCCGAAACCTCAACGTCCGCCTTATAGAGGGCCTCAACGTAAAGAACAAGAGCATAGAATTAATGAAGGGATTACCGCAACAAAAGTGAGGGTTGTAGGCGAAAATATTGAACCAGGTGTTTACGATACGCCAAAGGTTTTAGCAATGGCCCGTCAGTTAGAAATTGATTTGGTTGAAATAAGCCCAAATGCTGATCCTCCTGTTTGCAGATTAATCGATTACAATAAATTTTTGTACGAACGCAAGCGTAAAGAAAAGGAAGCAAAAGCTGCTTCCAAAGCCCAAGAGATGAAGGAAATTAGGTTTACGCCAAATACTGATGACCACGATTTTAATTTTAAAGTAAAACATTCCATTAATTTTTTAAAAGAAGGTAATAAAGTAAGAGCTTATGTTCAGTTCAAGGGTAGAGCTATTGCCTATGCTGATAGAGGTCAAGTTTTATTATTGAAATTTGCACAAGAATTAGAGGAATATGGTGTGCCTGACCAATTGCCAAAATTAGAAGGCAAAAAAATGTTTATCACAATAGCACCAAAAAAGAAAAAATAGTTTTTCGATTCCTTAAATAGGGTAGTACTTTTTTTTCATATCAAGTTGGATCAAAAACCCTTGAAATATTTTCCACAAAAAGATTTGAATTGTATCTTTTTATTTTATCTTTGCACTCCAAAATTTTTTTGATATGCCAAAAATGAAGACCAACTCCAGTGCTAAAAAGCGTTTCACAGTTACTGGTACCGGCAAAGTAAAGCGTAGTAAAGCTTTCAAACGTCACATTTTGACTAAAAAAGACAAATCACGTAAAAAGGAATTAAGTCAAGCTGCCATTGTTCACCCTGCAAATATGGGTCATGTTGCCAAAATGCTTGCTATTTAATAAAGACAAATTTATTTTTAAACAGTAAAAAAGAAACAAAATGCCTCGTTCAACAAACGCACCTGCTTCTAAAGCACGTCGTAAAAAGATTCTGAAACTTGCCAAAGGTTCTTTCGGTAAAAGAAAAAACGTATGGACAGTTGCTAAAAACTCAGTAGAGAAAGGTTTGGGTTACAGCTATGTAGGTCGTAAAGTTAAAAAACGTGATTATCGTAGCTTGTGGATTGCTCGTATCAATGCGGCTTTGAGAGAAGAGGGCTTAAGCTATTCAAAATTTATTGGCTCATTGAAAAAAAATAATATTGAGTTAGATCGTAAAACTTTAGCTCATTTGGCTTTAAATAATCCTGCTGCTTTTAAAGAAATTATTAATAAAGTAAAATAATTTTTTCATCTATTTAATAAAAAAAGCCACATCATTAGAGATGTGGCTTTTTTTATTTCAATCATTTTGATTCAAAAATTGTGAAATCAAAATGATTAGTATCTTTTAGTTAGAATTGAATAGCTGTTTTTATTCTTTCACAAATTTACCTAAATATTGTTTCCCAGTTTCATCTGTTGTTTTAACAAAATAAACTCCCGATAGTAAGTTTGATACATCAATCGAGTTATCAGTTTTTGAGAATGATTTGTTAGATAATACAACTTGCCCTAAAACATTTGAAATCTCTATTGAATTTAACATAGAGGGCTGACTAATAAATATTGATTGATTAGTCGGATTTGGATATATACTCAATTGGCTTTTTTGAACTAATTCCCCAATGCCAGTTGCTTGAGCTTTTCTGTAAGTAGCGCTGCCAACTGTGTTACTTGTTGAATCCATGTTAAGTGTTAAAACTGGGTCTATAGAATTATCATCAATGAAATTGTAAGTAATTGAATGTGTGGTAGTGTTCGACACATTTTGCCAAAGATAAATTGCAATTACAAAAACATGTAAATCAATTTTTGTAGTGGTTACGATAGAATCACGAGCTCTTAGACAAGGGAATGTGCCCTCTGGAGTAGTTATATTTCCCCAACCATCAATTGTACGATAAACAGTCTGAGTTCTAAATAATCTACCAGAATCAGCTGTTACACCTGCTGGCAAACTGATACCTGTTGTACTAATTGTTTTATTTAATGAGGTTGTAAAACTATAGTTAGAATGGTACGTAATACCTGACTTGAATAAAATATCGGGCGATGAATAATTAATTGCAAGAGGAGGAACTAAAGATGAAAAATTACCAAAAATGCCAATCAGATTTACCTGAGATGGGGTAGTGTCTAAGTAACCTACTTGCCCTGAACTACCTTGCAAAGCTGCAAATTTTGCATTTGGGAATTGTGCAGCAGAGGCTGTAGAAGAAACAGAGACAATTGTAGTTGTGTCAGAAGTATGTTGATGCAAATTTGAAAAATTCCAAGTTTGATTAGTCCCTGCGCTACCAGGTGATTGCATTGAAGTTAATGAATCATTGAAATCAATTTGTGAATCACCAATCCTTGGAAAATGAGAATTGGTAGTGGTTATTTGAGCCTTAGCGGCTATTATACATGTGAACATTAAAAGTGTAATAATTTTCTTTTTCATTTTCTTTTTTTGTTTTTAATGATGTAAAATTAATTTTTTAAATTTAAGCATTATTTAACGCTTTGTAAAAAAAGTTGAGCCGTCTCAGCAATTACTTGCTCTATAGGCTTAAAGGAATAGGCTAAAGTCTGCTTTATTTTCTTGTTACTATAAAAGCATTGCAAATGAGCAGTGGCGGCTGTTTCTTTCGTTATCAAGCTTTTTTTTGCATTGAACTTTGTTCGCATATAATCTATTCGCCAACCTAGTGCAGATAAAAATTTTGTTGCTTCAATTGATGGTGTTTTGCAATTCAAATAGTATGCAATCCAGTTAAAAATTTGTTGATATGAATAATTATTTTCAGCAATGATAAATCGCTGATTGAAAATATTTTTATTCATTAATTCAATTGTGATTTTTGCAGCATCTTCAACACCAACAAATGCATTTATTCCTTTAGTATAAAATTTTAATCCGTTGAAAATATTTTGAAAAAAAGCTGCACTGCCTTCGTTCCAATTTCCATTTCCAAGCATAATACTCGGGTTTACAATCACTGTTGGCAAGCCTTCAGCATTACTTCGCCAAACTTCCCGTTCGGCTAGCATTTTACTTAATGCATATTGTGTATTAAGTTTTGAATCTTGCCATTCAGATTTTTCATCAATTAATTGCATAGTTTCGTTTCTGCCCAAAGTGGCTACTGAACTTATAAATGCAAATTTTTTAATGCCATTTTGTAAAGATAGATTGACTAAATTAGCAGTGCCTTCAATATTTATTTGCATCATTTGAGGGTGGTTCTTTGACTGAAATGAAACCATAGCAGCCGCATGATAAACTTCATCTACATCTTTCAAAGCTTCATTCAAATTATGTAAATCCATTAAATCCGCATTGCACCATTCAATTTTGTGTTTAATATTTTTTACTAAATCAAAATTGGAGTTATGCCGGAAAATTGCTTTTACAGGTTGATTTTCAGCTACTAACTGCTGCAATAAATGCGAACCCATAAACCCAGTGCCACCTGTTACTAAAATCATAATTATTGTGGTTAAAGATAAGGTGAGTAAATAAAATGAATGATAAATCTTTTTTCTTTCTAATTCCGTTTCAACACTTATTTTTGTGCCTCTAAAAAATAAAAGATGAGAAGTATAGCATTCCGCCAAGCCTTACGTGAAGCCATGCAAGAAGAAATGCGCAAAGACCCACGTGTGTTTTTGATGGGCGAAGAAGTGGCACAATATAATGGCGCATACAAAGTAAGTCAGGGAATGTTAGATGAATTTGGAGCAAAACGTGTGATTGATACCCCCATTGCCGAATTAGGTTTTGCAGCCATTGGCGTAGGGGCAGCAATGAATGGTGTTCGCCCGATTATAGAATTTATGACCTGGAATTTTGCGGTATTAGCATTTGACCAAATAGTAAACAGTGCCGCCAAAACCCGAGCTATGAGTGCTGGTCAGTTTGGTTGCCCGATTGTTTTTCGTGGACCATCAGGTTCAGCTGGTCAACTTGGAGCGCAGCATAGTCAAGCCTTTGAAAGTTGGATGGCAAATGTGCCAGGCTTAAAAGTGATTAGTGTTTCTAACCCTTACGATGCAAAAGGTTTATTAAAATCAGCCATAGTTGATGATGACCCGATTTGTTTTTTTGAATCGGAAATGATGTATGGCGATATGGGCGAAGTGCCTGAAGAAGAATATTATATCCCCATCGGCAAAGCTGATGTAAAACGCAGCGGAACTGATGTTACTATTATTTCATTCAATAAAATGATGAGAGTGGCATTAGGTGCTGCTGAAGAATTAGCCAAAGAAAATATCAGTGCCGAAGTGATTGATTTGCGAACTATCCGTCCGTTGGATATGGCAACTATTGTTGAGTCAGTTAAAAAAACAAATCGTTGTGTAATTGTAGAAGAAGCCTGGCCTTTTGGCTCAGTAGCTACTGAAATTTCATTCTGCTTACAACGCGATGCTTTCGATTATTTAGATGCCCCTATTCGCCGCATCATGACTGCCGATTCGAGCATGCACTATGCACCGAATTTGGTAGAAGCCTTTTTGCCATCGGTAGCAAAAACGGTGAAAGTGGTGAAAGAGGTGATGTACAGATAGTTTTTATCATTTATTTTCTTGTAGATTATTTTAATGATTTGCAACAAGCTCGAGTTTGCTTTGTTGTATTAAGATAATTTAGTGCAATGAATAAAATAATTTTAGCCGGTGGAACAGGTTTTCTTGGTAATGTAATAATAGATTTCTTCCCTAAAAATGATTATGAATTTATAATCCTTACTCGTCAGCCTAATAAAATCAAATTAGAATCAAATTGTAAGGCTGTTTATTGGGATGGAAAAACAGTTGGCGATTGGAGTAAAACTTTAGAAGGTGCAAAAGCCATCATTAATTTGGCTGGTAAGAGTGTAAATTGTCGTTATACTGAAATTAATAAACAACAAATTTTAACATCACGAATTGATGCCACTAATGCAATCGGGAATGCAATATTGGCGTGTAAAAATCCGCCAGAAATATGGATGAATGCAGCATCAGCAACCATTTACAGATATAGCGAAACTGTTGATATGGACGAATCAGTAACCGACTATAATGATGATTATTCTGTTTCGGTTTGTTTGGCTTGGGAAAAATGTTTTAATCAATTCAAAACTTTATCTACTCGTAAAATTGCATTACGAATTTCGTTGGTGATGGATAAAAATGAAGGTGTTTTTCCTCGTTTAAAAAAATTGGTACAGTTCGGATTAGGCGGCAAACAAGGTAATGGCAAGCAAATGGTCAGCTGGATTTATACTGAAGATTTTTGCAGAGCAATTGATTTTTTTATACAAAATAAAAATTCAAACGGTGCTTATAATTTATGTTCCCCTTTTCCAATTTCAAATGAATTAATGATGAAAACGATTCGTGATAAAATGAAATTCCCCTTTGGATTACCAGCTTATGAATGGCAACTAAAAATTGGCGCAATATTAATTGGTACAGAAACTGAATTGATTTTAAAAAGTAGAAGAGTAGTTCCCACGAGGCTTTTAACTGGAGGGTTTAAATTTAAATTCGAAAAATTTGACGAAGCAATTTCAAAAATGTTGAGCTAATTATTTAAAGGAACCATCAGATAAATACAAAGTATAAATGCCATGATGTGCATTTAGTTTTTGAAATTTCCAATTTGCAACAGATTTTGGATTGATTGCAACTGTTGTTGAATCATTGAGAAGAATTGCAATCTTTTTGATTACACTTATTTCATTATTCAGTTCTTTGTTTTCCAATTTGCCTTCTGATTTTTCGGTATAAATACTCATGCCCATGTTTTTTTGTAAATCCATTGCTACCGAAGCATTGCCCTGCAATTCAATGGTTTGAAATTTAAGTTTTACAATGCCGTTAGACGTAACATTGTATATCATATAATCGTAAGTAGTTTCTCTTTTACACGAATTAAAAAGAATAAGCAGGAATGATAAAATAATCAAGTTTTTCATAAAAATAGTAGTTGTTGTTGGTATTCATTGGGTTGTGTTGATGCTGTAAAATTATACTCATTTTGTGCCAATAATCTATGTATCAAATGCGCATTTTACTACGCCTATTTTCGTAAAACATATTCTTTCAGAAAAACTTTATTGCTTTAATAATGTTGTATCGAATAAATTTTTAATTTCACAAACCGAACTCCAAAATGAATTATTTAAAGCAAGAGCAATACAATATGCAAACTCAAGAATCATTGATTGAAGTATACAAAAAATCATTAGAGCTTTTAGGCGAAAATGCCGAAAGAGAAGGTTTGTTGAAAACTCCTGAAAGAGTAGCTAAAGCTATGCAGTTTATGACACAAGGTTATACAATGGATGCATCAGCTATTTTGAAAAGTGCTTTATTTAAAGAGGATATTAGTGAAATGGTGATTGTAAAAGATATTGAAATTTATAGCATGTGTGAGCATCATTTGTTGCCTTTTTTTGGTAAAGCACATATTGCATATATCCCGAATGGAAACATTGTTGGTTTGAGTAAAATTGCACGTGTAGTTGATGTATTTGCTCGAAGATTGCAAGTCCAAGAAAGACTAACCAAAGAAATTTTAGAATGTTTACAAGAGGCTTTAAAGCCGCAGGGTGTAGCTGTAATTATTGAATGCAAACATTTGTGCATGATGATGAGAGGTGTGCAAAAACAAAATTCTGTAACTACAACTTCGGCATTCACCGGGGTTTTTGAAAGTCATGCGACTCGAAGTGAATTGATGAAATTATTAAGTTCAAAATTGAGTTGAACAAAATTCTTTTTTACAATTACCTTTATCATTTAATATGTTTAAATCAAATTATCATGGAAGAATTAGTAAAATCAATCAGCGAAAAAGCAGGAATTAGTGAAGAACAAGCACAAAAAGCATTAGATGCTGTTGTAGAATATGCCAAAGAAAAAGTGCCACCAGCTTTTCAAGGCATGGTCGATGGTTTATTGAAAGGTGAAAAGCCAAGCGGACTTGGAGGTTTGATGGGTGGCTTGTTTGGCAAATAATTATTTCGCCGCCTCCTTTATTTGAGTTCTTAATTTATTGAAATAAATTAATCGCTCTTTGCTATTTCTTAAACTTAGTGGTGATGATTGTTTCATGATTTTATCTAAAAAAGTCATGGTTTCTTTTCCCATTTCAAAATCATCCACAATAAAAATATTGGTGGCATTGTGCATCAAAAATGTTGCAAACTGTTGATGCAGTTTAAACAATGAAACATTTTGCATAAACAACATTTCGTGATTAAATAATTCAAATTGAGTTTGTTGATTAGCCTGTTTAAATCCTTGTTCGGCTTGCTGTTCAACCAATTCAATGATTTCATTTAATTTTTCCAACAGTAAAAAATAATCTTTTGTATCAGCAAATTGTTCAGTTTCTTTTGCAAACTTTAATTGATTGATAGTGCTGCTTAAAATTTCATTACACCAGATTTCGGCACTATTTATCAAACTGAATTTCTGCCAAATTTCTTGCGCTGTTGCAATTTCAGGCAATGCAATTTCGGTTTTGATTGAGAATTTCTTCTTCAAATAATCTTTTGAAAACAAAACATTTTTCTTCAACGAATAAAACCGGAAAGCTGCCAATTCAGGGAATAAATAAAAATAAAAAACTGGTAAATCTTTGGCAGCATAATAAATTATCGAACCTTCATCTTGCATGGCAATGCTTAGCTCTGCTGAAACATCTTTTAACTGGTCGTGAAGTGTATATTTTTTATGTCCAATGTTGGAATATTCAACAAATAATTTTCGGGTTCGTATGTTGGTTGAAGTAACTAAATTCAACATCGGGAATTTTATTTTCAACGCAACGAATTCTTCTAACGAAATTGCTTGTTCGCCACGAACCCTTTTATAAACTGCATTTTCAGCGATGTTTAAAATTTCACCAACTACATAAATGTAATTCAGATTTTCAGGCACTAAGTTTTTCAGATGTTGAAATAATTCAATTTGCAATGTTTTGGCTGGCTCTTGCATGTGCTTTTGATTATCTTATAAAGATAATTTTTCAAATCAAATTATCCTAAAATGGGGAAGTGTGATTTTTTGATTGTATTCATTTTTGCATCAACAAAATTCAAATCACATGACATTCAAAATTTTATTTTCCGTTTTAATTTTCTTTTCAATTAATTGTTATGCCCAGGAAAAATCAACACCTCAAAAGCAAGAAATAACCATTGGTTATGGAGTTTGTAATATTCAACGAGTAATTATATTTCAAAATGCGACATTTAAAGGATATGGAACATTTCATTTGAAGTATGATTATTTTCTGAACAATAATTTTAGTATTGGCGCTACAATTAATTATGCCGGTATTACAGAAACTGATGAACCTCTTACGTTCAACTTTTATAACAATTCTAATTATCAGGCTCCATCTTTTGATATCAAACATCGTGCGCTTTCAACTAATTGTAGAATTAATTTTCATGGGTATAATAAAGATGGGCTGGATATATATTTTGGTTTTGGAATTGGATTAAATTATGTTGTTACTATTCAAAATGATATGGCTGTCAAGAGAATGCTGCCTGGATTTGAATGTTCATTAGGTTTGAAATATCAATGGGCGGATAATTCTGGATTTTTTACTGAAATTGGGATGACAAAAAGCTTGTTGCAGGTAGGCACCTACTTTAAATTTTAATTGTACTTTTATTTCTCTAAAAACAAACTTGATAGCAACATGAAATTTTTTTGTTTACTGATTTTAATCTTTTCTTGTTCAAAATTATTAGCTCAACCTTTTCAAATTATTAAAGGGAGTGTGTTTGAAAAGGAAACCAAAATGCCAATTGTTGGCGCATCTGTTTCATTAATTACTGATGAGAATAGTTGCTTAACAGATGCAGATGGTAATTTTCGATTAGAAAGAGTTATAGTCGGAAAGCATGATTTACAAATAAGAATGGTAGGTTATCAAAGTGTATCTATGCAAAACATTTTAGTAACAAGCGGCAAAGAAGTAGTGTTGAATATTGAAATGGAAAAATCAGTTCATCAATTCGAGGCAGTAAAAATTTCTGCCAGCGATAAAAAAAATGCAGCTAATCAAATGGCAATGGTAAGTGCAAGAACATTTGATGTACAAGAGACAGAACGCTATGCTGGCAGCCGACAAGATCCGGCAAGAATGGTAAGTAATTTTGCTGGTGTGAGTGGCACTGATGATTCAAGGAACGATATTGTGGTTCGCGGAAATTCGCCACTGGGTGTAGTTTGGCGATTAGAAGAGGTAGAAATTTTTAATCCTAATCATTTTAATATTCCAGGTTCAACTGGTGGGCCGGTGAGCATTATCAATAACAAAACACTTTCAAACTCTGATTTTTTCACTGGTGCATTTCCTGCTGAATATGGAAACGGAACTGCAGCAGTTTTTGATTTGAAACTAAAAAATGGAAACACTGAAAGGAGAGAAGGTAGTTTTCAGTTTGGTGTAATGGGCGCAGAGTTGGCTTTTGAAGGTTATTTCAACAAAAAATCAAAAGCAAATTTCCAGATGGCTTATCGTTATGCTACATTAGATTGGTTAAATGCATTACATATTCCCATTGGCACTAATTCAATTCCTAAATATCAGGATGCTACGTTCAAACTAAATTTTCCGATTAACAAAAAAAGTAAACTTATAATATGGGGTATTGGAGGTGCAAGTAAAATTGATTTGATTGTTAGTAAATACACCACACCACCCAAAGAAGAGTATGGTGATGATGACAGAGATCAATATTTTACATCAAATATGGCAGTGCTGGCAGCCAGTTATTCGTATAGAATAAATAATTCTGCATTCACTAAATTATCAATTAGCAAACAATGGCAAGATGTAGATGCACATCATACGAGGATTTACAGAGATTCAAATTATATTATTACCAATTCAAAAGATATTTTAGGATATAATTTTTTTGTAGGAAAAAATACAATGAATTGGTACCTAAATAAAATTGCTGGCACTCAACATACCTTTAAATTAGGCATAGAAGCGGAACAATATTTATTCAATTTCAAAGATAGTATAAGAGAATTTACAACAAATTGGCAAACACGATGGAACTATAAAGGCAATGCTTTTTTGTTGCAACCCTATCTGCAATACAAATTTAAAATAACAGATAGTTTAATTTTCACTGCCGGAATTCATGCTCAGGTTTTTACTTTAAACAGCAATAGTAAATCAATTGAGCCACGTGTAGCAATAAAAAAAATAATGAATCACAATCAAACTATTGCTTTCGGAGTTGGAATGCATAGCCAGACACAACCATTCTATACTTATTTTTATCAATTGCCAGCTAATCCTGTTAATTCGTTGCATAATCTTAATATGGGTTTTACAAAAAGTGTTCAGGCTGTTTTAACTTATGATAAAACGATTAATAAACACCTTCGATTTAAAGCTGAAACCTACTATCAGTATTTATACAACGTACCAATTGAAACAAGAAGTGGAAGTAGTTTTTCATTACTAAATATGGGTTCATCTTTTTCTCGTTTTTTCCCAGACACCTTAGTGAATAAAGGTGTGGGTAGAAACTATGGTGTTGAATTAACCTTAGAGAAGTTTTTTAATAAACATTTTTATTTCATGCTAACTGGTTCGCTGTTCGATTCAAAAGCAAAAGGAAATGATAATGTGTGGCGCAATACTGATTTTAATGGCAATTTTGTTTTGAATGTATTAGGCGGATATGAAAAAAATATTTCAGCTAAAACAACATTCAGCATAGGTACAAAAATTACATGGGGTGGGGGAAAACGTTATTCAGCTTATGATTCAAGCAAATCAAGATTAATTGGTGATGTGGTTGTGATTGATAATACCCGGAATGCTTTTCAGTTTAATAATTATTTCAGAGCTGATCTGAAATTAGGAATCAGAATCAACAGCAACCATTTAACGCATGAGATAGCCATTGATTTAGTAAATATTTTTAATACCAAAAATGTGTTGGGTTATACCTATCAAGCTGATTTGGTGCAACAAAACAAAAATCCATTTGTGATTAAAAATCAATTGGGCTTCTTACCGCTGTTTTATTACAAAGTTGATTTTTAGAGATGATTGTTTAACTATTTTCTGGAATTATAAATGATAGATTCACTATTTATAATTTGCAACAGCTTTTTGACTTCGGTTGAACAACTTTTTTTATCTTTGTAATGTTTTTAAAAACATAAATAAGAACAGAAATGGCTACTAAAACGATCGAACATAAACTTAGTTTTCAAAAACCCCACACTGAATTTTATACTACACTTAAAAAAAGAGTAGATAATTACTTTACAAGCAATCATATCAGCGATAAAGCAAATGCCGAAATGATTATTAAAACTATTGTTTTATTTGCTCTGGCTATTGGTACTTATGCTGCTATTGTATTTTTGCCCATTCCGCTTTGGGCATCAGTTGTAAGTTGTATTTTTTTAGGAATGGTAATGGCAGGCATTGGTTTTTGTGTGCAACACGATGCTAATCATGGGGGTTATTCTAACAATAAAAATGTAAATTATCTGCTTGGCTTATCATTAAATATGTTAGGCGGCAATGCTTTCATCTGGAAGGTAAAACACAACATCAATCATCATACTTATACCAATATTGAAGGTTATGATGATGATATTGCAAAGCATCCTGTTTTCAGATTCAGCCCTGTACAAGAGCATAAATGGTTTCATAAGTTTCAATATTTATATTGGATACCGATGTATTCATTAAGTTCAATTATCTGGGTATTGTATAATGATTATGAAAAATATTTTAAAGGAAAAGTGGTAAACACCATAATGCCTAAAATGGATACTACCGAAAAAATTGTTTTTTGGGTAAGTAAAATTGTAAGTATTTCTATTTCATTATTCATTCCTGCTCATTTTGTTGGTTGGAGTCATGCTATTATTGGTTTTTTAATTGTGCATGCATCGCTGGGTTATACGCTGTCATTAATTTTTCAATTGGCGCATAGCATTGAAGAGATGGAATTTCCTGAACCAAATGATAAAAATATGATTGAAGAAGAATGGGCAATTCATCAAGTAAGAACTACAGCCAATTTTGCAACACACAATAAATTTTTAAACTGGTATGTAGGCGGATTGAATTTTCAAATTGAACATCATCTTTTTCCCAGAGTTTGCCATGTGCATTACACTAAGATTTCAAAAATTGTAGAGCAAACATGCAAAGAGTTTAATCTGCCTTATGTTAATCACCCAACATTTTTTGGTTCGTATGCTTCGCATGTAAAGCATTTATATAATCTGGGTAAAGCACCTGATAATCAGGCTGCTTAATTTTTATTGATTTTATACATTTTATTTCGCCAGGCCTAAAAACTTGTGGTAAAAGGGTGTTTTGCTGTTTTCATTTCTTTCATCTTTCGGCCCTGATAAAAAAGCCACATACATTACCCTGCGATGACTTTTTTCACCCATGTGTGGCGATTTTGCAACCCTGTGCCAAAGTCTTCCATCGTGTAAGCAAAGATCTCCTGCTTCGGCTTCCATTTCTATTTCGTTGGGGTCGTCTTTTGTATTCAATACCTGCATCTTTCTGAATAAAACTTTAAATGATTTATCAGTGTGTGTGCCTGGTAATGTGCGTAAGCCACCATTTTCATTATTCGAATCCATTAAATATATGCCCACATTAAGCATAGGATACATTTTTATACCCAATGCAAACTCTCTTGCCACATCAGTATGCCAGCCCAATTGTTTGTATTTGCTGTTAGGAGTATTTACATAGTGGTTTGCCACCACTCCGTCTTTTTCATTCAAGCCTATTCGCTTTGGGTAAGGCGAATCAGGTAAAAAAGCACCTAAATTTTGCAGTCGGGGGTCGGTATAAAACTCGGCTACCTCTTTCACTTTGCAGTTGGTATAAGGAAATCGTTGAATAATTTTTTCACCATGCTCGTCAGTACCAAATTTTATCGGGATACCATTTATTTTAGTAATGCCCTTGGCTATTATTTCCTGTTGCACCCTGTCAATTGCTGCTGAAGCTACATTTGCTTGCGTTCGGCTGATGAAACCTTTGTAGTGTATAAAACCATATTGGTTGAAAAAATCTAATTCTTCCTGCGTTATAGTATTGCCTAATACAAACTTTTTATAGCTTAACTTTTTGCCCATAATTTCTTCACAATTTGATGAAACAAAATTATTGCAAGCCTCAGTTTCCTTTCATGATTTTCATCATACCAGTTTTTTTTGAGCCTTTGCACACTTTAATTTCATACAATCAAGTTTGCAAAAAGCAATTGCTGATAAGAAATAAATCATTTCTCATGAAAAAATGAAAAAATCATTAGAATGAACTTTGTTCTCATGAAAAAATCAAAAAAATCATTAGAACAAACTTTGTTCTCATGAAAAAAATGAAAAAATCATTAGAATAAACTTTGTTCTCATGAAAAAACCAAAAAAATCATTAGAATGAACTTTGTTCTCATGAAAAAATCAAAAAAATCATTAGAATGAACTTTGTTCTCATGAAAAAATAAAAAAAATCATTAGAACAAACTTATTTCTTATTTGAAATGAACAACTTATGATTAGAAACTACTTTTAACCAACTTTATTTGGCTATGTTATAGAATTCTTTTTTAAGGTTGATGTGAGAATAATTTTTTTTAAGATGATTTATAATAGCGGTTGAGGTATTACCATTTCCAAAAGGGTAGGGGATTTTTTTGAATTTCATTTTTTTGAAAATAAATTTTAGATTTGTGTATTAATCAAAAAAATATTTTGCCATGAAAAACAAAAAAATTATTACTCTAATTCTTGCTTCAATTTTTATTATATCCTCTTTAGCTTCTTATTGCCAAACATGGATTTCAAAAGGGACTATACCAAGTGCACGAGGAGGTGGATTTGCTTTTGTCGAAAATAATTTTGGTTATATGGGATGTGGTAGCAATGGTACTGGTTATTTAGGTGATTTTTGGAAATATGATTTTTCAAATAATACTTGGTCTCAAAAATCAAACTATGTAGCTGCCACAGTTGGTATTACTTCTTTTTCAAATGGTGTAAAAGGAGTAGTATGTGGTCATGGTGTTAGTAGTAATGATTTTTGGGAATATAATGACACAATAGATACATGGTTACAAGTAGCAAATTTTATTGGAACAGGTCGTTATGATGCCTGTTCTTTTACAATTGGAAACAAAGGTTACATCTCAACTGGTATAGATAACATTAATGAATACAATGACCTTTGGGAATATGATTATACTACAAATACATGGAGTCAAAAAGCTAATTTATCTGGAGTTATTCGTTATGGATGTTTTGCTTTTTCAATTGGGAATAATGGTTATGTTGGTGGTGGATGTAATGGTAACACAAATGTTTATGCAGATTTTTATGAATACAATCCTTCTTCAAATTCATGGGCACAAAAAGCAAGTTTTGGCGGTGGAAACAGAAGTTTTGGAGTTGGTTTTGCATCTGGAGGCAAAGGTTATGCAGGTTTAGGATGGGATGGTAATAATCTTCACAACGATTTTTGGAGTTATGATCCATTAACTAATACTTGGTCAAACTTTGCAACAATGTCTGGAGCAGCAAGATTCTTGCCTCAAGCATTTGTTTATAATGGTAACGCATATATTGGTGGTGGAATATCAGGAAATTTAAGCGGAGGTACACCATTAAATGATTTTTGGGAATTAACGCTTCCTGTTAGTTCAGGAATAAATGAAATAAATGAAAATACGAATATTATTCTTTCCCCAAATCCAACGAACAAATATTTAAACATCGATTGTAAAAATGAAAAAAGAATTTCTGAACTAAACATTTACAATCTCGAAGGAAGAAAAATTAATAATTATGAAGTGCTGAATAATAGTAAAATAATAAATGTCACTAATTTAGTAAACGGAGTTTATTTTATTGAATTTAAAATCGGTGAAGAGTTTTTAAGAAAGTCTTTTGTAAAACAATAGATTTACTTATATTTATTAAAAGGCACATCAAAGAATTCTTTTTTTAGATTTAGTTGATGTGCCTTTTCTTTTATGATTTTTACAATTTGCTCACTTGCTTTCCCATCACCAAAAATACTTTCTACACTTTCACATTGTTTTAAAAACTCTTTCGATAGCGATTTATTAATTGCTTTATAAATCTCTTTTGCTTCAGTTTTGCAATCAATTATACTTTTAGCTTTTAATCTTCCATTTTGTCTGTCACCAATATTAATAGTAGGCTTTTTGAAGTAAGGCATTTCGACAATACCAGCAGATGAATTTCCTATCATTATATCTATATATCTTAGTGCAGATAAAAATCTTTGCATTCCTAATGAATCTACAAGAACTGAATTTTTCCTTTTACTTACATAATGACTTAATATTTCATTCAGTTTTGAACCATCAATATCTGCATTTGACTTGGTGAAAAGAATATTCAAATTGTTGAATTTATCTAAAGCAGAAAGTAACTCATTTAATTGTTCAACTGAACTTTTTTTATCGGTATGAACAGGATGAAATGTTACTATTGCTGATGGGGATGAAAAATTAAATTGAATATCTTTTTCTAAATCTTTCTTTTCAATTGTTTTAAAATTATTAATGTTATCAACTGATAATACGCCTACATTAAAAACAGAATTTGGATTTTCTCCTAATTGAATTACTCGTTGGCGATAATTTTCAGTTGATGTAAAATGAAGCGTAGATAATTTGGTGATTGAATGACGAAACCCTTCATCTAATGTGCCAGATGTAGCTTCACCTCCATTAATATGTGCAATAGGAATTTGTAAAATATAGGCAGCAATTGAGGTTGCTAATATTTCATATCTATCACCTAATACCAAAAGAATATCAGGTCTATTGTTTGAAAAGTATTCAGAAAATTTTCTTACACAAATAGCAAAAGATTTATTTACTCCATCGGCTGAGCTATCAGTTAATTTGATGTTTATTTTTTCATCAATTTTTATCTTATCATTTTCTATTTCTTTATAAGTATTACCATATTTTTTTTCAAGATGAGAGGCAGTAGCAACTAATCTAACATTGTAACTATTATCATTTTTTAATTTAAGAATTAATGGCTTCAACAAACCATATTCAGCTCGACTGCCAGTTACAACACAAATTTTTATTTTATTTTTTGTTTTACTCATTTTTAAAATCAGTTTGTCCGAATAAATTGTTGAGGAAAAAAGTTTAAAATTGCAGGGCTAAAACTACAATTAAAATCAATGTTATGAAATCGAAAATAAATTTCAATAAGAAATTCTGTATTGCAGGCGGAGGTGGGTTTGCTCGTGAAGTATTTACACTTTTAATTGATTGCGTAAAAGATGAAAACATCAATTTAAAAGATTGGGTAAGATTTGTAATGCCTGATAAGGATTATTTAAAAACCGAAATTATGGGAATCGAAACTATTTGCGATTCTGAATTCAATCCGAATAAACATCAAGTTGTAATTGCTATTGGCGAATCAAGAGTTAGAAAAAAGATTGTAGGATTTTTTCCAAAAGAAACTGAGTACGCAACATTAGTGCATCCTAATGTTGTTTGTAGTGATTGGGTTGAAATTGGCGAAGGAAGTATCATTACAGCAGGAACAATTCTTACTACCAATATTATAATAGGTAAGCAAGCACATTTGAATTTACATACAACAATAGGACATGATTGTAGAATTGCAGATTATTTTACAACTGCACCAGGTGTTAAAATTAGTGGAGAATGTTATTTCGGCGAATGTGTTTATTTTGGTACTAATGCTTCAGTGAGACAAGGAATTTCAATAACAGATAACGTTACTATAGGAATGGGAGGTGTAGTTGTGAAAAATATTATCGAATCAGGAGTTTACATTGGCAATCCTGTAAGAAAATTAGAAAAATAAATTTATCTCTTCTTAATTTCATTCCACATGGCATCCATTTCCTGTAATGTCATTTCTGCCAAGTCTTTATTCATAGCTTTTGCGGCATTTTCCATTTGTGTAAACCTGTGAATGAACTTCCGATTGGTACTTTCTAAGGCGGTTTCAGCATCTACTCCAAGAAATCGGGCATAATTAATAAATGAAAACAACACATCGCCCATTTCATTTTCCATTTCTTTCAAATCATTATTTTCAACCGCCTCTTTCAGCTCCGCAATTTCTTCTTCAATCTTATCCCAAACCTGTTCTCTTGTATCCCATTCAAAACCTACCTGCTTTGCCTTCTCTTGTATGCGATGTGCTTTCACTACTGCTGGCAAACCTTTTGGAACACCTGCCAATACTGATTTTGAACCTTCTTTCAATTTAATTTGTTCCCAGTTTTTTTTCACATCCTCTTCATCATTTACTTTCACATCACCATAAATATGTGGATGACGAACAATTAATTTTTCGCACAATTGATTGATAACTTCACTGATTGAAAACTGATTTTGTTCACTTCCAATTTTTGCATAAAAAACAATATGCAATAAAACATCGCCCAATTCTTTTTTTATGTTTTCCCAATCTTCATCAATGATGGCATCGCCCAATTCATATAATTCTTCAATAGTTAAAGTTCTAAGTGTATGAATAGTTTGCTTCTTATCCCACGGACATTTTTCACGTAAATCATCCATTATATTTAATAATCGGTCGAATGCAATTTGAGCTTCAGTCATTTTTAATTTTTTATTTTCGATTACAAAATAGAAATGAATTTTAGAATTCAGTATAAACAAACTGCAATTCAATACAAACAAATATCTTTGCCCAAATCAATTTCATGTGAACAGATATTGTATTGAAATAGCATTTGATGGCACGAATTATCATGGTTGGCAAAATCAGCCTAATGCTATTAGCGTGCAGGAAGTTCTGGAAAAAAATATTTCAATTCTATGTCAGGAGAAAATGATTTTAGTTGGTGCTTCACGAACTGATGCTGGTGTTCATATCAAACAAACCTATGCGCATTTTGATTATGATAAAGAG
>CANFST010000043.1 GCA_947449695.1 Chitinophagales bacterium
ATAATTCATAAATGACCTCTTCCGAAATCCGTCAGCAGTTTTTAGATTTTTTCAAAAGTAAAGGGCATACCATTGTGCCTTCAGCGCCAATTGTGGTGAAGAACGACCCGACTTTGATGTTTACCAATGCCGGCATGAATCAGTTCAAGGATATGTTTTTGGGCAATAAAAAACCGATTGACAAACGTGTTGCTGATACACAAAAATGTCTTCGTGTTTCGGGCAAACACAATGATTTGGAAGAAGTGGGTGTTGACACATATCATCACACGATGTTTGAAATGTTGGGTAATTGGAGCTTTGGCGACTATTTCAAGAAAGAAGCGATTGAATGGAGCTGGGAATTGCTCACCAAAGTTTATAAAATTGATGCTGACCGATTATACGTTACCATTTTTGAAGGCGATGCCAAAGAAAATTTAGCCAAAGATGAAGAAGCGTATCAACATTGGTTGAGCGTTGGTGTGCCGCCTGAACGCATTAAAAACGGTAACAAAAAAGATAATTTCTGGGAAATGGGCGATACTGGTCCATGTGGTCCTTGTACGGAAATTCATTATGATGGCAGAACCGAAGAAGAACGGAAAACTATACCAGGCGCAAGTTTGGTAAATAATGATGACCCTCAAGTGATTGAAATCTGGAACAATGTGTTCATGGAATTTAACCGTAAAGCAGATGGAAGTTTAGAAAAATTGCCAGCGCAACATGTGGATACAGGCATGGGCTTCGAGCGTTTGGTTCGTGTGATGCAAGGCAAACAAAGCAATTATGATACAGATGTTTTCAGCGGAACAATTGCTGCTATTGAGAAAATTGTTGGGATGAAATATGCTGCTGATGACACCAAAGCTTCTGTTGCTTTCCGTGTGTTAGCTGACCATATACGTACTATTTCCTTCGCCATTGCTGATGGGCAGCTGCCTTCAAGCAATGGTGCAGGTTATGTGATTCGTCGAATTTTGAGAAGAGCAGTGCGTTATTACCATACTTTCTTGAATTACAAACAACCTTTGTTATTTCAATTGGTGCCTGTGATTGCTAAACAATTTGAAAATGTATTTCCTGAATTGAATCAACAAAAAGATTTTGTTTCAACAGTAATTAAAGAAGAAGAAAATTCATTTTTAAAAACTTTAGAAAGTGGATTGAAAAGAATTGAGATTTTAATTCAAAAATTAAATGAGGAATATGCTCCCAATATTTCAAAAGTTGAAGAATACATTAAGGCTGAAAATTTTAATGAACAAGATGCAAATGATTTTAGATTTGGAAATAAATGGAAACCAAATTTATCTGGTAGTGATGCCTTTGAACTGTATGATACCTATGGTTTTCCATTAGACTTAACAAAACTCATTTTGGCTGATTATGGCTTTTTGATTAATGAGAACGAATTCACTCTTGAAATGGCGCAACAAAAAGCCCGAAGCCGAAAAGCAGCAGCAACTGAAACTGGCGATTGGCAAGTGTTTAAAGATGGTGCTGTAAAGTTTGTAGGTTATGAAAATACAAGTGCTGAATCATCAGTTTTGAAATACAGAAAAGTAAAACAAAAAGATAAAGAGTTGTATCAAATCGTGTTGGATGTTACGCCTTTCTATGCTGAAAGTGGCGGTCAGGTGGGCGATACAGGCATTTTGAATTTTGATGGCGAATTAATCAAAGTAATTGACACTAAAAAAGAAAATGATTTAATCATTCATTTCACCGAAGAAATTCCGCAGGATTTATCAGGCAAAGTTTTGGCAAAAATTGATGAATCACGAAGAAGAAAAATTACTCGTCATCATAGTGTGACGCATTTGATGCAAGCCGCTTTGAGAGAAGTTTTAGGAACGCATGTAGCGCAAAAAGGAAGTTTGAATAACGATGATTATTTGCGTTTTGATTTCAGTCATTTTGCAAAAGTTACGGATGAAGAAATTGCACAGATTGAAAAAATAGTGAATAGAAAAATTCGTCAGAATATTCCAGTAGTGATTAAAGAAATGCCGAAAGAAGAAGCGATGAAATTGGGTGCTATGGCTTTGTTTGGTGAAAAATATGGCGATGTAGTTCGTGTAGTAGTGATGGATGAAAATTTCTCTATCGAGCTTTGCGGTGGCACTCATGTGATGCGTACAGGTGAGTTGAGTATTTTCAAAATTATTTCTGAAGGTGCTGTGGCAGCTGGTGTTCGTAGAATAGAAGCGTTGGCTGGTTGCAGAGCGGAAGCATATTTGATGAATCAGGTAAAACAACTGAATGACATCAAAGCGGAATTTAAAAACCCGAAAGATATTTTAACAGCAATCAAAAATGTGCAGGAAGAAAAAGCACAATTGCAAAAGCAAATTGAAAAATTAGAAGCGAAAAATTTAGTGGCATTGCGTCAGGAATTGTTGCAGAAAAAACAAATCGTAGGCAACACAACCGTTATTGCTGAAATTATTGAAGTGAGCAATGCCGATGCTTTGAAGAAAATGTGTCATGAATTTAAAACAGAAATTGAAGGCAATTATTTGGTTTGTTTAGCTGCAAATATTGGCGGAAAAGCAAGTGTTGCAGTGGCTGTGAATGACAACTCCACTTTAGATGCTGGAAAAATTATTAAGGAACATATTGCGCCACTCATCAAAGGTGGTGGTGGTGGCAACAAAACTTTAGCAACTGCTGGTGGTACTGATGTGAGTGGGATTGCATCGGCGTTAGGAAAAGTGAAAAGTTTGATTTAGAATGAAACAACTTATTTTTCATGGGGTTTTATTTTTATTGTTATCATGCAATAATCAAACAAACGGTAAAACCATTATTGAATTCAACTCAAATAAAAAAGAGTTTGAAGAAATTATTTCTTATTGCAAACACAAGTATTTGAATGATACCTTTTCAAAAAATATCTTCCCGAAAACATTTCGAGTTGGCAATCAATGGTACTTTAAAGATGTAAGAGCGATTGATGATTCAGTCGTCACGTGTTCACTGAAAAAAATTAATTTTGTTAGTCTTAGAATATGTAACTTCTTATCGTTGAAAGAGGATAAAACACTTGAGATTAGTACTCGATTTGAATTTGTAAAGAACTTCAATTTAGACTCAACTACAACTGAAATTTTTGAAGATGGCTTTGTTTTTTTTTCAAAACCGAATGTTCCAATTGATAAATTTAGCCATGAAAAATCAATTTCTTATCAAACAGAAATTGATACTCATTGGCGATATTTTTATTTAAAAGCAGTAATAAAAGATTGTCTTAAAGAAAAGTAAATCATTTAGTGGTATCGCAAATTGCTATACCCAATATGTCACATTTTGTGATGACATAGAAACAAATTGAAGTTAAAAATTGAACACTTAAAAAATGAGTAAACTACTTTTCATTTTCTCCATTTTTCTTTTGTTTTCTTTTACCATAGACAAACACAATTTCAATTTTAAAAATTCAACTGATGCAAAAAATCGTTTCAGCCGAGCAGTTGCGTTTTATCAATTTCAAAAACACGAAACCATTGTCAGCATTGGTGCTGAAGATTGTGAAAACGAAATCATTTATGGTTTGATGAGTGATTCAGTCAATTTTATTTTGGAAAATATTTCTGCAAAAGTTTTATCTGCCACTCAACTCAACGAATCAAAAGAATTTTACGAAGAAAAATTTCACCAGAAAAATAATTGTAGTTATTCCATTCAATATGGTAATGATACTTCCACTTTGTTGCCTTCCCATTCAGTTGATAAAGTGATTATCGAAAATACTTTTCATGAATTTTCAAAGCCATTGCAAATGCTAAACGAAATTCACCGTATCCTGAAACCTAATGGTAAAGCTTATTTGTACGAAATTATCGGAACAACAAAATATTCAATTCACAAACATTGCCGCAAACATTTGTATTCAAAGGAAGAGTTGAATTCAATTTGTAACAACGTCAATTTCAAAATCGTTCGTATCGAAAAAGGTGAAGATGAAGTTTGCGGTGGATGTTGTAGCTTGGTGGAACTTGGAAAAAAATGATGAAATTTATTCGAAACATATAATAAACTATCAAAAAAAAACTCAGTTGTTTCGGTGAGGCAACCTATTTCATAATAAAATTTCTTTGATATAGCTTTTTATCTCTTAAGTAAAATTTCAGTTCCCACTTACCTTTCATTAGCTCCTTTTCATTTTCAAAAAAATACCCTGCATAGCTTTCTTCGTTATAATTAGCATCCACCATCATAGTGTATGACTTGTACTTTTTTCCATCAATGAAAATTGGTTTTGGAAATACCCAAACTGTTTTTACTTCTACAGTTTTTGATTCATTTGATTTAAGAATGAATTTAACGCCGAACTTATACCCAACTTTCATAGGCACAGTATCAGTTTGTTTATAAATGCTAATACTATCTGTGTGGCTGATCAAACCAACAATAGGGTTATTAATGTCTCTTTCGACTGATGTTATTTTAGAGTTATACAAGCCGTATTTTTTTTCTTCAAAAGTTACAGAATTTTTAATTGTGGAACAACTTGCAAGAAAAAACAAAAGAATGGCAATGGAATAAATAGGTTTCATTCAAAAAAAATATTTTACTGAAGGTAAATAATTTGATTAAAATATTCAAAATTGCATTCACCAATCACATTAGAAATTTTTACTCTTCGAATTTAATTGCTATACCTGCAATTTTACAACCATTTACAGCAATAAACTTAATCGCAAAGTTTAATTTAAATACAGGGAGAATAAAAAAAGTGAATTAAGTTCTGAAAATATTTCAACTATTTCTCCTTCAAACTCATTTTCATAATTCTATCTGTGATTTGATACGGATATATTTCGTAAAAAGTATTGTCTTCGGTTATTGAATAACCATCTCGTGAATTGCTATAAGCCTCATGCAGCAATGGTTGTGGGTCATATTTTTTATCTAGTTTACTTAGCCACATCGCTTTGTAATATTGTGCATCAGAAAAGTCTGGGTACTTCTGCAGGCAACTATCCATAGTGTTTACAGCTTCATTTAAATTTTCCATTTCATATTCAGTGATGGCTAAATAAAAATAATTGAGTTGATGAACATATTTCTCCCCATTTTTTTCTCTTTCTGAATTGATACAATGTTGTAATAAAATTTTTGCCGAATCAAACTGATTAATTTGCAGATAGCTCAAAGCCATATAGAAATTATATTCATGATCCATTACATAACCATTGCCCCAAAGCCGATTAGCTTCTTTAAAATCCACAATCGCATCATGATAATTTTTTCTGAAAATGCAATTCATAAAACCACGATAAGGCAAATATTCTTGTTTGTTGAGTTCAACTGCTTTATCTAAATAAGGTTTGCCAGCTTCGTATTTATGTCGCTTGTAAAGTGGCATAGCTTGTTGTTGATACAGAAATGCTTTATTGGGCAACAAGGCAATTGCTGAATCAAAATTCTTTCGCCATTCAGGATGATAGTACGAATGTTTGTAAGCACCACTATCAATAAAATGCTTAATTACTGTTTCTTCAAATTGCTTTGAAGTATCTGTTGATAAAGGCTTTTGAGAGAATACAAAATTTGAAATTAGCAAAACAAAAAGTAAGGTTATTGTTTTTTTCATCACATTGTTATTTAGTGATTCAAAACTAAACCGCACCAATGTTAAACGATTTTGAATTTTGTTAATTGCTTTCTTAAAATGCAAAACCTAATTTGATATTTAATGATGGTAAGATTCGACTTAATTTTTCTAATGAGTTCGGCTTGTATAAGACATAAGTTGAGTTGCGATTATATGAATTTGTGTACCTATACATAAAGCCTGTTTGCAAATCGAAATATCCAACTTTTAAAAATCTACGTTGAAAACCATGATAGATGCTTACATAATTGCAGTTAAATGGACCTCTATGAAATTCAGTGAAGTAAGGTGAATTAGAATAAACTGGCTTTTCATCTTCATTTTCCCACCCTCCAGATTGAGTAGAATATACGGTAGAGTAATACATCATTCTAGAGTATCTTAAAGCAAAATAGCTAGCAGAAAAATTATTTGCTGAGTGATGTTTGTGCATTCTTTTTCCAATGTTATAATAGTATTTCAGTTCTAATGAAAGCGGAATATTGAAATAAGTAGGATTGTATTCATAAGTAGTATTGCTGCCGTTTGAAGTGCTAAATATACTGCTTTGATATATATCAATGCCACCTTGAATACAATAAGAAAATTTAGGAGTTACCTTTTTTTCAAAACTAATGCTCGTTTGAAAATAATAAGATTGCCTGCTTCCTCTTAAATTGACCAATATAGAAGGGAAAGCATCTACCTTCCAAACCTTTCTTTCTTCTTTTTTCGCCATTGTCAAAAAGTTGTAAGCCTTTACCAATTTCGTTTCTTTCACTTCAAACGAATCAGTTTGTGCAAAAAGATTTGAGGATGCAATCAGTAGTAAAAGTGTAATGAGTTTTTTCATTTTAATTGATTTTTATAGTTGATAATGTACTTTGAATAATGAAGCCAGGAAGCGGCTTTTCAGCATTTATAAGCAAAGTGTATTTATTGCCTTTTGATTCTGTTTTATATTTTGATTCAACGATTATTGGTTGTTTTATTGATTCAATATTTACAGCATGATTTTCTAAATCATTCTTATCAATATTTATTGAACAATTGCTGATATGTATTTTCACATTAACACCTGAAGAAATATTTTGCAAATTGATTTTAGCATTAGTATTCTCTATAAACAACAAAGCATTATTTCCTTTTTCATTTTTAATTGTAACATCTCCTGATTTATTTCTGATTTCCAATTTTCCTGAATAATTATCTGAAAAAATGTTGGTTAGGTTTGAAATTATTTTTAAATCCCCTGACAAATTATTCAGTTCAATCTTCCCGAAGTCCTGATAAACAATTCCTTTTAACGATACATTCGATGCAATAAAACTTCCAAAGTTGTTATGGATTTCTAAACTTACTTCATCAGGAATACTGATTTCAAATTTGATTTTCAGTTTCGCTTTCGGTTCATTTTCATCTGATGAAATGGTAAAATAGTTACTGATATAAATGTCATTAAAGTTCTCCCTCACTAAAATATTATGACGTTCTAATTCTTTTGCAGCTATTGATTTATCAGTATGTTTAGCTGAATAAGTGCATCTTATTTCGATTGATTTTCCTGTTGATTTTACAAACACAATGTCCGCCATTTCACAATTTGACTTAATGGAAATGTGTTTGCTATAGGAATAGGAATATTGTTTGGTTTGATAGGCGACACTTTGCTCTTGTGCATAGCTAACCAAAGCGTAGGTAAGCAATAAAAGAAAAAATAAAAGTTGTTTCATAAGTCGAGATTTTAGTCAACCATTGCAATCATTTGTTGTTGAATTTCTTTCTTCTGATTTTCAATTTTGAGCAACATTTGTTGCAAATTTTCATCATCACTGATTTTTGATTGTAACAAAATTCTGTGTTGGTCATTTATTAATTCATCATATTGTTTTGTCAGGTTTTTAAATTCATCTGATGAACAATAATTCGGTTTCAATTGACAAGTTGCATTTTTAATTTTCTCAAACGAAGCTGTGGATGTATCTGAAATGCTCATTAAATCAATATTTTCAGTTGCTTTCACAGCATAAAAATTAATTTTTGATGAATGATTCCAAACTAAAAACCCTATTGCAATTCCCAGGAGTCCAACAATTGACGCAGCAATGCTCATTTTTCGTGAACTGAAAAATTTAATTTTCGGTTGATGAATTCTTGAATCTATTTGCTTCCAGATTTTATCAGACGCCGAATAAACAGGCAGATTATTAATCGCTTTGGTCAACGCTACTTTATTTGTTTCTTGAAAATCAAGCGACAAATCTGATTCAATATTTGCCCATATTTTATTTAGATTATTTTCTGTCATCTTTTAGTTTTTTAATTCCGCTAAAGATTTTTGTAACATTTTTTTTGAATGATATAACTGCGATTTTGAAGTGCCTTCCGAAATACCAAGCAGTTCAGCAGTTTCTTTATGCGTAAACCCTTCTACTTCAATCAACAGAAAAACATTTCGATAACCTTCAGGTAATTTCTTGATTGCTAATTCTAATTCTTCACCTGTTAAATTGCTATCCCAATGGATAATTTTATCATGTTGTTTCAAATCAAATTCATCAAACATTCTGAATCGTTTTCCAATCAACAAAGCCCTACGAATTATAATTGTTTTAATCCATGCGCCAACTGTTGAATTACCTTGAAAAGACTGAATACTTCTGAACACTTCCAGAAATCCTTCCTGCATGGCATCACAAGCCAGTTCTTCATCGTTGAGTAATCGTTTGCAAATAGTAAACATGGCATCGCAATACTTTTCATAAAGTATTTTTTGAAAAATGCGATTTCCATTTTTACATCCTTCTATTAATTCTATCTCTGAATATTTTGGCAAATAAATCTTTAGGTGTTTATAGTAAAGTGTTTCCAAAATAGGAAAAGGTTGTATGAGAGGTAAACTTTTTTCTACTTTCGTTCCATGAACGAAAAAAAATTATACCTGCTCGATGCCTTTGCATTAATTTTTAGAGCTTATCATGCCTTGAGTAAAAATCCTCGAATGACTTCAACAGGCATCAACACCAATGCCCAGTTTGGTTTCACGAATACCTTATTAGAAATAATCAAAAAAGAAAAACCAACACATTTAGCAGTGTGCTTTGATACGGCTGCAAAAACCGAACGTCATGAAACCTTTGCTGAATACAAAGCCAACCGACAAGAAACGCCCGAAGATATTTTAGCGGCTGTACCACACATCATGCAGATACTCACAGCCATGCGAATTCCAATTTTAAAAGTAGATGGTTATGAAGCTGATGATGTAATTGGTCATGTGGCTAAAGATGCCGAGCGGCAAGGCTTTCAGGTGTATATGGTAACGCCCGATAAAGATTACGGTCAGTTAGTTTCTGAAAATATTTTCATTTGGAAACCACCAGCATTTGGCAATGAACGTCAGATTTTGGGTGTAAAAGAAATTTGTGAAAAGTGGCAAATTCAAAATGTCAATCAGGTGATTGATATTTTAGGTTTGATGGGCGATGCGGTGGACAATATCCCTGGTGTACCTGGTGTTGGCGAAAAAACTGCCTCGAAATTAATTGCTGAATATCACACCATCGAAGGAGTGTTGCAGGCAGCAAAAGAAAAAAAGATTGCAGGAAAAATTTGTGATAAAATAAATGACAATGCCGACAAAGCCTTGATGAGTAAGAATTTAGCGACTATCATCACTGATGTGCCATTTACTTATAACTTAGAAGAAGCCATTATTGAAGAACCAAACAAAGATGAGTTGGCTGAAATTTTCACAATGCTTGAATTTAAAACACTCGGCAAACGATTGCTGGGCAATAATTTCATGACAGGTGAAGAAATTAAACCACAAGATGCAGGAACAGATTTATTTGGTGCGGCTACGCAAGCAAAATCTTCAACACCAAAACCGAAGAAAGAAATTGAAGACGAAGAATTGATTAGCGATGAAGAAAAAACTTTGTTCGCTTCAAAAAATATTGGCAACACAACGCATCAATATTTCTTAATTGACACCAAAGAAAAACGTGCTGAATTAATTCAACAATTGTTGCAGCAAACTGAATTTTGTTTTGATACAGAAACCACTGGCACTGATGCAAACAATGTAGAAATTGTGGGTATGTCATTCTCTTGGAAAGCTACAGAAGGCTACTACATTCCGTTTGGCACTGATTGGGAAGAGTCGAAAAATATTTTACACGAATTCAAAATGGTGTTTGATGATGAAACCAAAACTATCATCGGGCAGAATATTAAATACGATATGTTGGTGTTGAAATGGTATGGTTTGGAACTGAATGGAAAAATTTTCGACACCATGTTGGCGCATTATGTCATCGAGCCCGAAGGCAAGCGTAGTATGGATATGTTGAGTGCTCAATACTTAGATTATATGCCTGTTTCTATCACTGAATTGATTGGCAAAAAAGGAAAAAATCAGGGCAGCATGAGAGATGTGGAAATTGAAAAAATAAAAGAGTACGCTGCTGAAGATGCTGATATAACTTTTCAACTCAAGCATATTTTTACGCCTTTGGTTGTTGAAAAAAATGTAGAAAAAGTTTTAGCTGAAATCGAAAACCCCTTGGTGAAAGTGTTGGCCAATATGGAGTTTGAAGGTATTCGCATTGATGAAACATTCTTGCATGATTACGCAAAAGAATTAGAACGTGAAGCGAAATTAGCCGAAGAAAAAGTGTTTGCAGCGGCTGGTGTTCGTTTCAATTTAGCATCCCCAAAACAATTGGGCGAAGTTTTATTTGACAGAATGAAACTGGATGAGAAAGCCAAGAAAACCAAGTCTGGTCAATATGCTACGGGTGAGGATGTGTTGTTGAAATTGGCGAAGAAACATCAAATTGTGGATGATATTCTGGCGTATCGTGAATTCACAAAGCTGAATAATACTTATGTGGAGAAATTGCCATTGATGAAAAATCCACGAACAGGCAGAGTGCATACCAGCTATGCACAAGCGGTTGCGGTTACTGGGCGATTGAGTAGCAACGACCCAAATTTGCAAAACATTCCAATCCGTACAGCAAGAGGAAGAGAAATCAGAAAAGCATTTATTCCACGAGATGAAAATTTTCTGTTGTTGAGTGCCGATTATTCTCAAATTGAATTGCGCATTGTAGCGGCAATTAGTGGCGATGAAAATATGTGCGCTGCATTTAAAAACGGCATTGATATCCACACAGCCACTGCTGCCAAAGTGTTTGGCGTTGCTGAAAGTGAAGTAACAAAAGAAATGCGTTACAAAGCCAAGAGTGTGAACTTCGGAATTATTTACGGACAAGGTGCTTTTGGTTTGGCAGAAAATTTAGCGATTTCAAGAACAGAGGCGAAAGAAATTATTGACAATTACAAAAAGCAATTCAGCGGCATTCAAAAATATATGGATGACACGGTGAACTTTGCTCGTGAACATGGCTACGTGCAAACGCTGATGGGACGCAAGCGTTGGCTTCGTGATATTAATTCGGGCAATTTTACCATCAGAGCTTTTGCTGAACGCAATGCCATCAACTCACCGATTCAAGGCACTGCGGCAGATATGATTAAGCTGGCGATGATTGCTTTAAATCAAAAATTCAAAAGTGAAAATCTAAAATCGAAGATGTTACTTCAAGTTCACGACGAGTTAGTTTTTGATGTGCATCATTCTGAAATTGAAATTGTAAAACCAATTATTAAAGAGTGTATGCAAAATGCTTTACCATTGCCCAACGGCGTTCCGGCTGATTGCGAAATGGGAACTGGTTTGAATTGGTTGGAGGCGCATTAGAATTTACGATTTAAATACAAAAAATATGACGGATAAAGAAAGCGAACTTCATACTGAGATTACTCAAATTTCTGGCATTCTTATACAAGCTCAAGAATCATTAAGAATTGTAGAATATTTGAGTACTCCAAAATCTGATGATATTGATTTTAATAGAGCTATTAATTCAAGTTTCATGAGATACACGGCGGATAAGTATTGGAAAATATTGGTTATCGAACTTGTAAAACTATTATCAAATAGTAAGAGTCAAGATTATAGAATTCCTATTTTTATTTCTAAATTTGAATCCAACGGTATTTTCGGTGATTTCAATGTTAGTGATAATAAAATAGCTGAGTGGAAGTTGATGATTTCATCCAAATCAAATGAGATAACCAATTTATCTGACCAAAGAGATAAGTTGTATGCCCACACAGATAGGAATATTAGCGATAGTCATTTTAACAAACTTAAGTTTGAAGATGTAAAAGAGTTAATACAATTTCTACAAGATGTTTTAAAATCAATTTATAAAGAAGTATTTCATTCCAATTATTTAATTGAAACACAGCAGGGTGATATTTTTGATAATTTGAAATTTACTATTTCGTTGATTCAAAATCACAATAGAAAAATAAGAATTGAACTTCAAGAAAATCTGTAAAAGCTAATCTGTTCAGACCTGCTGGCAAGTCTAAAGTCGAGCCATTGAGCGTTGCCGAACAGCCGCAGCGGATTTGCAGGGCAGTTGCTTAATCGGATTTATTCACAAAATAATATTTTTTATGGCGTTCATCAGTTCGCTGCGCTCGTGTGCAATCCAAATACTCGTTTTTCCAAAGCAAAATATTTTCGTAATTTTGTAGAAATGAATAATCATGATTCCAGAACAATTATTAAAAATATCATTCAAGGAGTTGTCATTACAGAGCCGCAAAGTGTTATCACAACAGTTAGAAATCACTTATGCCGAAGCTTTAGCACAAATACAAAAATTGAAAAAAACTTCGAGCATCACTCCAGAATTAAAGAAGAGCAGAAACAATTTTTAATCGAATTTATTGAAGCCAATAATCTTTGGCTTGCGGAAAAAATTTCCGAAGAGCGTTATTTAACAGAGGGCGGTGAAGCGAAAATTTATTTTGGCAACGACAATAAAAGTGTTGTGAAATTTAATGATGCCATCTACTACAACACATGGGTAGATTTTTTCAACAGTCTGCTTATTCACAATACTTTATTTGAACTTACTGCTTATGAATTGCTTGGATTCAAAAAAGCGAATGATGATTTATATGCAGTATTGAAGCAACCTTTCATCGTTTCAGATTCTGCTGTTGATTTGAAAGATGTGAAGGAAATATTGGAGTTTAATGGTTTCAAAAACACAAAAAGAAATGATTACTACAATGCTGAATTAGGAGTCATTTTAGAAGATATGCATGATGAAAATGTAATCGTAAATTCAAACATGCTTTTCTTTATCGACACCGTTTTTTACATTCATATTTTGGACTAATTTTCAAAACTTTTTTCTTTCGATTCTGTTTTCTTCACTCAACTCATTCATCAAAATCAATCAACATGAAATTAGCAGGCAATAAAATATTAATTACAGGTGGCGCAACTGGCATAGGTTTGGGCTTAACTGAAAGATTTATTAAGGAAGGCAACACCGTAATCATTTGCGGCAGAAGAATGGAAGCGTTGCAAGAAGCCAAAGCAAAATTCCCAACCTTAATCATCAAACAATGTGATGTAGCAAATGAAGAAGAACGCAAAGCATTGCATCAATGGATTGCCACCGAACATGCTGACTTAAATGTGTTGGTGAATAATGCAGGCATTCAAAACTGGATGAAGATTGAGGATGGCGATTTTTTTGAAAAAGCAAAACAAGAAATCGCTATTAATGTAGAAGCGCCTTTGCATCTTACATCGCTGTTCATCAGCTTACCGAAATTAAATACGTTGATGAATGTAACTTCAGGTTTGTCATTTGTGCCATTAACCAAAACACCTGTCTATGGCGCAACAAAAGCATTCTTTCATTCATTCACTTGGGCAATGCAAAGTTTGCTGAAAGCAAAAAATATAGAAGTGATTGAAATTATTCCACCTGCATTGAATACTGATTTAGGAGGCAAAGGTTTGCATGATTATGCACCGCCTGTGAGCGACTTCATTGCATCTATTTTCAATCAATTACAAGAAGGAAAAACAAAACTCACATTTGGATTCAGCGAAGCCATGGCAAATGCAAGTCAGGCTGATTTGCAAAATGCTTATGAAAGAATGAATGGAGGAAATTAGTTGTGATGATTATTTCAAGTTCATTTTAAAATACTCACACACCTTATTCATCGGGCAATTGGCGCAATCAGGATTGGTTGGTCGGCAAATTTCTCTGCCTAAAAAAGAAATTGCCATGCCTGCATCCCAATCTTTTTGAGGAAGAACAGCCATCAAATCTTTTTCAATTTTTTCAGGCTTATCATTTTTTGAAATGCCTAATCGTGGAGCCACACGAACCACATGCAAATCAACAATTATACCTTCTGGCTTTTCGCCAGTTTCACGGCGAATCACGTTGGCTGATTTTCTGCCAATGCCCGAAAGTGCCGTCAGTCCTTCCATGGTGAGTGGAATATTTTTATTGTCCTTGATTTGTTGAGCGATGCCCATCAACCATTTTGCTTTGTTGCCAAAGTTTCTCACTTTGCTGATAAACGGAATCAAAGTTTCTTCTGTTGCTTTTGATAATGCTTTCATATCAGGGAATGCAGCGAATAATTCAGGTGCAATTTTGTTGATGTTCTTATCAGAATCTTGCGCCGATAAAACAACTTTCACTAATAGTTCATACAAGTTGTTGTAAGTAAGTGGATGAGCTGTGGTTTTATATTTTTTCAGTAATGGCTGAATTTCCTTTTCCCAGTTGATGTTTGACATGAATTTAAAATTTGAAAACTAAGATAGAAAATTATTTTAGTTTTGGAATTATTTTCAAAAAAATGATCGATTTAAAACACATAGCCAATCAATGGTTTGAAGCATTTAATCAACACGATTTAGAAAAATTGTTGAACTTATATGATGATGCCGAGCATTACAGCCCCAAATTAAAAGTTCATCAACCTGAAACAAATGGATTGATAAAAGGAAAAACTGCTTTGCGAAATTGGTGGGCTGATGCATTTCAACGATTACCAAATCTGCATTATGAAGTGTTGAAATTAACCGCAGATGATGAACAGGTTTTTATGGAATACATTCGTCAGACACTAGGCGAAACAGATTTAAGAGTAGGTGAAGTTTTGGTGATTAAAAATGGAAAAATTATTTCTTCAAGAGTTTATCATTCCTAAAAATTAAAGCATGGAACATGAAATAATTATAGCAGAAACCAAAGCATGGGTGAAAGAAGTGGTGATTGGTTTAAACTTTTGCCCGTTTGCATTAAAAGAATTTAATCGTAATAGTATTCGGTATGTCGTGATAGAAGCAACTACTCAAAAGCTTTGCCTGGAAGCACTTTTGGCGGAATGTAAATTGTTAGATGAAGATGAAAGCATTGAAACTACATTAATTATTTTCCCCAATGCGTTTAAAAAATTTAATTCATTTTTAAGTATTGTTGATAAGGCTGAAAAAGAATTATTTGAAAATGATTACGAGGGAATCTATCAAGTTGCCAATTTTCATCCTGACTATTTATTTGCAAATAGCGATGATACAGATGCTGCAAATTATACCAATCGTTCTATTTATCCGATGCTGCACTTAATTCGTGAAGCCTCCTTAGATAAAGTGTTGAGCGAATATGCTGACCCTGATAAAATACCAGATAGAAATATTGAACTGGCAAGAAAAAAAGGATTGCAGTTTATGCAACAGCTAAGACAAAGTTGTATTCGTAAAAAATAATTTCAACAAAAAAAAGCGAACCGAATTGGTTCGCTTTTTTTGTTTTGGTTAAAGTTAAAATTAGTTGTTAGCTGCTTTCATAAAATCAACAATCTTGTTGATTTCGTCAGTTCCAATATTGGCTCTTACTTGCATGTGCATAGCAACAATATCCCAATTTGTATTGCTGAATTCTCCAGGGCCTGGTGCATTGTGGCAACGGTTGCAATGCTCTGCCCACAATTGTGCGCCCGATTTATCTACAATACTTTTTGATACGTAACAACTATTGAATAATACAGCACTCATCACTGCTGCAAAAACGAAAATGATTATTTTAGACTGTTTCATGATTAATTGTTTTTAATGGTTAGTGAATTAAAATCCGTAAACAAATTGTGCATAGTAGTTATCAATTGAATCGCTACGTTTTTGATAACCCACTTTCATCACACAATTCCATTTCAACCAATAATCTAAAGCTATTTCATTGCAAGTGATGCTGGTTGGACCCCAAGCTGCTGGCTGCATGAATGATGAATAACGATAAGCAATTTCAAGATTGTGTAAAAACCTATTGTCGCTCATGCTTGGGCGAATACTTGCCGAAACATAGAAGCAAGAAGGTGAATTATTAAATTTGAACGACATCGAATCGCTGTGAAATGCATCACTATAATATAGTGTGTTGTTACCAACTTTTTGTGCACGATATTCACCAGTCAAGCGTAAGGTGCTTTTCAACGGACTGATAACTTTGTAGAAATTCAAATCAATGGCTTGCATAAACAAACTTGTATTTTCGTAGGGTGTGCCAATGTCGCCAGTTTTGCTTTTGGTTTGCATGGAATAACCAATCTCTAAATTGTTAGATGAAAAAGGCAAGATGGCTAAACGTCCGCCAATAGCTTTGTTATTGTTATTAGCTGTGTAAGCTTCATAATCAAATTGCCCAACAACATTTCCGTTAGCAGAATCAGGAACTAAATGAGGCCCATTTACCAAATACACATCATACAAAATCTTCACAGTACCAAAAGGCAAACAACCCATCGCTCCAACACCTGTTTCAACTGATGCACCAATGCCACCATCACCAAACCCAACAGGGTTGCCAGCAAAACGATTCAAAAATCCTTCAGCCAATCTGCCGCGATAAGCACCAAATTTTGGTAAAAATCTTCCAGCATGAAAAGTTAAATAAGGATTAACGATGTAGCACATATTGGCGTATTCCAAACCAATATTCACATTGCCATCACCAGTTTCAATTTCAACTTCCGATTCGATAAATAATTTATCAGAAAGCTTCCAAAGGAAAATTGGCTTAAAATTCACGTCGCCAAAATTGTCAGCAGTTTTTGTATGCGACCAAGTAAATTCAGCATCACCATGTACTGCTACATTGCTTAATCCAAAATGGTCGCTGGTTTGAGCCATTGCAAATGCTGTATACAGCATGCAGGCTATTACTAAAGTGATTATTTTTTTCATAATGCTATAGATTTATTTTTTTGTTTTTGGCGCTACGGCTAATGTTCTGATATAATTCACTAATTCCCAACGTTGTTTTTCAGTAAATACAACTTTGTAAGTTGGCATTGGGTTTCTGCCTTCGGTAATCATCCAGAATAATGTGCCATCAGTTTGACTTTGAATTGCGACAGAAGAATGGTCGGCTGGCTTGGTTGTTAAACCTGCTGCGGCTGCACCATCACCTTTGCCTTTCATACCATGACATGGCGAACAGTTGGTTTCATACAATTTCTTTGCTTCAGGCATCACTGCTGGATTACCTGCTAACGGATTTTTCTTTGCTGCGGCATCAGGAGGTGCTACCCATGGTGCTCGTTTCTGTGCCATTGCTCCTTCGGTTGTTATCAATGCACCGCATAAAATAAGAAGAGAAATGGTGTTTTTAAAATTGAAGTGTTGCATACTTTTTTTGTTTGTACAAAACAAGCGTTACAACAAAAATTTATTTATGACTCAACACATTAAGGTGGGTGATAATAATCAGAGAAAGAGAATAAATTTATGTTTAACTACAATGAAAAATAAATAAAAAGCCCTTAATGGCACTGCTATTAAGGGCTTTCATGAGAATGAATTGAATTAACCTTTCTTTTTCACTTCTACTTCTTCGTAGCCTTCTATAATATCGCCTACTTTAATATCATTGAAGTTTTTGATGCCCATTCCACACTCCATACCCGATGTTACTTCTTTCGCATCATCTTTAAAGCGTTTCAACGAAGCCAGTTCGCCAGTGTAAATTACGATACCATCGCGAACCAATCGTACTTTGGTGTTTCGGGTAATTTTACCATCCAACACAGTACAACCAGCAATGGTACCCACTTTATCAATTTTAAATACTTCTCTGATTTCGACATTACACAATATTTTTTCTTCCATTTTAGGCTCCATCATACCTTCGATAGCGCCTTTAATGTCGTCGATAACAGCGTAAATAATACTGTATAATTTAATTTCGATGTTTTCGCCTTCAGCCAGTTTACGGGCTTGCATACTTGGGCGTACATTGAACCCAATAATGATGGCATCAGATGCCGAAGCCAACAATACATCACTTTCTGAAATTTGCCCAACAGCTTTCAACACCACATTCACCTGAATTTCGCTGTTTGACAATTTAATTAATGAATCGCTCAATGCTTCTACCGAACCATCCACATCGGCTTTTACAATCACGTTCAATTGTTTGAAATTGCCTAATGCCAATCGGCGACCAATTTCATCCAATGTAATATGTTTCTTAGTTCTGTAGCCTTGTTCACGTATAATTTGCTGACGACGAGTAGCTAATTCTTTAGCTGCTTGTTCATCGCTAAATACTTTAAATTTTTCACCAGCTTGCGGTGCACCATCTAACCCTAATATTTGCACAGGTGTTGATGGACCAGCTTTTGCTTTTCTGTTGCCCCGTTCATCGGTCATGGCTTTAATTCTACCATATTGCGAACCAGCTACCATCATGTCGCCAATTTGCAAAGTGCCTTCTTGCACTAATATTGTAGCTACATAACCTCTACCTTTATCTAGCGTAGCTTCAATCACCGAGCCTACTGCTGCTTTTTCAGCATTGGCTTTTACATCCAGCATTTCAGCTTCGAGCAAAATTTTCTCTAACAGTTTATCAATGTTCAATCCTTTTTTAGCTGAAATTTCCTGCTCTTGAATTTTACCGCCCCAACTTTCTACCAACAAATTCATACCTGCTAATTGCTGACGAATTTGGTCAGGATTTGCACCGTCTTTATCTATTTTATTGATGGCGAAAATAATCGGCACACCAGCCGCTTGTGCATGGCTGATGGCTTCTTTGGTTTGCGGCATCACAGCATCATCGGCTGAAACCACGATGACTGCTATATCTGTAACTTTTGCACCACGAGCCCTCATCGCTGTAAACGCTTCATGACCTGGTGTATCTAAAAATGTAATTTCTTTTCCATTAGGTAATGTAACTTCATATGCCCCAATATGCTGTGTGATACCACCAGCTTCGCCAGCCACCACATTTGCATTACGGATATAATCCAATAAGGATGTTTTACCATGATCAACGTGACCCATGATGGTAACAATTGGCGGACGTGGTTTTAAATCTTCGGGCGCATCTTGTTCAGCATCAAATGCAGTTTCATCTTCCACCGAAATAAATTTGGCTTCAAAACCAAATTCGCTCGTTACTACTTCAATCAATTCAGCATCCAATCGTTGGTTGATAGAAACTACCACCCCCAAACTCATACAAGCCATGATGACATCAGTAACTGATTTATTCATCATAGTAGCCAATTCGCTTACTGAAATAAATTCAGTAACATTTAAAATATTGCTGCCATCTTGCATCGCTTCAGCTTCTGCTGCAGCATCAGCATGCGATTGACGTTTTTCCCTTCTGTATTTAGATTGTTTGCTTTTTTGCGAACCACCACTCAATTGAGCAAGTGTGTTTCTGATTTTTTCTTGAATTGCTTTTTCATCTAATTCAGGTGTAGCATTACCTCTTCCGCCACCTTTCACTTCAAATCGTGGTGTAACTTTTTTCGGGCCGCCAGGGCGATTAGCCGCAGCTGCTGTATTATCAGTAATTGGTTTTAAGCGCTCTGGTTTATTAGTGGTGATGCGTTTACGAGGCTTCTTATCTTCAGGCTTATGAATTGGTTTAGTGCTGTCATCAATTTTAGATAAATCAATTTTAGATAACACCTTAGGACCAGTTAATTCAACCCGTTTAGTAAGAATTCTTTCAGGCTCATCGGGTATAATTTCATTTTGTGCAAACCTAACTTCTTGAATAGTCGAACTTAATTTTTCCGCTGTTTTCGACTCTTCAGGAATTATAGTTTCTTCAGGTTTTTGTTTCTGCTCTTCTTCCTCTTTTTTCTTCCTTCCCTTTTTCTTCATCTCTTTTTCATCGGCAGGTTTAGTACTTTCTGGGATATCACTTAAGTTGTCCATCTTGCCCACAACTTTTGGTCCATCTAAAGTTACTTTTCTGCTAGCAATTTTTTCTCTTACTTTCTCTTCAGGTTGTTCAAACTTAACTTCTTTTAAGTCTGGGGCAGCTGTAGGCAGTGGTGTCGGTTCTTCTTTTTTTACCACCACTGGCTTTTCTTTTTTTGGTAAAGTACCAACCACCTTTGGTGCTTGTAAAACCACTTGACTTTTAATTACAAATTCTGTCTTTTCCTCTTCTTTTGGTTTAGCTGTTCCAATAAATTCGTCTTGTTTTTTGGTTTCAATAACCCCATGATGGCCTTTGTTTAAATTAACAGAAGACGCTTCTATTTTAGCTGCAGCATCAGCATTGTATTCTTTCAAACACTCCAAATACATCTCGTCAGTGAGTTTCGTAGTAGGTTTGTTTTCTACTTCAAAACCTTTCTTTTGAAGTAACTCTACTATGTGCGCCACACCTACGTTACACTCTTTTGCAACGGCTGCTAATCGTAAATTTTTTACTGGTTCCGACATTTATTATTTTATGATTTTCGCTTGGTTGATTTACAAATTATAAATCCCCAAAACTTTTCTTTATTAGTTGCCACATCAGCAAATAATCAATTACTGATTATCAAATTCTGCTTTCAATATTTTGCATACTTCGTGAATCGTCTCATCTTCCAAATCAGCTCTTCGTGCCAATTCTTCTTCACTTAATGACAATACTGATTTTGCAGTATCGCATCCAATTCCTTTCAATGCATCAATAATCCATTGGTCAATTTCATCGCTGAATTCATCCAATTCAATATCAAATTCTTCTTCTTCGCCTTCAGTTCCTTCGCGATAAACATCAATTTCATAGCCCACCATTTTACCTGCTAATTTGATGTTAGTACCACCTTTACCGATGGCTTTTGAAACTTCTTCAGGTTTCAAATAAACATTCACACGTTTTTTCTCTTCGTTAATTTCCATTGAAGAAATTTTTGCTGGAGCTAATGAACGTTGGATTAACAATTGCAAATTATTGGTATAATTAATTACGTCAATATTTTCATTTCTTAATTCACGAACTACGCCATGAATACGGCTTCCTTTCATACCTACCACTGCTCCAACTGGGTCAATTCTATCATCAAAACTTTCTACTGCTACTTTTGCTCTGTCGCCAGGTTCACGAACAATTTTCTTCACGGTGATTGTTCCGTCAAAAATTTCAGGCACTTCCAATTCTAACAATTTTGCCAAGAATGATGAATCAGTTCTTGATAAAATAATCAACGGTTGATTGTTTCTTAAATCTACTTTTTTCACCACAGCCCTTAATGTATCGCCTTTCTTGTAATTATCTACTGATATTTGTTCGCTTTTTGGCAATACTAATTCGTTGTTGTCTTCATCCAAGCAAAGAATTTCTTTTTTCCATACCTGATAAACTTCAGCCGACATAATTTCGCCAACACGGTCCTTATATTTTTTATAAATCTCGTCTTTTTCCAATTCAGCCACACGACCAACTAAGGTTTGACGGGCTGCTAAAACCGAACGACGACCGAAATCAGCCATAGGCACTTCTTCATAAGTTTCTTCACCTACTTGATAATCAGGTTCCATTTTGATAGCATCACTATATTCGATCTGCAAATTAGGGTCTTCAATTGCACCATCTTCTACAATTAATCTACGACGCCAAATTTCCAAATCACCTTTTTCGGTGTTTACAATCACGTCAATATTTTCATCTGTACCATATTTTTTACGGCACAATGTTTTAAATACATCTTCTAAAACCCTCATCAATGTTGGGCGGTCAATGTTTTTAAATTCTTTAAACTCTGCAAATGAGTCAACTAAACTAACGCTGTCCATGGCTTAAAAATTTGTGTTGAAATTTATTTTTGTTTTTAATTTTTATTTAAAACTTACGCCTACAAAAACTTCTTTTACGTCGTTGTAAGTAAAAGTTTTCTGTTCTTTTTTGTGCTTAGCTTTTGGCAATTGATATTCCAAAACAAAACCTGATTCATCAGCACTTACCAATTTACCTTCTATCAATTTCCCGTCAGGCAAATGGACTTCTAAAGTGCGACCAACATTTTTTTTGTATTGTCGCAACATTTTCAAAGGATGTTCCAATCCTGCTGATGACACTTCCAATTCATAATTGCAATCAGGAAATGTTTCTTCTAGCTGGTGATTAATGGCTCGTGCAATTTTTGTACACTGTTGAATCGTTACACCCGAATCAGCATCTAAAAAGATTTCTATTTTATCAAAAGGCAGATATTTTAATTCCACCAAAAACATATCGCTTTCTGCAATGCCTTTTTGCAAGCCAGTTTCGATAATATTTTTTTGTTCTTGATTAATCATAAACATTCATGTTTTTTTAGAATAAAAAAGGGAACGATGCCGTTCCCTTCCTCTTTTCTCATTAAATGCTCCGCAAATGTAGGTGATAGTTAGCAGTTGTGCAAGTGATTTTATAAAATTGCTGCCTACAACACAACATTTACTTATTTTGAAATTATTTTTCTTGCTGCTTTACTTATCTTTGGCAACTTAAAAAAATGTTCAAAAAAAATAAAATCTAAAAAATATGTTTGATGTAGTTGTAATCGGTAGTGGTCCGGGTGGCTATGTAGCTGCTATCAGAGCTTCGCAATTAGGTTTGAAAACTGCTGTGATTGAAAAATCAGAATTAGGTGGAGTTTGTTTAAACTGGGGTTGTATTCCTACAAAAGCTTTATTAAAAAGTGCGCAAGTGTTTCAATACATGAATCATGCAGCCGATTATGGATTGAGTGTAACCGATGCAAAAGCAGATTTTCCTGCTGTTGTAAAACGCAGCCGTGGCGTTGCAGAAGGCATGAGTAAAGGGATTCAATTTTTGATGAAGAAAAATAAAATTGAAGTAATTGCTGGCACAGCCAAATTAATTCCTGGAAAAAAGATTGAAGTAACTGCTGCAGATGGAAAGAAATCTATCGTGGAGGGCAAGCATATTATTTTAGCAACTGGCGGCAGAAGCCGTGAATTGCCTAACTTAAAACAAGATGGAAAAAAAATAATTGGCTATCGCGAAGCGATGGTATTGCCTTCAAAACCTGCAACCATGATAGTTGTAGGCGCAGGCGCAATAGGAGTGGAGTTTGCATATTTCTACAATGCTATGGGTACAAAGGTTACCATAGTTGAATTTGCAGACCGTGTTACACCAGTTGAAGACGCTGATGTTTCAAAAGAATTGGAACGCAATTTCAGAAAACAAGGCATGACTTTATACACTTCATCGTCGGTGGAAAGTGTTGATACCAGCGGCACTGGTGTAAAAGCAAAAGTAAAAACCCCACAGGGTGAAATTATTTTAGAAGCAGATATTTTATTGAGTGCTACAGGAGTAACAGCTAACATTGAAAACATTGGATTAGAGGCATTGGGCATCAAAACTGAAAAAGGAAAAGTTGTAGTAGATAAATATTATCAAACCAATGTGGCTGGCATTTATGCCATTGGCGATTTGTTGCCAACACAAGCATTGGCGCATGTTGCAAGTGCAGAGGGAATTACTTGTGTAGAAAAAATTGCAGGTCATCATCCTGAACCGATTGATTATAATAACATTCCAGGTTGCACTTATTGCTCACCTGAAATTGCATCGGTTGGTATGACTGAAGAAGCAGCAAAAAAAGCTGGTTATGAAATTAAAGTTGGAAAATTTCCTTTCAGCGCAAGCGGCAAAGCTAGTGCTGGCGGAACAAAAGAAGGATTCGTGAAAGTGATTTTTGATGCAAAATATGGCGAATGGTTAGGCGCACATTTCATTGGAGCAAACGTTACTGAAATGATTGCTGAAGTAGTGGTGGCAAGAAAATTGGAAACCACTGGTCATGAAATCATTAAAGCTATTCATCCACATCCAACCATGAGTGAAGCGGTGATGGAAGCTGCCGCTGCTGCTTATGGCGAAGTGATTCATTTGTAATATTTCAATAAGACTTTTATCATGAATATTTTAAAATCCGTTTTCACATTTGCTGTATTAATATTAGTGAATAACTTTTCATTTGCACAATGTACACCATCGGTTACCGGGCAGCATGTATGGAATAATCCGTTTCATGAACCTGTTCATCCTACTACCAATTTTGGTGGCTATATGTGCAATCTGCATGATACATTAATCGCCGATACAACAGGTGGAAATGGAGGTTGGCAATTTTTTTTCGGTGATGGTTATGCTGTCAGATTAATTGCTGGTTCGCAAATTCATGTGGCTACTTATGCCAGCAATGTTGCCATCCCTTTTGGATTAACCATCAATGATAGCACCTTGCAAACCATTGTTGGTGCTCATTCAGCGGCGGCATTAAACGATTCAATAAATTTCACAGCTCCATATACTGGTTTATTTTATGTTGTGTTCGATTCTAATAATATATGTAATATTGATGGTCAATTTGCTGTGGCAAGTGTAATAATTAATTTAAAAAATGCTGCCACTGTAAATTGTTTTCTTGCACCTATCAACGATACTATATGCGGTGCAAAAACTTTGATATTAAATACACCCATCACCGATGATAATACCAATGCTGTTCCAACTGACCCACGTGATAATGATGTAGTGGCTTCGGGATTTGGTTGCAGTTCACCCAACAATACACTATGGTATAGTTTTACACCTGCCATGTCAGGGAACTATTTAATTGAAACCTCATCACCAGCCAACTATGGTTTAGATGCATGGGTAGGCTTACTTTCTGCCACATCGTGTATATCTCCTTTTATAAAAGATTCGTGTATGCAGGGCTGTACTAACGGACAAGGCATTAATAAAAATTTTGTTACACTAAGCGCAGGCAACACTTATTATATTATGATAGACGGGCAATCGGGTTCGGTTGGTAAATTTACTGTCGAAATAATTAATGCTCCACCTGCCCCTGTTAACGATACCATTTGCGGTGCAAAAACTTTAGTGCTGAACACCCCGATAACAGATGATAATACCAATGCTGCTCCTACTGATCCACGAGATAATGATGTGATTGCTTCGGGCTATGGTTGCAGTACACCCAACAATACTTTGTGGTATGAATTTACGTCGTTAGCCAGTGCTAATTATTTTATCCAAACCAACTCACCTGCCATCAATGGCTTGCATGGCTGGGTTGGTGTATTTAATGCAACATCGTGTAGTACCGGGCTGAACAATGGCAGTTGTTTACCAGCTTGTGCTCCGGGCAATGGTACCATAAATGACACAGTATTTATGACCGCTGGCACTCATTATTATATTATGGTAGATGGATTTTTAGGAGCAGTAGGCAGCTATACTATCGAAATCACAAAAGATACAACATCGTCTATAGGAATAAATACTATTAAAGCTTTCAGCGCTATTTCTTTTTCCCCAAATCCTGCGACAGACTGGTTGACGATAAAAGGTAAATGGTTGAATGAAAATATCAAAATAGAAGTATTCGATTTGTTGGGCAAACAACAACAAAGCATTACATTAAATGATAATGAAACAATCCAAAAAATAGATATTAGTGCCTTGCCAAATGGTATTTACTTTATAAAAACTACTGGTACTAATGGTAAAATGCTTTGCGTCAATAAATTGATTAAGCAATAGCTTTTGCCTGACTAACACATTGTAACTTATTTTTTGTCAATCAGATTGTTGATGTTATGATGTTTAGTTGAAGGAGCCAATAAACAATCCGTTTACTCCCACATCACCTTTTTCACAATTTCTACAAAGTGTTTGTTACTGAGGTATAAAAAATAAATGCCAGATGGCAATCTGTTGCGATAGAGGGTAAACTGCCCAACATTTTCTATTTCATCATACATAAGCGTTCTGCCTAGTACATCCGTCAGCAACACATGAAATGCTTTATCGCCGCATTTTATTTTTATCGTCATTTCATCTTTAGCCGGATTAGGTGTAGCTTCCAGATAACAACTGATATCTACATTGATACAAGCTGAGGTATCACTGCAATTGCCTTGTGTTACCACCACTGCATAATTGCCTGATTCATTCACATCATAAGGGTTGGCTGACGATACAAAACTTTTGGTATAACAATTCATCCAGTATAAGTGGTCGTAGCCACTGCCAAAAGCAGTGAGCTTACCCAACACATTGGTTACTCTTGGGTGTTCAGGATACATGGTCAAATTCAAAGTGATAGTTGAATCACAACCTGAATAGTTTGGAATGGTATCATGAAAAATACCACTGGAGTCTAAATACAAGTGATTGAAATGATAAGGTCGATTGCTGCATACACTCTCCGTAACGTTGGATGAAGAAGAAATATTGACTTGTAAGTGCAATATCACTGTTGAATCACAACCCAGATAATTTTGCAAGGTATCATGATATGAACCAGTTTGATTCAGATAATGATGGTGAAA
>CANFST010000044.1 GCA_947449695.1 Chitinophagales bacterium
ATTGTGAGCATTGAAGAAAAAAGACAATCGCTTTGCAAATACATTAATGTCCAATCCTTTGTCCAAAGCAGCTTTCAGATATGCTTTTCCGTTGGCTAATGTAAATGCTAATTCTTGTACTGCATCGCTTCCTGCTTCACGAATATGATAACCACTGATAGAGATGGTATTCCATTTTGGTAAATCCGTACTGCAATATTCAAAAATATCAGTAATGATTCGCATGCTTGGTTTCGGTGGATAAATGTAAGTGCCACGGGCAGCGTACTCTTTCAAAATATCATTTTGAATAGTGCCGCTGATTTGTGATAAATCTGCACCTTGTTTTTTTGCTAATGCAATATACATCGCCAACAAAATAAACCCAGAAGCATTGATGGTCATGGAGGTGGTGATGTCTTGCAATTGGATTCCGTCAAACAAAATTTCCATGTCTTTCAGCGTATCAATCGCTACTCCTACTTTGCCAACTTCGCCATCCGCCAACGCATGGTCGCTGTCATAACCAATTTGCGTTGGTAAATCAAAAGCCACACTCAATCCCGTGGTGCCTTGACTTAATAAGAAATGGTAACGCTTGTTGCTTTCTTCAGCAGTACTGAAACCAGCGTACTGACGCATAGTCCAGAAGCGTTCACGATACATCGTTTTTTGAACGCCTCTTGTAAACGGGTATTCAGCAGGCTTTTCAGCTGTGTTAAAATTTTCAGGAAGTGTATTGTATAACTCTTTTATTTCAATACCTGAATCGGTGATTTTTTTAAAAGTTTCTTTTTGTTTATCGTTCATTGAATTGCTTAATTAATTTTTGTCAAAATCATTTTAGAATGAAATCTACCGCTTTGTAATTTCATTTTATTCGATGTTAAAAAAGTTATTTTTAATTCATCCCATTTCACCACTTTTTTATTTTTATCGAAATAAAAGGTAGAAATTAATTCAACCTTATCATCTATAACTTTTTTTATTTTGTAATAAAAAATAGGAAAATCGCTTTTGTAATTATTATACTCAATTGGTTGCTCATTAAGCCATTCAACTGTACTGTCTGAAAATGAAATGCCAATAAGATTTTCTGCATTTAACTCTGATTTGTCAGAAACAATTTGTGGCTTCGGATGAATTCCTTTTTTCGTCCACATCGTATTTGCTAACGACACATTAGTTTGTGCTTGGCAGAAATTAAAAATTACAATAGAGAAAATTGTTAGAAGAAAAAACTTCATGGTTCAAATTTAAAACAAACTATTGATGAAATCTCACCAATCCTTCCATCGGCGTTTGTTCAACTTTTTTTATTGAAATTTCAAATTGATTAGCAACCTTATTTAGTGCTTCTTCAAAATAAAATGCAACACTTCCTGCGGCAAATAAAGGTTGATTTTTATAATCAACATAATATTGAATCACATTTTCAAACAAAGCCTGAAAGCCTTGCTGAATCAATCTTTGCGTATAAACATGTGATTTAAAACCTTTCAACACTTTTGCAAATTGCGCTAAAAATCTACCTTGCAAAACTTGTTCTTTTAAATGCGTATTAAACTCTGCAAAAGTTTTTTGAGGAATCATTTGTTGCAAAGCATCATTAATTTCTCTTGGCAAGTTTCCTCTGAAAAAGTCAGCTAATAATTTTTTTCCAATCCAACTTCCGCTGCCTTCATCACCCAACAAAAAACCTAAGGATGGAATTTGTTGGATAAATTTTTCACCATCATACAATCCGCTATTAGAGCCAGTTCCAAGAATTAGAATCAATCCTTTTTCTTTGGCTGCGGTTGCTCGTGCAGCAGCTAATAAATCGGAATGGACTTCAATTTTATTAGCATGAAAAAAAGTTTGTAGAATGTTTTTAATGACATTTATTTTATCACCAATACAACCTGCACCATAAAAATAAATTTCAGAGATGGTTTGTGAATGGCTGATTTGAGGCAATAATTCCAATTGAATAATCTGCTGAATTTGGTTTTCAGTCATCCAGAACGGATTAATGCCTTGTGTTTTGAAAAAAGTTTGTTGACCGTTTTCCAAACAACACCAATCGGTTTTTGTCGAGCCGCTATCTGCAATTAGTTTCATTTTGTGAAAATAATTGAATTTCAGTAAAAATATTTATTTCATTAAAGATTGATAAAATCCTTTACTGTTTTGGGTTCTCTGATTTATTAATGTTAGAACATTGAAAATATTTTTAGCTTGATGCAACGTTTCGCAACTAATAGTTGTTTTACTAATATAAGATTTTAGTTATAAAAATGAGAAGAAAAGCATTAAGCCCTTTCACAAAGTGAAGGGGTTTTTTGTTTTATAAAATTCAAAGCACCTTTATATAAAAGAAAAAGGCCAAAAGGAATAAAATCCTTTTGACCTTTATCATAATTAAGTTAAACTAATTAATCTTCAATTGGTTTCAATTTGCCTTTGCTTTTTGCAATAACTGCTTCTGCAATATTGTTTGGAGCTGGGCTATAGTGACTGAACTCCATAGTTGAAGTTGCACGGCCTGATGACAATGAACGCAATTGTGTTACATAACCAAACATTTCGCTCAATGGTACTTTAGCTTTGATAACTTGTAAGTTAGCACGGCTATCCATCCCTTCCATGATACCACGACGACGGTTCAAATCGCCAGTAACATCACCCATATATTGGTCTGGTGTTAATACTTCTACTTTCATGATTGGCTCCAACAAAATTGGTTTTGCTTTTCTACCAGCTTCACGGAATGCAGAACGAGCACACAATTCAAATGACATAGAATCAGAATCTACATCATGGTAGCTACCATCAAACACTCTTACTTTCATGTTGTTAACCGGGTAACCAGCCAACACACCATTAGGCATCGAGGTTTCAAAACCTTTCAAAATGGCAGGGATAAATTCTTTTGGAATAGAACCTCCGAAAATATCATTTACAAATTGGAAGCTCTTGCCTTCATTTTCCTTCATCCATTCTTCATCAGCAGGACCAAAATCAAATTGAATATCGGCAAATTTACCACGACCACCAGATTGTTTTTTCAATACCTCACGATGAGTAATAGTAGTATTGAATGCTTCTTTATAAGCTACTTGCGGTGCACCTTGGTTTACTTCTACTTTAAATTCACGACGCATACGGTCAATGATAATTTCCAAGTGTAATTCACCCATTCCACGAAGAATTGTTTGACCAGTATCTTCATCAGTATTTACCCTCAAGGTAGGATCTTCTTCCACTAACTTAGAAATTGCCAATCCCATCTTATCCACATCAGCTTGAGTTTTAGGCTCAACTGCAATAGCGATAACTGGTTCAGGAATGAACATATTTTCCAAAGTGATTGGATGCGCTTCGTCGCATAAAGTATCACCAGTTTTGATTTCTTTGAAACCTACTGCTGCTGCAATATCACCAGCTTCAATAAAATCAATTGGATTTTGTTTGTTGGCAAACATTTTCATGATTCGGCTGATACGCTCTTTCTTTCCGCTTCTTACATTCAACACATAAGAACCTGAATCTAAATGTCCGCTATAACAACGGAAGAACGCTAATCTACCTACAAATGGATCAGTCATAATTTTGAATGCTAACGCACTGAAAGGTGCTTTAGGGTCAGCTTTACGAGTGATTTCTTCGCCAGTATCAGGGTTAATTCCTTTTGTATCTTCAATATCTAATGGGCCAGGCAAATAACGGCAAACCGCATCTAATGCAGTTTGTACGCCTTTGTTTTTGAATGAAGAACCACACATCATTGGCACAATTGATAAATCAATACATGCTTTACGAATGGCTTCGTGCATTTCTGCTTCAGTAATACTATTAGGATCTTCGAAGAATTTTTCTAATAATTTTTCATCGTATTCAGCCACAGCTTCAACTAAATGTTGTCTCCATTCTTGCGCCTCGGCTAACATATCAGCAGGCACTTCGATTTCGTCGAAAGTCATACCTTCTGTTTCCATGTGCCAAATGATTCCTTTCATTTTAATCAAATCAACCACACCTTTAAAATCATCTTCAGCTCCAATTGGAAGCTGCAATGGCACTGCTTTTGCGCCCAACATGTCTTTTACTTGTTGCACAACCATTAAGAAATCGGCTCCACTTCTATCCATTTTGTTTACAAAACCGATACGTGGAACTTTATAACGATTAGCTTGACGCCAAACTGTTTCAGATTGTGGTTCAACACCATCAACCGCAGAGAACAAAGCAATCAAACCATCTAATACCCTCATAGAACGCTCTACTTCTACAGTAAAATCCACGTGACCCGGAGTGTCGATGATATTAAAATAATATGATTTAGTATCCGCAGTTTCTTTACCTTTTACAGTTGGAAACTTCCATTGACAGCTTACCGCAGCCGAAGTGATAGTGATACCACGTTCTTTTTCTTGTTCCATCCAGTCGGTTGTAGCAGCACCATCGTGCACTTCACCAATTTTATGAATCATCCCTGTGTAGCGCAAAATACGCTCTGTTGTTGTGGTTTTACCTGCATCAATGTGTGCAGCGATACCAAAGTTTCTTTGAAATCTTAAGTCAGCCATTTTATTTTACTGTTAATTGTTTTAATTTTTGTTTTATAAAAAAGATTGCTCAATGGAATTGATGAGATAACCATTGAGCAATCAAGCTATTTAGCCATTGAGCAAATTGCTAATTATCTAAAATGAGCAAAAGCTTTGTTTGCTTCCGCCATTTTATGTGTATCTTCTCTTTTTTTGAATGCAGCACCTTCTTTTTTAGCAGCTGCTGTTAATTCGTTAGCTAATTTTTCAGCCATTGATTTACCGTTACGTTCGCGACTATATTTGATAATCCATTTCATACTCAATGAAATTTTTCTATCAGGACGAACTTCAGCAGGAATTTGAAAGTTAGCACCACCAATACGTTTGCTTTTCACCTCGACAGATGGAGTAACATTTTGAATTGCTTCTTTCCAAGTAGTATAACCATCCATTTCTCCACCATTCTTATCAATGATTGCCATAGCATCATAGAAAATAGTTGTAGCAATTGTTTTTTTTCCACTCCACATCATTGTATTAATGAATCGGGTTACTAACTGGTCATTGAATTTTGGGTCAGGTGCCAAAAATCTTTTGGGGGCTCTTTTTTTACGCATTTTGTTTTGATTTGAATATATTCACCTTGCTAGATAGTCAGCAAGATTACTTAGTTAAAATTATTTTTTCTTAGCAGGAGCTGCTGCTGCACCTGGTTTAGGGCGTTTTGTTCCGTATTTAGAACGGCTTTGTTTTCTGTTATTCACACCTGCAGTATCTAAAGCACCACGAACGATATGGTAACGTACACCTGGTAAATCTTTTACACGACCACCACGAATCAAAACGATACTGTGTTCTTGCAAATTATGACCTTCACCAGGGATGTAAGCAATAACTTCGTTTTTATTTGTCAATCGAACTTTAGCAACTTTACGCAAAGCCGAGTTTGGTTTTTTAGGCGTAGTAGTGTACACACGTGTACATACACCGCGGCGTTGAGGGCAATTGTCTAGTGCACGAGATTTTGATTTTGCACGAATAATCGTACGTCCTTTTCTTACTAACTGTTGTATTGTAGGCATTACCTAATTTTTTTTGGGACGGCAAAGGTAAGTTTGCTTTTTGATATAAACAAATGTTTTGTGGAAAAAAACGATTACTAATTTATATAGAGATCTTTTAATCTCTTAAGTAGTAAATTTGAATTTTATAAATTATTTATTATCTTCGTTTGACGATATTATAATTTTAATAACCTTTTAAAATGAGAAAAATGAGAAAAAAATTACGGCTTTATGTTGTGGCAGTTTTATTTGCTACACTATTATTTACTAATAAAATTTTTGCACAGAGTAACTGCAATAATTTTGATTTTGAAAACGGAAATTATTCTGGTTGGAATGGTTTTTTGGGGACCAATCCAGGCATGAACCTACCTCCAACAGTGCTTTACAATGGTTTTGATTCTTCATCAACTTATGTTTCTGCAAGGCACAAACTTTATTCAATAAGTAATAACGGATATGATAGCATGTGCATAGATTCAATAACGCATATTCAGGATTCTGTGATGACATTTGTAAATCCATTCACAGGAAATTATAGTATGCGATTAGGCAATGATTTAATAATGGATTCTTTAGAAGAGTTAGATTTTAAATTTCAAGTGCAGCCAACGGATACTATGCTTACGTATTTTTATGCTGCAATAATGCAAGATCCGGGTCATTTACCTGACCAGCAGCCTTATTTAAAAGTATTTATGTTCGATTCTTCGAACAATCCAATTGCTCAAGGCTGCGATTCATTTTATTCCAATCAACCCAATGTTCCATTTATCGTTTCAGGAAAAGGACCAATGTTGGGTACAAGGTTATTGTATCGCCGTTGGACACCTGTAACAGTTAATTTGGGTGCTTATGTTGGGCAAAACATCAAAGTACAATTTATTAATAGCGATTGTGAATTAGCAGGGCATTTCGGTTATTCTTACATTGACGGAAGTTGTATGAGCAATCCAATCGCAAATGTATGGCCAGGCGATTGTAATTATGATATGACTTGTGACTTCAATGATTTGTTCGGTATTGGAATAGCTTATGGTGCAATTGGTACAGTTAGAACTTCTGCATCAAATACTTGGATTGCTCAACCGTCTTCAAATTGGGCAAATCATTTTCCATTGGGTGCTAATTACAAACATGCCGATTGCAATGGAGATGGTTTGGTTGATTTAAACGATACCTTAGCTATAGTATTAAACTATGGCATGAATCATCCACCAAGAATGAAACAACCTAAAAATGGAATTGCTGACCCAAAATTAATTTTAATACCTGCTAAATCTACCATCTTACCTGGTGATGATGTTGATATAGATATTATGTTGGGTGATGCATCATTGCCAGTTAGTTCAATTTATGGCTTAAAATTCAAATTGAACTTCGACCAAAGTTTAACTATAAATAATACTCAATCTACATCGTTAAACGGCTGTTGGTTAGGAGTAAAAAATACTGATTTAGTTTCTCTGATAAATACTTCAACAGCTGGTTCGATTGATTATGGTATGGTAAAAAATACACATAGTAATGTAACTGGGTATGGTTTGATTGGACATTTGCATTTTAAAACACCTTCTAATATTCCACTTTCAACAAAAATGAAAATTTCATTTTCAGATGTAAAAGCTGTTACTAATAATTGGCGTGATATTTCACTAAATGTCATTGATACTATTATAACTTTTGGTAAAGAAGCAACTGGTATTAGCTCAATAACTAATAATGAAAGCGTAACAGTGTATAATACGCCAGGTACCAATCAAATAAGCATCAGCACAAATCAGTTTGTGGCTTCTTCAATAAGTTTAATCAATGCTGTTGGTCAAGTAGTTGAAACTATTAATTCACCAAATTGGTTTACTACTTTTGATACTAATGAATTACCAAATGGTATCTACTTTATTAGTATCAAAACACCACAGCAACAAAATATTGTCAGGAAAGTAGAAGTAGTTAAATAATCTTAATAAACTTCATAAAAAAAACTGAATTTGTTAGTGATACAAATTCAGTTTTTTTTATTCTTTAGTTTTCAAAATAAGATTATTTCGTTTGCATTCGTATAATTGGTACCATCATTTCCTCCATTGATAAACCGCCGTGTTGAAAGGTGTTGCGATAAAAATTTGCGTATTGATTGAAATTATTGGCATACACAAAATAGTCATCGCCTTTAGTGAAAATATAACGACTGGTTAAATTTTGCTGCGGCAATTTTGCATCTTCTGGTTTCAAAATTTCAAACACTTCTTTTGCATTGTATTGAATTGCTTTACCTGTTTTATAACGCAAATTAGTGGTTGCTTCACGGTCAGAAACTACTTTCACTGGCTTGCTTACACGAATGCAACCATGGTCAGTTGTTAAAATAATTTGAGCATTTTTTCCTTCCAATTTTTTCAACGCTTCTAATAATGGTGAATGTTCAAACCAGCTGTAAGTCAAGCTACGATAAGCTTTTTCATCGCTTGCTAATTCTTTCAATACTTCCATTTCAGTTCGAGCATGGCTTAGCATATCCATGAAATTGTAAACAATCACATTTAGTTGATTGTGTTGCAAATTCAAAATATTATCTACTAAATTTTTTGCTTCGTAATTATGTAAAACTTTGGTGTAAGAATATTTTATGTTCAAATTATTGCGTTGTAATAATTCCCCCAACAATTGTTCTTCAAACATATTTTTGCTGCCTTCATCTTGTTCATCACGCCAATATTCAGGATAACGTCGAGCAATTTCAGATGGCATTAATCCGCTGAAAATCGCATTACGAGCATATTGTGTGGCAGTTGGTAAAATAGAAAAATACAAATCTTCATCAACCAATTTTGTAAATTCACTCCACAATGGTTGAATCATTTTCCATTGGTCAAATCGTAAATTATCAATCACAATTAAATAAGTGGGTTGCGATTGCGATAAATAGGGCAACACATTCCGAACCATGCTTCGGTTGCTCAATGTAGGTGTTGAATCATTAGGTTTGTTTATCCAATTGAGGTAATTTTTTGAAACAAATTTTGCAAACTCATTGTTGGCATCGCTCTTTTGCATTGCCAAAACTTCTTGCATTTCTTTGCTGTCATTTTTATCTAATTCCAATTCCCAAAAAATAATTTTCTTGTAAGCTTCAGCCCATTCTTGTGCATCGTTTGCATTGCTTAAAGCCATCATCATTTGTTGAAATTCTTGTCGAAAATTCGATGATGTTTTTTCGCTTACCAAACGTTTGTTGTCAATCAATTTTTTCAAACACAGCAAAATTTGATTAGGCTTCACAGGCTTGATTAAATAATCAGCAATCTGTTGCCCAATGGCATCTTCCATGATATTCTCTTCTTCGCTTTTTGTAATCATCACCACAGGCATTTGCGGATGAATGGCTTTGATTTGTGGCAAGGCTTCCAAGCCTGATAAGCCCGGCATATTTTCATCTAGGAAAACAACATCGAAATGTTTTTCTTTCACTGCATCAATCGCATCATGTGCATTGGTAACGGGCGTTACCTCATAACCTTTTTCTTTTAAAAAAAGCAAATGCGATTTCAGCATTTCTATTTCATCATCAGCCCAAAGTATTTGAATAGGATTTACCATAAGATTTTAAAAATAATTTTTGATTATAATACGAAGTAAATCAAAAATTATTTCATCAGCTTATTATAAAAACATTGGCACTGCATATACATTTTAAATTAGATTAATTATTACTACATTTATATAGGAGTTAAATTTTCAATCAAAAGAATGAGTGGCATGAAGTACCTGAAAATCTGTTTCTTAATCATTGTTGTATGAATTTTATATTGTTGTAATATTGTTGGCGAAAGAGGTAATGGCAACATTATTAGACAAACAAGAAGTGTAAATGCATTTAATAAACTAAACATTAATGGCGTTTTTCATGTCATTATCAATCAAGGTGAAAGCGAAGCAGTAATAGTGGAAACGGATGAAAATCTTACATCACTTGTCATTGCTGAAGTAAAAAATGGTGAACTAATATTGGATTTAAAAAAAGAAAAACATATCAGCCGTTCTACCAAGCTAAATGTATATATAACTATCAAAAACCTCAATGAACTTGCTATTGAAGGTGTAAATGAAGTGAGCAGTAGTATATTAAAACTGAATGATTTACTGCTAAAAAGTAATGGTGTGGGGAGCAATGACCTGCAAATCACCTGCAAAAAATTAGAAGCTCATTTATCTGGAGTTGGAAGCACAACACTAAATGGTAGTGCTGATTCTGCCTCGATTGATAACAATGGGGTAGGCGCTTTAAAGGCTTATGATTTTGTTGTTAAGAATTTAAGAATAAATAATAGCGGTGTAGGGAGCGTTGAAGTAAATGCAGTAGAAAGTATAAAAATGAACAACAATGGTGTGGGGAGTATAAAACACAAAGGCGATGCTGTTATAAAAGAATCTAATAATGATGGTGTAGGTAAAATAAAAAAAGAGTAAAATGACTTGTTTTAAAATGCTTGCAAATCAACTAATTTTTTGTAAACACCTTTTTCCAAAGTCATCAAATATAGATGATTGCCACGTTCGATAATGTTTCCTTTTTGCATCACTAATATTTCATCAGCACTTTGGATGGTGCTTAAGCGATGTGCAATAACAATAGAAGTTCTATTCTGCATTAATTTGAATAAAGCATCTTGTACTAGCTTTTCGCTTTCAGTATCTAATGCCGAAGTGGCTTCATCTAAAATTAAAATTGGTGGGTTTTTTAAAACAGCTCTTGCAATGGTTATCCGCTGACGTTGACCACCACTCAGTTTCGAGCCTCTGTCACCAATGTTGGTTTGATAACCATTTTCCATTTTTTCAATAAACTCATGTGCATTAGCCACCTTTGCAGCATTCATCACATCGGCAGCCGATACATTTTCCATCCCGAAAGCAATGTTATTGAAAACGGTATCGTTGAATAAAATGGCTTCTTGGGTTACAATGCCTATTTGTTTTCGCAACGATTCTAAACTGATTTGTTTGATGTTGATACCATCAATTAACACTTCGCCATTTTCAACATCATAAAAACGGGGTAATAAATCAACGAATGTGCTTTTTCCGCCTCCGCTTGCTCCAACTAAGGCAATCATTTTACCTTTCGGAATAATTACGTTGATATCACTCAACACTTTTGCATCATCATAATTATTATAAGCAAAACTCAAGTTTTTATATTCAATTGCCTGCTCGAAACCTTTAATGGTTGTGGCATTTTCAGCATCAGTAATTTTATTATCAGCATGCAACACATAATTAATTCTTTCTACAGCAGCTAACCCTTTTTGGATGTTGAAGAATGAATTGCTGAATGATTTTGCCGGATTAATCAACTGCGAAAACATCACAATAAAAGTGATAAATGTTTCGGGCAACAAATCCATAGTGCCGCCTAAAACCATCGTTCCGCCTATGTATAAAACCGTGAGTACAGCACAAATACCCAAAAACTCCGACATCGGTGAAGCCATATCACGAAGCCGAACAATTTTATTGTTCATCACAAACATGCTTTCATTGTCGTCGTCAAATTTCTTGTTGATGTAATTTTCAGCATTAAACCCTTTAATGATTTTTATGCCGCCTAAAGTTTCTTCAATCATAGCCACTAATTGCCCATATTTTCCCATGCCTTTCTTTCCCCACTTGCGTAATGATTTACCAACTATTGCAATAATGCCTCCGCTGATTGGAAGTACTATAAACGCCATCATCGTCAGCTTCGCACTAATCAAAATCATAGCTGCGATGTAAGCAATGATTTCAATAGGGTCTTTGCTCATGCTTTCCAGCATACTTAAAATACTCCATTCTACTTCTTGCACATCGCCTGTCATCCTCGACATGATATCACCTTTTCGTTCGTTAGAATAATAGGAGAGAGGCAGTTTAAGAATTTTGCTGTACAAATCTCTCCGCAAATCACGGATGATTCCATTTCGCATGGGTGCTAAAACATAAATGGCTAACCAGCGAAATAAATTTTTTAATAACGATAAAGTTGCCGCTGCCACACATACAATTGCCAAAGCTTTAACCCTGCCAAAATCATTAATCTCTTGTGCTAAGAAATAATTAAATTGGTCTAATAAATTAGTGAATGAAAGTGTTATTGCACCTGGGTTTGGCACTTTTGGAATTTCGCCACTTGTCATTATTAATTTCAGAAACGGCACCAACATACCTAATGATGACAAGGAAAAAATGGTAGATAAAATATTGCAAATCACATTGATTGCAACATTCCATTGGTAAGGTTTAAGATAATGAAAAAGCTGACCGATACGTTTCATAATGGTAAAGGCAAAGATAGCTTTTAGCTATTATTCAGCATTGAAATGTTTTAATGCAAAGCATCTAATCGGTTTTGCAACTCATTTAGTTGGCTTTTCAAATCATCAATCTGTTTTGATTTATCATTCTGGTTGGTATGATTTTCATCTAATTTTCTGTTCAATTCTTTTATCTGGTCTTCCATTTTGCGTTGCTTGCTCACCAAATCATCCAAATCGCCGTTTGCATTTTTTATTTGTTTGTTTAAATCACCAATGGCTAAGTTTAATTCATAACGCTTGGTTTCATTAATCATATCAGCCAAAAAATCTTTTGAATGGCTTGATTCATCAGGGTTTACCTGTGAATTAATAAAATTGTTATAGCCTTTTGAAACAAACATATACAACACTGAATTGCCACCATCAATCTTTTTCACTTTGAAATAAATATCCATGGTGTTAGTTCCAATCTTCGCCCAATTGGCACCTAAACAAGTAATGAATCCTTTTTTCGATGAAACCTTTAAACCTTCTTTTTGCAGACGTTGTTTTAGCGCAGCTTCTACATTATCGGCTTTGTTTGCTAACTGAATGCTAAAAGCATTTTGGTCACTATCTATCCATGGAGCTCTTTGTTCATCGGGTGTTTGAGCTTTTGATAGGAGTATAGAAAATGTAAATAAAAGGGTAAGAATTTTTTTCATGCTAATTGATTTTAGATTTTTAAAAATGAAAAGTAATAAAAAGAAAACTTAAAAAAAATGATGTTGCCAGTTTCTTAATAGTTGCAAACCATCTTTTGTGAGAATTGATTCAGGATGAAATTGTAAACCAATCAAATTATATTGTGGATGTGCAATGCCCATTACCTCATCATCAGCGGTTTTGCAGATGATTTGTAAATCAGTTTGTTCAACATTTTTTAAAATCAATGAATGATAACGCATGGCATCAAATGGCGAAGTAATATGGTCAAACATAAAATGTTGTTGGTGATAAATGGCTGAAGTCTTGCCGTGTAAAGGCTTTTCAGCTTTCATTAAAGTTGCTCCGAAATATTCTCCAAGTGCTTGATGCCCTAAACAAATACCTAACAAAGGAATTTTATTGTGAAATTTTTCAATCACTTCCATTAATACTCCGCTATCTTTTGGTGTGTTGGGTCCTGGTCCTAAAACAATTGCTTGTGGTTGCAGTTGAGTAATTTCATCGCAAGTGATTTCATTGTTGCGTTTGACTATTACTTCAAAATTTAATTGCTTGAAATAATCAACCAACATAAAAGTGAATGAATCAAAATTATCGATGAAGAGCAGCATTATTTTTTCATCGGCTCACTAGCAGCCAAGGTAATTTTTCTTTCCGTTACATTGTATGGGCCTTCAATTATTTTACCATTTTTATCTACCAATTCTAATTTAATAGTGCTTTCGCCCATTGGCAAACCTTCAATAAGGAAAGGTTTCCAGTCAGTCAGCATAAATGATTTTCCATTGATGGTAGCTTTTACTTTATTGCCTTTTGGCGATAAAACTGTATTCACCAAATAAAAATCAATCATCACTTTGCCCGTATCAGCACCAATATAAATTCCTTTTGGGCGGCTGAAAAACAACAGCGGTTTTGTTAAATCATAATCAGGTAATTTGGTGTCGCCCACTTTAATTTGTTTCAATACAAAAGCAGTTTTTGTTTTGATGCTTTCATGATAACTACGCGATAAAAAAGCCAACATTAAATGATTGCCAGCCGCCAAGTATGCCTTTGTTTGAGGCTTGTACAAAGCTTCATAAGGTTTGTTATCTAAAATGAAATGGATGTGCTGCCCTTTAGCCGAGTTGGCACATCGGCGACTTAAATAATCGGGTGTTAAATTGCCCAATGAAAAACTTTCAACTTGGAATTTGAATTTCACTGTATCAGCTTTTTCTAAATTAAAATTATCAGGTTCGTTGAGTGTTAATGCGGCTTCGGGATAATCGAAACTTTCAGTTTGCATGGTTACTTTTAAATTGCCTTGCATCATCACCACTTTTTGCGCAAAGCCAAATTGCGTTGCTAAAACCACTAACGAGAGTAAAAATATTTTTTTCATTTTTTGTGAATTAATTGAACAACAAAGTTGGAAAAGAAACTTGGCATTGCACCAACAATTTTTATTTGATTTGTTAAAGCAAATTCTAACCATCAACTTACTTTTTCAACCACATTGGTTTTGTTTTCAAAATAGTTTTATGTACCGAACAGTTGGGTATATGCGCCCCTGGCAAATATCCAATGCTCATCAAAAATTCATTGACGATTTCACCACCCGTAAATTTGAAAGTTTTTTTAAACACTTTCACCCACTCTTCTTTTGTTTTTGGATGATGATGCGTTAGCCATTTTTCGAAAGAACCAAATTCTTTTTGCAACAACACCATTGCTTTTGCATTTTCAACAGCGGCATTTACTTTTAAGCGATTACGAATAATACCTGCATCGGATAAAAGCCGCTGTGTGTCGCCTTCATTGTATGCTGCTACTTTCTTGATATTAAAATTATGATAGGCTTTTCTAAATGCTTTTTCCTTTTTTAAAATCGTTTCCCAACTCAACCCTGCCTGATTAATTTCAAGAACAAGACGACAAAATAATTCGTTATCATCGTGAATCGGAAAGCCGTAAAACTTATCATGATAGTTTTTATGTAGCTCCCTTTTTTCACCCACCATGTTTTCTATTGCTATGCAGTATGACATTATTAAGATAATTAGATTGTAAAATAAAAAATCAAGGAAGTACGAGGCCAATTATTAGTTCAAAAAATAAGAAAGGACTTTTCAAAGTATGATTGAAAAATCCTCTTCTGTCTGGGTGAGAAGACTCGAACTTCCGACCTCTTGCACCCCATACAAGTACGCTACCAACTGCGCCACACCCAGTAATGAGACGCAAAAACAAATCTACTTTTTCAAAAACGTTGCAATTTGATTATACAACTCTGTTGATGCAGGAATCAAAGGCAAGCGCAACTCATTTTCGCAAATGCCTAAAATATTTAGCGCTGCTTTTACACCAGTTGGATTACCTTCTTTAAAAAGTAAATTCACGGCATCAATTATTTTGTAGTGCAAATTTCTTGCTGTATTGAAATCTTGATTAGAAGCGGCTTTCACCATGTTGCAAAAATCAGTTGTGTAACATTGAGCAGCCACAGAAATTACGCCATCCATACCGCTTGCCATTTGTGGTAACACTAAATCATCATCACCACTCAACACTAAAAAGTTGGCTGGTTTATTTTTTACCAATTCAAAACAAGCTGCCATACTTCCGCTGGCTTCTTTTACAGCAATGATATTTGTAAATTCTTTTGCCAAACGCAATGTGGTAACAGGTTGCATCGAAATACCAGTTCTGCCTGGTACATTGTATAAAATAATTGGCAACGGTGAAAGACTTGCAAACGCTGCATAATGCTGATACAAAGCTTCTTGCGAAGGCTTGTTGTAATAAGGTGTAACCGATAAAAATGCTTGGTACTCATTTTTAAACGCAAATGATTGCGCTTCTTTTATTAATTCTGCTGTGTTATTGCCGCCCATTCCAGCCACTAATGGCAATCTGCCGTTGTTTGTTTTTGCAACAAATTCTAACACCTGTTTTTTTTCTTCTTTGCTCAAAGTTGGCGTTTCGCCTGTAGTTCCAAGCACTACAAAATAGTTTACTCCATTTGTAATGCAATGTTCTATTAACTTTGCTAACGCATCAAAATCAATCGTTTTATCTTTTTTAAACGTTGTGATCAATGCAACACCAGTGCCTTTGAATTGTTTCATTGTTTTATTTTGTAAAAATAATTTGAAAAAAATTACGCCACTTTACTTTGCTTTTCATTGAACATCGGCAAGTAAATTTCCACCTGTTTTATCAAGTCAGGTAGTTTATCACCAGCTTTTAAATTGAGCATAAAATCGTAGCAGAAATTTTTCTTTTCATGAAATTCGCCTACTCTGAAACAAGCACGGCTACCAGCCATGATGTATTCTAACACAGGATTTTCACCAACAGTTAAATTCAACAACAAATCAAAATGGCGATTCATGAATTTATCAACTGCACCTACTTGCGGAATACCATTCCATGAAACATCTGAATTAGTGAAGTGCGAAAATGGAATGTTTTTCATCCCTAATTTTTTCTTGGAAACATTAATGTAGCCAAGGAATTCCACATCTTTAATTTTCAATCGTTCGGCAAAATGCTCAACCGATGTGTAAGAATATTCTTCTGTTGCATCAAACAAAATGCCCACACTTTTACAATCAGCTAAATTAATTTTGGAGTGATTGATTTTTTTAGCTTCCAGCAAAAGTTGCTTTAATGCTTTATTGTAGTTATATTTTTTGAGAAACGATAACATGTTTGTTTTCACAAAGTTGCAAAATTTAAAACAATTCAAATTGGAATGTTGTTAAAAGATTTGCAAATCCAATCAGTGATGAAATTGAAAGCTGTAATTTTGTCATTGAAATTGAATTTGGAACAGAACTTGAAAATCAGTTTCTACAAAAAAATATTTTTAGCATGACACTTTTATTTATGTTCTTAAACCCAGCTTATATGGGTTATTATTTGGTTTTTGGCGCATTGATGCTGATTAGTTTTATAATTCAAAACCGATTGAAAAGCCGTTTTGCAGAATATGCGCAAATCCCTACGCCTAATGGCATGAGCGGCGCAGAGATTGCAAAAAAAATGTTGAATGATAATGGAATTTTTGATGTAAAAATCACTTGCGTTGAAGGCTCGTTGACTGACCATTACAATCCAGTTGATAAAACAGTGAATTTGTCGGAAGATGTTTACAGTGGCAGAAATGTTAGCGCAGCAGCAGTTGCAGCCCATGAATGTGGTCATGCTGTGCAACATGCTACTGCTTATAGTATGTTGATGTTACGCAGCAAATTAGTTCCAGCCGTGCAATTTAGTAGCAGCTTGGTACAATGGATTTTGTTTGGCGGCGTAATGTTGATGAATGTTTTCCCATCGCTTTTATTATTTGGTATTGGCTTATTTGCTGTTACTACTTTGTTTTCATTAATCACTTTACCAGTTGAATTTGATGCCAGCAATCGTGCATTAGCATGGTTAGATAATAGCCGAACTTTGCCTTCGTTAGAACACAGCAAAGCCAAAAGCGCATTGAATTTGGCGGCGATGACTTATGTGGTAGCTGCACTCACTTCATTGGCTACTTTGTTTCACTATGTGATGATTTACATGGGTGGAAGAAGAAGAGATTAATGCTGTATTACTATTTCTGAAAGCTATCTGCTTAATGCGTAGCAACTTGCCCTTTGATTTTACAGAGATAATCTACAACGATTTTGGCATTGATGGAATCAATTGGCGCACCAAAATTTTTGCGCATTTTATCTACAATTTTCTCCCAGTTTTTTCGTGAAAAATTAGGTTGCATTTGAATGTAGCGCAACGAATGACATATTCTGCAATTGCTTTCAAACACTTTATAACCAGTGGAATCGGGCAAAACAGTAATTACATTTTCTAACGGAACTGCTTCTTTTTTTACAACAGTTTCGTCAGCAGATTTTTCTTTGCAGGAAAAAATAATGACCAAGCAAAAAACTACAACAGAAGGAATAATTAGTTTTTTCATTTTACAATCAATTCAAGTTTTTCAATTTCATTACGCAAATAACCGCTTCTGTTCCATTGATGTTCGGGCTGGGTTTCGCCTTTGCTGTTAGTAGCTTTCACTTTCAAAATATATTTTCCTGCGGTTGGTGCTTTCCAATCTATCATCCAATGTCGCCATGAATATTTTCCAAAATCAACATCCAATTTTGTGGCTGTCCATGTTTTTCCATCATCAAAACTAATCTCCACTTTTGTGATGCCATCGCCGCCATCCATTGCTACACCTACAATGTGATAAGTTTTTCCACTTTGCAAAATGCTATCAGGTTCGGGCGTTACAAATATCGAACGAACATCTAACTTATTGATTGGCGCAACATCTTTTGCTAACGAATCATGTTTTTCATTTCCATTGGCAACACCTTTTGGTGACTTGTAAGCCTTATCCATCCAATATCCTGCGTATTTTTTATCATGCACAGTAATCGTGCTTAACATGCCTACCCAATAAGTAGCATACCAACCCGGCACTACTAATTTCAAAGGAAATCCATTCAACAATGGCAATGGTTGTTCGTTCATTTCATAAGCAATCATCACTTCGCCATCCATACAATGCGCCAATGAAAGTGATTTTTCAAAATCGGGAACAGTGCTTAATGGTGGCGCATCTAAACCATTGAATGACACATCAACTGCATTAGCATCTACACCAGCCAAAGCCAAAATATCTTTCAATTTTACGCCTGTCCATTTTGCATTTCCCATGCCACCATTTTTCCATTGCGCACCAGCCACTCGAGGATTAAAAAAACTTCGAGCATTCCCTGCGCAAGCACACAAAGCATTAATGGTAAAGGGTTTGAACTTTGTTTTTAAATCATTCATGGAAAGTGAAAGCGTTTTATTTACTGCGCCTTTCAAATACAAATGAAAAGTATCCAAATCAACTTTTTCGGGCAAATTGGCTAAATGCCAACGCACAAAAAAAACATCGTTGGGCGTAAAATCTAACAAGAAATAATGTAGCGGCGTTTCTAAATTGGGTGCTCTATCAGTGAGCAAAATCATTTCGCCTTTGTCTTTTGGTTTTACTAAATTGCTTTCAGATGCTGCATGCACAGGCACTTCATCATTTGTATTGCAAGATAAATTTGTGCAAGCAAAAAAAAGTAACACACAAAAACTAATCGCAGAAAAGCATTTTATCATATTTGACAATGTTGAAAAGCAAAGATAATTTTTTTATCGCTCCACCACTATTTTTTCATTCGCATCAGCAAAACCGTTGCAATGTGTTTTTACAAAATAAATTCCAGCAGGAAATTGTTGTGCGTCTATTTTATAACTGGCTTGATGAATTTCATTTTTTGAAAAAATATTTTCACCCAACAAATTTGTTACACTTATAGCAAACCCTTTTGCTGCAATGGTTTCATTGGTTGTTAAATTGAAATTGGATGAAGATGGATTGGGAGAAATGGTGATGGGGATTTTAGAAGAAATATTTTCAATTCCACTTGGGCAATATTGCCACCAAATTCTTTGAAAAGAAATACTGTCAATTTCGCAACCTGGTAAATTATCAAATGTTGAATCAGTGATTAAAGAGAAACGAAACCAAATAGAGTTTTGAATAAAATTAATGTTAGGATAATTCCCTGAAGTTAACCTCACAGGGCATCCACAGGGATTCAAATAAAATGAAGCGTAATTCCAATTAGCAATTTTTCCAGAAATCAATCCACTATCGTCATTACAACATAAATTATTGTAACTATAATATGAATAACAAGAATAGCGTTTAGCTAAAAACCAATTTTGCCCATTATCAGAACTAAAATCTAATTGACAAAAATCTTTTGATGAATCGGTATTCATTCTAAAAACAAAATTGAAATACATACGTGCAATAACTCCCTGCACTAAATTTCCATTTAAATACATTAATGAATCAAACTTCAAAATAAATCTTGACGTATCATTTTTAGGATAAGGTTTGATAGAATCTGTTACAATTACTTTGCTTGTAGTTCCGCTACCAAAGCCAGTTTTGTTTGTTTTACAAACTTGCCAGCCACTATATGGAGGTGGAGTACAATAATTGAATTTAATGTTTGGTAGTAAGTTGCTTGATGTACCCGTTGTTATACTACAACCTACAGGACTTGTTGTTGCATTGCTGCCATATAAAGCCATATTGTTAGCCATTGGGGTAAATTCCATTTGGTCAATATTGCTTAAGAAGTTGCTGCCATAGCAAATATTAAATACTAAATCACTCACTCCGTCCCAATAGTATCCTGAACTAAAATTTATTGTATTCCAACCTGGTGTTGTTGTGAAATTGCTTAAGTAAACAATTGTTGTTGGTGTTACAGGAAAACTGTTATTGCCTGCAACCAAATTAGGTGTGCTACTCGGAATACTCCCAACCGTCAAGTTTAAAAAAGAGTAAGGATAAAAACTTTGTTTGTTTTTGATTTTAAACTGTATTCCGTTTAAAATTTTAGCTCCTGTGCCAAGTGCTGCCTGCAAATCGGATGCTGCATATCTCAAATAGGTTTTAGCATTTGTATAATTATTATTGAACACAGAATAATTCAGTGAAGTAGAAGTGTCATTACCGATTTGAAGCGATAAACCACTTGAGTTGCATTGCAAGGAAGAAGAACTATCAATGAAAACATATTTCTTGTAAGAGTTGTCATCAAAAGTGATATTGATGGTATTGCTTTGCCCCACCGATTTCAAACAAAATGAAATTGAAAAAACTACGAAAAGTAAAAATGCTTTTTGCATAATTGATTTTTTTAGCTAAACCAAATATAAACAATTTTACCCATTTGCTTTTAGTTTTCGGTGTAGCAAAAGCACACGAAATTTTATGCTGTCATAAATTAAGCCAATGGCCAGTGTAGCAGCAGCAATAGTTAACACATGCAATTGCAAACGGGAATAAAATATGCCACCAGTTATTCCACCAATAAAAAAGAAGCTGATAATAGTGAGGCGCAATTTTACGGATGATAAAAGCAGATGACGTTGTTCAAGAGTTTTATAAAAAAACAATTGCGATAATTCAATACCCAAATCGGTGAATAAACCTGTTAAATGCGTAGTTCTAACACTTGCTTTTGAAATAGTAGTTACCATCGAGTTTTGTAAACCCATTGCAAACAACAAACTAAAAGCAATCACATTGGGATAATGGGCTATTAATTGCTGCCCAAAAAAAGCTACTGAAAACAAAATCAAACATTCGATAGATGCCGGAACGATATAGATATAATGGTCGCTTTTTTTTGCAATGATTTCAATAATGAAATTAGAAACAAACGAACCCATGAAAAAGAAAAGGATGTATAAAAAATAAATAAACCCTTGCCAGAAATTCAATTTGAATACTTCATCCACAAAAAAAGCAAAATGCCCTGTTACATTAGTAGTCAGCTTTTGCACGGCTAAAAATCCGGCAACATTTACACACCCTGCCACAAACGACAACAACGAAGCAATTTTTAAATTGTGACTAAGGGTTCGTGTTTTGTTGTAGTGCCTGAACATATTTGTTGTTGAATACTATTGCCCTAAAGATAAAACGATTAACACATAAAAACCGAAATGCTTTTTTGATGCCCTATGCCAATGCAACTGCGCAAAAAAAATCAAGCGCCTTGTTCTAACAATTTCAAAACTTTATTGCCTCTGTTTTTAATGCCTGCCGATGCAGTGGGCAATAATATCTGGTCTTTAATGCTCAGGGCTAATTCATCTTTTAATCCCGGAAATTTTTTGGTGCAGTTATAAATTACTGTCATGCAAAAAGCTTTCACAGCAATAGCTTCTTTGGGGTTGTTTAATAAATCAAAACAGATAGAAACTGTTTCACCCATTAATTTTTCTGGAATTACGATAAACTGCAAGAGCCTTACTGTATTACGTTTAACAGCTACATGCAATTTTTCATTGCGCAACTGTTTTATCATTTTAGCCAAATAAGGTTTTATCAATTGCGGATGCAAAATAGCTGCATTGCTCACTGGCCAAGAGATACGCTGAGTGATACGATAATTTTCACTTAGAAACAATTGCATCATTTCATCAAAACGGTCCTTGTTATCGCCTACATATTTTACAATTTTATCGCGTTGCGCCTGATTATGTTTTGCCAGTATTTCGGCTTTGATATTCATGCTTCAAATTTACTCCAAAATCTTTTTTCCTTTCATCGCATCTGCAATGGCAATATCCATAACTCTTTCAGCAAATGGTCGGGTAAATTGATTGAGTGCATCCATGCGTTGGTGAATTATATTTCTTTCGGCTTGTTGCAAGGAATTTTTGAGTTCAATCAACAATTTTTTTGTGGTAGAAATTTCTTCTTCAGCCAACAACGATTCATTTTTTTGCAAGAATTTTTCTGTTACCAAAATCATTTGTTCCGCTTCGGTTTTGGCTTCCTGCAAGCCTCTTACAGCCATATCATCTTTTGCATTTTCGATAGATTCCATCAGCATTTTTTCTACTTGCTCATCGGTTAAACCATATTGTGGTTTCACTTCAATGGTTTGCTCAACGCCGCTTCGTAGCTCTTTTGCTTTTACCATTAAAATGCCATCAGCATTTATGGTGAATTGAATTTCAACTTTTGGAAAACCTGCCGGCATACCCGGAATGCCTGATAATACAAACTCCGAAAGTTTACGATTGTCTTTTACCAAATCACGTTCGCCTTGAAAAACAGAAATTTTTATTTGCGATTGTCCATCTTTTGAAGTGGTATAAGTTCTTCCAGCTCGAGTCGGAATTTTTGAATTTCGTGGAATAATAACATCCATCAATCCACCCATCGTTTCAATACCTAATGATAACGGAGTAATATCCAACAACAAAATATCTTTTTGATTTCCTGCCAGCACATCCGCTTGTATAGCGGCTCCCAAGGCAACAACCTCATCAGGATTTAAAGAATCATTCACAGGTTGATTGAAAAATTCACTCACTTTTTGTTTCACAAATGGCGAACGAGTACTACCGCCAACCATTATCACCGCTTCAATATCTTCACGTTTTAAATGTGCATCAGCCAATGCTTTTGCGCAACATTGTAATGTTTTTTCTACAAAAGGATTAATTAACTCTTCCAACTTTTCAATGGTTAAATTCAATGAAAAATTTTCTAACTGATGATGTGTTGAATTAGTGCAAGCCAAACTTTTTTTAGATTGTTCAGCATACATTCTAACTGCTTGTTGAGTATTAGAACTATTGCTGTAAGCCACTTTCAAGCCATCGACATTTTCCAGCCAATAATCAACTATAGCTTTATCTAAATCATCGCCGCCTAAAAATGTATCGCCATTTGTACTCAACACTTCAAAAATTCCGCTTTGAATATGCAGAATTGAAATATCAAAAGTTCCTCCGCCCAAATCATACACTGCAATTTTCTTTTCTTCATCTTTCTTCAAACCCAAGCCGTAAGCCAAGCTTGCAGCAGTTGGTTCATTTACAATTCTTAAAACATCAAGCCCTGCAAGTTTGCCAGCATCTTTTGTGGCTTGGCGTTGTGTATCGTTAAAATAAGCAGGAACTGTGATAACACATTTTGTAACCGATTTATTTAAAGCCGCTTCGGCTGTGGCTTTCAGTTCTTTTAAAATCAAACTTGATAGTTCAATCGGCGAATAAAACTGATTGCCGATTTTTATTTTTACTAAACTTTCTGTGTTGTCATCAATTACTTCATAGCTGAAAAAATTCTTAAAATCTTTTACATCTCCAAAAGATTTTCCCATCAATCTTTTTACTGAAAACACCGTTCTTTCAGGTGCTTCCACAATTTTTGCTTTGGCTTCATCGCCCACCAGAATGTTTCCATTTTCTTCAAAGTGAATAATAGATGGAATCAAAGTATGCTTGCCATTTTTCGCCAGACAAACAGGTTGACGATTGCAATCATCAATATAGGCCACCAAACTATTGGTGGTGCCTAAATCAATGCCCAGAATCACTTCATGGTCGGCTGGTGTGTCAATTTTACCTTTAACTAAGTTGATGGATATTTTTGCCATAATTTTAAAACGAGTGCAAAGGTAACAGTTGAAAGGCGAATTGGTTGAAGACTTTCCGATTAAATTATCCTTTCTTACCCCTTTTGAAAAGCAACCAAAAATCAATCAGTAAAACTATTTCGCCTAAGCAAAACACCCACCAGTTGTAGTGTTGTGGTACAAATTCAAATCCCATTGAATGAATCGGATGATTGCATATCAGATACCAATTCAAAAATTCAAAAGTGAATGAGCCAATGAAAATCAAGCTGGCTAAAATCATTAATAGCCAATCCGTTCTGATGAATTTGACATCAAAGCCTTTTTCTTGCAGATAAACCACCAAAAACATTAACGCAATCATACTTGTTGAAATGAGGCATGGAGCTAAAACGGGCCCGTACCAAGGCAGTGGCAATAAGAACAAAATATCCCAAGTAAAAACAGAGGCTGGCCAATTGAGTAAGATTTTCAGAAATACATAATAAAATAGATCCCAGATGGCAAAACTATATAAGAAAAACACAAACCGTTGAGCAGCATTTTTTCCAGTTAGCCAGCCAATGGTAAGCAACATTATAAGCGTTGCCAATTCGCGAAGTAATTCAGTTTTCAAAATAAGATTACTTGTAACAACCATCGGAAAATTAAAACCTTTGGGATAATATAATGCTCTTAAATAAACGACTACAGCTGTTTCCAGAAAACCCATTGCAACAGCAAATGCTGTAAGCATTAATATGGATTTATAGATTGATTTCATAATAGTATTTTATTTGCTGTAGTGCTTTAGCATCAGTGTAATTCCATGATTGCCAGCCTGTTTTCTTCTCTTCGTAGATAAACTGATAAGATTTTATTTTTAGCTGCTGCTTAAATTCAATCATATCTTTTATTTGAAAACAATAAAATTG
>CANFST010000045.1 GCA_947449695.1 Chitinophagales bacterium
ATTACAGAAGATATTATTGCAACTTGTCACCAATGTGGCAAACCAGCCGATACACATATTAATTGTGCTAATCAGGCCTGCCATTTATTGTTTATTCAATGTGAAGAATGTGCTAAGAAATTTAATCATTGCTGTAGTGAAGAATGTGCCGCAATTGTTGCATTATCAGAAGATGTTCAGAAAGAAATGCGCAAAGGCTTGAAACGCGACAAAATGATTAATCACAGAGCTAAAAATAAATTGATTCCAAGATTTAATGATAAATAGTCAGTTTTTAGCTTGTAAAATCAAGTAAAAAGTATACATTTGCACCTCAAAAATTTTTAAACGCAAAAAAATAACTCGAATTATTTATGCCAACAGCAATTAGATTACAACGTCATGGTCGCACAAAAGCGCCATTCTACCACATCGTAGTAGCCGACAGTCGCTCACCACGTGATGGTAAATTCATCGAAAAGTTAGGAACTTACAATCCTTTAACTGTGCCAGCAACTATTGATTTAAACTTGGATAAAGCTATCCAATGGTTAGATAAAGGTGCTCAAGCTTCTGAAACTGCCCATCGTATTTTATCTTACAAAGGTGTTTTGTACAAACGTCATTTGTTGAGAGGAGTGAAAAAAGGTGTAGTAAAAGCAGAAGAAGTGGATGCAAAATTTGCTGACTTTTTAGCAAAACATTCTAATGCTATTTTATCTGCAAAAGAATCACACAAACATGCAAAAGTAGCTGCTAAAGCAAAAGGAACACAACCTAAAAAAGTTGCTGCTCCTGTTGAAGAAGCTGCAAATGAAGCTGCTGCTGAAGAAACACCAGCTGCTGAATAATTTAATTAAAATTACTTTTCAAAAAAGGAGCTGCAACAAACAGCTCCTTTTTTTATGCTAAATAATTAACAACACATTTTATCTTCACACAAAATTTTCATTTTTTGAATTATGAGTAAAAGAACAAAAATTGCAGCCATTATTTCTTCAGAAAAAGCAAACTACGAAGCAACCGTAAAAGGCTGGGTAAGAACATTTCGCAACAATCAATTTATTGCATTGAATGATGGCAGTACAAATAATAATTTGCAATGTGTAGTTGATTTTCAAAATACAGATGAAGCTGTTTTGAAAAGAATTACTACCGGAGCGGCTTTGAGCTTGGTTGGTGAAATTATTCCTTCGCAAGGTAAAGGTCAGAAATATGAAATGAAGGTTTCGACAATTGAAATTTTAGGAGATAGCGATGCGGAAAAATATCCATTGCAACCCAAAAAACATTCATTGGAATTTTTGAGAGAGATTGCTCATTTGCGTTTTAGAACGAACACTTTCGGTGCAGTGAATCGTGTGAGAAATACTTTGGCTTATGCTATTCATGAATATTTTCAGCAACAAGGTTTTGTGTATTTGCATACGCCAATCATTACGGCAAGCGATGCGGAAGGCGCTGGGCAAATGTTTTCAGTTTCGGTTTTAGATAAAATTAATCCACCGAAAAATGAAGATGGCACTATAAATTATAAAGAAGACTTTTTTGGAAGAAGCACCAACCTCACTGTTAGTGGGCAATTGGAAGCGGAGTTAGGTGCAATGGCGCTGAGCGAAGTGTATACATTCGGCCCAACTTTCAGAGCAGAAAACTCAAACACAACTCGTCACTTAGCTGAATTCTGGATGATTGAACCTGAAGTAGCTTTCAATGATTTGCATGATAATATGGATTTAGCTGAAGGACTTTTAAAGTTTTGTATTCAGCAAGCACTTTCAAAAAATGCGGATGATTTAGAATTTTTAAATCAAAGATTGGCTGAAGAAGAAAATCAAAAGCCTACAGCTGAACGCAGCGAATTAGGGCTTTTGCAACGCTTGAATTTCTGTGTTGAAAATGATTTTGTTAGATTAACTTATACCGAAGCGATTGATATTTTAAAAGATTCAAACCATAACAAGAAAAAGAAATTTCAATATCTGATTGAAGGTTGGGGAGTTGATTTACAAAGTGAACACGAAAGATATTTGGTAGAAAAGCATTTTAAAAAACCAGTGATTTTAACTGATTATCCGAAAGACATCAAAGCATTTTACATGCGTCAGAATGATGATGGAAAAACCGTAAGAGCTATGGATATTTTGTTCCCGGGCATCGGTGAAATTGTTGGTGGCAGTCAACGTGAAGAAAGATTAGAATTGTTGGAAAATCGCATGGATGAAATGCATATCCCGAAAGAAGAAATGTATTGGTACTTGGATACAAGAAGATTTGGCACTTGTCCGCATGCAGGCTTTGGGCTTGGATTTGAACGATTAGTTTTATTTGTTACAGGAATGGGAAATATCCGAGATGTGATTCCTTTTCCAAGATTTCCAAAGAGTGCAGAATTCTAGTTTTTTCTTTTTAAGAGTTTCATTCCAGAAATATTGCACAAAAACAAAAGTAGATTATAAACTGAATCCTCAACTGGTATTGAGGTAATTCTGATGCCCAAATTTTCAGTATTATTATAAGTTACAATTGGAGTGGAAGTGAGCAATCCATTCACAATAAAAAACGGAATTAAACCAAGTAAATAAGTCAACCAAAATCGTTTCCAAGGAAATTGAATTGTATTATCGTTTAATAAAATTAATGCTAAAAATATTCCTGTTACTATGAATGTAAATCCTGTATACCATCTGTGAATATTGAATATTCCAATTGTAAAAATTAAAATTGTAATTCCCCAATTGAAATATTTCATCCAGTCATTGTTGGTACTTTCACCAACAATATTTTCTTTTAAATTTATTCCCAATGGCAAGCAATGAAACATAAATGATAGACAATATGGTATTAATAGAAAGAAAAGAATTTCTTCAATTGGTAAATGCCCAATATTAATTCCAATCAAATACTTTGGATTAAATCCCCATACATTCATTATAGTAAACCATTCATCCCATACTATGAAAAGGAAGGCTGTTATTAACATTGAAGGCAAATAAAATTTCCATTCTTTATAGAATTTTATTCGTGGATGAAATGAAAATAAAAATGGAAATGCAAATGATGCAAAATCAATAACGAGGTAATAATATTTTTCAGGAAGTATCAAACTAAACTCTTTTTATCATTCGATTCCATCCAGTATTTGATTGGAAACAAAAGCATTCCAAATGATTCTCCATGAAATTTTCCAATGTGCTTATGATGCATTTTGTGTGCTCTTCTTACAGCTCTCAAATATCTGTTGTTGCTATTTCTTAGTAATTTGAAACGTTGATGAATAAAGATATCATGTACTAAAAAATAGCAAGCGCCATAAGCTGCAATGCCCAAGCCAATGCTAACTAAAATACTATTTTGATTTAAAGCACCAAATAAGAAACATAAAAAACTTGGTACAGAAAATATTAAAAAGAAAGCATCATTTTTTTCAAAAAAACCTTCTTCGCCTTTTAAATGATGGTCTTCATGTAAATACCACAAAAAGCCATGCATTACAAATTTGTGTGTACACCAAGCTACAAATTCCATAGCAAAAAAAGTGATTAGAAATACTATTATATTCATCAACATTTTAGAATAAATTTTCGATTTTAGGAAATATTAATTTAAACCAAACCGTGAATTGCTCTGGTTTTTCATTTAATTGTTTTTTGATTTCATCTTTTGTTAAATACACAAATTCACTTACTTCTTCTTTATTGAAATTTACATTTGATTTTGCTTTTGCCCACAATACATAATCTAATTCATGTTCAGTTAAATTATTTTCTAATGCAGCTCTATATTGAAATGAAAAAAGCTTTTTCAAATCTTTGATTTCCATTCCTAATTCTTCCATTACTCTTCTGTTGGCGGCATCCATGATGTTTTCATCTGGCATCGGATGGCTACAACAGGCATTAGTCCAAAGGTTTGCACTGTGATATTTTTCAGCAGCTCTTTTTTGTAACAGCATTTTATTTTCATCATTCAATACAAAAACTGAAAAGGCACGATGCAACTTTCCCTCAACATGGGCTTGCATTTTTTCCATTTTACCAATTTCCTGGTCTAGTTCATTTACTAATACTACTTCAGTCATGTTTTATTTTAAGATATCAATTGCAATTTATAACGAAAAAATGATTTGAATATGATAAACAATTTAGTGTAATCAGGAATTCTTACTCTTTGTTGTACTATTGTTTTCGTTGGAAGGCGTTTTATTTTTTTAAATAACGAATAGTAATATTTGTAAGCTACAAAAACGCCAAATCTGCTACCAATAGGCAAATTGCGTATGCCACTTAATCCTAATTTAAAATCCAAATCTATATCTTGAACGATTGCTTCTTTAGCTTCATCATTCAATGTTTCAAAATTTACATTAGGAAAATAAGTACGATTTAATTGTCCAAAATCATCTTTCACATCTCTTAGAAAATTAATTTTTTGAAACGCTGCACCTAATGCTCTTGCAGGTTTTTCAAGAGAATTATATTTCTCTTTATCTCCATTGCAAAAAATAAACAGACACATTAATCCTACTACTTCGGCACTTCCATAAATATAATCATTGTATTCATTTACAGTTTCATATTTTGTTTTGTGCAAATCCATCTCCATACTTTTGAAAAATGCTTCTATCAAATGATGTTCAATATTGTATTTATTTACAGTCATTTGAAAAGCATGCAATACAGGATTTAATGAAATTCCTTGTGCTATTGCTTTGTATGTTTCTACTTTAAATTCAGCCAATAAAGTTTCTTTATCAGCATCATGAAATGTATCTACTATTTCATCTGCTAAACGCACAAAACCATAAATACCATGAATAGCAGAATGCATAGATGGATGAAGCAATTTGATAGCCGAAGAAAAAGATGTGCTATATCTTTCAGTTATCGTTTTGCTGTTCTCAAAACAAACTTTGTTATAAAGTTGAAGGTTTGTCATGTTTATTTTTTTAAGTTCTTTAATATATATTTTGCAACTACTTCTCCACTTACTAATGCAGGCGGAACGCCAGGTCCGGGAACAGTAAGCTGTCCGGTGAAGAAGAGATTGTTTACTTTTTTGCTTTTAATTTTTGGTTTCAGAATGGCTGTTTGCATTAATGTATTTGCCAAGCCATAAGCATTTCCTTTAAAAGAATTGTATTCGCTTTTGAAATCACGAACGCTGAAACTGCGCTTGTGAACTATGTTTTCAGTTATATCTACACCATATCTTTCCTGAATTCTTTTTACCATTATCTGAAAATATTTTTCTCTGGTTGCTTCATCATCATCTTTCAAATCAGTTGCAATAGGAATTAAAAGAAATATATTTTCGCAATTTTCAGGTGCTACACTGGCATCTGTTTTTGATGGGCAACACATATAAAACAATGGATTGGTAGGCATTTTCGGCTGACGATAAATTTCTTTTGAATGCAATTCAAAATCAGCATCGAAAAATAAAGTATGATGTGTAACAGCTTCAGGTAATTTTTTATTCAATCCTACATAATACAATAAACATGAAGGAGCCAGCTTTCTGCTTTGCCAATAATCTTCATTATAATTTTGAAATTCTGTAGGTAATAATTTCTCAGTGAAATAATAATCAGCACCCGAAACGACGATGTCAGCAGTGTATTCCGCCAATTGTGTTTTTACTTTTCTGATTTTGTTTTGTTCAAAATCAAACCCAGTTACTTCCTGATTGAAAATAAATTTCACTCCGTTTTGCTCAGCAACTTTTCGCATTGCTTTGGCAATTTCATGCATTCCGCCCATTGGGTACCAGGTGCCCAATTCAATATCAGCATAATTCATTAAACTGTACAATGCAGGAGTATCGGCAGCTTCAGCGCCTAAAAACAAAACCGGAAATTCTAAAAGCTGCTTAATCTTTTCATCTTTAAAAAATTTAGCCACATGACTTTTCATCGATGAAAAAACATCTAATTGAAAAATACCTTTTGCAAATTCTTTATTGAAAAATTCAGTGGCACTCAAACCTGGCTTCATTACCAAATCATTCATTCCCACTTTATATTTTGTGGCAGCCTGTAATAAAAATTGCTGAAGATTTTTACCTGCACCTTTTTCTTTTTGCTCTAATAAATCAGCTAAAGCATTAGTTGTAGCAGGAATTTTCCATTCTTCATTTTTATTCCAAACTACAGTGTAGCTAGGATTTAAGCGTTTTAATTCGTAAAAATCTTTTGTTGTATGATTGAACAAATTGAAAAAACGTTCAAAAACATCTGGCATCCAATACCAGCTCGGACCCATATCAAAAGTAAAACCATCAGCTTTGTAAATCTGTGCTCTACCGCCTTCCATACTGTTTTTTTCAAGTACAGTTACATCCAATCCTGCCTTGGCAAGAAAAGCTGCAGCAGCCATTGAAGAAAAACCAGAACCAATTATGACGATTTTAGACATACTGCAATTTTAACAAGAACTGAAAATATTTGTTTAATAAATTGAGCTAATCAATTAAACAAAAGCAATTTGTTTAACGCTTTGATTGATTGTGTTTTTTTGACTTAAACAAAATGGAATCGCGGATTAGCCATTAGGGAAGATACGGATAAAATCGAGGATCAGTGAATCGAATGAAGATTGATTATTCTTCAAGAATTCAATTTCGATTGGCAATACATGAAGATTCAATTTCTTTTCTTCAAACCAAAAACGAAATGGCAATAAACGCATTGCATCTTTCTCTGTAGTAATTAAATTGAATTCATTCCATTTTCGGTTTTGTTTTTCAACAGTTCTGAAAATCATTTCCAAATCAGTAATATCAAAATTGTGATGGTCGGCAAATGAAACTGTTGATACCTTTGGAACAATTGTTTGCAAATATTTCTCTGGCACTTTATGGTCGGCAATGCCTGATATGAAGATGGTTTCCTTCTTTGAATCAAATTTTCCATTTCCAAATAAAGATTTTATCTCGGCATATTTTATTTTACTAAAAAAAACAGGTGCTGCTGAATAATGTGCAATTTTCTTTTGAATTTCCAAACGCTTATTTTCAGAAATTGTATCGGGGCATTTACTTACAACAATTGCCTGTGCACGTTTTGCGCCACTTCTGAATTCACGAAGCAATCCGTCAGGCATCAAATAATCTTCAGTAAAAAGTTTATCAAATCGTGTAATTAAAATATTAAAACCCGCCTGAACAGAGCGATGTTGAAAAGCGTCATCTAATAAAACAACATTGGTATCAGGCGCATTAGCAAGCAATTCTGCAATGCCCAACATTCTGTTTTCAGCCACTGCAACTGGAACCTGCTCATTGAATTTTGTAAAAAACTGCAATGGTTCATCACCTATTGAAGCGGCTGTAGCACTTTTATCAGCCATTAAAAAACCAGTTGTTTTTCTTTTATAGCCACGACTTAATGTTGCCGGATTCAGACTATTTCGTTGCAATAATTTTATAAGATATTCAACATGTGGACTTTTACCTGTGCCACCTGCAGTTAAATTTCCAATGCAAATCACAGGAAAATCGTAAGCAATTGAACCATAGATTTTTTTATCGTATAAAAAATTGCGAATGGCTACAATGCAGCCATAAAGTAATGCGAAAGGGAATAATAAAATTCTTGTCAGAATCAATTGGAATTATTTTAGGCAAATAAAGTAAAAAAGAAAGGTATTTTAATGAATGTGATATTTAATAAATTTTGATTTGTTAATTAAAGCAAAAATTCACACAATACGCTTAAAACTAAATAATTTCACACTTGAAAAAATGTTTTTGGCATAGCATTTGAAAACTTTGGTTGATTAATCTAAATAATTAAACTATCTGAAAATGAAGTGGTCTATTAACAACAAAAATCAAATCAATATGAAAGCGATTTATTTTTTAACTGCAATTACAATGTTTGTGTTTGCTTCTTGTTCATCAGAATATGAGTCGGCACGTGGCAATTATGACGATGTTTACTACACAAGAGCCGAACGTAGCCAACCTACAAAAAATTATAACTATAGTCAGCGACAAGATAATCAAGATGGTAATTATCAAAATAGCGATACTAATAATGGTAATTATTCTAACAACAATAATTACAATCAGAACGATAGCAATGGTAATTACTCCAACAATGATAGTTACCAAAATCAAAATAATAATACTGACTATAATAACAATAATCAACAAAGCAATACTGGCTATACCCAAAATAATGGTTATTACAATAACGATCAGTATAGCAATGATAGCTACGATGATGACAATGACTATTATTACAGCAGCCGCCTTCGTCGGTTTCATAATAACTATGTTGGTTTCGGATATTACGATGATTGCTATGTAAACCGCTATTGGTATGATTATAATCCTGTATCATGGGGTACAAGTATTTATGTGAGCCCATATTTCGGAGCTTCAGTTTTCAGTTCACCCTATATGTTTTCGAGCTACAACCCATATTACTATTATGGTGTAAGCTATTATAATCCTTATAACTATGATCCTTATTTTTATTATTCTCATTCTTGGTATAGTCCATGGTATAGTCCTTGGTATAACCCATGGTATTCAAGCTGCAGTCCATGGTATTATAATGGCTATTACAACGGTTACTATAATGGTTATTACAATGGATATAATAATGGTTATTATGCTGCAGCGAATAACAATAGTTATTACAATAACCATCATTACTATTATTATGGCAGCCGTGGTTCAGCAGGCAGTGGGACTGGCTTTCATAGCGGAGCTCATTATGCCAACAATCCACATAGTTTTACTACAAATGCTAATGGTTCGCCTTTAAGAAACCATTTTGGTAATAATAATTTGAATACAAAAAATATGGATAATCATAACAACAATGGTGTTCAAATGCATAATCGCAATTTTGACAACAATAATCATGTTTATCAAAACGGCAACTTGCAACAACAAAATCAGCAACAACGTCCAATTAGAAATTTCGATTATAACAATAATCAAAACCAACAACAGCAACAACAACAACGCCCAAATAATTGGAACAGGAATGAACAAATGAATCAACAGCAAGCACCACGAAATAATGAGCCTCCTCAACAACAGAGAAGTGGCGGAAGCGGAGATTATAGCCAACCTAGACATCATGGTTGGTTTTCAAAGGGAAATGACAATTACAATAATAATCGCCCTGATTATTCAAACAATAATCAACCATCGCAAAGAAATTATCCTCAAGACAATGGTTATCAACGTCCGTCTAATAATCACCCGGACTATTCTAATAATCAACCAGCTCAACAGCAACAGCCTACAAGGAGTTATAAAAGAAGTGAGCCAAGTTATCAACCAGCACCATCAAGAAGCTATGGTGGGGGTGGTAGTAATGGGGGTGGTGGATATTCTGCACCACGAATGAGTGCCCCAAGCGGCGGCGGCGGTAGTTTTGGTGGAGGACATAGTAGTGGTGGTGGAAGTCATAGTAGTGGCGGCGGTGGTGGACATCATAGATAATTTAGGGAAATTTTTAAATTCCTCCTTTTATTCCATTCAACTTTTTTACTTTTTAATTTCAAAAAATCAAAAGTGTTATCATGAAAAAAATTGCATTTATTTTTTTTAATGTTTCAATATTTTGTGTCACAAAAATATTTGCTCAGGATGACGCAGATGTTTTAAGATACTGTCAATTACACCCAGCAACTACTGCTAGAAGTATGGCACTTGGTGGAGCAACTGGTGCGTTAGGTGGCGATTTTAGCTGCGCTTCTAATAATCCAGCTGGCTTGGCTTTGTATCATACCAATGAATTTACATTTTCACCAACATTATTCGGAGCACAAAGCGCAACGAATTATTTAGGAAATGATAACTCTGATTCAAAAATAAATTTTGGATTTGGCAATATCGGATTCGTAGCAAAAAATAATTATACAATAAAAGGAAAACCAGTAACAAGAGGTTGGACTGGAGTGGCTTTTGCTTTTGGCATCAATAAATTAGCAAACTTCAGTAACAATATTACTTATTCGGGATTTAATAAAGCAAGTAGTATTGGCGATTATTATGCTCAAAGTTTATCTGGTAAAGGCGTTACCGCGGATAATGCATTAAGCTTTTCGCCAATGGGTGCAGGATTAGCATATAATGCTTGGTTATTGGATATCGCCGACTCAAATCATACCACAAACTATACTGCTATTAACAGAGGGGGATATGTTAATCAAACTTATAGTTCACTTACTCATGGCGCTGTCAATGAAATGACTTTTAGCTTAGCTGGAAGTTGGGAAAACAGATTATATATAGGGGGTACATTAGGTGTTCCAATAATAAATTATCATAACGAAACCATTTATGCCGAATCTGCAAACGACACTTTGCCGCAGCATTATGGTTTTAGCTCATTTACGCAAACACAAACAATTAATAGTACTGGTGCAGGTATCAATTTGAAATTAGGTGCGTTATTTTTAGTAAATGATTATTTAAGATTAGGCTTAGCTGTTCATTCTCCTACTTACTACAGTATGAAAGACAATGCTACAATGAAAATGAGCACTGTCAGAACAGATACTTTAAATACATTTGATTATAGTACAACTCAGGATATTTCCTATAACATAACTACTCCTTGGCGTTTTATTGGAAGTGCAGCTTTATTGTTTAAAAAATTCGGATTTATTACTGTAGATTATGAGTTAACTGATTATACAAGCAGCCGAATACACTTTAATAGTGGAGATGCTGCTGATATTAACTATGCAACTGCTATTAATAAAACTTTAAGTAATAATTACAATGGAATGGCAAGTAATTTAAGAATCGGTGTTGAGGCTAAATATGATATTTTTGCAATAAGGGTTGGGTATGCATTTTACGCTTCCCCATTTAATATAAAAGCACCTTACAATGCAGCTCCTTTTAGTGATTATAATCAAACTCGTCAGATATTTTCTTTAGGGTTTGGTATTCGTGAGCAAGATTATTTTTTTGATATGGCTCTTCAACGAACATTTGATAAATCAACTAATAGTCCTTATGTTTTCGAAGGAGGTAATTTGGCATCCCCATTGGCAACTGTATCAACTAACAGAACAATGCTACTAGTAACTGTTGGGTTTAAATTTTAATCAATCATTTATATTCTTTGTAAAGGAGATTAAAAATAATTTTAATCTCCTTTTTTTATTTTAGTGCAAAACGTTTTTATCTTGCACAAAACCTAATTCAGAAAAAACATGAGTTACGAAATTAAAACTGCAGATAAATTTAAGTATGTAGAAGAAGGCGAAGGTGATGTTTTGATGCTCTTGCATGGCTTGTTTGGCGCATTAAGTAATTATCGCGACCAGATAGAGCATTACAAAAAAAATTATAAAGTGGTAGTACCACTTTTACCAATTTATGAAATGAGTGTGTTCGAAGCTTCGTTAGGAGGATTGACGCGTTACACCCATGAATTTATTGAACACATGGGATATAACAATATGGTGTTGCTTGGAAATTCGTTGGGCGGACATATTGCTGCCCTTTATGCCTTGAAATATCAATCCAAAGTAAAATCTTTAATTTTAACCGGCAGTAGTGGCTTGTTTGAAAGTGCAATGGGAACTACTTTTCCAAAACGTGGCGATTATCAATTTATTAAAGACAGAACCGAACATACTTTTTTTGATCCTAAAATGGCAACTAAAGAATTGGTGGATGAGGTGTATGATATTTGCAATAACCGATTGAAAGCAATTAAAGTGATTGCTACTGCCAAATCAGCTATCCGCCATAATTTGAGAGATGATTTAGAGCAAATCAAAATCCCAACTTTGTTAATTTGGGGAAAAGATGATACTATTACTCCTGCATTTGTTGGTGAAGAATTTAACAGATTAATTGAAGGGTCTGAATTGTATTTTATCAACCAATGTGGTCATGCTCCAATGATGGAACGCCCAACAGAATTCAATAATTTATTAGATGATTTTTTGAAAAGAATTGGGTGATTAAATATTTTTTGAAGTTAAAAACAAAAAATATTTTTCGTGATTTCCTGTAAACGAATAATTTAAATCAATTTTTTCTTGAGCTAATTTTCCAATCTCTTTAAATCTATTTCGTTGAGAAATGACCTTGTTTAAAACATCGAACCAATCATTGTTATAAACTAAAAATCCATTCTTGTTATCATCAATTATCTCAGTGTTAGCGGTAATTGCTGAGGCAATAGATACTACACCAAGTCCCATATATTGTATCAATTTAAAGCCGCATTTTCCTTTTGCTACATCTGTATTAGCTAATGGCATTAATCCAATATCAATTAATCTAATATCCTGTTTTTCATTAGCTAACGACCATTTTTTGTTTTCGATTTTGAAATTCAATTCCGCTGTTGTATGATAACCTTCACCTGCAATTACTAACAATTTAATGGGAAATTGATTGGCTATTTTTTTTAAAGGTTCAATAATTTCATTCAAATAATGAAGGTTGTAATCGCCGCCAATCCACCCCACAACCATGGTTTCAGTTGATGTGTATGTTTTTGGTTCAAATAAATTGTAATCAACACAAGTTGGAATAACAGCAATATCAGCATCTGAATTTTCCCTCTTTCTTATAATAAAATCTTTTAAATAATTTGAGCCTACTACAAAGCGATTAAATATTTTGAGTGATTTTGAAAATTTAGAACCATCTTCCATTAAGATTTTTCCGAATAAAGATTTTATTGGCCTAGGTTCTCTTTTAGATGCTGATAAATCATCATCAAAATCTAAAATGATATTAGGATGCAATGCTGAAATCATTTTTTCCATAAACAAATTTCCATAATCATTAAACATTAGCAATTCACGGCGAATAATTACTGCATCATACTTCAATGATAAAAATGAAAAGTAAAAACACTTTAAAATTGATTTTGATAATAATAGAAAGTGGCGCCCATCATCCCAATATTTATCGAATCGCAGCTTGCTTTTTTCTGTTAAAAATGTATCTACTTTTAAATTACTTTTTTGTTCAAAAATTTCTTTCCATTTCATTACTCGATATTGAGTACCTGCATTTTCAATAGGGAAATTAGTGTAAAAAATAACTTTTCGCACTCCATTTTTTTTAATGGATTTGCGCTTTTGATTTTTGATTGAAAAAACAAACGCAAAAAAAATCACAATTTTGCTTAACACAAAAATTTTAAAAAATACAATAATGAAAAGTATTTTGTCGAATAACTTCATACACCGCTAAGGTATTCATAAACTACTATTTCAAAATTAAAATGATGATTGAAAATAAACTTTGAAGCGTTGGCAATTTTTTTGGCTTTTTAAAATTGAAATAAATAATTTGTGCCATCAAAAATTTATGAACCCAAAACGATTTATCATCAGCGGCGGCGGCACTGGCGGACATATTTTTCCGGCTGTTGCAATTGCTAATGCTTTGAAAAAAAATATTCCCGATTGCGAAATTTTATTTGTGGGTGCTGAAGGCAGAATGGAAATGCAAAAAGTGCCTGAAGCTGGCTATGCTATAAAAGGCTTACCCATTGCAGGATTGCAGCGTTCGCTTGATTTGAAAAATTTATTGTTGCCGATAAAAATTTTAAAAAGTGTAACGATGGCGATGAAAATAATTACCGATTTCAAACCTGATGTTGCGATAGGTGTTGGCGGTTATGCAAGTGCTCCTTTATTGTTTGCTGCAAAATTGAAAGGCATACCTTATGTGATTCAGGAGCAGAATTCTTACGCAGGAATCACGAATAAAATTTTAGGAAAATGGGCACAAAAAATTTGTGTGGCTTATGATGGTATGGAAAATTTCTTTCCAAAAGAAAAAATTGTATTCACTGGAAATCCAGTCAGAGCAAATATTTCAGAAAGTAAAGTGACAAAACAAGAAGCGTTACAATATTTTGATTTGGCAGAAAATAGAAAAACAGTTTTGGTAATTGGCGGAAGCTTAGGTGCCAGAACAATCAATCAAAGTATTGATGCAGGTATAGAAAAAATAAACGTAGGGAATATTCAATTGGTTTGGCAAACAGGCAAAGGTTATTTTGAAACTGCAAAGCAAAAAGCAAACAACTCTATCAAAGTTTTTGACTTTATTAAGCAAATGGATATGGCTTATGCGGCAGCTGATATTATTATTTCACGAGCTGGTGCTTTGAGTGTAAGTGAATTATGTATTGTTGGAAAGCCTTGTGTATTGGTGCCTTCGCCGAATGTGGCAGAAGACCATCAAACAAAAAATGCAATGGCATTGGTAAACAAAAATGCAGCTGTATTGGTGAAAGATTTAGAAGCAAAAGAGAAATTAATTTCAACCGTGCTTGAATTAATTATAGATGAAATCCATCAAAATCAATTGTCACAAAACATCAAACAATTAGCCATTGCTGATGCGGATGAAAGGATTGTGAAAGAGATTTTGAAATTGAATTAAGCTTATGAAAAGACTATTCTTGTTATTCATTTTACTTTTTGTTCTAAATCTTGTTGCTTTCTCTCAAACGCAATCCGAAATGAATGCTTATGCTGAGGAACACTATAAAAAAGTGGATAGTGAATTAAATTTAGTTTATCAGCAGTTAATAAAGTTACAGAATGGCGAAAGAAAAAAGAGCTTGATTGAAATTGAAAAGACATGGATAAAGTATAGGGATATGCATTGCAGATTTGCTGCTGCAACTTATGAAGGTGGTTCAATTTACCCAGTGATATATTATACTTGTCTTGAGGAAATGACTGAAAAAAGAATTGCAGAATTAAAAGCTGTACTAAAAGATTATAATCGATAATCATGAACATCAACTCAATCAAAAATATTTATTTCATCGGCATCGGAGGCATTGGAATGAGTGCCATTGCACGATATTTTAATCTTCGTGGTGTAAAGGTGAGTGGTTATGATAAAACCGAAACGCCTTTAACGCTTGCATTAAAACAAGAAGGAATCGAAATTCATTTTGAAGAAAATGTTGCAATGATTCCGAAGGATGTGGATCTAGTGGTTTATACACCAGCCATTCCTAAGGAACATTTGGAGTTGGTTTATTATCAGCAAAATAATTTTACTGTTGTAAAGCGTAGCGATATTTTGCAATTAATTACTGACCAAAGCAAAGTGATTGCAGTTGCAGGTACCCATGGCAAAACCACTACCAGCAGCATGATTGCGCATTTGCTCAAACATTCAGGATTTGATTGCACTGCCTTTTTAGGTGGCATCACGGCGAATTATAATTCTAATTTTTTGGTGGGAAAAAATGATTGGATAGTTGTTGAGGCTGATGAATATGACCGTTCGTTTTTGAAATTATTTCCGCAAATAGCTGTCATTACAGCGGTTGACCCCGACCATCTGGATATTTATAAAGGTGGATTGGAAGATTTTGAAAATACTTTTCTGGAGTTTGCTTCGCAGGTGAAGGAGGAGGGAACTTTGTTTTATAAAATGAATATTCCGATTCAATCAAAAATCAAAAATTTAAAATCGAAAACAAAAATTAGCTATTCACTTGATTTGAATGAATCTGAAATTAAAACTGAAAATGTCGTTTACAAACATGGCACTTATCATTTTGACATCAACCATAAAGGCAAGCTGATTGAAGGTTTTGAGTTGAATGTGCATGGCTTGTACAATATAGAAAACGCTGTAGCAGCTATTTCAGTTGGATTGCAATTGAATATTGATTTGGAAAAAATAAAAGCCGCAATAGCTGCATTTAAAGGTGTGAAACGCCGATTTGAATACATTGTTAAAAATGAAAAAACAATTTACATCGATGATTATGCTCATCATCCAAATGAGTTGGCGCCATTTTTAAAATCTGTTCGAAGTATTTATCCTAATAAAAAAATCACAGTAATTTTTCAACCACATTTGTTTTCACGAACAAGAGATTTTGCGCAAGGTTTTTCTGAAAGCCTAAGTTTGTGTGATGAGTTGATTCTGTTGCCGATTTATCCAGCCCGTGAATTACCGATGGAAGGTGTTAATTCTGAAATGTTATTGAAAAATATTACTATTCCAAACAAAAAAATTGTTGAGAAAAAGGATTTGATGAACGAATTAAAAAGTCGTGAAATTCAAGTGCTATGCACTGTTGGCGCTGGTGATATTGACCAGTTTATTGAACCGATAAAAGAATTATTGACTTGATTTTTTCTTCAATTTCAAAATTGAAAAATCAGAATCTTCTTTAACGATTGTGTTTATCAAAGTTCCCAATCCATCAATTTCCATTTTCACAACATCACCAGCTTGCAGCCATTGTTCTTCATAATTTGGGTCGTTTAATTTTCCTGTTCCATTCAATTCTAAAAAACAACCTGTACCCACAGTTCCGCTGCCAATCACATCTCCGGGTAAAATGTTGGCACCATAAGCACAACGTTCAATGATTTCGGCAAATGTCCAATCCATTTCTTTCATGTTGCCTTCGCTCACTAATTTATCATTTACCCAACAACGCATTTTCAAATCATAATTGTTACCAGTGTGTCCTTCTTTTGCTGGCACTTTAAATTGTTCCAATTCATCAGGCGTAACCAACATTGGACCAATCACAGTTGAAAAATCTTTTCCTTTGGCAGGCCCTAAATTGAGTAACATTTCTTCCATTTGCAAAGTCCTTGCACTCATATCATTCATAATCATGTAGCCGCCAATGTAGCTATCCGCCTCATTTGCAGTAATGTTTCTACCATGATTACAAATCACAACTGCTACTTCTAATTCAAAATCTAATTTTTTAAAATGATCAGGCATACAAGGAATTTCTCCTGGTCCTTGAATGGCATTATGGTTGGTAAAATAAAAAATTGGATATTGGTCAAATTCTTCAATCATCGGTACTTTGCGGTTGCGGCGTGCTGCTGCTACATGTTGACGAAATGCATAACCATCTCTGCAACTTGTTGGTTTGGGAACTGGTGCTAATAATTGAACATCACTCAATAATTTGAATTTTGCTTTTGGTAAATTTCCTGCAAGCAATTCTTCGTAATTATATTTTGCAATATCGAAAAATTCATCCCAAGCATGTAGGAAAAATTCCATGTTGGTCGGTAATGCAGGATCTAATTGATTGGCATCATAAACTTTGTCTTCAATTAAAAATCCTAAACGATCTTCATCTGCTGTGTGATAAGAAACTAATTTCATTAAGTATTTTTTTTGAGTTTATACTAATTCTTCTTTGCCATGACAAGCCTTATATTTCTTGCCGCTTCCACATGGGCAAGGGTCGTTGCGACCAACTTTTGGTCCTGAAACTATCGGTGTTTGTTTTGGTTTTTCTGATGTAGATTGCATGGCTTGTTGGTTCGCAGCTTCGCTTTCGGCTTGTGCACTAAATTCATCTTTTTGTGTTTTCATGCGACTCATATCAGTGCGTTGTTCACGAGCTTGACGAACATCGTTCTCATTTTCTACATGAATATGACATTTACATAAGAAACTGATAATTTCTTTGTTGGTTTCAGATAACATCTGATTAAACAATTCAAACGCTTCAAATTTGTAAATCAACAATGGGTCTTTTTGTTCATAAACTGCTGACTGAACACTTTGTTTCAAATCGTCCATTTGGCGCAAATGTTCTTTCCATTGTTCATCAATTACGAACAACGAAATATTTTTTTCAACGGCTGTAATCAGCTCTGCGCCTTTAGTTTCCAGCACTTTGTTTAAGTTGCAAGTAATCTGAAAACCTTTTCTTCCATCTGTAAACGGAATGACAACATCTTGCACATTAGGTTGATTTCTGCGAATATTTTCCAGCACTGGCAATGCTTCGGTGGAGATTGCCTGATTTTTACGATGATAAAAATTAATCACTTCACCATATAGTTGATGTGCTAAATCATCTGAATTGTTTTTTGCAAAATCATTTTCTGTAATGGCTGTATCTACTGCAAACTGCACCATCACAGCCAATTTGAATTCATTGAAATTACCAGCTTCTTTATGTTGTTCAATCATCACACTGCACAAATCAAAAATTGCATTATCAATATCCAAGCTCAAACGCTCACCCAGCAAGGCATGATGACGTTTGGTGTAAATTACATTTCGTTGTTTGTTCATCACATCATCATATTCCAACAAACGCTTTCTGATGCCAAAATTATTTTCTTCCACCTTTTTCTGTGCTCTTTCTATTGATTTTGTAATCATACTGTGTTGAATTACTTCACCTTCTTTGTAACCCAATTTATCCATCAAGCCAGCAATTCTTTCACTGCCAAACAAACGCATCAAATCATCTTCTAACGAAACAAAAAACTGTGTTGAACCTGGGTCACCCTGACGACCAGCACGACCACGAAGCTGTCTGTCAACTCTTCGGCTTTCATGACGTTCAGTACCTACAATCGCCAATCCACCAGCATCTTTTACACCTTCACCCAATTTAATATCCGTACCACGACCAGCCATGTTTGTTGCAATCGTAACGTTGCCTGCCAAACCAGCTTCAGCAACCACTTGCGCTTCACGTTGATGTTGTTTTGCATTCAACACATTGTGTTTGATGTTGCGTAATTTTAACATTCTACTTAATAATTCTGACACTTCAACGCTTGTAGTACCCACCAATATTGGTCTTCCAGCTGCTGATAATTTTTGAATCTCATCGATGACAGCGTTGTATTTTTCCTTTTTCGTTTTATAAACAAAATCTTGCTCATCTTTTCTAATGGCCACTCTGTTTGTTGGAATCGTTACAACATCAAGTTTGTAAATTTCCCAGAACTCACCAGCTTCGGTTACGGCAGTGCCAGTCATACCAGCTAATTTGTGGTACATACGGAAATAATTTTGCAAAGTAACTGTTGCAAAAGTTTGTGTTGCAGCTTCTACTTTTACATTTTCCTTTGCTTCAATCGCTTGATGCAAACCATCGCTGTATCTGCGCCCATCCAAGATACGACCAGTTTGTTCATCCACAATTTTTACTTTGCCATCCATCACTACGTACTCTACATCTTTATCAAATAGGGTGTATGCTTTCAACAATTGTGTAACAGTGTGAATTCTATCGCTCTTCACTGCAAAGTCAGCAATGAGTGTATCTTTTTTTGCTAATTTTTCTTCAGCAGACAATGTTGTTTTTTCTATTTCAGCAATTTCACCACCAACATCGGGCATCACAAAAAAGTGAGCATCTTCGCCACTTTCAGTAATTAATTCCACACCTTTTTCGGTTAATTCAACTTGATTTTGTTTTTCATCAATCGTGAAAAATAAAGCTTCATCAACCTTCGGCATATTTTTTTGTTGCTCCTGCAAATAGAAGTTTTCAGTCTTCTGCAAAATTTGTCGGATGCCAGCTTCGCTCAAATATTTTATTAATGCAGAGTTTTTTGGCAAACCTCTGAAAGCTCTTAACAAAGCCAATCCGCCAGTATTTTCATCTGTTTTTCCTTCGCCAATTAATCGTTTTGCTTCTAATAAAAATCCGTTAGAAACTTTGCGTTGTGCTTCTACCAATTTTTGAATTCGTGGTTTTAAAATATGAAATTCTTGGTCATCGCCTTTTGGCACCGGTCCTGAAATAATCAACGGTGTACGTGCATCATCAATCAACACACTATCCACCTCATCCACCATCGCATAATGATGCTTGCGTTGCACCATTTCGTTAGATGAATGCACCATGTTATCACGTAAATAATCGAAACCAAATTCGTTGTTTGTCCCCCATGTAATATCCGCCAAATAAGCACTTCGGCGCTCTTTGCTATTAGGTTCATGCTTATCAATGCAATCAACATTCAACAATAAAAATTCAAATAATGGACCATTCCATTCTTGGTCACGTCGAGCCAAATAATCATTCACTGTTACAATGTGAACACCTTCGCCAGCCAACGCATTCAGGTATGCTGGTAAAGTGGAAACCAATGTTTTTCCTTCGCCAGTTGCCATCTCCGAAATTTTTCCTTCGTGCAAAGCTAAGCCACCAATCAACTGCACATCATAATGCACCATATTCCATGTAACATTGATGCCTGCTGCATCCCAAGAGTTTTTCCAGGTTGCAGTATCGCCATTAATACTCACATAATTTTTTCCTTGTGCTGCTAAATTTTTATCGTGTTCAGTTGCTTTAACTGTTAATGTTGGATTTTCAGTTAAGCGACGAGCAGTTTCTTTCACCACCGCAAAAGCTTGTGGCATAATTTGTAACAACACTTCTTCAATTTGCTCATCACGAGTTTTGATTAACTCATCAATTTGTTTGTACAACGATTCTTTATCGTCTAAAGCTGCATCGTTGGCTTCGGCTTGGGTTTTCAAGTCAGCAATGTCAGCATCAATTTTTGCTAAATGATTTTTTATTTGCGATTTGAATTCAACCGTTTTTTTACGCAATTCATCATTGGAAATATTTTGCAACTTGGCATATTCTGCCAAAATGGGTTGTATTTTTTGCTGTAAATCTTTTACATCTTTTTCGCTTTTGCTGCCGCCGAAGAGCTTTGATAGGAAATTTAACATTCGTTAATAGTTATAAGTTATTCGTTGTTAGTTAATTATTTAGTTTTTTCGCAGCACTCAAAATGACGGTTTAAAATCGAATTGTTGTTTGTCATGCTGAGGAACCAAGTATCTTTTTTTCGTGATAGAAAAAAGGTTGGCGAAGTTACAAACAAATCATTAGCCAATTAAGAAAAACGGAAAAGTTGGCAGTCAATTAAAAAAATAGCGTTCAGTTAATATTGTGAGCATTTATTTTTCAATAAAATAAATTACGTTTGTGATTGATGAAGAAAACTTATATCCTACTGTTTTTATTGTTTACTTTTTTTGTTGCAAATGCTCAAAACAAGACTGCATCAGTGTTTGGAACAATTTTAGATGCCAAAAACAACCAACCACTATTTCCTGCAAAAGTATATTTAAGCGGTACTATGTATGGTGCACAAACCGATTTGAACGGGAAATATAAAATCGAAAATGTACCTGCTGGCGAATATACTGTTGAGATGAGCAGTGTTGGTTATGAGCGACAAATTTTTACAGGAGTCAAATTAATGGCTGGTGATAACAAACAAATGGATGCTTCATTAAGCAGTTTGGCAATCACAGGTAAAGAGATAAAAATCATTGGTGAAAAGCCTTTGCAGGAATATGATAATGGCAAAACACAGAAAAATATTGGTAAAGATGTGATTGAATCTTCGCCTGTAAAAAACATTCAAAACATTTTGAATAGTCAAACTGGCATCATTCAAAACAGCGAAGGCATTCACATTCGTGGTGGACGAACTTACGAAACTGGTTTTTACATCGATGGTGTTTCCGCCACCGACCCATTGGCTGGAACTGGTTTTGGGATTGACTTGGGAACAAATGCGATGGAAAATGTTGAAATTACAACTGGTGGAATTGGTGTGGAATATGGCGATGCCACCGCAGGAATTGTGAACGCAGAAACAAGAACTGGCAAAGATAAATTGGAATTGAATTTTACACACAAGCAAGATAACATTGGCTTGAACCACAAGTGGAATGGCTATTTCAACCAAAGTATTAATGAATTGAATTTGGGCGGCGCCATAAAATTGCCGAAGGTGAAAAATAAATTAAGAGTGTTTACCACTTTCAAAAGTATTTTGACGGATGATTATTATCACACACCTGCCAACCAAGTTACCAGTTCGTTGTATCCACAAAATTATATTTCGCCAAGGCAGAACAATAACTGGGCGGCCAGTTTGAAGTTCAATTACGATTTTTCGCCCAAGAAAAAATTGTCGTTTAGTTATGTGAAATCACTCGCTGTAAATCAGGATGTAAACATGTTGCGAATCACAGGCAATGATGTGCAATTTGCACCAGGTTATCAATACGCATTCGCTCAAGCTCCTGATAATGCTAACACTTACACCCATGATACGAATTTAGAAAACCTCACTTGGTTTCAATTATTGAGCAAACAATTTAGTTACAAACTTTCTTTTTCAAGGTTGTTTGTGCATTTGCGAACCGATGCTAACGGTCGCACTTGGCGTCCTGAAGAGGTGAATCAGGAATTATCGCCAAATAGCATAATTACTTTTCCAACCAAAACATTTAACCCCAATGACTCGATAGTGTTTACCAATGCGGCTTCTGGGTTTTATAACAATGGCGGCATTGCTACTTTATGGCACGACCATTATGATGAAGAATATACTTTGAAAGGCACAGCCAATTGGTTTTCGAGAAATGATTTACACAAAATCACTTTTGGTTTTGAACACAAACAACAAAACATGCAATGGATTGATATCACCAGCCCGTGGATTGGTGCGCCTTTGGTGTTGGGCAATGGGCAGGTTTCGCAATCGTATCGTTTGGGCGACATCAGCGATGTATGGCATGTGTATCCTGCGAAAGGTGCGTTGTTTGGAAATGAGCATTTTAAATATTTAGGTTTGATTGCCGATGCTGGAATACGTTATGAATACTGGTTGCCAGGTAAATTTGTAGATGATGCAATTAAGAATTCTGAATCACCTATTCGTGATGAAATCAGAGCCAGTTATTTGCAACATTCTGTCGATTTTTTTGGCAGAAGAATGAAGATGCGATTGTTGCCAAAAATTGCAGCATCATTCCCTATCAAAGAAAACCAAGTGATGTATTTTAATTATGGCCACACGATGGTGATGCCGCATCCAAGCTATATGTATCAAGGCTTAGACCCTTATTATGCCGACAAAAGCACTTTGGCAAATTTGGGAAATCCCGACATTAATCCCGAAGTGGACATTAGTTATGAATTGGGTTTAAAATCGCAAATCACTAGCAATGATGCACTAAACGTAGCTGCATTTTGGAAAGACAAATACGATTTCATTACCACACTTTCTATTCCTGTACCTGATGTTACGGGCAGAGATGTATATCGCACCATACATGTAAATAGCGATTATGCAAGAATTCGTGGCGCAGAGGTTGCTTATATTAAGCGCATTAAAAAATGGTTTGAAGGGCAGGTAAGTGTTTCGTACACAGTTGCAACTGGTCAATCGAGTTCTTCGAGTGATGCGGTGCAAGAAATCATCAACAATGGCAACCGACAAGCGGTGAAAGAAACGCCGTTGGCTTGGGATGCACCTTGGGATATTAAATGGTATGCGCTGTTTAAAAAAGATAGTAAGCAAGGATTTTTTCGTAAAAAATATTTGAACAAAATGTCAGCTTATGTGCAAATGATTTACCGCAGTGGATTGCGCTATACACCTTATGTATTCAGTGGTTTAGAGCCTAAAACTGGCAGACCGATTTGGACAGTGAACAGCGACCCAAATGCAAAATTCAGTGGCGAAGGTCCGGCATCATTCACCACCAATATCACTTTCAAAAAATGGTGGACGATTAAGAAATTTCAAGTGGCATTCACTGTTGAAATCACTAATTTATTCAACAATAAAAATGTGTTGATTGTGAACCCCGTTACTGGCAGAGCTTATCAATATGGTGATGCAGTGCCTACGGAATGGAAAGACCCCGTTTATAATGACCCAAGAGATTATCGCTCTTCTCTTTTGTCACAAGGGCAAAATCCTTCAAGGTATAATGAACCAAGGCATTTGCTGCTTGGATTTAATTTCAGATTCTGATTCAGAAAATAGAATTTACATTTCCTCCACCTTTTTCACATTGTCATCTGGGATTCTATCAATCAAATAATTATAAGGGTCGATTCCTACTTGAAAAGGTTTTTCTTTTGTTCTGAAAGTAAAAGTATTTTCCTTTTTAGTGAGCTTCAAACGTTGATATAACAATGCTTTTCCCAAATTCTTTTTATTGCTTGGTTCTGCAAAAATGCCCACATCAATAAAATCATTTAGTGCTAATGCTTTTTCTTTTCCCAAAGAATCTGCTCTAAATTTTTCAGACGAAGTGGTCATGGTAATTTCAAATTCATCACCCACTTTTTTATATTTTGCTTCTAATGTTCGGTTTGAAAACAACGTGATATTTTCAAACAAATCATCAATCAAATATTGCAAACTATCGGGTGTAACTTTTCTAAATGCTCTCACTGCCGAAAGTGATGTAGCATAAGGTGGTGGCTGATAAGCGAACGAATCTAACAGTGTTCGCAAGGCTTCATTAACTTTATTTTCACCAATCATTTCTTTCAA
>CANFST010000046.1 GCA_947449695.1 Chitinophagales bacterium
CCAATTGTAAGTGAATCCTGTGCCGCCCGTTGTAGTAAATGCTGCTGTTACATTATTTACTGCCGAAGCATTGAAGTTAGCATTAGGCATAGGGTTTACAACAAATGAAATATTTTTTGATGAAGTACAAACTGTGTTGCCAATCGTATCGTGTGTGGTGATTGTATAATTAGCATTGGTAGTGATATAAGCTGTAACCGTATCGTGTGTTGAGTTGCTGATGCCAGTTGTTGGCGACCAAGTAATGTTAGTTGAACCACTTACAGTTAAAACGGGTTTTGAACCAGCGCAAAAAGTGGTAGGTATTACATTTAAATTTGCCGCTGAACCCAGCACTACTATAGTATCCTGAATCCAAGCTCCGCAATTACAAGCTGTATTGGTTCCATAAATTGTATATACAGTAGTAACTTTTGGTGAAGCTATAACTGTTGAGCCGCTTGTTGTATTCAAACCCGTGTATGGTGTCCAATAATAATTGTTAGCACCACTTACAGTAAGTGTAACGCTGCTTCCAGCGCAAATTACAGCTTTATTTACTGATAGGACTGGTGTTGAACCATTCACAGATGTGAGTGCAGTTGAACTGTTAATACAATTTCTTGTACCAGCCAAGGTCGCTTGCATACGTGCTGTTTGGTTAGCCGTAAAAGCATTCATACAGGCATCATCTGTATAATCCATATAATCTTCCCACATATCTACACGTGGCATATAAGTTTCATTGCAAGAGTTTGTAGTAGCAGGCGGACAGCCATAATTAGCTGCTGAAACAGGCGGAGTATCACAACAATCATCACCCTGGCTGCCACAGTTAGAAGCTGTCATACCTGCACACCCTCCCTGAAAAGGATGGTATAAATTTAGCCAGTGTCCTACCTCATGAGTTACTGTTCTGCCAATATCATAAGGAGAAGCAGCGATGCCTTTTTGTCCAAATGCACTGTCTAAAATTACAACTCCATCGGTTGCTGTCGGACCTCCTGGAAATTGTGAGTACCCCAGCAAACCACCACCTAAATTACACGTCCAGATATTCAAATACGAACAAGCAGGCCAGGCATCATCACCACCGAGGTTGGAATGTTTTACATTATCATTTTGAGAGAAAGACGCATTTGATGTTTGTTTTCTGATAATACCTGTGGTTGCATTTCCATTCGGGTCTCTTTCTGCCAGTCTGAATTCAATTTTTGTATCAACCGCTATACCTTTAAATAACGCACGAGTATTTGCTGTATCAAAATTTATTCGGCGATAATCATCATTTAATCTTTGTATCTGAGTATAAATAGCCGTGTCACTCACATTATGGGATGCATTATTATAAACTACATGCACCACCACAGGTACAATATACAAAGGTGCGCTATTGCCCGATTTAGAACGTTGCACAATAATATTGTTAGCTAAATTTCTGGTTTGTAAAGCAGCTGCTTCATACGAATTTTTTAAAGTAGTATCGCTACTAATCTGTTGTTGATAAACCTCATCGGTATAGCATCGTATGCGATGATTAGTGTTTTGAGCTGTAGCCAATAAATTTATTAATAAACTAAAAGTGATCAGTAAAAATAATCGCATAACTATTGAGATTGATTGAATGAATATCAACCAAAGATAAATTATAATTGATTAATAGAATTGTTGTTTAAAATTTTTAAGCAATTCAAACATAAACAATCCGAAAAATTTTCAGTTAAAAATAATTTCGCTGCATCACTTAATTTAATCTGTGAGTATTGACAATTGGCTATATCATCAACTTTGCATTCAAAAGCAACACCACATTTCTCACAAATTTTTTCTTCGTGCTTTAACATTTCTAATTAAAATAAAAATCGCTTGGAATAATTCCAGCCAGAAATGACGTTATTAAATTTCCATTCACATCATACCGATAAATAATTCCACGTTGCACGTAATCAATGGCATCAGCGGCGTACAAATCTCCATTGACGGGATTTACACCGATTCCATAAAAATTGTGTGTGGCTTTTGCTATGAACGCAGTGCTCGGCAAATTGCTATCCGTAATATTCATTTTATAAATGCTTCCGTTGATAAAATATAAAATATCATTGCTGCCATTTAATTTTAATCGCAACGGAAAATCATGTTTATCAGCAAAAGAAAAACTTTGTTCTACTTGGTGAGATACAGGGTTGATGCGGCTTAACGATGCATAAATATTTTTTGTTGAATCGCCATTACACAATATCCAAAGCTTTCCATTTTTGTCTTCTTGAATGGAATTAGCTCCATAGCCAATAGAAATGCTATCTGAAATTTTATCGCTGGCGGCATCAATCACAAATAATTTATTTGATTTTTTATTGCAAACAAACACTTCACCATATACTTGCAAAAGTTGTTCTGTCCAACCTTTCAACGGAATATTGCCAGTAATAGAATTGCTGTTCAAATCAACAATTGAAATTGCGTCGGCATATAAATCAGTTACATAGGCTTTGTTATTGCTAATAGGTAAAAAATATCTGGGTGAGTTAAAACCATTGATGGTTGCAGTTTGCACAAAGTTTGATGGGTTAACAACAACAATTTTTTGTGAATTATTTAGCACGAAATAAATTTTATTGTTGAAAGCATTTACAGATTGACAAACATCACCCAACGCTGCTTGATTTGCAGGTTGAAATAAATCTTCCGTCACATTTCCAGATGCAAAATCATAGTAACTCACTTTCGCATTTCCAAATTGAAAATTGCCCTCGTTGATAATATAAACACCACCGCCATTGCTAATAGAAACCCCTTGTGATAATTGTTCGGGCTTATCTTTTTTGCAAGCAAAAATTAAAACAGAAAAAATAATCAGCCATAAAAATTTACTTTTCTTAGTCATGTTGCACCATAAATTTTTGTATTGAAATACTTTTCCCATTGCTGATTTTTAAAAAATAAATGCCGTTAGCTAAATCATGAGTTTTTAATGATGAATTATAAATAGTCTGTTCGAAAACAATTTTTCCAACTAAATCAAGAACTTCAACTTTTTGATTTCCCAATTCAAGGTTCTTAATTCTTATTTCATCATTACAGGGGTTCGGATAAATTGCGAATTGCGAATTGATTATTGCGAATTGATTTACACCAGTTGCATCCTCATGAATTACTCCAACTGCATCCAAATCGAAACCGCCTGATGCGAAAGGGGTTTTCCAAGGGTCGTTTATTTTATTTCCGTTTTTATCGTAGGTTGCAAAAGCCTCTTGAATGCAACCAATCACATCAACAATTCTAATGTGTGTAATGTGTTGCAAATCCAATCCGCTTATTCCACTCAACTCTTGTAAATCGAATGGAGTGCCATAAAACACCCGATATTTTCCTGCCAAATTATTTAGTTTAGTAGCATCAACGCTGCCTGCATTCGTAATTTGCAAAGTGTCTTGTGTATTAGAAGTGGCTGGAAATCGGAAAAATTTTTGTCCATCACTGCTCACTTCTACAAATCCTAATTCTAAAAATGAATCAGTAAATGCATTCTCAAACACAGCAAAATCAAAGCCTGTACCATCTATAATCGGATTTTGAAAAGTTAAAGTAGCCACACCGCTATCACCCAAGCTCACCACCATTCCATCTGCTTTTCCGATAGCAAATGAACTATCACCAACAGTTGCAATACCTAATGAATGATTTGAAATATCCTGAAAACCACGATGAACAAAGCATCCTGATGCCCAGCTCAAAAAACAACTGCTATCTTTAGGAATGGCAGTTGTTCCCCAATGCCCTGCTGCTGGGGCAAATTGAGCCATGCAAATAATTTTTTGCAAAAAGAAAAACACCAGCAGGCAATATTTTTTATTCATCTTTCAATCTAATGGACTTGATAAACTTTACAAACTCATTTATTCTTTTACAAACTTAGCAATCTGTTCAAATCCATTTTCATCTATTGTTTTAAGAAAATAAATGCCTGAAGATAAGTATTCGGTATTCAGTTGACAGTAATTAGCGGTTTGCAATGAAATTGGTAAATCAATTTTTCTTCCTTGCAAATCAACAACTTCAATTGTTTTCAAACTACCAACTGATAACCGAATACTAATAACCGATAAGGTTGGATTTGGATAAACACTTAATCGTTCATCGCTCGCCGTAATTTCATTCATTCCCGAAGCCACATCAGCAGTGGTGAAATTATCCATACAGAAAAATGCCGGCGTATTCATAAAACCAAAGCTGTTATCGCTTGACGAAAGATGAAACGACAAACTATCTACATTGCCTAATGAAGTCAAATCAACCCAGCGCCAATCTTTCACAATGTAATCTTGTGAATTGTTTGAAAAACGAAAATCGGCTAAATAAAAATCAACACTATCAGTTGTTTTATTTCCAGCAACCCATTTATAAATAGTTACTCTAAACCAATCTGGGTCATTGCCAGTTGAACCACCAAATTTTTTTGCTGGTGGTGAGGTTCCATCTCTCATACTATTAAAAGCATAAGTAGAATTAGAAATATAAAATCCCGAAACTTTTTTTCCAGCTGCAATTCCACTCAATTTTATAATCGGAAGTCTATTGTTATATGCATCCTCAGCTACTGAAACATAATTATTTGAACCATTATAACCTTTCAATGCTTTAGAAGAATATAAATGATGATAATCTCCGTGAATACTGTCTTGTACATTAGTATAAGCGAAACCAGCCGACCAAAATCCTCCATAAGAAGTATCATAATAATTATTGAAAATGGCGTTTCCGTTTGAAAAAGTTGTTCCTAATTTATTTGAAATCCCATTCCAAAATGTATCTGCTTTTGATAAAGTTAAATTTTCAAAATCAGAGATTGTTTGTGCTTTTGCTGAAAGGCTTATCATTATTACCAATAAAGAGATTGTTAAAAGTTTGTGTAAATTTTGTTTCATTTTATTTGATTGAATTTTGTTTGTTGTTTTGATGAAATTGAATGGAAAAACCAGCTTGATAATTTACCAACGGCATGGCTCTGTTTAATAAAACTTGGTATTGCTGATTGAAAATGTTATTGGCTTCGGCAAAAAAATTGATGTTGAAATTTTTAATAACAAACTGATAACTCGTATAAATATTTGCCAATGTAAAAGGCGTCAGAAATTCAGTATTGTCAGTGCTTGTATAGCGATAACCAGTATAATTTTGCAAATAACTAATACTCACTTTTTTGTATTGTAAACTCAATTTTAAATGACCGCTATACATCGGTGTATAAATTAATTGCTTGTGCAAAGAGGCATCATTTTCAGTTGAAGCTTTTTCATTTGTACTTAAAACATAATTGGTCATTAAATTTAGTTTAAAAGAAATTTTTTGCATAGCAAATTTCAGTTCACTTCGTGTTTCCATGCCTCTGCTCCATACTTCTAAAATATTTTGAGGGCTCCAGAAACTTTCACCAGGTAACCATAAAATCCAGTTGTTAATTATTTTATTAAATACTGTTGGCTCAAATGAAAAATTGATTTTTTGTTTTGGTAAATTGAAGTGAAATAATAATCCTGCATCTTCGCTAAATCCTTTCTCTGATTGCAATGCAGAATTTCCACCTGGATTCCAATACAAATCATTTAAGGTTGGTATTCGATAAACTTTTGCTGCGTTACATTTGGCTGAAAACCATTTTGAAAATTTATATTCAGCACCAAACGAATAAACAAATGGCATTAGTTTTTGCAACAACATTTCTTGTCGAGCCGAAATAGCAGATTGCAATTTTTTGTTAGAAGAAATGAAACGATAGGATACAAATATTGCCGTTCTGTTTTGTTGATGTCCTCCAGAATAGCCATCTGATGAGGCTTTCACAAAGGTGTTGTTAGTTCCTAAATTCAATAAATTGTTTTTGTTGAGGTTGATTTTTGATTCAGCTTCTGCAATAAAAGTTTTTGCTCTGTTAGGCGAGACATAGCTATAACTATAATCGCTATAAATTAAATTTTCATCAAAGTAAGCCGTACGAATAAAATAATTTGTCATTTTCCCATTTCGTTGCCATTGTGTGGTGAATCTTTTTGTTTCATCTTTTTGATTAGTGTTATTCAATGTTTGCAGCATCAACGGCGGAATATTTCTGTCGGTATTTTGATACCAAATACAAAAATTAATTTGCTGATTTTCATTTATTTTAAAACTATTTTCAGTCAACAATCCAAACTGTTTTAATTGTGCATGACGTTGAATTTGCTTTAGCGTATCACTTTTCAAAGTATTATAAAACGGAAAATCATTTTGCGCTGTGTGATTAAAAAATTTGAAAGATGAAACCCATTTTTTTTGCGAAAACAAAACTTTTAATTGTTGCTGATAATTATCAAAACTGCCGAAAGTGCCACCAATATTCACCTTCCAGCCTTCATCAAATCTTGATTCATTATTCAAATGAATTGTGCCACCAACTGCACCGCTGCCCCACAAAGCACTGCCACCGCCATATTGAATATCAACTTTTTCCAAAAAATCATTCGGAATCAAAGCAAAATCCAGCTGTCCATTCATTGGGCTGTTGATGTTAAAACCATTCCACAACACTGCTGTTTGATTAGCATTACCTCCACGGAATGAAGTAGTAGCCAAACTTCCCATTCCATATGATTTTACAAAAAGTGGGCTTTCATTTTCTAATAAGTCAGCTAGATTATTTGTTGAATATTGTGAAATCAATGCGCTATCAATGTTTTGAATTTTTGTTCCGCTTGAAAAATTTTGAATTCGCTGTGCAGTTATTTGCACCTGCTTCAATTGCATGATGGAATCGGACAATTGGGTTTGAGCGAAACCTACTGCCGAAGCCATTTGCAAGGCAATGAATAAAAATATGTGTTTATTTTTTTTCAAAATATTCAATCATTGAAATAAAAATCTTCACAGCATTTTTCAATGATGCAATCAAAAAATAAAAAGTAAAAAGGTGGAGAAGATGCAGCCAATAGAAAGAAAATAGATTTGGTGCATCAAATCTGACTTCTGCTTTTATTTGCGAAAGCATCGTCAACGCTAACTTTGAATAGTTAGCAACAAAATGGGCAGGTCTCCTGACTTGTAACATTTTTATCCTCCTTCCCGATGGTTATCAGTGGACTTTTAATGATAAAAATTTTGTGTATTACTTACAGTTGCGCAACAGTTCGTGATTCTAACACGATTCCCTTTTAATTTACTTTTAAAGTAAAACCAATTTTGGTTGATGAAAAATATTGTAAAGAACTAATTTATGATACAAAGTTAAATTTTAAAAGTCTTAGTCGGTTACTTTTGTTGAATAATTTTTATAAATCATGAACGCATACATTATAACCATTGGCGACGAACTTTTAATTGGGCAAACAATTGACACTAATAGTGCTTGGATGGGACAAGAATTAAATAAGATTGGCATTTGGGTGAAACGACGAATGGCGATAGGAGATTTGCCCGACGAAATAATTGCTTCATTAAATGAAGCTATCCAACTGGCAGATGTAATATTAATTACTGGTGGACTTGGCCCTACTAAAGATGATTTAACGAAGCATGTTTTGTGTAAATATTTTGGCGGTGAATTAATCATGAATGAGGAAGTACTACAGCAAGTAACTGAATTTTTCACTAGAAGAAATTTACCAATGTTAGATGTAAATCGACATCAAGCATTAGTGCCAAGCAATTGCACTACACTTATAAATAAAAGAGGCACAGCGCCTGGAATGATGTGGGAACACAATGGAAAAATAATTGTGTCAATGCCTGGTGTTCCATTTGAAATGAAACACATCATGTCAACACATGTACTTCCAAAATTGCAAGAGAAAAATGATACACAAGTTTTACATGAAACATTAGTAACCGCAGGTATTGGTGAAAGTTTTTTGGCAAAAAAAATTGAAGCATGGGAAGATGCTTTGCCACAAAATATAAAATTGGCTTATTTGCCTTCGATAGGCATGGTAAAATTGCGATTGACAATAAGGGGAAATAAAAATGAGGATTTACAAACACAATTGCTGCACCAATTTGAAACGCTTAAAAAATTGGTTAGCGAAAATTTGTTTGCTGATAATGATGAACCAATGGAAGAAAGTATTGGTAAATTATTGTTAGCAAATAAATTCTCATTAAGTGTTGCCGAAAGTTGTACCGGAGGATTTATTGCTTCAAAAATTGTGAGTGTGGCTGGTAGCAGCAAATACTTTGAAGGTGGCATTGTGAGCTACTCGTACGATACTAAACAAAATTTACTAAACGTAAAAAAAGAAACGTTGGAAACATTTGGAGCAGTAAGTGAAGAGTGTGTAAAGGAGATGTGCAAAGGTGTTTTAGAAAGATTTAAGACAACTTATTCTATTGCTGTAAGTGGTATTGCAGGACCAGATGGTGGAACTGATGATAAACCAATTGGCACAGTTTGGATTGCAGTTGGTTCATCAAAAAAAATTGTAGCGCAAAAATTTTTGTTTTCAAAAGAGCGGTTCAGAAATATTGAGCTAACTTATGTTTATGCACTTAAAATGCTGATGGATACTATTGTTGGAGGCATTTGACAAAATGAAAAAAGCCTCTTCAAAAAAATTGAAAAGGCTTAGTCGGTTTTGGTTTTGGTTAAAGTGTGATGTGATGGTTGTCAATCACAGCTCAAATATAGATACATAATTTGGTGCAATGCAAAAAATATTTCATCATGTTGTCCACAATTTATTTTTTCGAAAATGTTGTTTTGTATTTTTTTGTAAAAAAAATCTATCGCCTTCAAATCTACTATTCATCAATGTTTCAAGAAAATATTTTTTTGAATTCACTATTCAACATTCATTATTGACATTTTGTAATCCACATTTTTTGAAAATTATTTTTCAATTTTTTATTGAGTAGAAAAAAAATCGAAGAAAAAAAATGAAAAACTGCAGAGATTTTTTTGCAAAAGATTTATTTATGCCACAAACATTTCCAAATCAAATTCACATCCTCTAGCACAGTATAATTTTTAGCAAATAAAAATCGAAGATGCTCTAATGTAGGCTCATCAGCTATTTCGGGGTAAGCATCAGCAATAAAAAAGATAGAAGGAAGTAAATCGGGTAAATCAGTCAAATAATTTTTAGTAGATTTTTTTTGATACCCCATCCAAGTTTTTTTACGAAACAAAACCGGAATGATACCACCCGATATTTTTTTTCGTTGTGATGAAATCAAAAACCAAATTGGAATCGTACACAAAAAAATACTACACAAAAAATAATCGAGCAGCAATTTATTTCTTTTGCCAAATGCACTGCTGATGCTGAAACTAAAGTCCATGGCATATAAATCACCAGCTGTGTTTTTACTGTTGCTACCAACTATGCTCATACCTTCTTCGCCAACAATTTTGTAATTTACCTTTTCGCCAATTGTTGTCATCCAATGAATAATGGCTTGCGCTGAAATATCTTTTGCGCAAAAAATCAATTCATTCACTTTGAAAATCTCAACCACTTCCTTAAGCTGTGTAATTCTTGCCAGATAAGGATTTTCAGCCATTTCAAAAGTTGGATGAACAGTCCCCAACCATTCATGTTGTACTCCTAATTGTGCAACAATTTCATGCACACGTTCTGATTCATCAAAACTTCCAACCACCAAAATTTTTCTTTCATCCGAAATATTTTCATGCGGAAAAAGCAAACGTAAAGTTTGACGAATCAACAAAACCGCTGTTAAAGCCCATACACTTCCGAGCAAGATGATTGCCCTTGAGAACCTTGCTGTTTCAGGTAAAAATGCATACACTGATGCAATGATTAATGAACCAATTAATATTCCACGAAACACTCGAATGGCTTTAATTGGTTTGTCGTAACCACCAGCAAAAAACAAACTCAACAACCACACTAAAATATAAAGTGGCAAAACGATTAAATGAAATTCAGAAGGGTAACGAAAGTTATCAGCCGTTTTAATATTGATTTCCCAAAATGATTTAATGAAATACAAACCTGTGTAAATCGTTACTGCATCAAGCATTGGTAGTAAAAAACTGCCAGCAATATTTTTGATATAAGTAAAAAATCCTTTTACATAAATAGCCAACTGCATTAAAAAAATCCAAGCAGAAGCCTTTTCTGCAAAATGTTTTTTTGCAAAAATTATCATAGCGTTGTAAAAGTGCTTTACATAATTGAAGGTTGCTTTTTTTGTGCTTTCGCCTTTGTAATGAATAATTTGTGTTTCAGGGAAATAATAATTTTTATACCCAGCTTTAATAATTCGCCAACTTAAATCAATGTCTTCGCCATACATAAAAAAATCTTCATCAAGCAAGCCAGCCTTATCCAATGCAGCTTTTCGCATAAACATAAAAGCACCTGCTAATATCGGAACTTCGTTGGTTTCCGAATTTTTTAAATGACCAACATAATATTGATTGAAGAATTTTGAAGTAGAAAACAACGCACTTAATCCAAACATTTTAAAGAAAGCAGTTCGGACATTGGGGAATCCACGTTTCGATTCGGGCAAATATTTTCCCTTACCATCTACCATTTTTACACCCAGTGCGCCAGCGTTTTCGTGCGCTTGCATAAACTGCAAGCACTTTTCAAACGTATCTTCTTGCACAACGGTATCAGGATTCAACAACAAAATGTATTCTCCAGTTGCTAATCGAATAGCTTGATTATTGGCTTTTGAAAATCCTAAATTTTCGGCATTGACAATAAGTTTCACTTCTGGAAAGCGTTGCTGAATCCACTCTACCGAACCATCTACTGAATTATTATCTACTACAAAAATTTCAGCATGAATATTTTTTATTGCACGGCGAACCGAATTCAAACACTCTTCTAAAAAGTATTTAACGTTGTAGTTGACAATAACAATGGAAAGCTGAGCCATATAATAAAAAGCAATTCACTTACATTGGCGAAGATAATGGTGATTTATTCAAAATTATTTAGTGCATTTAAATTAGGAACGAATAAATTTACAATTTATTAGAAAATTGAATTTATGCAATCGGCAAGGTGTTTGCATCTAAAATGAAAATTTAAAAATCCAACAATCATGAAGTCAGTTTTTTTATCTGCAATTTTTATTGCCACAAGTATTTCAGTTTTTGCTGAAAAAGAAATCAAAGTGAAATCAACAATCACATCTGCAACTGTTTATTTACAAGGTGCTGAAATCAACAATCGTTTTAACGCAGTATTACCACAAGGCTCATCAACAGTAATAGTTGAAGGTTTGCCTGCTAATTTGAATCAACAAACTTTGCAAGTGGGAAGCATTGCAGGAATTACAATTCAGTCAACTGAATACAGAATTAATTATCTCAACCAGAATCAAAAAACCGTTCGACAAAAAATGTTGGAAGATTCATTGGAAATTTTGAACAACGCGAATTTGAAATTAGAAAATCAAAGAAACGTTGATAATGAAATTATGAGCGTTTTAGATTCTAACAAAAAAGTTGGTGGTATTAATAATGGCTTGTCAGTTGTTGAATTGCAAAAACTGTTGGAATTGTATGCAAAAAAATCAACGGAAATAAAAGCTGATATTTTTGAGATTGACCAAAAAGAAAAAAAGCTGAATGAAAAAATCGGCAACATCAATAATCAATTAGCAGAAGAAAATGCTAAGAAAAGTCAACCAACTGGCGAAGTGGTTTTGCAAGTACTCGCTAACGCCGCCACCAATGCCGATTTCAACATGAGTTATGTAAATGCTAATGCTGGTTGGACACCTATTTATGATTTGCGTTGCGAAAATGTACAGAGCAAAATTAAATTGTACTACAAGGCGCAAGTGTGGAATAATACAGGCTTAGCCTGGAATGATGTGAAATTGACAATTAGCACAGGTAACCCTAACGAAGGTGGCACTAGTCCTGTATTGCAACCTTGGTATTTGAGTTTTTATCAACCTATTCGATATTCAAATGCATATTACAGTAATGCTCCTGCTGCTGCCATGACAAGAAACGAATCATTGTCTGCTCCAAAAATGGCGGCTTATAAAGTTTCAGCTGATGATGCTGGCAAAGCCGAAGAAACAAACTCACTCACACAATACACTACAGTTAACGAATCGCAGTTGAGTGCAACTTTCGAAATTGACTTGAAATACGATGTACCAAGTGATGGAAAAGTACATTTGGTGAGTATGATTGATTATGAATTGCCTGCCACTTATCAATATTATGCAGTGCCGAAATTGGATAAAGATGCTTTCTTGTTAGCCCGAATTACAGACTGGGAAAAGCTTAACTTGCTGCCTGCTAATGCCAATATTTTCTTTGAAGGAACTTATGTTGGTCAAAGTTTTGTAGATACCCGAAATACCCGTGATACCTTGAGTTTCAGCATGGGACGAGATAAAAAAATAATTATCAAACGAACCAAAGTAAAAGATTATTCTGCACGAAAAGTAATTGGTTCAACAAGAAAAGAATCGTTCACTTATGACATCACCATTCGCAACACCAAGAAAGATGCGGTAAGTTTGATTATGCTTGACCAATATCCAATCACAACTGATAAGGATATTGAAATTGAATTGCTTGAAAAATCAAATGCTGCGGATGATAAAGACAAAGGACAATTGCAATGGCGCTTTGATTTGAAATCGCAAGAAAATAAATCGTTGAGATTGAGTTATTCAGTTAAATATCCTAAAGACAAAACGATTGGAAATTTGAATTAAGGATTGAAAAGCGTAACCAAGATTACTTGATTACGCTTTTTTGAATTCCCTCATTTCTTCACTCTAGTTGATGTAGCTTTTAGAGGGTTGTCATTTATTAAGTACAAGGACAACCTTTGCATATTGACATCTTGTCTTCAATTCTCTTTCTGTGAGCTGTCCTATATTGATTCATTAAATCACTATTCCACAATGCTTTTATTGAAGACAAATTGATATTCCCAATTACCAATCCTGGAGCACCAAGTTGAAAAAATGAATAATAGCACATTAATATTTCTCCAGAATATTTTATTTCCATATGTTTAAAGGGCAAAGAACACTTTGGAAAAATGTTATGTTGTTTTTGTACAGGAATAAATAAATCGTCAGAATAATTTGTATTGTTTATTTTGTTTAAGAATTGGGGCATTACGGCATCCGCATAATGTCTCCAGAGTAACATCTCCTTTAAATAGTTGTTTTTCTCTGATGGACGAACCATCAGTCTGATATTGATAATGATCTTGGAATTAAATAATTTTTTAGCGTTATTTAATTTTTTAAGATTATAGATCAACTTTTCATAGGACCCATTTATTCTTGAAGACTCATATTTTGCTTTTCCCCCTGCATCAATAGAAATTTCAACTACATCAATTCCTGATTTAATAATTGTCTCAGCAACTATGTCATTAGTCCATTGTCCATTTGTAACCATGGATATCAATCGGTTTGTTGAAACTAATTTTGCTAAAAAAAATTCAAATTCGGGATGTAATGTTGGTTCTCCATTGCCAACAATTTGAATTCTATTAGACGGAGCTAATTTTAATTCTTCAACAATTTTTTCTAACAAAGTGCGATCCATATACCCACGTTTTCTAAGACCTAAAGGACTGGTACAATAAGGACATTTTAAATTGCATACATTTGTAAATTCAATAGAAACAATTGGAGGAAATGAAGCATCTGATAATAAAAAAGGAAACTGAGCCCTAATTAAGTTCAATACTGAAACACCTTTCCTTAATGCCCTTGTACTAATTTTTTTGTATGAATAAAATCGATATAAAATTCTATTGACCCTATTAGAGTTATCAAAAAATTGATATTGATCTACAGAGTTTTTTTTAGTGACAGGGATTTTGAATATCATTTGAATTTAACGAAAAAATCATCAAGACATTTTACACTTTTCTTCCCAAATCTGCACCAAGTGAATAATCGTTTCAACGGCTTTGTTCATGTCGTGAATGCTCACCCATTCTTGCTTGCTGTGAAAAGCATGTTCGCCTGCAAAAATATTCGGACAAGGCAAGCCCATGAATGACAATCGTGAACCATCTGTTCCTCCACGAATGCTTGACAATACTGGTGTTAAGCCAGCACGTTTAACTGCTTCCGCTGCATATTCACATACTTGCGGATTGGCATCCAGCACATCTTTCATGTTGCGATATTGCTCAGTAACTTTTATTTCAAAACTGCATTTGTTGTAATTAGCTAAAACTGAAGCAGCTATGTTTTTCAATTCATCTTCTAATGCCAACAAAGTTTTAGTGTCGAATGCTCTGATGATAAATTTTATTTCCACTGAATCCAATCCACCGTTGATAGCAGTTGGATGAATGAATGGTTCTTTCTTCTCAGTAGTTTCAGGCGATTTATCTTTTGGCAAACGATTAATTATTTCCGCAGCAATTTTAATCGCATGTTGCATTTTATCTTTTGCAAAACCTGGATGAGTCGGGAAGCCTTTAATGATAAGGCTTGCACCATCAGCACTAAAAGTTTCATTTTCGATATGACCCAATGTTTCGCCATCCATCGTGTAACCGAAATCAGCACCGAGTTTTTTCATATCGGCTTTATCAACGCCTCTACCGATTTCTTCATCAGGTGTAAATAAAATTCTGATTTTGCCATGTTTAATTTCCCGATGATTCATCAAAAAATGAGCTGCATCCATGATTTCAGCCAAGCCTGCTTTGTTATCAGCACCTAATAAAGTTGTGCCGTCAGCTGTGATAATATCATTACCAATTTGATGTTTCAAATCGTTGTGTTCATCAAATTTTATCACTTGCGAATTATCATTTGGCAACATAATATCACTACCCTGATAATTTTTGTGTAAGATGGGTTTTACATTCAAACCGCTGCAATCAGGCGATGTATCCATGTGTGAGCAGAAGCATAATACAGGAACATTTTTCAAAGTGTTGCTTTCAATAGTGGCGTACACATAGCCATGCTCGTCCATTTCAGCATCTTTAATGCCGATAGCTTTTAATTCTTCCACTAAAACTTTTCCTAAATTTTTTTGCTTTTCCGTACTTGGGCAAGTAGGTGAATTCGGGTCAGATTGTGTATCTATTTGCACATAACGCATGAAGCGTTCAGCAGCTGTGAAATTGTAATTTGAAATGGTCATGAGTTGAAAATTTGAAAAGCAAATGTATGTTTTTCAAATTTTAGGAAAGAGGAAAAAGTAGGGACAAATTTTCTACCACTCAAAATCCTTTCGCAGCAATGGTTTGAGTTCTTTCATGGGGATAACGTATTCCATTGGGTTATGAAACACAGGACGCCCAGGCATCCATACTCTGTGCAAACCTTTTTTGTCTAAATAAGAAAAGGAACGCATCTCATTCAACAACTCTTCATATTTCGTTGGGTTAGTGTCTTCGTTGGCTTTTAAGTAAGTGTAATCAAGTTTTTTGAATGAATTAAAATTTTTGGGTTCAAAGAGTTCTTCAATCGTTGTTACTTTTCCTGTTCTTTTATCAAACATCAAATACCCATTTGTAGCATAGCTTCCATATACAGAGAAAGGAACCTTAACAAAGGATGAATACTCGACTGTAAAATGATTATTTGTTTGTGCAACAACAGAAAACTGACCATTATATGTTTGATGTTCTTCTAAATTTGAAATAAAGTTGACTGCAATTTTTTTAATGTCAAACATTGTGTCTCCTTCTGTTTTCCATTCTTTGAACAAACAAGAAAAGTTGTTTTTCACTGAATCTCTTAATGGAATTGGCAAAGAATCAAACTCAAAATAAGTTAGAGAAAATGACGGAGAATTATCTCCATCAATAACAGAGGCTTTGCATTCTCTTTGGACAATCGTGATTGTGTCAGAAGAATTTGTAATTGTTGCAAAACAAAATTGTTCAGCAAACAACATCAAAACAAAAAGAGAAAAAATGTTTTTCATTTTTAAAGTATTTACCCCAACGCAGGTCTCAACCATTTCTCTGCCTCTTCATAACTCATGCCTTTGCGTTGAGCATAATCAGCTAATTGCGATTTATCAATTTTTCCAACGCCAAAATATTTAGCATGTGGCGAAGCAAAATACCAACCGCTTACACTTGCCGCAGGATACATCGCCAGCGATTCTGTTAAAGTAATTTCAGATTGCTTGGTTGCATCAATCAACTCAAACAATTTTATTTTTTCAGTATGATCAGGGCATGCAGGATAACCTGGTGCAGGACGAATACCATTGTATTCTTCGGCAATTAATTGTTCGTTGGTTAAAGTTTCAGCAGTTTCATAACCCCAATATTCGGTACGAACTTTTTTGTGCAGCAATTCTGCAAACGCTTCAGCAAGCCTGTCAGCCAAGGCTTTCAACATGATACTCGAATAATCATCGTGATTATCCTCAAATTGTTTTACGTGTTTTTCGATGCCAATTCCAGCAGTAACGGCGAATGCACCAATGTAATCCTGCTTACTGCTTTGCTTCGGGGCAATGAAATCTGCAAGACAAAGATTTGGTTGATTAGAAGCTTTAGTTGTCTGCTGTCTTAAAAATTGTAAATTGGTATTTGATAATTGATAATTGATTTCCACATCATCTGCATCATTTGAATTGGCTTCAAAAATTCCGAATGATGCTTTTGCAGTCAACCATTTTTCTGAAATAATTTGCTGCAACATTTTTTTAGCATCATTATATAAATGTGTTGCTTGTTCGCCAACAATTTCATCTTTCAAAATCGCAGGAAATTTTCCGTGCATTTCCCAAGTGATGAAAAATGGCGTCCAGTCAATGTATTCTGCTATTTCAGCTAAATCATAATTGTCCAAATGTTTTACGCCGATGAAATTTGGTTTCGCAATTTTTTCTTTTGCCCAATCAATTTTGAATTTGTTTTCTCTTGCTTTTTCAATCGACAATAATTTTTTGTCAGATTTTTTATTCGCAAAATCTTCTGCCAATTTTTGATATTCTGCTTTTACTTCTGATGTGAATTTTTCTTTTTCTTCACTCAATAAAGTGGTAGAAACATTCACACTTTTCGATGCATCCAACACATGAATCACCGCATGATTGTAGGCTGGTGCTACTTTTACAGCCGTGTGCATTCGTGATGTGGTGGCACCACCAATCATCAACGGAATGGTAAAACCTTGTCGTTGCATTTCACTTGCCACATGCACCATTTCATCCAACGATGGTGTAATCAATCCACTCAAACCAATAATGTCAACATTTTTTTCTTTAGCTGTTTGCAATATTTTTTCGGCATGAACCATCACTCCTAAATCAATAATTTCATAACCATTACAACCCAATACCACACCCACTATGTTTTTGCCGATGTCGTGTACATCGCCTTTCACCGTTGCCATCAATATTTTTTTTGCACCGCCTTGGTCAAAACTTGGATTATCTAATTTTTCTTGTTCGATAAAAGGTGTAAGATATGCCACCGATTTTTTCATTACTCTGGCACTCTTCACCACTTGAGGTAAAAACATTTTTCCACTACCAAATAAATCACCCACCACACTCATTCCAGCCATCAACGGACCTTCAATCACATGCAAAGGACGACCATACTTTTGTCGAGCTTCTTCTGTATCTGCATCAATGTATTCGATGATGCCATTCACTAACGAATGTGTCAAACGTTCTTCCACTGTGCCTTTACGCCATGTTTCATCTTTTACTAAAACTTTTCCTTTGCTCTTAATTGTATCAGCATGCGCAACTAATCTTTCTGTAGCATCATCTCTTCGATTTAAAATTACATCTTCCACCAACTCCAATAATTTCGGTTCAATTTCATCATAAACCTGTATCATTCCTGCATTTACAATACCCATGTCCATACCTGCTTTGATAGCATGATACAAGAACACTGAATGAATTGCTTCACGAACAACATCATTTCCTCTGAACGAAAATGACACATTACTCACACCACCACTTACTTTCACCAATGGCATTTTTTGCTTGATGATTCTTGTGGCTTCAATAAAATTCACCGCATAATTATTATGCTCTTCAATGCCTGTGGCTACTGCAAAAATGTTAGGGTCGAAGATGATGTCTTGCGGTGCAAAACCAACTTGCTCCGTCAAAATTTTATACGCTCTTTCGCAAATCGAAACTTTTCTTTCAATCGTATCAGCTTGCCCTTGTTCGTCGAAAGCCATTACCACAACGGCTGCGCCGTACATCAAACACAATTCGGCTTCGTGAATAAATTTTGCTTCGCCTTCTTTCATCGAAATGGAATTCACGATGGCTTTGCCCTGAACACATTTCAACCCTGCTTCAATCACACTCCATTTACTGCTGTCAATCATGATAGGCACTTTGCTGATGTTAGGTTCGCTGGCAATCAAATTTAAAAATTTGGTCATTGCTGCTTCGCCATCTAACATGCCTTCATCCATGTTCACATCAATTATCTGTGCACCATTTTCCACCTGCTGCAAAGCCACAGCCAAGGCTTCATCATACTTATCTTCTTTAATTAATCGAGCAAACATTTTGGAACCGGTTACGTTTGTTCGTTCTCCAATGTTGATGAAATTGGTGTCTGGTCTAAGCGTTAACGGTTCTAGGCCTGATAATTTTAAATATGGATGTATTGTTGTCATGAATTATTTACGATTGAATTTTTTTAGCTGAAGAAAATTAATCAACAGAATTATGAAAATTATTATTGAAGAAACCGCAACTATATTAATCGGATTTCCTTGAATTAAATCATTAGGGTCTTTCAATTCAATATAAATCACAAACCCAAAAATAATTATTAACGCAATAGAACTCAACCGAAAAAGGAGGAGTCCTAACGCTTTTAAAAAAGACTTTTGATGATTGTTCATTATTAATTTCGGTTTTAAATCGTACTTCGTAAATTTTAAATCGTAATTAATTCAGGAAGTTCTCTCGGTTTAAACTTCTTCATATGTTCCGCCATGTGTTTAATATGGTCGGGTGAAGTGCCGCAGCAACCACCAACAATATTTACCCAACCATTCGCAGCCCACTCATCAATCACAGCACACATCATTTCGGGCGTTTCATCATAACCACCAAACGCATTTGGCAAACCAGCATTCGGATAGCAACTCACATAACACGATGCAATTTGATTTAATTCTTCTATGTGCTGACGCATATCAGCCGCACCCAGAGCGCAATTCAAGCCAACAGAAAATGGTTTGGCATGAGTGATAGAGGTATAAAAAGCTTCCAAAGTTTGCCCACTCAATGTTCTGCCGCTAGCATCAGTGATTGTGCCCGAAATCATTATTGGCAATTCAACTTGCTTGTCTTTAAAATATTTTTTGGTGGCAAAAATTGCAGCTTTTGCATTTAATGTATCGAAAATCGTTTCAATTAAAATGATGTCAACGCCGCCATCAACAAGGGCTTCCACCTGTTCATAATACGCTTGCATCACTTCATCAAAAGTTACAGCACGATAACCAGGATTGTTTACATCAGGAGAAAGTGACAACGTTCTGTTGGTTGGGCCAATTGCTCCTGCAGCAAAACGAGGTTTGTCAGGATTTTTTGCAGTGTACTCCAATGCTGCAGCCTTGGCCAATTTCGCTGATTCAAAATTGATGTCGTACACTTCGCTTTGTAAGTGATAATCAGCTTGCGCAATAGTAGTTCCACTGAATGTATTGGTTTCAATAATATCAGCACCAGCTTCAAGATATTCTTTGTGAATCGCTGAAATAATATCAGGTCTTGTGATGGAAAGCAAATCATTATTGCCTTTCAAATCGTGCTTGGAGTCTTTGAAAAATTCACCACGATAATCAGTTTCAGTGAGTTTGTAGCGCTGAATCATAGTGCCCATAGCACCATCAATAATTAAAATGTTTTTTGAAATTGCAGCATGCAAAGCCGCTGTAGTAGCAGGTTGTGTCATGTTTATTAGTTTTTATGTTAGTGAAAAAATTAGCGCTTTCAACCTAAACAATAAACAAATCCAATTGAAAGCGCTGCAAATGTACATCCATATCTTTATAATTAAAAATAAAATTTACTTAGATTGAAGTAATGTATTTTTATAAAATGAAACAGGACATACAAACAAGAGCAGATATTGAATTATTAATCAATTCATTTTATGATAAAGTAAAGAATGATGATTTGATTAGCTATATATTTCATAATGTGGCTAATGTAAATTGGGAGCACCATTTACCTATCATGTATAATTTCTGGGAGTTTAGCTTGTTGGAAACTGCCAGCTATCGAGGTAATTTAATTGATAAACATATTGCTTTACACAAACAAGAATCTTTAACTGCTGAGCACTTTGATCGTTGGCAATTATTGTTTAATCAAACTTTAGATGAACTTTTTGTAGGTGAAAATGTAATAAAAGCTAAACAAAAAGTAGAATTGATGAAGACATTAATGATGATAAAAATTGACAGAAGTGAACAGAAGGGTTTTATATTATAAAACAATATTCCCTTCAATTTTTTGTTCAACTATGTTATTGATAAGTGATTCATTAAATGGTGCAGAAATCCTCAAATAGTTGTCAGTATAACCTTCTATTAATCCATTTTTATTTTCATGTTCAAATAAAACTTTTCTTGTTGAACCAATAAATTGCTCTTGAAAGAAATTCATTTTTTTCAGACTTAAATTTCTAAGTGCCTGATTGCGCTGCTTACGAATATGCATAGGCACTGCATTTGGCATTTCGGCTGCTAAAGTATTTGGTCGTTCGCTATAAGTAAATACATGCAAATAGGATACATCTAAATCATTCAAAAAATTATAGGTATCCAGAAAATCATTATCTGATTCATCAGGAAAACCAACAATCACATCAACACCAATGCAAGCATGTGGCATTACAGCCTTTATTTTTTCAACACGTTTTACATAAAGTTCTCTCTGATATCTGCGACGCATCAACTTTAATAATTTATTGCTGCCGCTTTGTAATGGAATATGAAAATGAGGCATAAATTTTTTACTTATTGCAACAAAATCAATAATCTCATCAGTTAATAAATTAGGTTCGATACTGCTAATTCTGTAACGTTCAATCCCTTCTACATTATCTAATTGCTGAATGAGTTGAAAAAAATCTTCTCCATTTGCATTTGAAAAATCACCAAGATTAACACCCGTTAAAACAATTTCTTTAACGCCAAGCGCTGCTATTTCATTAGCTTTTTTTACAGCATTTTCAATAGTATCACTTCTGCTTGCACCTCTTGCCATTGGTATTGTGCAAAAGCTACAACTATAATCACATCCATCCTGAACTTTTAAAAACGAACGTGTTCTGTCGCCGAAAGAATAGGAAGAATTAAAAATATTTACATCATCAATATCACAACTATAAACTGATGCTTTTTCCTTTTTCTCAAAATTTTTAAGATGCTCTACAATGTTAAATTTTTCAGCTGCACCTAATACCATATCAACTCCTTCAATTTCGGCTATTTCAGTTGGCTTTAATTGAGCATAACAACCTGTAATCACAACGGCAGCATCTGGTGCTTTGCGTTGAATTTGACGAACCAGCATTCTGCATTCTTTATCAGCATTTTCTGTAACGCTACAAGTGTTAATTACATAAACATCTGCAAAGTCAGTAAAATCAACCTTTTTCATTCCTTCCTTCTCCATCATTCTTGATAATGTTGAAGTTTCAGAATAATTTAATTTACATCCTAAAGTATGAAAGGCAATTGTTTTCATTGGCTGCAAAGATAATAGCTTAGCACCATTTAACCACTTCCAATGGAAATGTTTTTCCTGACCGAATATCATTTACAATAGCTCTAACACTATTAGGTGCAAGCAATTCTTCATCATTAAAAGCATCTATTTCAGCTAATGAAACCCATCGGTGTGCTTTGATTTCATGATGCCAGAAATCATCTTGCCTTGAAATTTCTTTTGCCAAAAAAACGTATCGAATCATATCCCATTGTCCATAGCTAATATATTTATACATTCCTACAATGGAAGTTAGTTCTGCTGTAATACCAGTTTCTTCTTTACATTCACGTATGGCACAATCAAATACCGACTCATGTTTTTCAAATCGTCCACCAGGAAAATTCCATAGATTTTCGCTTTGTTTTTTTCCTTCTTGTACCATTAATATTTTATCGTCTAGTATTAAGATAACTGATGCTGTAACTATGTTTGTTGCGATGGGTTCCATTTGCATAAAATTAAATTGTAACGAAAGTAAATAATTGACGTATAGCCTTTTCTAATCTTCACAACAATAATTTATGAAAAAAAGTTTCTTACTCATTTTATTTAGCTTTCTGTTCCAATATTTATTTGCTCAATTCTGGACTGCCGAACAACTATCAAAAGCTAATACAGCAAAGGATATTGATTATCTAACACAAGCAGAAAAAGATGCCATTATGTATATTAATTTGGCAAGATTATTTCCAAAGGATTTTGCAAAACTGGAATTAGAAAATTATCAGGCCCCTGTCAAATTCGGAACTTACTTAAAAAATTCATCTTACAAAAAAGCATTGATAACAGAACTGAATAAACAAAAACCAATGGCGGCTTTAACATTTGAAAATGTGTTATACGATGATGCAAAATGTTTTGCTACTGAAATGGGCGATAGAGGAGAAATAGGACATGAACGAAGAAAGTGCAAGGCTAGTAATTATGCCGAATGTTGTTCGTATGGTATGGAAACAGGAAAAGACATTGCCATGCAATGGCTGATAGACCATGATGTGCAAGGTGTAGGACACAGAAGAAATTGCTTAGAACCAACTTATACAAAAATAGGTTTAGCCATTCATGCTCATAAAAAATGGCAGGTATGTGCTGTGGCAGAAATGAATTTTTAATTACCCTTCATCATTCATAAACTCACTGGTAAAGTGGAAATGAATATCAGGATTGTTTTTTCTTTCGGTTTCTAAATACCATTCGCTTTGTGCCAAATAAACTAATCTGCCATCTTTATCATTTGCTAAAAATTGATTTTTGAATTTACAGAAATCCAGCAATTTATTCTGATCAGGAGAAGTTATCCAACATGCTTTATAATAAGGCAAAGTAACAAAGCTAACGGTAGCACCATATTCGTGCAATAAACGATATTGAATTACTTCAAATTGTAATTCACCAACAGTACCAATGATTTTTTTGTGACCCATGTTTTGTGTAAACAATTGTGCCACACCTTCATCTGTCAATTGTTGCAAACCTTTTTCCAATTGCTTGGTTTTAAGTGGGTCTTTATTTACTACTTCTTTAAATATTTCAGGAGAGAAGCTTGGAATACCTGTAAACATTACGTTTTCACCCTCTGTTAAAGTATCGCCAATTTTAAAATTGCCAGTATCAAACAAACCAACCACATCGCCAGGAAATGCATCGTCTAACACGTTTTTACTTCGAGCCATAAAACTAAAAGGGCTGCTGAAGCGAACATCTTTATCTAATCGCACATGATGGAAGAATTTATTTCGCTCAAATTTTCCGCTACATACTCTTAAGAATGCAATTCTATC
>CANFST010000047.1 GCA_947449695.1 Chitinophagales bacterium
CTTCGCAACAACTCATACAACTTGCTACCTACGGGATTTTTTTTAGCAATTTTTAATCAGGCTTGAACTTTTGTTTCTTTTGGTTCAAGCCAAAAGAAAATAAGACAGCCTAAAATTATGGAGTTTCGTGGGGGCACGAACCTCGGCAGAGTGTTTGTCCACCGACAACTCCATTTGAATCGTTGGTGAACAAACACCAACAACGGCGCAATGACGAGCAGGACGGCTGTTAGTTTACATCTTAAAGCGTTGGGTTTACATCGGGCGGCTGTTAGTTTACATTTTAAAGCGTTGGATTTGCATCGGGCGGCTGTAGCCAAGCTGTTGTCAGTGTTTGTTAAGCAGCAACACTTTTTAATTGGCGGTGAATAAACAACAACGATGGCTGAATTAATAATTAGTAATGAAAAACTGAACCGCCCTATTGAAAAATGGCGTTAAGCAAATGCCAAAAGCATAGGCTAAAAAAGCAAAACTGTTTGAAGTCAGCCGCTTAAAAATTTGTTAGTAGCTCAAAAGCTTAATCGGCTGACAAGTTTTTTGCTTTGCGTAAGGCTGGCATTTGTAGCTATTTTTCAGTCAGGCTTGAATTTTTGCTTCTTTTGGTTCAAGCCAAAAGAAAATAAAACAGCTTAAAATTATGGAGTTTCGTGGGGACACGAACCTCGGCAGAGAGTTTCGTGGGGACACGAACCTCGGCAGAGAAAATAAAACAGCCTAAAATTATGGAGTTTCGTGGGGACACGAACCTCGGCAGAGGAGAAAAAAATAGATGATTTGAACTATCGTTAGTGTTTGTTTACCAACGATTAATAAAAGAGATGTCGGTGGCAAACACCTACTACGGCTGAAACCTACCTCCAATCTGTCACATTTAAAATTTATTTTTCAGCTATTTGGAAATTAAAACCCCACTTTTTATTTTTGCTTATGATTTAAAACATGTTTTTTAACGTGATACCCCATCATCAGCTAAAAATAAATGGCATGAAAAATCAATTACTCATCAATTTATTGCGCAAACCTATGCTCAGCTTAGCTTCGCAAGCTACCTCTACCAACAAATTATTTAACCAAAAAAACACTGACCAAGCATTTTTGCATCGGTTATTGACTTTATTTGGCTTGTTGCAAAAAATTATTTTTGAAAAATTTGAAAAATATTTACAACAACAAATCATCAGCCGGCAGGGTTATTTACCAGCTTACAAACCTCAACTGACCCAACAGGAAGAAAAACAGCTTTCAAGCCTATTGCAGCGCAAATTAAACTATCTAAAATTTTTACTCAAAATACTTTTTACCCAACGCATTTGTCAGTTGTTTTTTATCAGCATGAGCAATTGGGTATAATTTTTTTTTCATCCTGCACCTACGCTATAGGGTAAGCCCCCCACATTTTTGTGTCAGCAATTTAGGTTTAGTAATCGGTAATTAGTTTATTAAAAAGTTAATTGGTGATACTACATGCTAAATGCTTAGACACTTATTACTTAACAATTTTAAAAAATCAATTTTATGCCTGCAACAAACAAACGAGCATTAGCCGTGATGCAAATTTCGAAGTATCGCAAAATTGGCGATTTCATTTTAAAAAGTAGAGCTATATCGCAAGATATGGCTAACAATGCCACTACTTTTCCGAGCCCTGTTCCTACGCTTTTAGTATTTAATGCTGACATTGGTAAGTTAGAAAGCCTGCAAAGCAATGCCATGAGCCGAGTGCCAGGTGCTGTGGCAAACCGAAATGTGGCTTACAACATAGTGCTGGCTGACCTGCAAAGCTTGATGGCTTATGTGCAAAACAAAGCCGATGCCGCTAACAATTTTGAGGTATCATCAGCTATTATTTTGTCAGCAGGTTTTGCAGTGAAAGGTGCACCAAGCCGCAACAAACCAATTTTAGAAGCTAAATTTGATTCAAAAAACAATAGTATTAAACTCATGGCCAAAGCGGCTGGTAACAGGGCTTCGTACAATTGGCAATATAGCACCAATGCCGGGGTTGCTTGGATAGATATGCCCCCAACCTTGCAAGCTAAAACTACGCTTACAGGGGTGGCTATTAGTGCTCAATTGGCTTTTAGGGTTCGTTCTATTACTAAAGATGGTCCAAGTGCTTGGAGTGATGGTGTTACGCTATAATAAATAGTAATAATCATACCAGGCTCACCCCCTGCTGGGCAACAAACAACCTAATAAAAGGAATATTAAAAGACATAAAAAAAGGCAGTCAGAAATTGACTGCCTTTTTTTGTTTTACATTTTGTGTGTACCCTTATGCTCACCTTTGTGTGCACCATGATGACCATGATGGCGATGATGTTTGCCTTCATGCGCTTTAGGGTGTTCGCTTGAAGGAGCTGCTGTAGCTGTTTGATTAGTAGTTGAAGCAGCAGGAGCAGTTTGTGCCATTGATGACATTGCAAAAGCACCTGTAGCTAATAATAAAAAAAATACCTTTTTCATTGCTTGAAAATTTGATTGTTAAAAAATAATACCCTTCAGATGCAATTATTCTGCCAAAGTTTAAAGTAATTTGATTGTAATATTAAACGATTGATAAAACCATTCATCAAAACCCCTCATTAAAACAAAATGATGAAAAAAATATTTCTCCTACTCACTATATTCATTATAGGCTCGAAGCTATGCTATTCAGCAGATAGCCTGAGTTATTTTTCATGGAATAATTCATTCACCAATAAATTAAATTATGCAGGCAGACTTGCAGAGCCTACTCAAAGTGCACTCACCACTAGTTTGAATTACTTCACCAATGCTGGGTTTGAATATTCGCTTACGCAATATTACTGGAGTAAAACCAACAACAAATTAGCTGAAACAGATGCTGGTGTAGCCTATAAACATAACCTGAATGATGTTTACAGCTTATCAGCCGGCTACGAACACTGGTTTATAACAAAAGGAAATGGCGAAAATACCAACACACTTAATAATGCTTTTACTGCTTCGATGGATGCCGATTATGACTGGATTGAATTAAACATTGCGCCCTGTTTGTTGATAGGAAAAACAAAAGCTTTTTATGTAGGTGCCGATGTTAGTCATTCATTTTATGTAGATAAACTGCTTTGTTTTGATTCGATAGATATAACGCCTACTATCACTTTTGACTGGGGTTCATCTACTACCACTTTGCAACATAACCCAAAGCAAGCAGATGCAAGTTCAACGGCATTGCCCAAAGCAGGAAGAAAGAATCAAAAGACAGCCACCTCATTTATGATGCTGAATTATGATTTTTATTTACCCATCACATTTTATATCAGGCATTTCGAAATTGAACCTGCTTTTCATTATGATATACCTGTGAATGGCACTGCAACACAACCTGTTTCGTCATTTTATTATTTTACACTTGCTGTCAATTATAAATTGCCTATAAAGCACCACTAAACTAATTTTTAATCCTGAATTTTGTATTCAATATGAAAGTACAAGAACAAATCAAACAATACATGGCCAGTCAGCCCGAAGCCAAGCATCAGGAAATGGAATCTTTACATCAGTTTATTCAGCAAATCATGCCTGCTTGTCAATTGTGGTTTTTGGATGGTAAAAACAACGATGGCAAAATTATTTCTAACCCTAATATTGGTTATGGTGCTTATACCATAAAATATGCCGATGGCAGCAGCAAAGAGTTTTATCAGGTTGGTTTAAGTGCCAACACTACTGGCATCTCGGTTTATATCATGGGCATTAAAGATAAAACTTACTTAGCCCAAACTTATGGAAAACAATTGGGCAAAGCCACGGTAACTGGTTATTGCATTAAGTTCAAAACGTTGAAAGACATTCATCTGGATGCAGTAGAAGCAGCCATCCGATATGGTGTGAAAGATTCTGCTAATTAATCTTTAAGTTTTGATGCAAAACACCTGGTCGACTTGTGCCTAAATAATCAGGTGTAAATTTTAAGCGAATGATTACATTTACACAACTCAAAATCATTACTCATGAAATACTATTTATTGTTATTCGCAGCGTTCCTCATCAGTAGTTGTAATTTATTACCAGGAGAGAAAGGAAATGGCCATGTGATAAAATCAAACCGCACTGTTGCAGGTTTTCATAAGCTGAGCATCGATGGTGTTTTTCATGTGTTCCTTACACAGGGTGCGCAAGAAAATGTGGTGATTGAAACAGATGAAAATCTGATTTCACTAATCACTACCGAAGTGCAAAATGGAGAATTGACTTTGGATTTACAAAAAGGAAAAAAAATCAGCCGCTCTACTAAGCTGAATATTTATGTTACCTGCAAAAACCTGGATGAGTTATCAGTTGATGGTGTTAATCAGGTGAGTGGAGATAATTTAACCTTCCAACATCTCACATTAGATTGTAATGGCGTAGGAACTACTTCATTAAAAATGAATTGCAATGTGTTAGATGCTCATTTATCGGGTGTTGGCAGTACCACACTTACTGGCACAGCAGATTCTGCCAGTATTGAAAACAGTGGTGTGGGTGCCTTGCATGCTTTTGATTTTGTTACACAGAAAATGATAATAGCCAACAGTGGCGTTGGTAGTGCTGAAGTGAATGCACAACAAACAATTGCCATGAATAATTCAGGTGTGGGGAGCATAGAACACAAAGGAAATGCTGCAATAAAATCGTCGCAAAATGATGGTGTGGGCAAAATAAAAAAAGTGGAATAGTATAATTCTTCGCCGATGTTCGTACCACTTCGACATCAATCAATTATAGAAAAAAACCTGATAAACCTCCATCACAAATAGCCATTTTAAATAATATTGTATTTATAAAACATAATTCTTTGTGTGGTGTTTAACCTCTACTTTAGCAAATTCTAATTCAGAAAACTAAATAAAATGGAAGGAATAAATTTTGATTTTGGAAAAGGTTTTATTTTCAGCAAGCACATACCTAAGCTGCTGCCTCCATTCGATAGAATCTTTGAGATTTTCAAAGATTTGCTTACCCATACTTCTGGCGATATTGAAGAGTCATTCAACTGGCTCAAAATTTTAGATAAAGAATACAAGATTTTTACACCCGAATACACCATTGAAAATTTTGAAGAAGACCTGAAGAAAAAAGGCTACATCAAAGAAGAGATTGAACCTGATGACGAAGGCAATGCCGGCAAAGGACCAGGCAAAAAATTGCTGACAGCAAAAATGGAATCAGCTCTTCGTGAATTTGCACTCGACCAGATTTTTGGCAAACTTAAAAAAAGCGGAATTGGCAATCATCGAACTACAAAATTAGGCGTAGGCGATGAACGTGATGGAGAAAACCGCAGCTATCAATATGGCGATGATATGGCGTTGATTAACATGACAGAGAGTTTGAAAAATGCTCAGATTAATCATGGCATCAGCGATCTGAAACTAACCGAAGATGATTTGATAGTAGAAGAATCAAAACACAAAGCACAGATGAGTACAGTGTTGATGATTGATATCAGCCACTCGATGATATTGTATGGTGAAGACAGAATTACACCTGCTAAAAAAGTAGCGATGGCTCTGGTAGAATTAATTCATCGTAAATACCCAAAAGACACGATTGATATTATTGTGTTTGGAAATGATGCATGGCCAATACAAGTGAAAGATTTGCCTTATTTAAAAGTAGGACCTTATCATACCAATACAGTTGCTGGATTGGTATTAGCTATGGATATTTTACGCAAAAAAAGAAATACCAACAAGCAGATTTTTATGATTACCGATGGTAAGCCAAGTTGTGTAAAATTGCCAAATGGTGAGTTTTATAAAAACAGCAATGGCTTGGATGAAATGATTGTAAATATGTGTTTGGAAAAAGCAGCACAAGCCAGAAAACTGAAAATTCCTATCACCACTTTTATGATAGCACAAGACCCTTATCTAAGACAATTTATAGAAATGTTTACCGAACAAAATAAAGGCAAAGCATTTCTTACTGGCTTGCAAGGCTTAGGCGAAATGATTTTTGAAGACTACGAAAAAAACAGAATCAAGAAAATATAATTTAAAACGATACAAATTGAAACAGGAAATCACATTCAAAGAATTAAAGAAATCGGGCTATGTTGATAGAACTATCAATGAAGAAATGCAAGCCAATTTAATTGAGAAATTAAAAAACAAACAACCTGTATTTGAAGGCTTGTGGGGTTATGAAGATACTGTGATTCCTCAATTAAAGAAAGCTATTTTATCAGGGCATCACATCAATCTGTTAGGATTACGTGGGCAGGCAAAAACCAGAATTGCCCGAAACATGATTGAACTGTTGGATGAATATATGCCGATTGTAAAAGGCTCGGAAATTAATGATAGTCCGTTTCGTCCTATTTCAAAATATGCGAAAGACTTATTGGATGAAATGGGCGATAAAACGCCGATTGCCTGGGTACATCGCAGCAATCGTTTTTTTGAAAAACTTGCAACACCTGATGTGAATGTGGCTGATTTAATTGGTGATATTGACCCTATCAAAGCGGCTACTCTAAAGTTGTCTTATTCTGATGAACGGGTATTGCACTATGGCATGATTCCAAGAGCTAACCGTTCAATATTTGTTATTAATGAATTACCCGATTTGCAAGCAAGAATTCAGGTTTCTTTGTTTAATATTTTGCAGGAAGGCGATATTCAGATAAGAGGTTTTCAACTGAGAATGCCTTTAGATATTCAGTTTGTTTTCACTGCCAATCCAGAAGATTATACGAATCGTGGTAGCATTGTTACGCCATTAAAAGACAGAATTGGTTCGCAGATATTTACTCATTATCCTAAATCTATTGAATTAGCAAGAAAGATTACAGAACAAGAAGCGCATATTGCTGATGCTGATAAAGCATCCATTAGCATGTGTGATTTGGCAAAAGATTTATTGGAACAAGTAGCTTTCACTGCCCGAAACAGCGAATACGTGGATGCTAAAAGTGGCGTAAGTGCACGATTAACGATTAGTGCTATGGAGAACTTATATGCCGCTGCAAAATTAAGATTGATTGAAACAGGTTCAAAGAAAACTTCGATTCGTTTGGTTGATTTTATTTCCATTATTCCATCCATCACCGGAAAAATAGAACTGGTATATGAAGGCGAACAAGAAGGTGCTGCGGAAGTAGCTCAATTGCTGATTGACCAGGCAATTGTAACTGAATTTGAAAAGATATTTCCAAAGATTCCTAAGTTGGAAAAACAAGGTGTAAAAACAGTTTATACAGATGTTATCAACTGGTTTAATACCAATTTTTTAGAGCTGAATTATACCGATACCGATGAGGATTTTAATGCAGCATTAAACAGCATTGCGCCATTAGTAAAATTAGTGGATGAGTTTGCTCCTGAATTATTACCACAGGATAAATTGTTCTGCATGGAAATGCTCATCTGGAGTTTATCCATCAATAAAAAATTGGACAAAACGAATAGCGAAAAATCGTTTTCATTTTAAAGGTTTATAGTTTGTTTGACAATTATTGCAACTTGAACCATTTTAAATTTGTTTTATTCCTTCATTAGGCAAAACAAAAAATCCCGAAACTATTAATTTAGTTTCGGGATTTTTTTCGAATAGTATAAGTAGAATTTATTTGGTTAAATGAATTTCTTCTTTGTTCTTATCCATCAGCTTAAAAGCAGTGAGGGGTAAATTGGCATCAGCTAATATTGAAATCATCTTTTTATATTTCATCATCCATTTCCAGTTTTTACTGATAAAGCCTTGTTTAAGATAGCTTTCAATAAACGGATGTACATGCAAGGTTATTTTTGAATGATTATGATGTACCAATACATTATGCAATGCTTTTTCAATTTCTTCAATCAGCAAAATACTTGCTCCAATTTTACCTGTACCATTACAGGTAGGACAAACTTCAGTAGTAATAATCTGAACTTCAGGTCTTACCCTCTGACGTGTAATTTGCATGATACCAAATTTGCTGGTAGGCAAAATGGAGTGTTTAGCCCTATCAGCATTCATGGCCTCTTTCATCACATTGTATAAGGCAACCCTGCTTTTAGGATTGCGCATATCAATGAAATCAATGATCACTATGCCACCCATATCTCTTAATCGAAGCTGTCGTGCGATTTCTTTTGCAGCATCGCTATTAATTTTCAAGATTTGTTCATCATGGTCTTTACTGGCAGAGCCAATATTGTGTCCGCTGTTCACATCAATTACATGAAGAGCTTCGGTTTTTTCAATAATCAATGAGCCTCCGTTAGATAAACTGACCTGCTTACCAAATGCAGCTTTTATTTGTAAAGTAACACCAGTAGCATCAAAAATACTCATGGCAGCGGTATGCAATTGCACTATACCTTCTTTACCAGGCGCAATTTTGCTGATATAAGCTTTGATATCTTGCATCATTGCTTTGTCATTCACTAAAATTCGATTGAAACTATCGCTTAATAAATCTCTTAGTATAGAAGAAGTTTTATCTAATTCACTGGAGACTTTTTTAGGAGCCTGAGCGTTATGTAATTCTAATTGCATTTGTTCCCATTTGGCAATCATTTGCAACATGTCTTTATGTAAATCGCCTGTATTTTTGCCTTCGGCAGCAGTTCTTACTATTACGCCAAAATTTTCAGGTCGTATGCTTTCAATAATATTAATTAACCGCTGACGTTCCTCTGATGAGGATATTTTTTTGGAAATACTTATGTCATTAGAGAAAGGAGTTAAAACTAAATATCGTCCAGGAAGTGATATTTCGCAATTTAATCGTGGTCCTTTTGTGCTTATAGGCTCTTTTAAAATCTGCACTAAAATGGTTTGTTTGTTTTGCAAAACTTGTCCCACTTTACCAGTTTTAACAATCTGTGCCTCAGGTATAAACCCTTTTAATAATTTGCCACTGTTTCCATTCACACAATTATTGGTAAACTTCATCAACGAGCGAACATTAGGGCCTAAGTCAGTATAGTGCAAAAAGGCTTCTTTATCGTAGCCAACATCTACAAATGCAGCATTTAAACCGGGCATCAGTTTAGTCACTTTGCCCAAATAAATATCACCAACGTTAAATTGATTATCAAGATGTTCATGATGGAATTCCACCAATTTCTTTTCATCTAATAATGCAATTTCAACGCCTTTTGCATTTGCATTTACAATTAATTCTTTATTCATGTAATGCAATCTTTTTTTACAAAAAGAATTTAAATCAATAAAATTTGCGGAATAGAATGTATTCCAAATAACATTTACCGATGTATATTAATTCAACTTAGGAATAACATACATCGGTAAATGAATTTTTAAGCCGATAAAAAATCGGGAACAGAAAACTATTTCTTTTTAGTCTTATGACGGTTTTTGCGTAAACGCTTTTTACGTTTGTGAGTTGCAATTTTATGACGTTTTCTTTTTTTTCCGCAAGGCATAATCGTTTAAATGCTTTTGTTTGTTAAATAATAATTTTTATAAAAATGTTGATTTAATATCCTTAAATCAATTGAATTTTTCAATCATTTGCTGCACTTCAGCTTTAGCTTGTGCATCTTTTAAATGCTTCTGGCAGGTTTGTAATGTGGCTTTTGCCTTCATCATGTCTCCTTTTGCTGTATAGGCTTTCGCCATCACCAAATAAGCATCCGTATAATCGGGATAAAGTGTAATCAATTTTTCTAATCGAGCAATTGCTTTATCATTCTGTCCCGAAATGACTGCAAATTTAGCTAAAATAAAGTTAGCTTTCAAATGATTTGGAGATTTTTTTACAATACTTAATAAAATAGGCACGCCATCCATTACCTGTTTTCGGCCTTCCATAAGCATTGCAGCCATATTTACTTTATTGTCAATATTGTTAGTGTCCAGCTCAATTGCTTTCTGTAGTGTATTAAAAGCATCATCAGATAATGCTTTTGCCATATTGCTATCGGCTGCATTTTCAAATGCTGTTACTAAAAAATCACCTGCTTGTGCATAATCAGCACCATTGTTAGTGCTTTCAGCTAATTGTTTGGCGTATTCAGCGGTAATGATTTTACTGCCAGCTAATCCCCATGCTTTTATTAATTGTTGTAATACAACTATATTATTAGTAGAAGATTTTAATTGATGGGTTAATGAATCAATATGAGCTATCTCACCTGGCTTTAAATTATTTTTTGCTTGCGCAATAACAGCTTCTATATCAATTGTTGAAACTGTTTTTGGGGGTGTGCCAACATGACCACCTATTGCAGTATCTTTCTTTTCGGGGGCAGTGGTTTTGCCTAAGAAATAAATAGATGCGATTAGGATAATTCCAAAAATTACAATATAAAAGGGTTTTATTTTCATGGCTTATTTTTTATCTAAAAATTGAGTTTTTTTTATTTCCTGTAAAAATTCTTTAGCAGGTTTAAATGCAGGAATGTGATGTTCAGGGATTTTTATTTCGATATTCTTCTTTACAATTCTACCGATTTTCGCAGCTCGTTTTTTTAAAATAAAGCTACCAAAACCTCTTACATATATATTTTCGCCGCTTTTTAAATTGTCTTTTATTTCTTTAAACATGGCTTCTACTGTAACCAAAACATCAACTTTGGGGATGCCAGTTTTTTGATGTATAATGTTAATTAAATCGGCTTTACGCATAAATGTTTGTTGGATGTAAGGTTGCAAAGATAATCAAGCGGCAATGATGAAATGAATTTTATTTACAGTGCTTTTTACAACTATAGGTTTAAGAATAGTTGCATTTTTTTTACAAAAGCAAATTTGCTTTCATCTACAATCAATACAAAAAACAAGGTAAAAAATGCATAAGCACAGGATGTGTATCTAACCATTGCGCCAACATTGGGTACAATCCAACCTATGAAAATCAGCATAGAAACAGAATAAAAAATACAAAACAACGCTAGGTTTGAAATCTTTTTTCTGAATAAAATATGCATCCAAGCTAAGGTTATGCACATCAATAAATACAAACTATGAACTAAGGCATAAATTAATTCATGAATACTGCTGAATTGAAAAACATTAGGGCGAAACAATGCTCTGTATAAAGCATGAGGAATGGTTATAAAAAATGACTTCCAATCAGCAGTCAGCATTAAAGGACGGAGCATACTAGTGCCTAACCCATGAATAACAAACTGTGATTGTTTTTGTAAAATAAAATTCAAGAACCCAAAGTTGAGCTGTTGTTCAACCAGAAAAAATAAAATTGCTGCTGCTGAATAGCAGGTAATATATTTAATTAATCTGTTTTGTGGTTTGTTATATACCCAATATAAAGCAATCAATCCAGGTATCATGAGCATTATTTCATAGCCTCGGTCGGCTAATAATGAAAAAATAGCACCAATAATTATTATAGCTTTTAAAAGACTGAATTGTTTGGTGATAATATCATTCAAACAAAGAAAAAACAAACCTATACAAGTAAGATTGAACCCATCTTTGCCAATACCTGAACTCCAAAAAAGTGTTGATGGAATTGCAAATAATGCAAGCAGCAGCAGAGGTTTTTTTTCAGGAAAATAGTTGCCGAAGATTTTATATAGACTTAAAAAACCTGTTAAAGTAAAAAGCTCAAAAAACAATGTATTAATCCAGATGTTGCAAAATGAAAAAAGGTTGAAAATTGCCAGTAGCTTAATGATGAGCAGTGACCCATTGTCGTACCAAAATCTTAAATGTCTGATAGTGTCATATAAGTCTGTTTGCAAAAAATCTAATCGTGGTAACAACATGATTTTAAAAAAAACTGTAGGCGATTTGAATAAACAGCCATACAAAATACAGCCATCACGTTGAAATGCAGCAATATCGCCTCCTGCATAATAGAGCTGATGAATGAAAATATATAGGCATGCCGCTAAAACTTTTATCCAGAAAAGCAATAAAACAAAACCTGATGGCAATTCGAAATAATTATACATTCCGTATTTGTAAATCAGAATAGAAAATAATAAAGCATAAAAAACAAATAGGGCAATACTCATATCAAATTTTAAAACACGGAAAATGAAAGCGTAAATAAATTAAAAATAACAAATCAAAGTATTTTATTTTTCCCCAATCCACACTTGATTAGCTTTTAAATAGATTATTTGATGTTTAATGAAAATTGATTTGAAATTGATTTCAAAGTTTTCATTGGTTAGTTTTTCAGCATCTTGTTCAATGATGTTTAAAAATAATACTCCACTGTCATTAAGCATTTGGCTGCAAACTGATAAATATTTTCTTGATTGAATAAAAGCCGGTACAGAGCGGTTTTGAAACACATCAATAGCAATTAAATCAAACTTTTGATTTTTTATCATAGTAATATTTTCAGCATCATTATGAATAATATTAATTGAGCAATCGGCTATTAATTGTTCATATTTTTTTACCCAGTTTACTATCGGCTCTTCCTTTTCGATACCAGTAAATTGAATTGATTTTAAGTTCATTTTTTTATTCAGGATGGACACAATACTGCCCATTCCTAAACCAATTATTAAGCATGATTTCGCATCTTTTATTTTTTCGAAATTTTTATCAAATGCAATTTGAAATGGATAATACAGATCTTCCCAGCTATAGATGGCATCTTTTGTACCAAGCTGAAGCCTGCCTTTATTAAGCATTAAAAAAAGCTGAAGATTGCTTTTTGTAATTGATTTTTCTAATCGTATTGGGAAAATATAACTCAAGAATTGAATTGCGAAATTCATAATTAAGTTATATTATTTTGCCTGATAAAAAGGGATTTTTACTACTTGAGCTTTCAATTGCTTATCACGTACAGCAATAAATATTTCGCTACCCACTTTTGAATGTTCGGTTGGTACATAGCCCATGCCTATTGCTTTGTTTAATGATGGGGCTTGTGTGCCGCTGGTCACAGTACCAATCGTATTTCCATTACCATCAGTAATTAAATAGTCATGACGTGGAATGCCACGGTCGATCATTTCGAAGCCAACTAATTTTTTAGTAACGCCATTTTTCTTTTGCGCTTCAATATTGTTTCTGTTGGTGAAATCTTTGGTGAATTTAGTAATCCAACCCAAGCCAGCTTCAATAGGAGAGGTTATATCATTAATATCATTGCCATATAAACAGAAGCCCATTTCTAATCTTAAAGTATCACGGCAAGCTAATCCAACAGGCTGAATACCATGCGCTGCACCACTTTCAAATATTTTGTTCCAAATCATTTCAGCATATTTGGTATCGAAATATACTTCAAAACCACCTGCGCCTGTGTAGCCAGTGGCTGAAATCAAAACATTATCCAATCCACAAAAAGTTCCCTTAGCGAAATGATAATACTTCATTTCTTTCAAGTTAATATCTGTTAAGGGTTGCAATACATCTATTGCTTTTGGACCTTGAACAGCCAGCAATGCAGTTTTATCGCTGATGTTTTCCATGTCGACATTAGCCGTATTATGTTGTTGAATCCAATTCCAATCTTTATCAATATTGCTTGCATTCACAACCAACATGTAGCCATTTTCACTCACTCTGTAAACCAGCAAATCATCTACAATGCCGCCATCATTATTCGGCATGCAACTGTATTGTGCCTGATTGATAGCCAAAGCCTCAACATCATTGGTGGTTACACGTTGTATCAAATCTAATGCACCTTCACCACGAACAATAAATTCGCCCATGTGGCTCACATCAAAAACACCAACTGCATTGCGAACGCAATTGTGTTCTTCATTAATTCCTTTGTAAGTGATAGGCATATTGTAGCCAGCAAATTCAGCCATTTTAGCGCCTAATTGTTGGTGTATTTTTTCGAATGGTGTTGATTTCATGAATAAACTATTTGTTTTTATAAAATTTTGGCAAAGGTAATTTAATTGTTCTTACTTAATAGATTGCATTGCATCTTTTAAACATAAAATCCCTTTCAGATTGAAAGGGATTTTATGTTTTTTTTGAAGAATTACTTTTACATATAGTTCAAGTCGTTGTTCTTTTTTAATGTGATTAAATGGGTCACATTAAAAATTTTAATTAGTGGATACATTGGGTCAATTTCCCACCATTTTACTCCAAAGTTGGCTCTGCCACCTAATTTGTGGTGATTGTTATGATACGATTCGCCCCACATTAAAAAATCGAAAGGTAATAAGTTAGAAGAAGTGTCATTCAAATCAAAATTAGTATAACCTAATTTGTGGGCATACCAGTTAATGATTGCTCCATGCACTGGCGACATTACAATGTTGATAGGCAATAAAAACCACAAATACCAGTGATGACAAAACACCGCATAGAAAGCAACATAAGCTACTACCCAAAAAATTCGACTGCCCCAACTATCAGCAAAACGTTCCATCCATGGCCAGTTTGGAACATTTTTAGTAAAACGTTCTTCTACCTGAGCTTTACCTGTATTGATGTCAGAATAAATAACTTTCGTCTTCCACATCATATCAAATAAATTTTTTGAATATAATGGTGAATGTGGGTCTTTGTCAGTATCAGCAAAAGCATGATGCATACGATGCAAAATGCCATAAGCACGTGGGCTTAAATAAGATGACCCCTGAAATAACCAGGTTAAAACATAAAAGAATTTTTCAGCAGCCGGGCTCATGGTAAACATTCGATGAGCCGAATAACGATGATTAAAGAACGATTGTGTGAACAAGGATAAATACCAGTGAGCAATGAAGAATATTATTATGACCATTTCAATTAATTGTTTAAAAACGGGTGCGAAGGTAGTTCAATAATCTAAGAAAAAATCATGAATTTTATCATGAATTTTATTTCTGATTATTTTTTGGGTGCATAAAAGGTAAGTTTGATTAGCTAAAACTAACTAATATCAGTTTTTGATGATTGCTTTTAAATTTTTTATGCATATGAATTTAGCTGAAAAAGACTAATCATGTTTTTCAGTAATTAAATAAATTTTACTTTCGTTGTGCTTAAATTTTAACATTAAACTAAAGACTGTCTAATTCTATTTCAAATAGTTTGTGATGAAAAACAATATTCCTTTACTGTTCATCCTGGCGCTGTTACAAACCAGCTACGTTTCGTTTGCACAAACTGATTCGTTACAAAAATTAAAACCTAAATATAGGTTTGCGATTTCGATCGGATTTTCATTGAATAATTTTTATACTGCAACCTATAATCCAATGTCGAGTAATGATTATAAAGAAAAAGTGTTTTTAAATTCATTTTATAATGCAATATTAAGTCCCTCTGTTGGAATACACTATCAGCCTACAAACAGAATTGCTTATTGCATGAGTTTGGGGATTGCTCAATTCAAAGCCAATAACTTTGATGGAGATTATTATTTTATGAAACGTCTTCAAGCTATTGCTTTTAATTATGAGACCAATTTTTTCTTAATAAAAAGAAATAAAATCAGACCATTCATTGGAATAGGATTTCGCTTTATCAATAACAAATTATTGGATGACAAGAGCTATGTTGAAAATTCAAATATTAAGTACTATACCATTGATAAATCTAATTTATTTCTTCTTCAAATTCCAGTTGGATTTTTAATTAATAAACATCATTTTGTAATAAAATTATCGAGTACTTTTAATTTAATTTCATTTTCATTAGGAAAACAAAATTTTACAGCTTCATCAAGCTTTAACTATTATAAAACTAATGAAACTTCTTACTCTAAATTTATTTTCACGAATAAATTATTGGCTCAGAAGTTACTGTTTTCAAATTATTTGCAATTAACGATTGGATATAAATTTTAAATCGCATGAAAAAAAGTATTACAATTTTATTTTTATTTTTTGCAATTATAACAACCGCTCAACAAGTTTACCCTCTAAAGGAAACTTATGACCAAATCCTTGAACTGCGCCAAGGTTCGTGTCCCTACGAACATCAATCATTTCGGTTAGTGGGGACACTAACCTCGGAAGGGTGGTGAGATTGTCTTTAGCCCCCTCTCCTTTGAAGAGGGCAGGGGTGAGGTCAAAATAAGGGGTTTAAAGCGGATAGGTATTGAAAATCAAATGGTTGTAAATCATAAACAAAAGTTTACAGCATCGAAACAAATGTTTACGGTCGGTAAACATTTGTTTAAAGCCTCTAAATAAATGTTTATGAGCGCTAAACATTTGTTTACAACCCTTAAATAGTTGTATAAAGTATAGAAGCATTTGTTTACCAAGCAAAAACATTTGTTTATAAACCGTAAACATTTGCTTACAGTTGGTAAACAGACGAAAAAAAGACAATAGATTTTTACTACCTCCGTTGCTGTTTTCTTTTAGGCAATTGGAGCAGAACTTTTTTTATGCGTTTATTCTATTGCAACTTTGTTTTTATTATTCAACTTCAGTTTCTACGTTTTTAACGCAGTTTAGTGCGCTAAATTACCTAATCAATATTAGAGTGAAACCCTTATACAATAAAGCTTTCAAGGTTTTTGAGTTTCTCTATTCTGGAAATCGTTGTTCTTTTATTGAGAAAATAAAGCTAATGCCATTAGCTAAATGATTGATTTTCAGTGCTTACATTTTTTGGTATTAACATTGGCTATGGTGTGCCAAACCAAAAAAGGTTTTCTGAAAAAATGAATCATTTAAAAATTAGTATCTCGGTTTTGATTTTAAGTTTGATGCTTGCTGCAACAGAATTATTTGCAGGCAATACTTGCACTGTAAATACAAACTGCAATGCACCAGTAAGTTGCACTCCATCTAGCAAATTAATCTTTACACAAAGCTCTGCTAAGCCATTTTCGGTTGATACCAGCGATTCATGGAGTGTATCATTTATTGATTATGATAATGACGGCAACGATGATTTGTTTTTTACCAATAAAGACAAAACGAAACCTGCTTTATTATACCGCAATTTAGGCAACGGCACTTTCACTAAAATAACTACTAACAACATCACTAAAACTTTATCAACGGCTTGCACATCAACATGGGCTGATATTGATAACGATGGTGATTTAGATGTTTTTATTGCTAATGATACCAAATTCAACAACGAATTATTTTTGAATGATGGCAAAGGAAATCTGACATTAAGCACCAACAGCGGCTTATCCAACAGCGTTGGTTTTTATCAGTCGGCTTCATGGGTTGATTATGACAGGGATGGTTTTGTTGATTTGTATGTAGGTAATTATTGTACCACTCGTTTCAACGAGTTGTATCACAATAATGGCAATGGCACTTTTACACAAATCACTAACACACCAATTTCCATGCAACAGGGCAATGGTGTTGGTGCAACTTGGGCTGATTATGATAATGATGGTTATCCTGATTTGTTTGTTCCTGATAATCATCAACTGAAAAATCAATTGTATCATAATAATGGCAATGGAAATTTTACTACCATTACTACTGGTGCAATTGTAACCGATGGTGGTGCTTCAGTAGCCAGTTGTTGGGGTGATGTAGATAATGATGGCGATTTAGATTTGTTTGTTGCAAATTCTAATGCCCCTACAGGAAGCTATTTTTATAAAAACAATGGCAATGGCACATTTACTAAAATCACCAATTCGATTATAACACAAGGCGGTAACTCACATGGCTGCAACTTTATAGATATTGACAATGATGGTGATTTAGATTTGTTGGTTTGTAATGATATTGGTGTAAAATTTTTATATTTAAATGATGGCGGTGGCAACTTTACCGCCAAAACCGATGAGCCATTGTGTAAAGATTTTGGTTTTTCATTTGCCAACAGTTGGAGCGATTTTGATAAAGATGGTGATATGGATGTTGCCATTGCAACACATAGCAACCAAAAGAATTTTTTATTCACTAACAATGCAACAAGCCTGAATACAAACAACTGGATAAGCATCAAATTGATTGGTAGCGTATCAAACAAATCAGCAATTGGCGCAAGAATAAAAATTGTAACAGGCAGCCGAAAACAAATTTGCGAAGTAAATGCGCAATCAGGCTTTGGTGGACAAAATAGTTTGTGGAATCATTTTGGATTAAATACTTCAAACACTATTGATAGCATTATCATCAACTGGCCATCAGGTATTCGTCAGGTAATTACCAAACAACGAATCAATCAGTTTTTAACCATCAACGAACTGTCAAGTGCTAAAGTAACAGGTATTGTTTTTCAGGATTTGAATAATAATTGCACTATGGATGGAAAAGAAAAAGGTATGGCTAATGTAAAAGTGAAAGCAACACCTGGCAACTTATTTACTTATACAGATAATATGGGCAACTATACGCTGCGTTTAGCACCAGGCACTTATACAATAGCTTTTGTAACACCAACTAATTATGCAACTAATTGCACCAGCCAATATTCAGTTACTATAAAAAGTACTGAAACAGTGAATGCAAGAAACTTTGCTTTAAAATCATCTAAAAATGGAACTGATATGTTCACCGCTATTTCAGCCACTGCATTAAGAAGAGGCATGCGAAATAAAACTGTGGTAGCATATGGCAATCAGGGCAATCAAATCAGTTGTACTGATACCATGAAAATCACACCCGATGCCAACGTAACTTTTTTAAGCAGCGATAAACCCTGGAGTTTTAAAAAAGATGGTAGTTACTATTGGATAATTAGCAACTTAAATCCGGGCGATGCTTTCACATTTCAAATGGTTGATTCCGTTTCAAAAAACACAACTATTGGCACCATGATAAGCTTACAAGCATCCATTACAGGGCGTTGCAACGATTTAAATTCAACTAATAATACTTCATTGTTCAACCAAAAAACAGTTGGAGCTGTTGACCCTAATGACATGATTGTTTATACCAATCGTGCTGATAGCCAATTGGTAAGCAAAACTGATACTTTGCATTATCGTATCAATTTTCAAAATGTAGGCAATTATGAAGCTACCAACATTATTGTTACCAGCACCATTCCTGATGGCTTAGATGCTTCTACTTTTACACAAGGCATTTCAAGCAATAATTATAGTGTGAGCATTAATGGCAATCAAATCACTTGGCTATTTGATAGTATTGCTTTGCCTGATAGTTCAACCAATTTAATAGGTAGTAATGCATTTGTTGAATTTTCAGTATTGCCTAATCAAAACACTATAAAAGCAGGCGACGTAATTTGGAACAGTGCTTTGATTCAATTTGATTATGAGAATCCGTTGGAAACTAATAAAGTAAAAAGTATCATTATGCCTGATTTGCCAATTGCAGATAATGCTCTGCAATTATATCCAAATCCTGCTACCTCAGTAGTTAATTTTAATTTGAATACAATTGCAACTACTCAACCTTTAAACATCACTAACTATTCCATTTTCAATATTAATGGTGCAATGGTGATGCAAGGCAATCAAACAGCTTTGATTCAACAAATTGATGTAAACAGTTTAGAAAGTGGTTGGTATATAATAGTAGTGGTCGATGAAAATGGAGACAAACACAACGCAAAATTTATTAAGCAGTAAGAAATTATGTTCACCCAATCATAATGTTTATTTTGTTGTAAACACCAAAGCAGCACTTTTGAAACCACCAAAGGTGCTATTGGTGTTTATATTGTTTTTTAATTTATAAAACCTCATATTTTGTAACCTTATCTTGTAAGAGTAAAATCATTCAAAGTCTTTTGAAATAAGGGTTTTGGAAAGGTTAATCAATGTGGATAACAGGTGAATAACATTTAACTTCAGGTATTTTAATGCAATTAACCTACCTCTATTTTTGTATCGATTTTTTCATAGGAGTTTTTTTAATAACCGACTGAGTTATGGGAGTTTCTCGGTCGGTTTTTTTTATGTCCTAAAAGTAATTTTTTATACCCCAACTTACTTTTTTACAAACTTTTTTGTTTCTTCAAAACCATTTGAATCAATGATTTTAATGAAGTAAATTCCACTTGGTAAATTTGATATATTAATTGAATGGCTATGAGAAGTGGGTAATGAATTTTGAGCAAATACTACCTCCCCTAATAAATCGCACATAACTATTGTTTTTAATAAAAGTAAATGACTGTAAATAATTAACTCTTGTGAAGCAGGGTTAGGATAAACTGAGAAATGCTCTTTGTCATTTTTTAATTCACCAATACTTGATAAATCACAATTATAGCTATTGAAAATCTCAGTAGAAGTGTCATTCCAGTTATTGTCGTACATACCAAAAGCAAATTCACCATGCTTTAAATCAGTAGTAATTGTTCCGATTTTATTGGTATGACTGCCTAGAAAATTAATAGTAGCATTCGCATCAATTTGCCAATCTTGTGTTTCATCGGCTCTATAAAGCATTACTAAACTATCTTCTGACTGATTGTCAAAAAATGATTTATCATAAACTGTTGATGAAACTGTAGAACCATTGTAAGGAAAAGTGATAGTAGCTATGAAATTGCTATCCCACACTCCATCTAATTTAAAATATCTGTCGGCCAGATGTAGCCCATTATGTGGGATTTTGAAGCCTTCGGGGCGAATCCAATGATGCTCTGCCCATACCATAGCTGAATCGGAAATGTTGCTGGCGTTGATGCTACATTTTGCATTTGTAAAACTTTTTGTGCCTGTGGTTTTAATCATTGTAACATCATCGGTTATAGCATCGCTCAACATTTCATCGTAATCAAATATAGCAGTGATAGGGTTTTGCAGCGGAATGGAAAAGTTAAAATCATTACAACCATCATTATCAACAAATAAATATTGAGTAAATGATTGCATTTGTTGATTGAAAAAAGTAACACTCACCGGCACATGATAATAAGCATGAGTTGAATGACTTTGCCTTTGCATGATACTCATGTTAATAGACGAATTACCAGATCCGCTTGCATTCCAAGCTGCAATGCTAAAATGCGGAAAGCCAGGTTGCAAAATCCAATCATTAAAATAGTTGGTTAAATTGATGCCACTGTATGCCATTAGTGAATCACGAAATTGCAATGTGTTGCTGTTTTTCCATTGATGCCTTTGAAAATATTTTTGCAATGATGAAAAGAATAAAGCATCACCCATGTAGGTGCGCAAGGTATGAATCATATCAGCACCTTTGTAATAAACTGTGGTGCCATAAGTTAAATCATCTCTCATATTAGCAACAGCTCTGTAACCCAAATCGTTGATGTGTGCTAATGAAATAGAAGTGAGATGTTTATCTTTCATTTCGGTAATGTATCTGCTGCGGCTGTACACATCTTCATAAAAAATATTTTCACAGTAAGTTGCCCAACCTTCATTGAGCCACATATCGCCAGCATTATCGCAAGTAATTAAATCGCCAAACCAATGATGAGATAACTCATGAGGATAGATGGATTCATTATTGTTGTTGAAAATAAATGGTCTGCCAAATGAAATGTTGCTGGCATGCTCCATAGCGCCTGAATTAAATGGAACCAATACATATCCTACCTTATCCCATTGATAAGGGAAGAACCTATTTTCAAAAGTATTGAAAGCCTGATGCAATTTGCTCATGAAATTTTTCATTGTATTGGTATCGGCAGATAGAGCCGTGAGTTCAACCGGAATAGTTGCCCCACTTATACTTTGAAAAGATTGATGAACAGTAGCATATGGCGCAACTGCGACACTTGCCAAATAGGAAACGATGGGTTGATTAAAATGCCAATACCAGTTTTCGGTACTATCTAAATTAATAGAATGCGATTGTAACAATCCGTTGCATTGCGCTTTGTAATGTTGTGGTGTGGTGATGTAAAAATCGAACAATGCATGTTCAACAAAATTATCGAAACATGGAAACCAGCTTCTGCCAAAGGGATGCGGCTGAGTTGAAAACCCTACACCCATATTAAACGCATACACACCACTAAAAGTAAAACCACCCCAAGTAGGGTCGGCTAATGGATGACCATGATAATGAATTTCAATATCGGCTGAATCGTTGAGAGATAAAGGCGATGAGAGATTGACAGTTAAAAACGGGGAATTGTAATTGTAAGTTGAATTTGCACTATTCACTTTAACCGAATCGATATTCATGTTGAGCAAATCAAAAAAAATCTGATTTTGGTTATTCATTTTCGATAGCACTTTTATAGTTGCAAATCCTGAAATGGTTTGGTTGGTGTAATCTGTAATATTTAGATGCAACCCAAAATGCTTAATGTCAAATGTGTCGCTTCGCTGATTGGTGGCGGCCTGACTTAATCTATTGAATAGAATTAGACAGAATAAAAAAAATATTGTTTTTTTCATCAGTTTTAATTTGAAAATTATATTTCAACAAATCTACATCAAATAAGATTATAAATTTTTTGGTTCAAGCTGGCAATTGAATTAACCTTCATTCCATTTTTATTCGCATGATTGTTTCATTACATTTGCGCCTCAAAAAATAAATTTTCATGGCAGATAATAACAACGCAGCATCCACACAGGTCATCTTTTCGATGGTGGGTGTGAGCAAAATAATCCCACCTAATAAAACCATTCTGAACAATATTTATTTGTCGTTTTATTACGGTGCAAAAATTGGTATCATTGGTTTGAATGGTAGCGGAAAGTCAACGCTGTTAAAGCTCATTGCAGGCATCGACCAAAATTTTCAAGGCAAAATTGAGTTCAAAAAAAATGATTATTCAGTAGGCTACTTAGAACAAGAACCAATTTTAGACCCGAACAAAACTGTTATTGAAATTATTCGTGAAGGCAAAAAGGAAATCTTTGATATGCTGAAAGAATATGAAGAAATCAGCAACAAATTTGCCGAACCAATGACTGATGAAGAGATGGATAAATTGCTAAATCGTCAGGGTAATTTGCAAGATAAAATTGAAGCAGCCAATGGTTGGGAAATTGATACAATTTTAGAACGAGCAATGGATGC